>NZ_CP106754.1:3923251-4577126 GCF_025642095.1 Kosakonia sp. ML.JS2a
GTAGTCATGAACAAAGCTATTTCGCTCATACAACAACAAGCACCACATATTCGTCTGGATATTTCATCTATTATTGACGGTCCTATTAGTGAGTATCTCAATATAGGTGTAATTGATCTCATTGTCACACCGGAAAAACTAGTTTCCACTCAGCATCCATCAGAATTTCTTTTCGACGATCAGTTTGTTTGTGTCGTATGGTCTGGCAATCCACTATGTAATACAGGAATCGATCTTAATAGCTATTTAAGCAGCGGACATATTGTCGCCAGATTTAGTAAAATGATCGGTTGGGCCATGGACGAAGTATTTTTAAGCGAATCAGGCTATCAACGCAGAATAGATATTGTCGTACCATCATTTAGTATGCTGATGACTCAACTGATTGGTACAAATTTGATCGCAACCGTCCATGAGAGATTTGCACGGTATTATGCTAAATACTTACCGATAACAATGTTTCCATGCCCAGTAAACACGGTCCCCTTCGGTATGAAACTACAATGGCACCGGCATCACGATGGAGATTTAGGTATTCAATGGCTAAGAAATGTTATGCATTCATCTGTTTCTGACATAGATCCCTTAAGCTAGTAAATTGAAATTAATTATGCCTGTAATTACTGGTTTAAAAAAGGGAAGAGTGTGTTGTTCTCTCTTCCCCAATATGGTCGATAATTTAAAGGGCCTTATCCGCCAGAAATGACTTTAGTTTGAACAACATTTTTCTTTTCAATGTACTTTTTATGCACATTGATTATTACCATAGATAAGGCCGCGACAATACCTGGGATAGCAAATGTTAAGAACCAGGCTGTAATTGAAACGTTTGCCGTCAGCAACATACCACCAACGATTGGTCCAAGCATCCCACCAACCCTACCTGTTGCATTTGCCAAACCTACGCCTGTCGTTCTAATTTCACCAGGATAGTATTGTGATGCAAACGAGTTCATCAAAGAATGCGCCGCAAATGCAAACATACCAATTAAACCAACAAACAAATACATTACAATCAGATTGACCTTAACTCCCATGCAAAACAGGCTAATAGAGCCCGCAACGTAAATAAGAGGCATCAATACCTTAAATCCAACTTTGTCTACTGTCACCGCCCACAGAATAGTTCCTATCAACGTCCCCAAATTCAACACAATTGAAAAAGTTAAGCTTGAACCTAATGCATAACCATTTTGGTTCATAACCTGTGGCAACCAAATATTTACGCCATTGATTGTCAGCAGACCACAAATATAGATAAGAGTAATAAATACTGTACCGACAAAGTATTTTTTGCTGAATAGGTTCAAGTACGAAACTTTCTCGGACGGTTTATTACCATCATCACTTTTAACTAACATCTGCTCAGTTTTTGCTAATGTTCTTTCGTAATCACTATCGATTTTAACGAGGATGCTATTTAATTTCTCCGACTGCTGAGTTTTAGCCAGAAAACGAGCTGATTCAGGTATCAATTTAATGAACAGCGGAATTAAAATCAGCGGTATAACAGATAACCACAGAACGGGCTCCCAGCCATATTCGGGCATGACATGAATAGCAACAAAAGGTGCTAACATACCACCAACCTGATTACCACAGATGGCAATTGCAACCATTTTAGCTTTGTTTGTTTTCGGCGAATATTCAGTCAATAAGGAAATCACGATCGGAGTTGCACCACCACTTCCAACACCCGCCATAAAACGACAAATACCAAACATCAATCCACTTTCAGTAAATGTTGCCATGACAATAAAGAAATTGAAAATAAATATCGATACAATCAATAATTTCTTAACGCCAAACTTATCAGCCAGCGAACTTAAAACAATGGCACCAAACATCATGCCAAACATTGCTGAACTACCGATAAAACCAATCTCTGTTGGGCTAATTCCCCATTCCCGGATTACGACTGGGACTATCGACCCAAACACTGACAATTCATAGCCAGAAAATATAATAACAAAAGTACATATACCTAATAGTAGCTTATGAAATCCAGTGGATTTGCTGTTATCCAGAAAAGCACTTAGCGTATTTTGATTCATCATTGTTAATCTCATAGCGTAGTGATAATTACGCGACTAAAAAAATCAGCAGCATCAACAAACACCTCAAATTTCATAGTTATTTTAGAAAGGTACAAACATTACACCTCTCATTTTTTAACAATCCATCCGGCGTGTTGTAACTACCACATGAAGTTAATATTTGAAATAATTTTTATTAAACCTTTGGATTAATATATCCAACGACATGGGAAATTCACTCCTCTTCAGTTCAAAAAGAATATGAAATAGAAAGTTTATTTCCTTTATTGTTCTATCCAGGAAAATATATTAACCCTAAGAACTGAAATTAGGTTTAGAGAAATAACATTCAAAAATAATACGTCGCATTAACTGCCAATACATCATCATTACCATTCATACCACCGACAGACTGAATATATGGATTATTTTTATCTAGCAGATTGATATAGTAATCAGCATAAACTTTGAAGTTTGCATTGAAGAAATAAATTATGCCAACTTCAATAAACTTAGCCATATAGGCATCGCCACCGTTGAATGTACCGCTAGCAGCGAGATCTTTGCCTTTTGTTTGCACATAAGACAGAGAAGGACGAAAACCTGAATCAAATTTGTACTGGGTAATCACCTCAAAATTTTCTGCCTTGTTGGCAAAACCAGCGGAACCACCATTTCCACTGCGAGTGGTATTATGCGTTTCAGCATAGACGCTAGCTAATTAGATTTTATTTGCATCGTATTTAATACCTGCAGCCCATGACTCTGCTTTATCGCCTTTTCCATCAAGTTTTTGATTTAAGGTACGATTTGAATTGCTGTATGCAGCTATTAAACTAACCCCATTTCCAGCATCATAACCGATCGAATAACCAAGGCCATCACCATTAGACGTATTCACATTATTATGTTCATTTTTACCCTGGTACTGTACACCAAAACGTAAACCTTCGACTGTACCGAATAAATCAGAATTACGGTAAGTCAACACTCCCCCGGCACGGCTGGTCATGAAATTATCACCATAATTACCGCCCCAAGTCATTGCCGAATGAGAGGGAGCTACATCAGTAAAGGACTCAACATCATAGACAATGCCGTAATTACGACCATAATCAAGGGAACCTAGTTTTCCATACTGTAGACCAGAAAAAGCCACACGTGTTTCAGTGCTCTGATTCCCTTCATTAGAGTTCGTGTATGCACGATATTCCCATTGACCATATCCAATTAATTCATCAGTGATTTTTGTCTGCCCTTTAAAACCAATCGAACCAAAACCAGCGTCTTTATGGGCATGTCCTCCTGAAAAACTGTACTTTCCTTTAGCAACAAGTTTCCCATAAAAATCGACTTTGTTACCATCGTTGTCATAAATCATAGCGGCATTAGCTGCGCCAGTAGAGAACAGTGCGAGAACACCCAGAGCATATATTTTATTAGAGCAAATGTTCATCATTTAAACCCTCAGCATCATTAATTTACTTTTTTAAATTAAAATAAGGCCATCTCTGACCACAAATATTTTCCAGATCACAAAAGTCTTTATAATCATGTTTAAGTGACAATAATTTATCTCAGTACATCGGCATATTACTTCAGACTAAGAAAATCACTTGTAATCAATACACAAAAGGCTATAAATATATATTTTCAATGAAAATCCACGCCACCAGAAGAGAGTAGTGACTTAAGCTGTAGGCTAAGATCTTCCTTCAACTCTGAGTAGTCATGAAGATTCTCTTTACTTCGATCGTTAACCATAGAATCAACATCAGACAGTTTTGATCTACTAACATTATTAAACCCCAGCAAATTTTCGATGCCAGGTGAAATATCTGAGGCAGCCTCTGAAAAGAAAAATTGACCGTGTATAAATCCAGAGGTGAGATTACGAATATAGTGAACCAGAGTGAAAACCCAAGCAGAATGTTTTGAACTTAGTGTTTTCATGCCATCGTTCACTTCGTTGAGTTCAGGTTTTTCGTTGACTTTTAATTTCAGCATTTTCAGCGCCTCCGAATGTCGACTCAAGACATTTATTTCATACCCCCAAAACCCGATTTAAAATAATTCCTAAGCTTCATAACACTCAATTCAATTTTTCTTTTTTTGTGATCAAACCTTCAGTTTTTAAACAATAACAGAAACCACGAAACACCTCACCAAAAATAAATATCAATTAAAAACATATAGATAAAGTGTTTATGCGATAAAATCCTTCACGATGTTTTGATAATAAAATTTATATATTTGAATGATAGATTATTTTATGAGCTTGCATTGATTCTCTATCACAACTGACAAACATGAACAAAAAAATTGATATTTCAGTAACATACCCAGAGCTAATGGGTGAAGAATGGCGTTTAAAAGTATCCTGCGCAAAGAAATTACCTATAAAATCCCCATGGTATTCGTTTAACGGATACCTATTATCCACACAATCGATTTCTTTATAGGAACGACTTCACTTACATTAGTGAATGATAAGAGAAATGAGATATTCATACCCCAGAAAAAAATAGCATCGCGTAGCAAGCTGTATTGCAGGAAAGTTTGATTATTCCTCTACAATGAGACCACTGAAGTTGTTTTTTTTTAAAATATTTAAAAATAAAGTAGGTTGTTTAATCCGGGATCGCGGCTATTCTATGGCAATTTCGATACCTTATTTTACGTCCCTCAAAACAAATCCCCTCTATTCATCTGCTACTGAAATGCGTTCCAAAGCTCAGTCTCAGGTTCCGCGCGTCCAGAAAGAACTTAATCGGGTTACCGGTGTAAAAGCTCAAATAGAAGAACTGCTGAGTACTTCTCAACGCAATCTGAATGAATCGCCACAGGTTCACACACCAGATCCTACAAGTTCATCATTCGTACTTGAAGACTGTCTATGCCTGCCTGCAGCAACGTCATTCGCAATGTTACTTAACAGATATGATGCACTTCTGGCTTCTGATAGATAAGACCATTCAACCTCAGCACCAACACCTTCAAACAACGGTAGAGTGGTAGATTTAGGCATTATTACTCAGCATGACCATTGACTATTTTTCGTTGAGTATCTTGTGGGTAAATCCAAAGTTGAACATGTTTAAGACTGAAAATTTATTATCTTCCATTTCATAATTAACCCAGAATGTAACTAATTTATACACCCATATTAAGCCCCACTATTTTGTCGACGTAAAAGTCAAACCTTTCCAATTAAAAATGTGACATAGAACGCATAATCGTGATATAAGATACGTAACACATCTAATAAATGTCAACCAGTCTCACCCTATTTGCCGCGGCGATACCTCGCATCTGTAAAATCGATTTTACATCACTCTCGTGCCTAAAATACTATCAGTATGGTTGTTTAAGACATATTCCTAAAATAAATTCACCAGTAAGCAATATAGAATATAAATAAACCGGTTTTCTTTTTTTGCTTAATGTGAATATTTTCATTTCATAACACCATCGATGTCAGTAACAACAATTTCCATTGCACTGATCCTGGTAAAATAAATAATTTCGCCAGGCAATAAAATGATTAAAAGAGGAAAGCGTGTTGAAGAATATTAAAAACGTTCCAAAGTAACCTTACTACTGATGCTCACACATGGTTATGAAATAATTCTTAAATAATAAATTATTAATGTTTCAACGAGGCACCGTATGAACAATGACATTATAGAGTTTATAGACTCAAGAAAATTTAGCAGGTTTGATGCAAACCTGGTTATCTTGGGAGTGTTTTTAATTACCTTTACTGGTTACGCTGCGCCTGCGTATGGTTCAATAATCCCTATGCTTTTCAAAGAATGGACTGATCTAAATTGGGATCAACTTGGATATGTGGGTAGTTTATCTGAATTTGGCTCGTTGTTTGGTGCTCTGGTATGTAGTGTTATTTCAAGAAAATTCGGCATTAAACGCGTTTTGATTACAACTGTTATGCTTTTCTGTGCTGGCACATTCAGTCAAGCATTTGCCCCAACAATACAAACTTTCGCAATATTAAGATTCATTGCAGGCTTTGGATTTGGTGGCGTAATCCCTTTGGTTATCTCTCTTTTATCTGAGTACGCACCGAAAACAAACAAAAGTAAATCAGTTGCTACAGCATTATGCGGTAATCAATTCGGTGCAATTATTGCTTCTTTTGTTGCTATATATGTCACAACTCAACTTGGGCAGTGGAGACCCGTTTTCTGGTTAGGATTCATACCCGTTTTATTATTACCATATATAATAAAAACCATGCCTGAAAGCGCCCATTTCATGTTAAAAAACAGAGACGTAGAAGGATTAAAAAAGGTACTATATAGAATTAACAAAGACTACAGTTCAGAAATAGATATTAAGGCTGCCATTAATAATTTCTCTGCAGAGAAAGAGTCGAATAAGATTTTTTACAGGGACCTATTTGGCAAGAAATATGCGCTTATTTCATGCTTAGCATGTGTTATTGCCATCATGGGACTGTTGTTTATTAATGGTGTAATTGTGTGGCTGCCAGGCGTGATGACAAATGCGGGATATGCTCTTGGTTCAAGCATTGCTTTTACAATATTCTTATGTGCCGGGACAATAGCAGGTGCCATTTATTGGGGTTCAGTAGCAGATAAGAAGGGATTTACTCTGCTAATGCCGAGCATTTATTTCATTGGTTCTGTCTGTCTGATTCTGATGGGGGTAAAATCCACCATTGTGGTACTGTATGCATTAATTACCCTTGTTGGGTTTTTCTTGTTTTCAGCTCACTCGCTCGTCAATGCGTTTATCGCTCAACATTATCCTCATGATTTGAGAACGGTCGCAATCGGCTTGCCAAATTCATTGGGCAGAATCGGCGGATTGCTTGGTCCAACATTAGGTGGACTGCTAATGGCAAATCAAGTCTCCGTCATGGGATGGTTCATGGTCTTTGCTGGAACTGGCCTGATTGCAGCCATTTCGTTCGTTTTGATTAATATACAAACTCGCAGGTTAATGAACCCGCAAGCTGGTTGTGCTTAACGGAACAACATATGTAAGGGAGTAACGTCACTCCCTTACTCTGTAATATCGCGTTGTTTGGAAGAAAACGCCACAGAGTGTGTACCTACGGGATGCCATAACAAAATTGCAAATTATTTTATCAATTATTGAAAGCACATCTATTGTCAATCCACTCTCCACTGGTCACATCCGAATGAAGAACAACTTCCAATGCACGTGTAAGTATCCCGTATAACCGGACCATTCACTTTCAGTTTTGCAGGAAATAGGTAGACGGGAAAGCATCGAAATGGTTCGCCGATATGCACACCTGGCACCCAACCATTTGACTGAGCATGCGAAGAAAATTGACTCAATTTCTGGTGATGATGTCTCAAATACGTCTCATCACCGAAAAGATGAGGGTGTGAAGGAAGCATAAGTGCTTGTAAAATAATGGTACGCCCTACAGGGTTCGAACCTGTGACCTACGGCTTAGAAGGCCGTTGCTCTATCCAGCTGAGCTAAGGGCGCATTTCGTGGATGATGCTCCCTGCAAGGGGAAACGCCTGGAATTATACGGTCAGCGCCTGGTGAGTCAATGACTTTTCCGCCAGTTGCTTGCTTAGTGAACGGCAGTGCACACTTTCACAACGTTTCCCGGTCGCGAACCGCCAAATGCGCCCCGCTCTCGCTCCTGTTTCGGGCGGTTGCGGGGAGGAAAACCGCAAACGGTAACTGACAGCACGTCGCGCTTCTGACAAAATAGTCGCATCCCCCTTAGTTGAATGACAGATGGAATCCTCTCTCTGATGGCAGCAAAGATTATTGATGGTAAAACGATTGCGCAGCAGGTGCGCTCTGAGGTTGCGGAAAAAGTTCGGGCGCGTCTGGCGGCCGGAAAACGCGCACCGGGCCTGGCTGTCATACTGGTTGGCAGCAATCCTGCATCGCAAATTTATGTCGGCAGCAAGCGCAAAGCCTGCGAGGAAGTGGGTTTCATCTCCCGCTCTTACGATCTTCCTGAAACCACCAGCGAAGCCGAATTACTGGAGCTTATCGACAAACTGAATGCCGATAGCGCCATTGACGGCATTCTGGTTCAGTTGCCGCTGCCTGCGGGCATCGACAACGTGAAAGTACTGGAGCGCATTGCACCAGACAAAGATGTTGACGGTTTCCACCCTTATAACGTCGGTCGCCTGTGTCAGCGCGCCCCGCGCCTGCGCCCGTGCACGCCGCGCGGTATCGTTACGCTGCTGGAGCGTTACAACATCGATACCTACGGCCTGAATGCGGTCGTGATTGGCGCATCCAATATTGTTGGTCGCCCGATGAGCATGGAACTGCTGCTGGCGGGTTGCACCACCACCGTGACGCATCGGTTCACCCGCAACCTGCGCCACCATGTGGAAAACGCCGATCTGCTGATCGTCGCCGTGGGAAAACCGGGGTTTATTCCCGGCGAGTGGATCAAAGAAGGCGCGATCGTGATTGATGTCGGCATTAACCGCCTGGAAAACGGTAAAGTCGTCGGCGATGTGATTTATGAAGAAGCCGCAGCGCGCGCCTCATATATCACCCCCGTTCCGGGGGGTGTCGGCCCGATGACCGTCGCCACCCTGATCCAGAACACGCTGCAAGCGTGTGAAGAATATCATGATGTAGAAGGCGCATAAGATGGCAACATTTTCCCTTGGTAAACACCCGCACGTTGAGCTGTGCGACCTGCTGAAACTGGAAGGCTGGAGCGAAAGCGGCGCGCAGGCGAAAATCGCCATCGCCGACGGCCTGGTGAAAGTGGACGGCGCAGTCGAAACGCGCAAGCGCTGCAAAATCGTCGCCGGGCAGATCGTGAGCTTTGAAGGCCAGAGCATCACCGTTACCGCGTAAGCCTCTCTCCCCATTCGGGGAGAGCTAAAACTGCCCCCTCTTCTCCTGAAGAAGAGGATTGGGTGAGGGGAATATGTTGTCATCTCCCCTCACCTATCACGGTTAATTATCGATCAACCTCAAAGAATCACGATCTCATTTGGCTGAATGTAAAAATTTAGTTGCGGCTGACGCCTGCTTCTCTCACGATAAGTATAACGTTCTACTAAAACGTTCTACTTACAATAACAGCGCCAAAAGAGCGCACTTTCGGGGGAGATCAGCATGAGTCTGATATCAGGGTTTGTTAAATCGTTGTCTAAATTGTCGATGATCGGCCGCGCCTTAATGCTGCCCATCTCGCTGCTACCCGCTGCAGGCTTGTTGCTGGCCTTCGGTGATAAATTCCACTTACCGCTGATGATGAACGCAGGCGGGGTTATTTTTGACAACCTGCCGATGCTTTTTGCTATCGGCTCGGCGGTTGGGCTGGCATCAGAATCCGGCATTGCGGCACTGTCGGCGGCGGTGTCCGTATTTGTCACCAATATTACTATCGGCACGATGCTAAGCATTACGCCGGAGATGGCCTCGCAGGGCGGTAAATACGCGATGGTGGTCGGCATTCCGACACTGCAAATGGGCGTCTTCGGTGGGCTTATCTGCGGCATTCTGGCCTCCTGGTGCTACAACCGTTTCCACACCATGCAACTGCCGGAATTCCTCGGGTTCTTCTCCGGTAAGCGCTTTGTCGCCATCGCCACCGCATTCCTATCGTTTATCCTTGGCCTGCTGCTGCCCTATGTCTGGCAACATATCCAGGCGGGAATCGATGCGCTGTCGATTATCGTCAATGGCGATAACCAGGCCGCCTCAACCTTTATTTTTGGTCTGGTCGAACGCGCGTTGATCCCGCTTGGTCTGCACCATATCTGGTATCCGTCATTCTGGTATTCGTTTGGCGATTACACCACCCAGGCGGGCCAGGTTATCCATGGCGACCAGACTATCTGGTTCAAAATGCTGGAAGAAGGCACCAAAACCTTTAGCAGCGACACCTACCAGAATGCCGGTAAATTTATGCAAGGCGAGTTTCCGCTGATGCTGTTTGCACTGCCTGCGGCTTGTCTGGCGATGTACCATGAAGCGCATACTCGCAATAAAAAAATAGCTTTCGGGATCCTGTTCTCTGCGGCATTGACCTGCTTCCTGACGGGGATCACCGAGCCTGTCGAATTTACCTTTATCTTCGTGGCGCCGATCCTCTACGTCTTTAACGCCATCATGGCTGGTCTGGCGTACATGACCATGTACTTGCTGCATGCGCATATCGCCAAATCGTTCTCCGCCGGGTTTATCGACTATCTCTCTTTCGGTATTCTGCCGTCGTTTAACGGCTACCAGACCAACTTTTTGAATGCGGTTATCGTCGGTATTCCGATGGCGCTGATTTACTACTTCACCTTCCGCTTCGTGATCCGCCGTTTTGATGTAAAAACGCCAGGACGAACCGAAGTCACAGCCACTGCGGATGATAAAACGGATAGCGAACTGGCCACCGAAATCATCAGCATGCTGGGCGGCGCAGAGAACATCGACTCTGTCGGATCCTGCATCACCCGTCTGCGCCTGGAAGTGACGAAGAGTGACAAGGTGGATAAAGATGGTCTTAATGGACTGGGCGCGCGCGGCGTGGTGTTCGTCGGTGATAGCGGCATTCAGGTTATTTTCGGCGCGAGGGCACAATTTATCGCCCAGACCATGTCCACAATGATCGGCAAATAATAAGATAGCGGCCTGATGCGTCTCCGGGTATTACCGGGAGACGCTGTGGTATCAGGCTGATTATCGTGAAATTTCAGGGAGCGGGTTTGAAGAGAGTCAGCATCATTGATGTCGCAAAACAGGCCGGCGTATCGGTCTCAACCGTTTCGCTGGTGCTACGCCAGAAAGGGAAAATCTCAAATGCGACCATCGATAAAGTCCATGCGGCGATCGATGCGCTCGGTTATGTTCACAACGTTGCTGCCGCCAACCTGCGTGCCAACACCTCTAATCTTATCGGGCTGATCCTGCGTGATTTCAGCGACAGCTTCTCCATCAAAGTGATGGCCAGCATCGTTCAGGAGCTGGAAAAACAGGGCTATATGGTCTTCCTCGGGCAACCGCTGAATGACGGCGAGCACCTGGAACGCTGCCTGCTCTCTTTCAAACAACAAGGTGTCGCGGGTGTGATTTATCTCGCCTCCGATACGCGAAGCACTACCCTGCCTGCGCAAATCCGTGAATGCCCTCTCCCGTTGGTCGTGGTATCCCAGACTCTGCTCGATGAGCCGTGTAATCTGGTGATGCGCGATAACCGCCAGGCGGCAAATCTCGCCACGCGTTATCTGATTGAGCGCGGCCACCGAAATATCGCCTATATTGGCGGTATCGAAGGCGACCTGATCCGCCAGCAGCGCTTGTCAGGGTTTCGCAGTGCCATGGCGCAATATGGGTTGGTTCTGCGTGAAGAGTCCACCCCGGCTTGTAGCGATGACACCCGGGCGGCAGGCTATGCTGTCCGAGAATTACTGGAAAAAAACAGCACCATTACGGCCCTGCTCTGCCACTCCCCGGACGCCATGATCGGCTCCATTTCGGGTATTCACCAGACCGGTCATACGGTCGGTAAAGATGTGTTCCTGTCGCAGCAGGTGGCGCTGGTCGGCTTCGAAGATATGCTGCATGTGAACCTCACCTCCCCTTCGTTTACCTATGTCTCGTCCGCCAGCGAGGAGACCGGGCGTCAGGCGGCCGGGCTAATAATGCGGAAGCTGAAAGAGCCGACGCTGCAAACGCAGCGGATTACGCTCTCTGGTCAGTTAATCGCGCGGGAATCGGCATAAAAAGCGCTGAAATGCGGGCACGCTTATAACGGCAGAAGATTCAGATAACACCGCACTCATTTTGCCTGACGACAGCGCTATAATTCCCTTTTTGCTCAGAGACATACCCCATGCCAACGATTGTCACCCATGCTGCCGTTCCCCTTTGCCTTGGATTAGGCCTCGGCAGCAAAGTTATTCCACGCGGTTTATTACTGGCGGGTATTGGCCTGGCCATGCTACCGGACGCCGACGTACTGGCGTTTAAATTTGGTATTGCCTACGGCAATGTGTTCGGTCATCGCGGGTTTACACACTCCTTGCTGTTTGCCTTCGTGGTGCCACTGCTGGTGACGTGGCTGGGGCGAAAATGGTTTAAAGCCAGTCTGTTGCGCTGTTGGGCATTTCTGACAGTATCGCTGCTGTCGCACAGTTTGCTGGATTCTATAACCACCGGGGGTAAAGGCGTTGGCTGGCTATGGCCCTGGTCAGATGAACGTTTCTTTGCGCCGTGGCAGGTGATTAAAGTCGCGCCTTTCGCGTTATCACGCTACAACACGCCGTACGGGCATCAGGTGATTATCTCAGAATTGCTGTGGGTGTGGCTGCCGGGGGCGGTGGTGATGGGATTGTTGTGGTGGCGCAGGCGTTAACAGGCCGGATAAGACGCTAACGCTTATCCGGCCTGTTTATTCTCTGTTACTTACGACGCCAGGTGGTCCCTTGCGGGCCATCTTCCAGCACGATACCCATCTCATTAAGACGGTCGCGCGCCGCATCCGCCGCCGCCCAGTCTTTTGCTTTACGCGCATCCAGACGCTGCTGAATTAACTGTTCGATTTCGGCAACTTCGCCATCATCCGCCTGCGCACCGCTTTGCAGGAACAGATCCGGATCCTGCTCCAGCAAGCCCAGCACGCCGGACAATTTACGCAGATGCGCCGCCAGCGCGTTTGCCGCATGCGCATCTTCTGTTTTCAGGCGGTTAACGTCACGCGCCATATCAAACAGCACGGAGTAGGCTTCCGGCGTGTTAAAGTCATCGTTCATCGCTTCGATAAAGCGGGCTTCAAATGCCTCGCCGCCTTCCGCCGCGACCGACGTATCCGTACCACGCAACGCGGTGTACAGACGCTCCAGCGCGGAACGCGCCTGCTTAAGATTCTCTTCGCTGTAGTTAAGCTGGCTACGGTAGTGACCCGACATCAGGAAGTAACGGATGGTTTCGGCATCGTAGTACTTCAGCACATCGCGCACGGTAAAGAAGTTACCCAGCGATTTCGACATCTTCTCGCGGTCAACCATCACCATGCCGGAGTGCATCCAGTAATTGACGTATTCGCCATCGTGGGCGCAGGTCGACTGGGCAATTTCGTTTTCATGGTGCGGGAACATCAGGTCAGAGCCGCCGCCGTGAATGTCAAAGTGCGAACCCAGTTGTTTGCAGTTCATCGCTGAACACTCAATATGCCAGCCCGGACGCCCTTCACCCCACGGTGACTGCCAGCTCGGCTCACCCGGCTTGGACATTTTCCACAATACGAAATCCATCGGGTTGCGCTTCACTTCCGCTACTTCAACGCGCGCGCCGGCCTGCAATTGATCCAGATCCTGCCGGGAAAGCTGACCATACGTCGGGTCGGTCGGCACAGAGAACATCACATCGCCATTATCCGCGACATACGCGTGACCGCGCTCAAGCAGACGTTCAGTAATCTCAATAATTTCGTGGATATGGTGCGTCGCGCGAGGTTCGTTGTCCGGACGCAGAATATTCAGCGCGTCAAAATCCTTATGCATCTCGACGATCATGCGATCGACCAACGCCACAAAGCTTTCGCCGTTTTCATTAGCGCGCTTAATGATTTTGTCATCAATGTCGGTGATATTGCGCACGTACTTCAGCTGATAGCCGAGAAAACGCAAATAGCGGGCGACCACGTCAAACGCAACAAACGTACGGCCATGGCCGATATGACAGAGATCGTAAACAGTAATACCACACACGTACATGCCGACTTCCCCGGCATGAATAGGTTTGAATTCCTCTTTTTGGCGCGTCAGTGTATTAAAGATTTTTAACATCGAAGATTCCATGTAGACGTGTGTGGAGCGAAAGCTGCATATATTACCCGTAATTCAAACCCGAAGCAGCACACTTTGCAAGGTGATCCAACCTGCCGGTTATGCTATAACAAGCGACTATCTCTGGCCCATTGCCGGGTCTACGCACCACACTATCAGAACAGGATGCAATAATGGTTACTTTCCACACTAATCACGGCGACATCGTAATCAAAACGTTTGATGACAAAGCGCCTGAAACAGTTAAAAACTTCCTGGACTACTGCCGTGAAGGTTTCTACAACAACACCATTTTCCACCGTGTTATTAATGGCTTTATGATCCAGGGCGGCGGTTTTGAACCGGGCATGAATCAGAAAGCAACAAAAGACACCATTAAAAACGAAGCCAACAACGGCCTGAAAAACACCCGCGGTACGCTGGCAATGGCGCGTACTCAGGCGCCGCACTCAGCCACCGCGCAGTTCTTCATCAACGTGGTCGACAACGACTTCCTGAACTTCAGCGGCGAAAGCCTGCAGGGTTGGGGCTACTGCGTGTTTGCCGAAGTGGTTGAAGGCATGGACGTTGTGGACAAAATCAAAGCGGTCGCCACCGGTCGCAGCGGTATGCATCAGGATGTACCGAAAGAAGACGTGCTCGTTGAAAGCGTGACCGTTAGCGAGTAATTCGTGGCGACACTCTTTATCGCAGATTTACACCTGCAAACAGAAGAACCGGCGATCACCGCCGGTTTTCTGCGTTTTCTGGCGGGAGAAGCGCGGAAGGCGGATGCACTCTATATCCTGGGCGATCTGTTTGAGGCCTGGATCGGCGACGACGACCCCACCCCGCTACACCAGCAAATCGCGCAAGCAATTAAATCCCTCGTCGGCAGTGGCGTACCCTGCTACTTCATCCACGGCAACCGTGATTTTTTGCTCGGTAAACGCTTTGCCCGTGCCAGCGGCATGCAACTTCTGCCGCAAGAACAGGTGCTGACGCTGTATGGCCGCAACGTGTTGATTATGCATGGCGATACGTTATGCACCGACGATGCCGGTTATCAGGCATTTCGCGCCAAAGTCCACCAGCCCTGGTTACAGGCGCTGTTTCTCGCCTTGCCGCTGTTTATCCGCCGCCGTATTGCCCGGAAAATGCGGGCTAACAGCCGCGCCGCCAACAGCAGCAAATCGCTGGAGATCATGGATGTCAATCCACAAGCAGTCGTCGAGACGATGGAAAAACACCGCGTTCAGTGGCTGATCCATGGTCATACTCATCGTCCGTACATTCATACCCTGACGGCAAATAACGCGCCGGCTTTTCGCGCGGTATTAGGGGCCTGGCACAGCGAAGGGTCAATGGTGCGGGTAAGCGAGAGTGACGTGGAATTGATCCCTTTCCCTTTCTGATTTTGGCTGCGTAGAACGGCGAGAGATCCGCGAAACATCGCTACGCAACCGTTTTCCTTGACCGTTTTACATGCTATTCTCTGTGCCCTCTTATGTAGTCTGAAGCACACCCACAGGAGTTTTGAGACGCATGTCTTCAAGCAACCAACCGGCGCGCATCGCCATTGTTATGGGCTCGAAAAGCGACTGGGCAACCATGCAGTTCGCCGCAGAAATCCTCGATACCCTGAACGTCCCGCACCATGTTGAAATCGTCTCTGCACACCGCACCCCGGATAAACTGTTCAGCTTCGCCGAAAACGCGGAGAACAACGGTTATCAGGTGATCATTGCCGGCGCTGGCGGCGCAGCGCATCTGCCGGGAATGATCGCGGCAAAAACGCTGGTTCCCGTGCTGGGTGTGCCGGTACAAAGCGCGGCGTTAAGCGGCGTGGACAGTCTCTACTCCATAGTACAAATGCCACGCGGTATTCCGGTGGGCACGCTGGCGATTGGTAAAGCAGGCGCAGCCAATGCTGCTCTGCTGGCGGCGCAGATTCTGGCGCAGCACGACGCCGCGCTGCATCAGCGTCTGGCGGACTGGCGTAAAGCGCAGACCGATGAGGTGCTGGATAACCCGGACCCGCGAGGTGCGGCATGAAACAGGTCTGCGTATTAGGCAATGGTCAGCTCGGGCGCATGTTACGCCAGGCGGGAGAACCGCTCAGCATTGCGGTCTGGCCCGTCGGGCTGGATGCCGATCCGCAAGCGGTGCCGTTTCAGCACAGTGTGATTACGGCGGAAATCGAGCGCTGGCCGGAAACGGCTCTGACCCGCGAACTGGAACGCCACCCGGCATTCGTCAACCGTGATGTTTTTCCGGTGATTGCCGATCGCCTCACGCAAAAACAACTCTTCGATAAACTCTCGCTGGCAACAGCGCCATGGCAGTTGCTGGCGGAAAAAAGCGAATGGCCTGCGGTTTTCGCCCGCCTTGGTGAGCTGGCGATTGTAAAACGCCGCGTGGGCGGTTACGACGGTCGCGGGCAGTGGCGCTTACGTGCGGAAGAGACCGACCAGTTGCCGGATGAGTGCTATGGCGAGTGCATCGTCGAGCAGGGCATTCATTTCCTCGGGGAAGTGTCGCTGGTTGGCGCGCGCGCCCATGATGGCAGCACCGTGTTTTACCCACTGACGCATAACCTGCACCAGGATGGGATCCTGCGCGCAAGCGTAGCGTTCCCGCAGCCCAACGCAGCGCAGCAAAAACAGGCGGAAGCCATGTTGTCGGCGATTATGCATGAACTGAACTACGTCGGCGTGATGGCAATGGAGTGCTTCGTCACCCCGTCAGGTTTATTGATTAATGAGCTGGCGCCGCGCGTGCATAACAGCGGCCACTGGACGCAAAACGGCGCATCAATCAGTCAGTTTGAGCTGCATCTGCGCGCCGTGGTGGATTTGCCGCTGCCGCCGCCGGTAGTGAACAGCCCTTCGGTGATGATCAACCTGATTGGCAGCGATCTGAACTACAACTGGCTGAAACTGCCGCTGGTGCATTTACACTGGTACGACAAAGAAGTGCGGCCGGGGCGCAAAGTGGGCCACCTGAATCTGAACGATACCGATACCGCCCGCCTGAGCGCGACGCTGGAAGCGCTGGTTCCTCTGTTGCCGCCGGAATATGCCAGCGGCATTGCCTGGGCGCAGTCAACTCTGTCATAACGGCGGGTTTGCTCATCTGCAAGCCGGATGAGGCAACGCCGCCATCCGGCAAAAATGCCCGCTGGCGATTACGCTGAGCGGGCCTTAATGCAAGATGCTGTATTAATGGCGATCGCGTTTATCGGCGCGTTTCGCCAGCCAGTCTCCCAGCACCTGCACCACCTGCACCAGAATAATCAGCGCCACCACCGTGACGATCATCACCTGCGTTTCGTAGCGGTAATAGCCGTAGCGAATCGCCAGATCGCCCACACCACCGCCGCCGACAATCCCCGCCATCGCCGAATAGCCAATCAGGCTGACCAGCGTAATCGTCAGACCACGCAGTAACCCGGCGCTGGCTTCCGGCAGCAACACGGTACAGATAATGCGTAACGGGCTGGCGCCAAAAGCCTCCGCCGCCTCAATAATGCCTTTATCCACTTCGCGCAGCGCACTGTCCACCAGACGGGCATAGAACGCTATCGCCGCCACTGACAGCGGTACCGACGCCGCAATCGGCCCGATGGTATTCCCCAACAGAAACTGCGTTAACGGCAGCAACAGCACCAGCAGGATCACGAACGGTACCGAGCGGATCACATTCACCAGCACAGAGCTCGCCAGGTAAACCACCCGGTTTTGCCAGAACAGATGCCTGTCGGTGACGAATATCAGGAAACCGAGCGGCAAGCCGCCAATGATTGCCAGCACCGTTGAGATACTCAGCATCTGGAAGGTTTCGCCAAAGGCCAGGCTCAGGTCGGCCACTAAATCATCCACGGATCACCTCCACCTGTGCGGTACGGTTGCGAATATAGTCCACGGCCTCGCTCACGACGGCCGGGTTGTCCGCAGACGTTAATTGAACCACTAAGATCCCCAGCGCTTTCTCACCGATGTACTCGATTTTGCCGTGCAGGATATTGACCGCCACGCCAAATTTCACCGCCGCATCGGAAAGCACCGGCTGCTCGGCGGAATCGCCAATAAACAGGATCTTCAGTAGCTGCCCCGGCAGATGCTGCCGCAGGCGTTCCGGCAGGGTTAAATTGAGCGTGTGCGACACCAGTTGCTGCGTAAAAGCATGTTGCGGGTGAGAAAAGAGATCAAACACCTCCCCTTCTTCCACAACCTTGCCGCCGGACATGACCGCCACCCGATCGCAGATCGATTTGATCACATTCATCTCATGGGTGATCAGCACGATGGTAATACCTAACTGTTGGTTGATCTGCTTCAGTAACGCCAGAATGGTGGCGGACGTTTCCAGATCCAGCGCCGAAGTCGGCTCATCGCAGAGCAGCACATCCGGATGGTTGGCAATGGCGCGGGCAATGCCAACACGCTGTTTCTGCCCACCGCTAAGCTGCACGGGGTAGCGGTTCGCTTTATCGCTCAAACCGACCAGCTCAAGGATTTCCGCCACGCGCGGGGCGATCTTCGCGCGCTCCCAGCCCGCCGCTTTCAGGCTGAAGGCCACGTTCTGCGCCACGGTGCGGGTATGCATCAGGTTAAAATGCTGAAAAATCATACCAATACGCTGACGCGCCTGACGCAGCGTCGTGCCCTGAAGCGCAGAAATCGCCACGCCATTGATTTTTACGCTGCCCTGACTCGGCCGCTGTAACGCATTCAGCGTGCGTAGCAGCGTACTTTTGCCCGCGCCGCTGGTGCCGACAATGCCGAAGATCTCACCCGGCGCAATACGCAACGTCACATCGTCCACCGCCCGGGTGGTTGCCGTCGCGCCACGGCTTGCGGGAAAGTCCACGCAAACCTTTTCTATTTCAATCATGTAAACCTCAAACGGCAAAAGGCAGGCCGTAGCCTGCCCGTAAACTCAACCTGATGGTTATTTTTTGTCGGCGACAGCCATCCATTCGGGTTTCTGGAAAGCGGTAAAGATGTTTTTCGGATCGTCGATCACCGCGCGATACGCGGGCGATTTCACCACTTCGACGATGTCTTTGGCGAAGGGTTTGTCCGCATCTTCGGTGCGCACGGCAATAATGTTTTTCAGGTTCTCATCCAGATGCTCTTGCTTCAGCGCTGAAGCGAGATCCATTCCGGCGGCAATGGCGAAATTACCGTTGACCAGTGATGCCGTCGCGCTGTCCAGCGTACGCGGCAGTTGCGCCGCTTCCAGCGGTTTAAACACCAGCCCTTTCGGGTTGCCGGCAATATCCCGCTCGGAGGCTTTGGTCGGGTCGATATTCTCTTTGAGGGTAATAAGATTGAGCGATTGCAGGAAACGCAGTCCGCGCGCCAGATTAGTCGGGTCATTGGACAGCGTCACAATGTCGCCCTTTTTCAACTCATCCAGACTTTTGATTTTGTGGGAATAAAAACCCATCCCTGCCGTCGGCACTGCCAGCAGTTTGGTCAGTTTCAGGCCCTTATCGGCAGTGAATTTATCGAAATAGAGGCTGTGCTGGAACAGGTTGGCGTCGATGCTGCCATTCGACAGCGCCATATTAGGCTGCACATAATCGCTGAATTCGCGCACCACAACGTTATAGCCTTTCTCTTTCAGCGATGGCGCAATCGCCTGTTTGACCATATCGCCATACGGCCCCGGCGCAACGCCGAACACAATGGTGTGCGGATCGCTGCTGGCATGAGCAAACGGTAAACCACATACCAGAAGTAATGCGCCGACGAGGGCGCGCAAACTGAGACGACGTCTCATAAATTCTCCCTAACGAGTTGGTCTGCTGTGTGACGCGGCGTGCAATGCGGCGCGTTCCATTTTCACCCTGTGAATAAGGCTGTCGACTAAGATGGCACAAACGCAACGCGGCGGTAATTGAAAAAAATTCAACTTGCTGTGAACTATGTCACTGAATGGCGGGGAGATCATGGCGAGGTAAAACAATGAAGCATAACGAAAAGCCCTACCCTGAGCAGGGTGCTGGCACTCTCGTTATGCTTTTTATCGCTAAGCATTGCCGGATTTTAACGAAGCCATCCGGCAAATACCCGTCGACTTATCAGAAGTCGTAACGCAGACGAACGATGTTCATATCGCCCAGAGCTTTGTCGGTGCTGTTGGTGAACACGTGTTCGTAATCCACACGGAAACCGTAATCCAGCTGAACGGTCACACCCAGACCGTTGTCGATACGTTGATAGTAACGACCGGTGGTGTATTTCAGACGGTCGCCCATCACGTACGGCTGGACATATTTAAGCCCGTACTGGCCCACCGGGATTTTGTAACCTGCATAATATTCAATACCCCACGCGTCGCCCGCGAAGTAGTCATGAACATTTTTCTGACCGGTGGTGAGGAAGTTTTCGTACCAGCCGCCGCCGAAGGAGAAGGTCCAGTTATCCGGCGTCCAGCTCAGCGCTGTACCGTAGATGTTCTGGCTGTAAGAATCGGTATCGCCACTGCTGCTGTTACGCACGTTGGCTTTGGTGTAGTTCCACGCCGTACCCCATGTCAGGTTTTTGGCCAGGTGGTAATCAACGCCCAGTGAACCGCCGCCATTACGTTTGTAACGCACGCTGTTTTTCAGCAGCAGATCGGTATCTTCGAACAGGTAGGATGCGTAAAGATCAGCGTCACCGAAGCTATTCTTGTATTTCAGCATTTTGCGTGAACGATAAGAACCGTCGTAATCGCCTTTCACACCGTTACCCGATGCCTGGGCTTTCATATCGTAGTCCCAGACGTCAGTTTTCGCACCGACCACATCGTAGTACACGCTGTTCTGCTGACCGAAGGTCATGGTACCCCAGGTCTTACTTTTCAGACCGGTGTACAACATACGGCGGGACGTATAGTTGCTGCCTTCAGCATAATGGCTGTCCCAGTCGAACACCGCCGGAACGTTGACACCCAGTTCGTAGTAGCTGATCCAGCTAATATCATCAAACAGGTAGTAATCCGCAGCAAAACGGAAGCGCGTGCCGCCGTCATACCCGTTACGTTTGTAGGATGTTTTGTCCATGTCACCCATCGCGTTATCAAACTGCGCGCGGATAGACCCACCTACGGTGAAATTCAAACGACTCAGCGGATCGCCCGCTTTTGGATCCTGTTTCAGGACGGTGATTTCCGCCTGGCTTGCAAAAGACATCAATGCCACTGCGGCGCCGATGGCTGTCGCCACGGCAGTTGTTTTTATTTTCATGTTTTTCCCTTGAGATAGACACTGCTAAATAATTTTTAGCATGCAGATACTATCTGTAATAAACGGAACGTTTATAGGGATTTTTTAATGATTTGTGCTACTAAATATTTGATGTGTAAATGTTTACACATGGAAATACAAACACACCGGTAGACATGACCGGTGTGTGATGATACTCACTGTTAATTATTGAACTGACGGAATAGTGCCTTGCCTTTTAGCAGTCGGAGGCCCAGCCAGCCGCCGCACAGCGACAATAGCAGCGCGCCGCATAACGGTAAGGTGACCCACAAGCGCCAGTCTGGTGCCCACGGGAAGTCAAACACCCGTGTTTGCAGTACCGCCAGTGCAGTCTCTGCGCCAATCGTTGCCACCAGCCCGGAAACCAGCCCCAGCAGGGCAAATTCACACCACAGCGTGGTGCGGAGTAGCCGCTTCCCGGCTCCCAGAGTACGCCAGACCACCAGTTCCTGATGACGCTGTCGCATACCGACCTGCACCTGCGCCAGCAACAACAACACGCCGCACGCCGTAACCAGCACCACCATCACTTCCAGCGCCCGACTCACCTGCTCCAGCACCTGTCCGACCTGTTTTAAGATCGCGCCAATATCCAGCAGGCTGATGGTGGGAAACTCGCGGTTAAGCTGTGTCAGCATGCCGTTGCCGTTTTCCCACCGGAAACTGGTGAGCCAGCTTTGCGGCTGCCCATCCAGCGCCCCGGTCGGGAAAATAAAGAAGAAGTTTGGCCGCATACTTTCCCAGTCGACCTTGCGCAGGCTGGTAATTTTCGCGCTGAACGCCTGGGTATCGCCGGTAAAGGTCACGCTGTCGCCCAGTTTCAGCCCCAGCCTTTCCGCCAGCCCTTCCTCTATAGAGACTTCACCCGCTTTCGGCGGCCAGCTTCCGGCAGTGATCGGGTTATGGTCCGGACGCTGCGTTTGCCAGGTCAGATTCAGTTCGCGGTTTAGCGCCTCATCCGGGTTACCGTCCGTTGACTGACCGTTAATTTGCGTCAGCCTCGCCCGTACAATCGGGTAGAAGGACTCCGGGATCACCTGATGCTCAGAGAGGAAGGCTTTTAACGGCGTAACCTGCTCCGGTGCGATATTGATCAAGAAATAATTCGGGCTTTCCGGCGGCAGTTGCTGCTGCCAGCGATCCAGCAGATCGCCGCGCAAGACCAGCAGCATCGCCAGCAGCATAAAGGAGAGCGAAAATGCCGATAGCTGACTTAACGTTGACCAGGGCTGGCGCAGCAGACGGTTGACCGCAAGGCGCAGCGGCAGCGCTTTTAACGTCAGTTTTTTCAGCACATTAAGCAACAACCAGCCGACCACACCGCACAGCAGCGCCAGCACCACCGCCCCCGCCAGCACCGACCAGAGCAACATACTGCCGCCCATCAGCCAGGCCAGCAGCACCACAGCGACAGCACAAATCACCGGTACGTAAAATTTCAGCGGCCAGAGATCCGCCACCGCATCCCGGCGCAGCACACGCAGCGGTTGCGTTGCCAGCAGTAAGCGGTACGGACGTAACCCCACCAGCACGGAAATCACCACCACTGCGCCCACCGCCCATAGCCACGGCCACAGGCTGGCAGGCGGTAATGCCGCGGGCAGAACCGGTTTGAGCAGCAGCATTAATATTTTTTCAAACAGCAGCCCGATTGCCCCACCGGTGACCACCGCCAGCGCCAGCACCAGAACCCACTGGCCGACGATCAGCTTGCGCAACTGCGCCCGCCCAGCACCCAGTGTTTTGAGGATCGCCACCAGATCGTAGCGGCTGCGGCAGTAATGCCCCATCGCCACCGCCACTGCCGCGACCGCCAGCAACAGCGTGAGCAGCGCCGACAACAGTAAAAATTGCTGTGAGCGTTGCAAGGATTTGCCCAGCGCACCGCCGTCCTGCTCAAGCCCGTACCAGCGGTGTTCCGGCTTTAACTGCGGCAACAACCATTTTTCATATGCCGCCAGTTGCTCAGGCGTACCGCCAAACTTCACGCGCCAGGTCACCCGGCTGCCAGGCTGCACCGCCCCGGTTTTTGGCACATCCGCGGTGTTCATCAACAAACGTGGCGCCATCTGGAAGGGGTTAAAGCCGGCATCCGGCTCCTGAAGTACCTCCCCGGCGATACGCAATGTGGCATCGCCAACATCGATGCTGTCGCCAATCTTCAGATTGAGCAGCGCCATCAATCTTGGTGCCAGCAGCACGCTTCCTGCCTGCGGCTTTAAATGCGCCGGCTGGGTTTGTAACTCGCCGTAGATAGGGTAGATATCATCAACCGCTTTCACATCCGCCAGTTGCGGCGTATCTCCGGCAAAGGTCATGGTATTAAAACCAATCTGCTCGCTCACGGTGAGCCCGGTTTTCCGTGCTTCATCCAGCCAGGCCTGCGGCACTTCGCGGGAACTGCGCAGCGCCCGGTCGCCCGCCATAAAATCCCGGCTTTGCTGGCTCAGCCCTTTCTCCATGCGTTCGCTGATATTGCCCAGCGCCAGCACGCAAGCCACTGCCAGGCTCAGCGCCAGCCAGACAATCAGTAGCGACGGCGAGCGCCATTCGCGCCAGAACCAACGGGCAATCATGCTTCCTCCCGCAGTTCACCGTTGACCAGCCGCAAACGCCTGTCGCAGCGCGCCGCCAGTTGCAGATCGTGCGTGACCAGCAACAGCGTGGTGCCAAATTGCTGGTTCATGGAAAACAGCAGATCGGCGATCTTGTCCCCGGTCTGTCGATCCAGGTTGCCAGTGGGTTCATCGGCAAACAGCACCACTGGTCGGCCATTAAAGGCGCGCGCCAGCGCCACCCGCTGCTGCTCGCCGCCGGAAAGCTGCGCCGGAAGGTGATCAAGACGTTTGCCCAGCCCCAGCTCATCAAGTAGTGCTTTGGCACTGGCGCGGCTTTTACCGCTGTTTTCGCCGCGCAACAAGGCCGGTAACTCGACGTTTTCCAGGGCGTTGAGAGTGGGAATAAGCATAAAAGACTGGAAGACGAAACCGACATTCTGCGCGCGCAACTGCGCCCGCGCCTCTTCATCCATAGCGTGCAGCGGTTTCCCCAGCAGATTGACTTCGCCACTGCTGCCGTCATCCAGCCCGGCAAGGATCGCCAGCAGCGTCGACTTACCGGAACCGGATTCACCAATCAGGGCAATGGTCTCGGCTGGTTTGACAACAAGCTCAACTCCGGTGAGGATGGAAAGTTCATGCTCCCCCTGACCGACGGACTTCTTAAGACGATGAACTTCAACAATGTTTTCCGCTGGCATTTGCCCTTCCTGTTTTTGCTTTTGTTAACCTTCCGCGCCGCCGCGGCGGACACGTTGTTGATTCTTGGCGACAGCCTGAGCGCCGGGTACCGCATGGCGGCGAACGTTGCCTGGCCTGCGCTGCTCAACGATAAATGGCAGCAAAAGCCCACCGTGGTGAACGCCAGCATCAGCGGTGACACGTCGCAGCAGGGGCTGGCACGGTTACCCGCGCTGTTGAAAGAACACCAACCTCGCTGGGTGCTGGTGGAACTGGGCGGCAACGATGGTCTGCGCGGTTTCGCACCACAACAAACGGAACAAACGCTGCGCCAGGTGGTGCTGGCGGTCAAAGCCGCCAACGCTGAACCCTTGCTGATGCAAATTCGGCTGCCCGCCAACTACGGTCGCCGCTATAATGAAGCGTTCAGCGCCATTTATCCTAAGCTTGCCAAAGAGTTGGATGTGCCTCTACTGCCCTTTTTTATGGAAGAGGTGTATCTGAAACCACAATGGATGCAGGATGATGGCATTCACCCCAACCGCGACGCCCAGCCGTTTATCGCTGACTGGATGGCGACACGGTTGGCTCCTTTAGTTAACCACGACTCCTGATCAATCAGGGACGCCCTCAGGTAAAGTTATGCAAAAAACGGTCTTAATAACAGGATGTTCCAGCGGCATTGGTCTGGAAAGCGCACGCGAACTGAAACGTCAGGGTTTTCGCGTGCTGGCGGCCTGTCGCAAACCGGACGACGTCGCGCGAATGGATCGGGAAGGATTTACCGGCCTGTTACTGGATCTGGATGACCCGCAAAGCGTTGATCGCGCAGCAGATGAGGTGATCGCACTGACCGAAAATCGGCTGTATGGGCTCTTTAATAACGCCGGTTACGGCGTCTACGGCCCGCTGGAGACGATCAGTCGCGAACAGCTCGAACAGCAATTTTCCAGCAATTTTTTCGGCACGCATCAACTCACCCTGCGCCTGCTGCCGGCCATGCTGCCGCACGGTGAAGGGCGCATAGTGATGACCTCGTCGGTCATGGGACTGATCTCCACCCCCGGGCGCGGTGCCTATGCCGCCAGTAAATATGCGCTGGAAGCCTGGTCGGATGCGCTGAGAATGGAGTTGCGCCATAGCGGCATTAAGGTGAGCCTGATTGAACCCGGCCCCATCCGTACGCGCTTTACCGACAATGTGAATCAGACACAAAGCGATAAACCGGTAGAAAACCCGGGGATTGCCGCACGTTTTACCCTCGGCCCGGAGGCGGTGGTGGCAAAAGTACGCCATGCTTTCGAGAGCAATCATCCCAAAATGCGCTATCCGGTTACGCTGGTCACCTGGGTTGTCAGCCTGTTGAAACGCCTGCTGCCCGCACGCGTGATGGATAAAATTTTACACGGGTGAGTTGAAGGCGTATTGCCTGTCCCCATGTAGTACTAAACAGTAAAAACAGAGAATTCCACATGTCCGTACAGAATATCGTCAATATTACCGAAGCCAATCTGCAACAGGTGCTGGAGCAGTCCGTTGCGACGCCGGTGCTGTTCTATTTCTGGTCAGATCGCAGCCAGCATTGCCAGCAACTGACCCCGGTGCTGGAAAATCTGGCCGCGCAGTACAACGGGCAATTTGTGCTGGCGAAAGTAGATTGCGATGCCGAACAGATGGTGGCTTCGCAGTTTGGTCTGCGCGCGATCCCGACCGTCTACCTGTTCCAGAACGGGCAACCGGTAGACGGGTTCCAGGGGCCGCAACCGGAAGAGGCTATTCGCGCCCTGCTGGATAAAGTCCTGCCGCGCGAAGAAGAGCTGAAAGCTCAGGAAGCCATGCTGTTGATGCAGGAAGGAAAACACGCCGACGCATTGCCGCTGCTGAAAGATGCCTGGCAGCTTTCTCAACAAAACAGCGAAATTGGCCTGCTGTTGGCGGAAACGCTGATCGTTTTACACCGTGCAGATGAAGCGGAAAGCGTGCTGAAAACCGTGCCGTTGCAGGATCAGGACACCCGCTATCAGGGGCTGGTCGCACAGATTGAGCTGCTGAAGAAAGCCGCCGATACGCCGGAAATCCAGCAGTTGCAAAAACAGGTGGAAGCGAACCCGGCCGACGCACTGCTGGCGACGCAGCTTGCGCTGCAATTGCACCAGGTGGGGCGCAACGAAGAAGCGCTTGAACTGCTGTTCAACCATCTGCGTAAGGATCTCTCTGCCGCAAACGGCGAAGCACGCAAAATGCTGCAGGAAATTCTGGCCGCGCTGGGGACCGGTGATGCGCTGGCCTCGAAGTATCGTCGCCAGCTTTACTCCCTGCTCTACTAATCTTCCTGCCAAATTTGGCGATCGTGCTGTTTTGATCGCCAATTCGGGCTAAGATGGCATCAAATTAAACAGGAGGTTTTTTTGATGCCAATCGTCATTCTGGTTTTTATCTTCGTTGCGCTGGTGGTGGTTATCTCTGGCGTAAAAATCGTACCGCAAGGCTTCCAGTGGACCGTGGAACGCTTTGGACGCTTTACCCGAACGCTGCAACCAGGTCTGAGTCTTGTCGTGCCGTTTATGGATCGTATTGGTCGTAAGATCAATATGATGGAACAAGTTCTCGATATCCCCTCTCAGGAAATCATCTCCAAAGATAACGCCAACGTCACTATCGACGCGGTGTGCTTTATTCAGGTTATTGATGCGCCGCGCGCTGCCTATGAGGTGAGCAATCTGGAGCTGGCGATCATCAACCTGACCATGACTAACATCCGTACCGTACTGGGTTCAATGGAGCTGGACGAAATGCTCTCGCAGCGTGACAGCATCAACACGCGCTTGCTGCATATCGTCGATGAAGCGACAAACCCGTGGGGCGTAAAAGTGACGCGTATTGAAATTCGCGATGTGCGCCCGCCCGCAGAGCTGATTGCCTCAATGAATGCGCAGATGAAAGCAGAGCGTACCAAACGCGCTTATATTCTGGAGGCCGAAGGGGTGCGTCAGGCGGAGATCCTCAAAGCGGAAGGGGAAAAACAGTCGCAAATCCTGAAAGCGGAAGGCGATCGTCAGTCGGCATTCCTGCAAGCAGAAGCCCGCGAACGTTCCGCAGAAGCGGAAGCGCGCGCCACGCAGATGGTCTCGGAAGCTATCGCCGCCGGGGATATTCAGGCGGTGAACTACTTTGTGGCGCAAAAATACACCGAAGCGTTGCAACAAATCGGGTCGGCGAATAACAGCAAAGTGGTGATGATGCCGCTGGATGCCAGCAGCCTGATGGGATCTATCGCCGGGATCACGGAGCTGATCAAAGACAGCGCCAGCGAGCGGAATAAACGATGATCCCGCTGCTGCTCGAGCATACTTACCTTGCCTGGTTAACGCTCGGAGGGTTGCTGCTGGCCGCCGAAATGCTCGGCGGTAATGGCTACCTGCTATGGAGCGGCGTAGCAGCCGTGCTCACCGGGTTACTGGCCTGGGTTTTACCTTTTAGCTGGGAGTGGCAAGGTGTTCTGTTCGCCGTACTGACCATGCTGGCCGCCTGGCTATGGTGGCAATGGCTGGCGCGCCGGGTGAAGCAGCAAAAGCCTGCTGACGCGTCGCTTAACCTGCGCGGTCAGCAACTGACAGGCCGGCGTTTTCAACTGGATACCGCGCTGGTTAACGGCCGCGGTCATATGCGCGTGGGCGACAGTTCATGGCCTGTCAGCGCAGAGGAAGATTTACCCGCCGGCCAGCATGTGGAAGTGATTGCCGTAGAAGGCATCACCTTGCGCATTAAAGCCGTAAGCAAATAATAACACCACAAGGATCCGAAGTGATCGCACCCAAAAGCCATCTTGCGCTGGGCGTATGCCTGGCGTTTGCCGCCAGCGCCCCGGCGCTGGCGTCGTTTGATATGGATTACTGTCCCTGGGGCCACGCGGGCTGTTTTATCGTCAGTCCGCCGGTACTCGCCATCAACACCGACACGCGCGATAACCTGCTACGTCTGGTGGATGAAGCGAAAAACTTTACGCCGCTACGCCAGCCCGTACCGGCAGACATCACCCGTAGCCGGGATTTCTATTTCGGCATTCATATGGATAACCCGAGCAGCCAGCCGCCGACTGCGCCGACCACCGCTGAAACGTCTGTGGAAAGCACCCTGCATCAGCAGATGACTGCGCTGGGACTGGATCCGGATGCCGCAACGGATGCCGTACTTCAGCGCATGACCGCGCAGGGCGCCGATCTCCAGGAAGCCAGCAACGCAACGGTCCAGCAGGATGAACTGGAAAACCGCTTTGTTTCGCGCAATGACGAAACGCTTTCCGACTTTTTCGCCGCACTGCTCGCCGATACCTCCCTGAGCCATGAACAACGCCAGGCGCTGGCAAAAGCGCGCATGGCGGTAAACGGCACGGAAGCCAGCGAGCAAACCGTAAAAGCGCTCTCATTCCCGCAAGGATCGGCAGCACAGGGGTTCCAGGCCTATTTACACGGCGCGAATGCGTTCTACGCGGGCGATTTTGACGCCGCCGGGCAGACATTTACTGCCCTCAAAACCAGCCAGCAGCCGTGGCTTGCCGAAACGGCCAGCTATATGTTGATGCGCAACGCGCTCAATGCCAGTAGCGCAAATGCCAACGGCGACTATGGTGATTTCGATGTCCATAAAGTGGATAAAGCTCTCGCACAGCAGGCGCGGGACGCCGCAGAAAGTTACCTGAAAACCTGGCCGACAGGCCGCTATGCCGATTCTGCACAAGGGATGCTGCGCCGTATTAACTGGTATTTACAGGATGGAAATGCGCTGGCGAAGCTCTATGAGCAGGCGCTGTCGCAGACCGAAAACGCCGATGCACTGGTCGCCATCATCGGCGAAAGCGACAACAAGCTGATAAGCCAGGATCTCACCTGGGGAAGCGACGCCTTTCTCACCGCGCCGGACGCCTCGCTGCTGACGTTTGTGCAGACGCTGCGGCTGATGCGTAATAACACCTGCGACGGACGCACCCACTGTGTGGATCAAGCCTGGCTCGACGGCCTGAAAGCCGACTTTGAGAAGAACAAACATGCGGATCTGTGGAATTACCTGCGTCTGATGCTGGCCTGGAGCAAGCAGGATTACGCCACGGTGCAGAACGCCATTACCCCCGCCCAGTCGCTCCCGGCGCACAATCTTCTCGCCTTCAGCGAGCAGGTGCTGTATGGCGATGCGCTGATGGCGCAAAAACAGTGGCCCGCCGCTCAGGCGCACTGGCTGCATCTGCTGGATCTGAGTAAAGATGTTGAACAACAACAGCTTCTGCAAGCAAAACTGGCGGCCACGCTGGTAGAGAGTGATGCGCAGGCGCAGATTTTTGCCGCAGACAGCCGGGTGACCAATTTGCGTTACCGCTCACTGGTGCTGAAAACCCGGGCCTCACGGGAGTTGCTACGCCAGCAGGCCACGCGCGGGCCCAACAAAGAAGAGCGCACCATCGCCCTGCACACGCTACTGACGCGCGATCTGACCGAAGGCCATTACGCCGACTGGTTGCAGGATATGTCCCTGGTGGTCGCCATTACGCCGCCGGTCGCTGAAGAGGCGTTTGATGATGTGAAGCTGAGCACCTTTGGCTGGAAAGGCACGGACAAAGAGACCGCTTACTTCTGCGCACCGCTGGAGACAACCGTCACCACCCTGAGCCAGAAAGCGCACGATGCACACGCGCTGAATTGCCTGGGTGAGTTCTTCCGCACGACACAAACCCGCGTAATGCTGGAGAAAGATCGCGGCGGTAATGACGTGCTCGACGTCGCGACGCATGCAGAAGAACGCCCCGGCGTGCCGCACCGTCTTGCCTTATATCAGCAGGTTATCGCCGATGCCAAAGCCGAACCCGAAGATAAAAGCTATGCGCTCTACCGGGCGGTGATGTGCTATGCCCCCTCCGGCTATAACGATTGTGGCGGCAAAGACGTCGATAAAGCGGTGCGTAAAGCCTGGTTCCAGCAGTTGAAGAGCCGTTATCCTGGAAGCGTATGGGCCCGAGATCTCAAATACTACTGGTAATCGCTCTGTTTGCCGCGCTTCTTACTCCCTCTGCCTTCGCGGCAGAGGGCAGCCAGGCGTACTGGTTGTGGTCTGGCGTCCGTCCCACGGCAGCGTTACGTGATGCAAAGACCGTTTACCTGCATCAGGGCGATGTCGTTGTCCTGGCGGGCAATGCGGTATTTGAACGTAAAGGCTTGCCGGTCAATCGACTGACGTTTCCGCGTATCTGGCTAACCGTTCGCTTTACCACGCTGGATGTACCGGACGCCCTGCTGCTGCGTCTTAATCGCCTGCTGGCGCGCTGGCGTGACGCCGGGAACACGGTTGTGGGATTACAAATAGATTTTGACGCCGCTACGCATCAGCTTGAGGATTACGCGCAGTTTTTGCGCCGGGTGCGGCAGATTTTACCCTCGCAGTATGCGTTGGGAGTGACCGGGTTACTGGACTGGGCGAAAACCGGTAATGTGCAAACGCTGAACACCCTGCCAGTGGATGAACTGGTGGTGCAAAGCTATCAGGGGCGCAGCACGGTGGATAATTACACCGCCTACCTGCCCGCGCTGTCCGGGCTGCGTCTGCCGTTTAAACTGGGCGTGGTACAAAACGGCCTGTGGGATCGTGACGAAGAGCGGCGTATTGCCGCTTCGCCGTGGTATCGCGGGACGGTGATCTTTATGCTTAACCCTTCGCGTGGTGATGGCAGCAGCCAGAAAGGTTATCAATAATCGGGCAGTCCGCACTGTCGTCTCCGGGACAGGAATCCGCCAGCGCCAGCAGTTGCGTACGCATCTGCTGCAATTCGATGATGTGCCGCTCGATCTCCGCCACTTTCTGCAAGGTGCGCGCTTTCACATCGGCACTGTGGCGGGCTGGATCGTTAAACAGGGTGACCAGCTCGCCGCACTCTTCAAGGTTAAACCCCACCTGGCGCGCCTGACGTAGCAGGGTCAGCTCATTTAAATGCTGTTGCGTGTAGCTGCGATAGCCGTTTTCGCTGCGTAACGGCGGCGTGACCAACCCTTTTTCTTCATAAAAACGGATCGCTTTACTGGTCAAACCGGTTTTTTTTGCCACATCGCTGATATTCACATGTCCCCCTTGCTGTCTGTGTTTCCGACCCTACAACATTATTTCGCCGACACAACGTAGAGTATAGGGCCTTTAACCCGCCCTGACGTCAGGTGCACAATAGTAAGCGGCACAATATGACAAAACAAATATATCATTGTTGCCAATACATTTTTTATTTACCCCCGTTACCGCTTCGCTATAACATGTGGCCGGATGTTTCAAATAATGATAAATGATTTACACACAGGAGTTGTTATGAGTGATATGGCGTTTTGCCGTGGTTGCGGAAAGGAAATTCATAAAGAAGCGGTTGCCTGCCCGAATTGCGGCGCACCACAGGCCGTGGCGGGAACCAAAAGCCGCATTACCGCCGCACTGCTTGCCTTCTTCTTTGGTGGATTTGGCGTGCATAAATTTTATTTAGGGAAAACAGGTCAGGGCATTCTTTATCTCCTGTTCTGCTGGACCTTTATTCCTTCCATCATCGCGTTTATCGAATTTATTATTTACCTGTGCAATTCCGATCAGGAATTCGCTCGTAAATACGGTTAATGATCTGCCCGCTTCACGCGTCAGGCCTCGCACTATGCGGGGCTTTATTTTTTATTCCCGCCCGACAGGCCTCCCCGGCGACAACGCGCGTCCTCACTAAATAACCGTCCTCCTACGACAGCAGCCGAATTTTGCCATCAAATAAGATTACTCTTATTTTCAGTCTGTTAGCGTTCGGTAGCATGGCTGCGCTTTGTAATACCTTATGTTTACTCTTTTCTCTAAAGGGATGTTTATGGCATGGGATAAAGATGCAGCGGTGGCTTACCTGGTGAAACATGCCGGAGCTAAATCGCGCTCAGAATGTGCGACCTACACACGTCAGGCCATATCGGCAGGCGGAATTAACCTTATAAGAACAGGCGATGCCAAAGATTATGGTGACTCGCTGTTAAAAGCAGGATTTACAGCGTTACCCGCTTCGGCTGCACCGGAAAAAGGCGATGTTGCCATTATCCAGCCTTATCCAGGCGGTAATATCAGTGGCCATATGACGATGTTTGACGGCAAAAATTGGTATTCAGATTTTAAACAACGGGACATGTACCCAGGCCCCGGCTATCGCAGATTCCACCCACCGTATGTTATCTACAGGAAAAAATGATGCGTTACGTACTGTCGTTATTGCTGGCGCTTTACCTTCCTTTCGCAAGTGCAAACACCGGAACGGATGTGCAGAAAGAGATCGCGGCGTTTTACACCTATTATCTGAACGAGTTTGGCAAAACGCCGCCGGATGAACTGATTAAAACGAAAACCATGCAGCAATGGGCATCGAAGAAATTACTGGCGCGAATGGCCGTTATTTATGACATGCCTGAACAGGAATTATTGGGCTCAGATTACTTCACCTATTGCCAGGACTATGACCCGGCATGGATCGCGCGCCTTAATGTCTCCCCCGCCAAACCAGACGGAGACAGCATGAAACTGGACGTTTCGCTGGGTATTGAAAATAACAAGGCAAAACATCTTCAGGTATGGACGCGTAAGGAAGAGGGCAAATGGAAAATATGGCGAGTCGTTGACGCCGGAAACCATTACGAGCAGAAACTCGATTAACGCAACCCGATCAGCCATCAGCCCCGCTCACATCGCGGGGCTTTTTTATGGTGATTATCTGCGGGCTGCAATGCAGAGCAGTGGACAACGCCACCTTCTTTGCGGATCGCCCTTGACCTTCCCCTTGATGGAAGGTTTAAGCTTCAGCACAGTTACTATTCAGCGTCATCATTAAGGAGATTGAGCATGTCTCATACTATAGAGCTAACCCTTGATGGCCTCTCCTGCGGCCATTGCGTTAAACGCGTGAAAGAGAGTCTGGAAAAACGCCCGGACGTCGAACATGCAGAAGTTACCATTGAACGTGCGGAAGTGACCGGCAGCGCCAGCGCTGACGCGTTAATCGCCACCGTGCAGGAAGCCGGCTACGGTGCGAGCGTAAGCCACCCAAAGGCTAAACCGCTGGCAGAGTCATCACTCCCGTCGGAAGCACTGACAGCGGCCACTTCTGAGCTTCCGGCAGCCGATGACGTTGACGACAGCCAACAACTGTTGATCAACGGCATGAGCTGCGCCAGTTGTGTCTCCCGGGTGCAAAAAGCCTTGCAGGCGGTTCCCGGCGTCACGCAGGCACGGGTTAACCTGGCGGAGCGCACTGCGCTGGTCATGGGCAGTGCGCCCGCAGCAGAGTTAGTCAACGCCGTAGAGCAGGCTGGCTACGGCGCAGAAGCCATTGAAGATGACGTTAAACGGCGTGAACGCCAGCAAGAAACCGCCCTCGCCACCCTGAAACGCTTTCGCTGGCAGGCCATTGTCGCCTTGCTGGTTGGCGTGCCAATCATGGTATGGGGCATGCTGGGCGACAATATGATGGTGACCGACGCCAACCGCTCGCTGTGGCTGGTTATCGGTCTTGTCACCTTCGCCGTCATGGTGGTGGCGGGCGGCCATTTTTACACCAGCGCATGGAAAAGCCTGCGTAACGGCAGCGCCACCATGGATACGCTGGTGGCACTCGGCACGGGCGCCGCCTGGCTCTACTCGATGAGCGTCAACATATGGCCCCAATGGTTCCCGATGGAAGCACGCCATCTCTATTACGAAGCCAGCGCGATGATCATCGGTCTGATTAATCTCGGTCATATGCTGGAGGCGCGTGCACGCCAGCGCTCATCAAAAGCGCTGGAACGCTTGCTGGACTTAACCCCGCCAACGGCGCGGGTCGTGACCGCAGACGGTGAGAAAAGCGTACCGCTGGCCGAGGTGCAGCCGGGGATGACGCTGCGTCTGACGACCGGCGATCGGGTTCCGGTGGACGGTGAAATCAGCCAGGGTGAGGCCTGGTTCGATGAAGCGATGCTCACTGGCGAACCGATCCCGCAGGAAAAAGGCGATGGCGACACCATTCATGCCGGAACCGTGGTGCAAGACGGTAGCGTCTTGTTTACCGCCAGCGCCGTAGGGAGCCATACCACCCTGTCGCGCATTATCCGCATGGTGCGCCAGGCACAAAGCAGCAAACCCGAGATTGGTCAGCTTGCCGACCGCATCTCCGCCGTGTTTGTGCCGGTGGTGGTGGCTATCGCACTGTTGAGCGGCGCCATCTGGTTTTTCTTCGGCCCGGCGCCACAGATTGTCTATACGCTGGTGATCGCCACCACCGTGCTGATCATCGCCTGCCCATGTGCGCTGGGACTGGCGACGCCGATGTCGATTATCTCCGGCGTCGGTCGCGCTGCGGAGTTTGGCGTCCTGGTCCGTGATGCGGATGCGCTGCAACGCGCCAGTACGCTGGATACGCTGGTGTTTGATAAAACGGGCACGCTGACCCTCGGCAAACCTGAAGTGGTGAGCATCAAAACGCTCCACGGCGATGAAAGCGATGCGCTGCGTCTGGCGGCTGCACTGGAACAGGGTTCCAGCCACCCGCTGGCGCGGGCAATCCTGGACAAAGCCGCCGCCGAAACGCTCCCACAGGTTAACCAGTTCCGCACACTGCGCGGTCTGGGTGTCAGCGGCCAGATAGACGGGCACAATGTTCTGCTGGGTAATCAGGCGCTACTGACCGAACAGAACGTTGATACGCACGCGCTGGAGGCAGAGATAGCCGAACAAGCCAGCCGCGGCGCAACGCCCGTGCTGCTGGCGGTCGACGGCGAAGCTGTGGCGCTGTTTGCCATTCGCGATCCGCTACGTGAAGACAGTGTTGAAGCGCTGCAACGTTTGCACCGTGCCGGATACCGACTGGTGATGCTCACCGGCGACAACCCCACGACGGCAAAAGCCATTGCTCAGGAAGCAGGCATTGATGAAGTGATTGCCGGTGTATTGCCGGACGGCAAAGCCGACGCCATTAAAAACCTGCAACAGCAGGGTCGCCAGGTGGCGATGATTGGTGACGGTATCAACGATGCCCCGGCGCTGGCGCAGGCGGATGTCGGCATCGCCATGGGTGGCGGCAGCGATGTGGCGATTGAGACGGCGGCGATCACGTTGATGCGCCACAGTTTGCTGGGCGTTGCGGATGCACTGGCGATAGCCAAAGCGACGCTGCGCAATATGAAGCAGAACCTGCTGGGGGCGTTTATTTATAACTCGCTGGGTATTCCGGTGGCGGCAGGCATTCTCTGGCCGCTGACCGGCACGTTACTCAACCCGGTGGTAGCGGGTGCAGCAATGGCGCTCTCCTCCATTACCGTGGTGAGCAACGCCAACCGCCTGCTGCGCTTCAAACCGCGCCAATAACCATTCCCCCCGCCGGTCATCGGCGGGGTTTACACCTTCCTGCGCTGCGCGTTAGCATGGCGTTTTCTTTTCAGGAAGCGCGTATGGCCCTGTTTCAACGCTTGAAAAAGTTTTTTCGTGCGCTGCTGGTGCGCCGTTATCGCTGGCCCGCGCAGGATATTACGCTGCCCGGTAATCGGTTGTTGCATCTGGTCGGCAGCATCCATATGGGGACGCAAGGTATGTCGCCCCTGCCGGACGCCCTGCTGCAAAAATTGCGCGAAGCCGATGCGCTGATTGTGGAAGCCGATGTCGCGGGTTCCGATTCCCCTTTCGATAATCTCCCCCCTGTCGCCCCCCTTGAACAACGCCTTACCCCAGCCTTGCAGGAGGAACTGGATAAGACGCTGCAAACCTTATCGCTATCGCGGGAGGAGTTTGAACACCGCCCGGCCTGGCATATCGCGCTGGTACTGCAGGCAACGCAAGCTCAACGCCTGGGGTTACGCCCGGAGTACGGCATCGATTACCAGTTATTGCGCGCAGCGCAGCAATACCAGGTCAAGATCCTCGAACTGGAGGGCACCACCAGCCAGCTTGACCTCCTGCGCGCATTACCGGATGACGGTAATGCGCTGCTACAGGATACGCTCACCCACTGGCATGATAATGCGCGCTTATTGCAGGTCATGATGAGCTGGTGGCTGGAACACCCGCCAGCGGAAAACGAGATGGAACTGCCGGGTACGTTCAGCCAGCCGCTGCATGAAGTGCTGATGCAGCAGCGCAATCAGGCTTGGTGCGATCGGCTGTTTGCCCTGCCTCCGGGGCGCTACGTCGTTGCCGCCGGGGCGCTGCATCTGTACGGCGACGGCAATTTACCCTTACTGCTGCGACAGAGAATGGCGCAATAGCGCAAGATGGTACTATTTTCATGCGCCAACAAAGGCGTATGCTGGTCGCGTCAGATTACTGTGGTAAGAAGGATTGCTATGACTCCCGCCGTGAAATTACTCGAAAAAAACAACGTCTCTTTTCAGGTTCACACCTACGATCACGACCCCAATGAAACCAATTTTGGTGACGAAGTGGTGCGTAAACTGGGACTGAATGCTGACCAGGTCTACAAAACGCTACTGGTGGCGATCAATGGCGACATGAAACATCTGGCGGTCGCGGTGACGCCCGTCGCCGGGCAACTGGATCTGAAAAAGGTCGCCAAAGCGCTCGGCGCAAAAAAAGTGGATATGGCTGACCCAATGGTGGCGCAGCGCACGACCGGCTATCTGGTGGGTGGCATTAGCCCGCTGGGGCAGAAAAAACGACTGCCGACGCTGATTGACGCACCAGCGCAAGAGTTTGCCTCGATTTATGTTTCCGGTGGCAAACGGGGGCTGGATATTGAACTCGCGGCGAGCGATCTGGCAAACATACTGGACGCAAAATTTGCCGATATCGCCCGCCGCGATTGACGCCGGGTTACTGCCAGCTCACCTCGCCTTTCGGTTCGTAAGCATTCACATCCAGCGGTGAATTTTTCTGGATGTACTCCTTCAGCGCTTCGGCATCAATAAAGCCGGTATTCACATAACCGGTTTTATCGTCGAGGCGCGGATAGCCATCACCACCGGTGGCGTTAAAGCTCAGGGTCGCCAGGCGGTAGGTTTTCGCCATATCAATCGGTTCGCCTTTGATTTTCACATCACTCAGTTTGCCGTTTTTTGCCACAAAGCTGACGTTGGCAAACTGCGGATACGCCCCGGAGTCCGGTTTTTTCTGCGCCACTGCCGTCAGGTAGTCGGTCAACGCTTTACCGTCGAGATCGACATACACCAGCGTGTTGCCAAAGGGCTGCACTTTCAGCACATCTTTATAGGTGATGTCGCCCGCTTCAATGGAGTCACGAACGCCGCCACCGCTCATCACCGCCAGATCGGCGTTGGTGCGGGCCATTTGCGCCGCCAGGATCACGCGCGCCAGATTGGTTTGCACGAAACGCACTTTGCTGCGATCGCCTTCCAGGTGACCGTTCGTGTTGCCAATTTTGACCTCCAGCTGCGCTTTGCCTTTGTTCTGGAACGGGGTCAGCAGGGAGAGCATTTGCGGGTTTTCTGCAATTTCCGGGGTGTAGAGTACGCGCTCACTCTGACCGTTATCGTAGGTCACCTTCTTCTTCAGGTTGACCGGGAGAAGCTGGTAGCGCACCAGTTTCATCTCGCCATTACGGAACTGAAAGTCGGCGCGGCCCACATATTTGCCCCACTCATGCGCCTGCACAATCCAGATGCCATTTTGCTGATCCGGCGCACATGGCGTACCCGGCACATAATCGACCTGCTTTTTATTTTCCGAGGCCATACACACCGGATCTTGTGAGTGACCACCCACAATCATTGCCAGCGCCCCTTTCGGCAGGCTGCGCGCCATTTCGACATCACCCGGCGCATTGGAGCCGTGCTCACCGTTGTCGTAATGCCCCATATGGGTGGTGGCAATGATCACATCCGGTTTTTCATTCTGCTTCAGCTCATCAATCACCAGTTTGGCTTCATCCGCGGGTTTGCGGAATTCAATATCGGTGAAAAACTCCGGATTGCCGATTTTCGCGGTATCGTCGGTTGTCAGGCCGATCACCGCAATTTTCAGGCCCTGGCGATTGAAGATCATCCACGGTTTAAACAGCCGCTCACCGGTGCTTTTCTGGTAAATATTGGCGGAGAGGAACGGGAATTTGGCCCACTTTTCCTGCTGACGCAGCACGCTAAGCGGGTTATCAAACTCATGGTTACCAACCGCCATTGCGTCGTAGCCGATCAGATTCATGCCGCGAAAATCTGGCTCCGCATCCTGTAAATCGGACTCCGGAACCCCCGTATTAATGTCGCCACCGGACAACAGCAATACGCTACCGCCTTGTGCAGCCACTTCTTTACGGATGCCGTCCACCAGCGTTTTTTGCGCCGACAGTCCATATTCGCCGTAATCGCTGCGCCAGAAGTGACCATGATGATCGTTGGTATGCAGAATGGTGACGTTATAGGTTTTATCCTGCTCGTAAGCCTGTACCTGCCAGCTTGCCAGCCCCATCGCCGCCAGCAGCGCGAGCGCCATACTCTTCTTTATCAATTTCATGCTTCTCTCCCTGACCCCATTAATAAAACTGAGAAATTACAGCGCTTAAGGATAATAGACAAATACGTTTTCAGCATTGCGACTTCCTTCAAACCTTAAGCACAGGTATGTTAGCCAGATAACGATTTACCGTTCTGACGCTCTCCGCCCCTTCTCATCAACATACGTGGTATTTATGGCAATAAGTGAAACGCAGCAGACACCCCCTGCCGCGCGTACATCGTTCGGTATTCTTGGCGCAATCAGTCTTTCGCATCTGCTCAACGATATGATCCAGTCCCTGCTGCTGGCCATTTATCCGCTGTTGCAGGCCGATTTCTCGTTGTCGTTTGTGCAGATCGGCCTGATCACGCTGACCTTCCAGGTCGCCTCCTCGCTGTTACAGCCGGTGGTGGGCTACTGGACCGATAAGCACCCGATGCCGTGGTCGCTGCCCATCGGTATGTGCTTTACCCTTAGCGGGCTGGTGTTACTGGCGCTGGCGGGCAGCTTCGGTACGGTTTTGATCGCCGCCGCACTGGTGGGAACGGGCTCATCGGTCTTCCACCCGGAGTCCTCCCGCGTGGCGCGCATGGCGTCTGGCGGGCGTCACGGTCTGGCGCAATCCATTTTCCAGGTGGGGGGTAATTTTGGCAGCTCCCTCGGCCCATTGCTGGCGGCGGTGATCATTGCCCCGTACGGTAAAGGCAATGTCGCCTGGTTTGTCCTTGCTGCGTTGCTGGCGATTATTGTGTTATTGCAGGTCAGCCGCTGGTATGCCGCGCAGCATCGGGTCAATAAAGGCAAAAAATCCGTTTCAGTGATGAATCCGCTGCCGCGCAACAAAGTGGTGCTGGCGGTTTGCGTATTACTGATCCTGATTTTTTCGAAATACTTCTACATGGCGAGCATCAGCAGCTATTTCACCTTTTATCTGATGCATAAGTTCGACTTGTCAGTGCAAAACGCCCAGATGCACCTGTTTATTTTTCTGTTTGCGGTTGCTGCGGGAACGGTAGTTGGCGGGCCGCTGGGTGACAAAATTGGGCGAAAATATGTGATTTGGGGCTCTATCCTCGGCGTGGCGCCGTTTACCCTCGTTTTACCCTACGCAACGCTATTCTGGACCGGCGTTTTGACAGTGATTATTGGTTTTGTGCTCGCATCAGCGTTTTCGGCCATTCTGGTCTATGCGCAGGAGCTGCTGCCGGGCCGCATCGGTATGGTTTCCGGTCTGTTTTTTGGCTTTGCCTTCGGCATGGGAGGCCTTGGTGCAGCGGTGCTGGGGCTGATTGCCGATCACACCAGTATCGATCTGGTCTATAAAATATGTGCTTTCCTCCCATTGCTGGGGATCCTGACGATATTCCTGCCCGATAACCGCCCCGAAGCCTGATTTCACCGCGGCCAAAATATCTCTTTGGCCGCACACCTTCTTGCTGGCATGCCGCTGACGCACGATTTCTGTTACGGAAGACCCGGTTGGCGATTTATTTCGCCCAAATTGTCATTTTCCTCATAATTCAACAATTATTCATAAACATACTGGTCAAAATTGTCATAAACTGTAACGCAGTTACGCCTTATCGCCCTGGGATCCCCGCATCAACGAAAGGAGACGGAATGCATCACGCCACCCCGCTTATCACCACCATTGTCGGCGGCCTTGTGCTCGCTTTTATTCTCGGCATGCTTGCCAACAAACTGCGTATTTCGCCGCTGGTGGGCTATTTACTCGCGGGTGTGCTGTCCGGTCCTTTTACGCCGGGTTTTGTAGCGGATACGCAACTGGCGCCGGAACTGGCTGAACTGGGCGTGATATTGCTGATGTTTGGCGTCGGCCTGCATTTCTCACTGAAGGATCTGATGGCGGTAAAGTCCATCGCCATTCCCGGAGCGATCGCGCAAATTGCCGTCGCCACGCTTCTGGGTATGGCGCTTTCCGCAACGCTTGGCTGGTCGTTAATGACCGGTATTGTGTTTGGGCTATGTCTCTCCACCGCCAGTACCGTGGTGCTGCTGCGCGCGCTTGAGGAGCGGCAGCTTATTGATAGCCAGCGCGGGCAAATCGCCATCGGCTGGCTGATTGTCGAAGACCTGGTGATGGTGTTAACGCTGGTGCTGCTGCCCGCCATCGCAGGTATGACGGAAAAAGGCGATGTCGGGCTGGCGTCGCTGGCCGTGGATATGGGCATTACCATCGGCAAAGTGGTGGCTTTTATTGCCATTATGATGCTGGTCGGCCGCCGTCTGGTGCCGTGGATTATGGCGCGCAGCGCGGCTACGGGTTCCCGCGAACTGTTTACCCTTTCCGTGCTGGCGCTGGCGTTAGGCATCGCGTTTGGCGCTGTCGAACTGTTTGATGTCTCTTTTGCGCTCGGCGCCTTTTTCGCCGGGATGGTGCTGAACGAATCAGAACTGAGCCACCGCGCTGCGCACGATACGTTACCGCTGCGGGATGCTTTCGCGGTGCTGTTCTTTGTTTCCGTCGGCATGTTGTTCGACCCGCTGATCCTGATTGAGCAACCGCTGGCTGTGCTGGGTACGCTGGCGATTATCATTTTCGGTAAATCCGTTGCCGCCTTCTTCCTGGTGCGTTTGTTCGGCCACTCACCGCGCACCGCGCTGACCATCGCCGCCAGTCTTGCGCAAATCGGTGAGTTTGCCTTTATTCTTGCCGGGCTGGGAATGGCGCTGGATCTGCTGCCGCAGGCGGGGCAAAACCTGGTGCTGGCGGGTGCGATCCTGTCGATTATGCTCAACCCGGTGCTGTTTGCGACGCTGGAGAAATACCTCGACAAGACCGAGACGCTGGAAGAGCAAACGCTGGAAGAAGCGATTGAAGAAGAGAAACAGATCCCGGTGGACATCTGCAATCACGCGTTACTGGTTGGTTTTGGCCGCGTGGGCAGCCTGCTGGGTGAAAAACTGATGGCGCAGGGGATCCCGCTGGTGGTGATTGAAACCTCGCGAACCCGTGTGGATGAACTGCGAGAGCGCGGCATCCGCGCGGTGTTGGGTAATGCCGCCAACGAAGAAATTATGAACCTGGCCCATCTGGATTGCGCGCGCTGGCTGCTGCTGACCATCCCCAACGGGTATGAGGCGGGAGAGATTGTCGCCAGCGCCCGTGAAAAATGCCCGCACATTGAGATTATTGCCCGCGCACATTATGACGATGAGGTGGATTACATCACCGAACGCGGCGCAAACCAGGTGGTGATGGGCGAACGCGAGATCGCTAACACCATGTATACGCTGCTGGAGAAACCGCTGGTCGAAGAGGCGGTCACAGGTTAAGAAGCAAAGAAGCAGGCGCATAGCCTGCTTCTTTATTGCATAAAGACGACTTATACGCACGCGCATAAAAAAAACCGATAAGCAGCGCTTTACCGGTTTTCATCAAATCACTGTCGGAAAATTAACGTTCCCAGTACGCCTCTTCGAGGCTGTCTTCCCGCTCCGGCAAACCACGCGTTAAGCGCGGTGAATGCTGATTCAGCACCTGGTAACTGACGCGATTGGCGTATTTACAGACCTGCGCCAGCGACGAATAGGTCAGCCAGTTGAATTTGTGCTTACTGGAGTTGGGAACGTTGGCACGGTGGTAATTATTGGCGGTGATATCATGCAGCAACGCGGCCAGTGCGCCATCGCCTGCACCGTTGGTATTCATGATTTTTTCCGGGCCGCCCATATAGGGCGCAATGTGCGAGTAGATACGCAGCGGGTGTTCACAATCTTTGTGGCGCAGCGCGCGGCTGAACTCAAACTGGTTGAATTCGGCAATCGCGCCCGGTAACAACGGATGCTGCGTTTTACGCTTCGCGTCGTCTTCCGTAAAGCCTGCCATATACAAGCCGACAGGTCCGGCGGTGCAAAGCACCAAATCAACCCAATCCAGCGCTTTATCAGAGGCCAGCAACGGATCGCTCTCGCCCGTCAGGGCATGCCCCTCCTCTTCGTTCATCGCCAGAATTGAGACGTTCTCTTTGAGGAAATCGCGCCACCACTGCGGGTTATCAGCAATCACATATTTGGTACCCAGCGTCAGCACCACCGGAACATTATGCTTTTTGGCGTATGCCACCGCCTGCAGGGTTGCCTCCGGCATCGGCTCACCGGGGTTACAGCGTACCAGGTAAGAAGAGAGCACCAGCGCAGAAGCCCCTGCAATCACCTCTTCCGGGATACTGTCGGCACGCAGTTGATTCATCTGGCCAGGGCTTATCGCAAACGTACGCTCGCCGCTGTCGTTAATCAGGGTGAAACAACGGCCAATCGCGCCGTCCACCCCTTGCAGATAGTTCAGATCGGTACGGCTGGAGGTATTACACAGATAACGGTAGGCGTAGCTGCCAATCTTCACGTTTTCACACATCACACCAAGCAGTACCGAGCGGTCATCCGCCAGCACCGAGTAGTTGTGCATGGTGTTGCCGATGGTGCCGCCAGCAAACTGATGGGTGATCAGGTTTTCACGCACCAGTTCCTGATACAGCGCTTCGGCGACATCATCCGCGATCACCAGCGAATGCCCGGCGCTCAGGCCATAACGCGTAATAAACGCATCATCCACCTTTGCCTCAATATCCACCAGCGTCTGGTCAATGCCGACTACCCAGCAGGTGCTGACTTCGCTCTCAGGCTGGATTTGCTGCAATAACGGATCGCGGGCGTTGACGGGGAAATAGTGTTTGGATTTACGTTTACCGGGAAATTTCATGGTTGCGATAAGGGGATCAACATTCGGGCTGTGAATGGTAGCACACTCACGGCCCGGCGCGCGATCAGCGATATTTCGCGGTTAAATTCACCATCATCTCGATATGATCCGGCGTGTCGTTAAGCGCCGGAATGTACTCATATTTTTCCCCGCCCGCTTCGAGGAAAAATTCACGGTTTTGCACTGCAATCTCTTCCAGCGTCTCCAGGCAGTCGGAGGCAAAGCCCGGTGACATCACCTGAATGTGCTTCACGCCTTTCTCACCGAGCATTTTCAGCGTTTCATCAGTATAGGGGGTTAACCAGGGTTCACGACCAAAGCGGGACTGGAACGTCATCATCACTTTTTCCGGCGGCAAGTCGAGCGCGGAAACCAGCTCGCGGGTGGTATCGCGACAACGCTGCGGGTAATCATCCCCTTCGGCGGCATAACGTTGAGGAATGCCGTGATAAGAGAGCAGCAGCAAATCCGGCTCGCCATGTCGCGCAAAAGAAGCGCGAACGCTGTTTGCCAGCGCCGTAATGTAGTCCGCATCATCCGCGTAATCGCGAATAAAGGAGACGCCGGGAATATGGCGTTTTTTCGCCAGGATACGCGCCAGTTCATCCCAGACCGCCGCGACGGTGGAGCAGGAGTATTGCGGATAGAGCGACAGCACCACGATATGGTCAACGTCCTGCGCCAGCAACTCATCGACTGCGCTCTCCAGCGAAGGAGAACCGTAGCTCATGCCGAGCACCACAGGCACATCCGGTAGCCGGGCCGCCAGCGCCTGTTGCTGCCTGCGGCTGTAGACCATTAGCGGCGAACCGTCTTCCATCCAGATGGATCGATAAAGTTTTGCCACGCGAGGAGAACGAAGGGGCAGGATCACGCCGCGCAGCAGCGGCCACCACAACAATCGCGGAGTATCAACAACGCGTCTGTCGCTCAGAAATTGCCGCAGATAGCGTTTAACTGCTTCGGGGGTAGGTGCATCGGGGGTGCCAAGATTGGCCAACAAAATGCCCGTTTTCGCCTGACTCATTCGCGCCTCTTAACCATTTAACGGGTTGATAATTGTAGCCGAAACGCGCGCAAACGGAACCAATTGCAGTGATTGTTGAAACTCCCCGGCAAGAGAGCCGGGGAGAGAGGCGTTAGCCGAGGATTTTTTCCAGTTCAGCGCGCACGTCGTTCACGGCTTTGGTGCCGTCAACTTTGGCATATTGGGTGTTACCCGCCTGCGCTTCTTTCTGGTAGTAGCCGATCAGCGGCGCAGTCATCTGATGGTATTCCACCAGGCGTTTACGCACGGTTTCTTCCTGATCGTCTTTACGGGTGGTCAGCTCTTCGCCGGTCACATCATCTTTACCTTCGACTTTCGGCGGGTTGAATTTGATGTGGTAAACGCGGCCAGAGGCAGCGTGAACACGACGACCAATGATACGGTCGACAATCAGTTCATCCGGCACGTCGAATTCCAGGACGAAATCCACCGCAATGCCCGCTTCTTTCATGGCATCAGCCTGCGGGATCGTACGCGGGAAGCCATCGAGCAGGAAACCGTTACGGCAATCTTCCTGAGCAATGCGCTCTTTTACCAGCGCGATAACCAGTTCGTCAGTCACCAGTTTGCCCGCGTCCATAATGTCTTTCGCCTGTTTGCCCAGCTCGCTGCCGGATTTCACAGCCGCACGCAGCATGTCGCCGGTGGAGATTTGCGGAATACCGTATTTCTCCATGATGAACTGCGCCTGAGTTCCTTTACCTGCGCCCGGAGCGCCAAGCAGAATAATACGCATTGCGGAAATCCCCTCAAATGTTGGTTCAATTTTTCAAAAGCGCTAAAAGATACCACCAGAACGAGGATGGCTCAAGGAAGGCGGGACGGGCTGAAACGGTTAATGAGAATGAATGGTAGAAATAAAGCGTTACCCTCACCGCGCGGATGAGGGTAACGCAGAACCTTACGCCATCAACAACGCATTTACGCGTTTGATAAACAGGTTCGGATCTTCCAGCGTACCGCGCTCAGCCAGCAGGGACTGATCCAGTAACAGCTCGACCCACTCATTAAACCGCGTCTCATCCTGGGTATCCGCCGCACGTTTCACCAGCGGATGATCCGGGTTCAGTTCAAAGATGTATTTCACTTCCGGCGCGCTCTGGCCCGCAGCGGCGAAGAGTTTCGCCATCTGGGTGCTCATTTCATCCGCGTCGGTAACGACAACCGCAGGCGTGTCGGTCAGACGATGCGTCAGACGCACCTCTTTGACGCGCTCGCCCAGCAGCGTTTTCACACGCTCAACGAACGGCTCCAGCGCTTTTTCGGCTTCTTTGGCGTTGTCATCCACTTCATCGGCCAGTTTTTCCAGCGACGCATCGGCTTTCGCCACGGACTGGAATGCCTTACCGTCAAACTCGGTCAGGTAGCTCATCATCCACTCATCGATGCGATCGGAAAGCAGCAGTACTTCGATGCCTTTCTTACGCAGCAACTCCAGATGCGGGCTGCTCTTCGCCGCGGCATAGCTGTCGGCGGTGATAAAGTAAATTTTCTCCTGCCCTTCTTTCATACGCGACACGTACTCTTCCAGCGACACGGTTTGCGCTGAAGAGTCGGTGTGCGTAGACGCGAAGCGCAGCAGTTTGGCAATGGCTTCAATATTGCCGCTGTCTTCGCCTGCACCCTCTTTCAGCACCAGACCGAATTGCTGCCAGAAGGTTTGGTATTTTTCCGCGTCATCTTTCGCCAGTTTATCCAGCATTTGCAGAACGCGTTTGGTCAACGCTGAACGCAGATTGCGGGTCACGCTGCTGTCCTGCAGAATTTCACGGGAGACGTTAAGCGGCAGGTCGTTGGAATCAATCAGACCGCGTACGAAGCGCAGATAGTTCGGCATAAACTGTTCGGCGTCGTCCATGATAAATACGCGCTGCACATACAGTTTCAGACCATGTTTATGATCGCGGTTCCACATATCCCACGGTGCCTGCGACGGGATGTACAACAGGCTGGTGTACTCCTGCTTCCCTTCCACGCGGTTGTGGCTCCAGGTCAGCGGGTCAGTAAAATCGTGAGCGATATGCTTGTAGAACTCGTTGTACTCGTCGTCTTTGATTTCAGACTTGTTGCGCGTCCACAGTGCCTGCGCTTTGTTGATCTTTTCCCAGCTAACGACGGTTTCGCCGTCTTTCTCTTCCTCTTTTTCGATCTCTACCGGCAGCGCAATGTGGTCGGAATATTTGCTGATGATGGAGCGTACGCGCCAGTCATTGAGGAAATCATCTTCCCCTTCACGCAGATGCAGGGTGATTTCGGTACCGCGGTCGGCTTTGGTGATATCGGCAACGGTGTATTCCCCCTCGCCTGCGGATTCCCAGAACACGCCGCTTTCTGCGCTCTCGCCTGCCGCGCGGGTACGCACGGTAACTTTATCGGCGACGATAAAGGCGGAGTAGAACCCCACACCAAACTGACCAATCAACTGGCTGTCTTTTGCCTGGTCGGAACCCATTGATTCAAGGAACGCTTTGGTGCCGGATTTGGCGATAGTCCCCAGATGGTCAATCACTTCATCACGGGTCATCCCGATGCCGTTATCGGCAATCGTCAGCGTACGTTGTTCTTTATCGAAAGAGACACGCACGCGCAGCTCGCCATCGCCTTCATACAGTGACGCGTTGGACAGCGCGCGGAAACGCAGTTTATCCGCCGCATCGGAGGCGTTGGAGATAAGCTCACGCAGGAAGATCTCTTTGTTCGAATAGAGAGAATGAATCATCAGGTGCAGAAGCTGTTTGACTTCTGACTGAAAACCACGGGTTTCTTGTCCTTTCATTGGGAAAACCTCAACAATGCCATTTACAAGGTAAAAAAATGCGTTGAGGGAGAAGTGGGGACAGGCGTAACGCTTTTCAAGCGGAGGCAAAAATTTCTGCCTCCGTTTGGTTAAAAACGAATCTTGTGGCGACCGGCCAGCGAGTGCGACAGCGTGGTGCCATCGACCATCTCTAGCTCACCGCCTACCGGCACGCCATGAGCGATGCGGCTGGCTTCGACCTCATATTGCGCGCACAGCTCCGCAATATAGTTGGCGGTTGCCTCCCCTTCCACCGTTGGGTTGGTGGCGAGGATCACTTCCTGGATCTTTTCCGATGCCAGGCGCTGTTCGAGTCTGTCGAGCCCGATGTCATCAGGCCCGATGCCGTCCAGCGGCGACAGATGCCCCATCAGCACAAAGTAGCGACCGGAAAACTGCCCGGTCTGCTCAATGGCGTAGATATCCGCCGGGCTTTCCACCACGCAGATTTGACCGTTTTCCTGGCGGCGGGGATTACTGCAAATGTTGCAGACATCCTGCTCGGTAAAGGTACGGCAATCAGCGCAATGACCGATTTCCGACATTGCCCGGGTGAGCGCCTGCGCCAGACGCATACCGCCGCTGCGATCCCGCTGCAGCAGCGTAAATGCCATACGCTGCGCCGACTTCGGGCCAACGCCCGGCAGGCAGCGCAACGCTTCCATAAGCTGCGTTAACAGCGGACTGGTCTGCATCAGAACGGCATCTTAAAGCCTGGCGGCAGAGACATACCGGAAGAGACAGAAGCCATCTTCTCTTTCTGCGTTTCTTCAATACGGCGAGCAGCATCGTTGAATGCAGCGGCAACGAGATCTTCCAGCATCTCTTTGTCGTCTTCGAGCAGGCTCGGATCGATCTCCACGCGGCGGCAGTTATGCGCACCATTGATGGTCACTTTCACCAGACCCGCGCCGGATTCGCCAGTCACTTCCAGCTGCGCGATCTCTTCCTGCACTTTCTGCATTTTTTCTTGCATCTGCTGGGCCTGTTTCATCAGGTTACCCAGACCGCCTTTTCCAAACATAGGCTTCTCTCTTTAGCTGTGGTGACTAACCAGAGTGATAAGTCACATTCAGGGTTGAAAACGGGTCGCCGGAGCTGCCCGTCAAAGGGGACGAATACTCTCTTCATCCAGATCCGCATCGAAAAAGCGCTGCAGCGTCTGGATATTGTTATCCGCAATAATCGACTCACGCGCCTGCGCAAGTTTCTCCTCATAAATCGCCTGACGCCATTCCAGCGGTGTACGCACCGCCGGATTATCATCTTCAATGATAGTCAGTTCAATCGCCGAACCGCGTAATTCGCTCAGCGCATCGCTGAGCGCCTTCTGCGCGCCTTGCGAATTAAGGTGACGCTGTGAACTGCGCAGATGCAAACACAGACGCTCGCCGTCTTGTTCTCTCCAGGCATTAAGCGCCACCTGCTCGACCAGTTTTGGCAGTTTAAGCTGGCTGACCTCGCGGGCCCAGGCATCTCGCTCAATGGCTTCTTCCGCCAGCTTCTTCGCCAGCTCCGGCGTTTTTTCATGCTCCAGCGCTTTTTTCAGCGCCTTCGGTGTGGCAACGACTTCTTTGACCTCTTCAACGACGGTCGTGGCCTTCCAGCGATAGGCCTCTTTTTTCGCAGGCGTCTGTTCGAGCGCCGACGGCGCCGGGCGTGACTGCGCGCGCTCGGTTACCGACGCCAGTCGTTCCAGCGCGGCGTTATTCACCGGCCGCGCGCGGGAAGCGGCTGCCGGTTCACTCTTTTTTGCTTTGTCGGCTCCCTGCGCTCGCTGCAACTGCCTGCGCGCCGCCAGCACCTGGCTGGTGGCATCCGGCATCGGCGCATCATTTTGCGGCGGGGTCGGAGGCGCTACAGGCGCGACCTGCTGCGGCGTCATCACCGCAGTGGGGGCAACCGGAGCGAAAGCGTGTTGCACAGCTTCAGGCGCTGGCAACGGCGTGCGCGGATGGAACGCCAACGCGCGCAACAGCGTCATCTCGACGCCCATCCGGCGATCCGGCGCATAAGGCAGCTCTTTGCGGCCAATCAATAACGTCTGGTAATAGAGCTGTACATCCGTTGGTGGCACCGTGCGGGCCAGCTCACGCACGCGATGTTCAACGGGCGCCATGTCGCTGCCCAGCGCCGAAGGCGTCAACTGAACCATCGCGATTCGGTGCATCAGCGTTTGCATTTCCAGCAGCAGCGCTTCCCATTCGACACCGCGGGAGGCCGCCTCATTCACCAGCGCCATCACGCGTTCGCCATTGGCGGCGACCACCGCTTCAATCAGCGACAACGCCTGATCATCGTTCAGCGTGCCCAGCATGGTGCTGACCACCGCCGCAGAGAGTTTACCGTCACCGCTGGCGATCGCTTGATCGGTCAGGCTGAGCGCATCACGCAGGCTGCCGTCTGCGGCACGCGCCAGCAGTTGCAACGCGCGTAACTCATGCTCAATCTTCTCTTCATCAAGAATATGTTCAAGCTGGCTGCGGATCTGATCGACATCCAGCGCCTTAAGGTGGAACTGCAGGCAGCGGGAGAGAATGGTGACCGGCAGCTTTTGCGGATCGGTCGTCGCCAGCAGGAATTTGACGTGCTCAGGAGGCTCTTCAAGCGTCTTCAACAGCGCGTTAAAGCTGTGGCGCGAGAGCATGTGCACTTCGTCAATCAGATAGACTTTGAAACGACCGCGCGCCGGTGCGTACTGCACGTTATCCAGCAGGTCGCGCGTATCTTCAACTTTGGTGCGTGACGCGGCGTCGATTTCAATTAAATCAACAAAGCGCCCTTGTTCGATTTCCCGGCAGTTATCGCACACGCCGCAAGGCGTTGCGGTGACGCCGGTTTCGCAGTTCAGCCCCTTCGCCAACAAGCGGGCAATAGAGGTTTTCCCGACGCCCCGGGTACCGGAAAACAGGTACGCATGATGTATGCGCCCTGAAGATAGGCCGTTCGCCAGTGCCGTCAGCACATGCTCCTGACCGACGACGTCAGCAAAAGTTTGTGGTCGCCATTTTCGGGCTAAGACCTGATAACTCATTGGCAGGCTCTGAAACGCTGGAAGGTGGATTTACGAAGGGATAATGCTAACACAGCATATGCTGTTAATACACTTCATCCCTCAGGCACAAGCCCGAAGGATGAATGCGCGGGCAGAAGAATCAATGCCCCGGGAACGGCACCAGGCTGTAGGAGGTAACGCCTTGTTTTTCCAGACGCTGCTCGCCGCCAAGGTCGAACAAATTGATAATAAACGCCGCATCGGTCACTTCACCGCCCAAACGACGGATCAGTTTCACGGTGGCTTCAATGGTGCCGCCTGTCGCCAGCAGATCGTCCACCACCAGCACTTTATCGCCGGCCTGAATAGCGTCTACATGGATCTCTAACTGGTCAGTACCGTACTCAAGTTCATAGCTTTCGGCGATGGTTTCGCGCGGCAGTTTACGCGGTTTACGCACCGGTACGAAACCGACGCCCAGTCCCAGCGCAACCGGTGCGCCAAACAGAAAACCACGGGCTTCGGTCCCTACTACTTTGGTGATCCCGGCATTTTTATAACGCTCAACCAGCAATTCAATGCTGAGAGCATACGCTTTCGGGTCTTCCAGCAAACTGGTGACATCACGGAACAGGATGCCCGGCTTCGGGTAATCCTGAATGCTTTTGATGCTGTCTTTAAGAAATTCAAGCTGCTGCGCAGTCGCTGTCATGGATATTTGCCTGATAGAAACGGTGTTACTCACGGTACGCGCTTTTAAGGTTTCATGTAACCACTGATTAACATTTAACCAGCCGCACCCGTGCTCGAAAACGCTCGAATTTACTGGCTGAGCGCGACAATTGCAACTGCCTTCGCTGCGCTTTACGGTTTTTGTTGCTTTGTATCAATCACCGGGATACGCCACATAAAAATAAGCAAGCAGGCCAGGATAACCAGCAACAGAATGCGCACCCACATCATCTTCACCAAGTATAATGAAACGGCAAACGTCAGCAGAATAATAGCGACAGCGCGCGGCTTTGCGCCGGGCGGCATTGCGCGGTATTGCTGCCAGTGGCGCAAATAGCCGCCGAACCAGGAGCGGTAGAGCAGCCAGTGGTGAAAACGCGGCGACGAACGCGCGAAACACCACGCCGCCAACAGGATAAACGGCGTCGTCGGCAACAGGGGCAGCACCACGCCAAGCGTACCAAGCGCTACCGCCAACCAGCCAATGATGATTAAAATAGTACGTTGCATAATGCGAATCGTTATCAAGATGAACGGCTAATGTAGCACAGGAAGGGCTATTTACAGGGGAAGATCAATGAAAAGCGCCGCGCTTTTACAGACGCTGGAACAGCAGCTGGCAGTGCTGCGCCAGCAGGCCGCGCCGCTGGCGCAGCATGCGACCATAAGTCCACGCTTCGATCGGCATCTTTTCCGTACCCGCAGTACGCAAATGCAGGCTTATGTGGATGAAATTGCAGACAATCTGCTGGCATTGTGCCATGCCGTTGACAGCAACAGCCTTGCCCTGGTCGTCTGGCTGGCGGAACATCTGACTGCGCAAATCGCCGCCTTAACCCGCGAGATCGCCGTCTGGTCGCTGCGTGAATGGGATCATGCTTCTCCCGCGGTGGCACGCTGGCAGCGTAAGCGCTTACAGCATCAGGACTATGAACGTCGGTTATTGGAAATGCAGCAGCAGCGCGAGCAGCGGTTGAGCCAGGCGACAACCTTTGTCGAGCAGCAACAGTTGCATAAAGAAGTGGCCGCGTTAGCCGCAAGGCTCGCCCGCTGCCGCAGCGCTCTGGATAAAATTGAGCGTGTACTGGCGCAGTTAACCCGTTAATCAAGGAGTAAGCATGTCACTGGAAAATGCCCCTGATGAAGTCAAACTGGCCGTCGATTTGATTATGTTGCTTGAACAGCATGAGATGGCGCCAGAACTGGTGTTAAAAGCGCTGGAGATTGTGAAGCGGGATTTTGAGAAAAAGCTGGAATCCTGTTAGACCCTCTCCCGAGACGGGAGAGGGTTGAGGAGAAAATTACGCCTGGTGTCCTGGCGTCGGTTCATCCCCTTTCAGATCGCGTTTCACTTCAGTCAGCTCATCACCTTTTACATTACGCAGGTGTACTTCAAGCTGATTAAAGGCGATATCAATGTTGTTCTCGCGGCACAGTCGGTCGATGGTACGGTTGAGCTCATCCACCGTGTAGCTGCGATCGCGCAGTTCACGAACATACAAACGCAGTTCATGATCCAGCGTGCTCGGGCCGAAAGTGGTAAAGAACACCGACGGCTCCGGATCGTGCATCACTTTCGGGTGATCCATCGCCGCCTTCAGCAGGACTTTTTTCACTTTATCCAGATCGGAGCCGTACGCGACACCGATGCGAACCACCACACGGGTAATGGTATCGGACAGCGACCAGTTGATCAGACGCTCCGTAACGAAGGCTTTGTTCGGGATAATCACCTCTTTACGATCAAAGTCGGTGATAGTGGTGGCGCGAATACGAATTTTACTGACGGTCCCGGAGAAGGTGCCAATAGTCACCGTATCGCCAATGCGCACCGGGCGTTCGAACAGAATAATCAGGCCGGAAACAAAGTTACCGAAGATTTCCTGTAAGCCGAAGCCCAGGCCTACGGATAACGCCGCCGCCAGCCATTGCAGTTTGTCCCACGATACCCCTAACGAGCCGAACACCGTGACGGCGCCGACCGCGATAATGGCGTAATTGAGGATGGTGGTCACCGCATACGACGAACCCTGTCGCATATTCAGCCGCGAGAGGATCAACACCTCCAGCAAACCCGGTAAGTTGCGGATCAGCGCCCAGGCCACGATAAAGACGATCACCGCAAACAGCAGGCTGCCCAGCGTGACACTCTTCATGACTGCCGCGCCCGCTTCCGTACCGTTGTAGTGCCACAAGGTAATGCTGTCGAGATACGCAAACACCGAGATCAAATCAGACCAGATGGCCCAGAACACCACGCCAAACAGCGCAACCATCACCAGCATGGTGATACGCAATGTCTGCTGGTTCACCTGCTCCAGCGCGATGGTCGGTTCTTCCTGCGGCTCAGCGCCTTCCGCCCCCTCTTTCACCATGTTCTGGCGACGCGCCAGCGCACGGCGATAAGCAATACGACGGGCAGCAACGCTCAGACCACGCAATACCGTCTGGTAGAGCAGGTTCCAGATAATCACCAGATAGACCGTTTCGATCCAGCGACCGGCAAGACGCAGCGTGGTGTAAAAGTAGCCCGTTGCGGTCAGCACCATTAACGCTATGGGTACAATCGCCAGCACGGTCACCGTCACCAGGCGTATGCTGTGGGACTCTTTGTCGCGCCAGCTTTCGCGGAACATCGGCCAGACCAGTGCGGTGATCAGCAGCAGGTTAAGCAGGATGACAAACTGCCCGGCAACGTCATCCATCAGATGCAGCGGAGAGAGCTCCGACACCACCGACCAGAAATGCAGCGGCAACAGCGCCAGGCTGATGCGCACAATCTGCCGACGCCAGTGGCTGGTAAGCTGCTCAGGCATATTGAAGTGGCTGACAGCAACGCCATTCTTTTCCAGTACTTTCCAGCACAGGCCAAACACCAGCCAGAACAGCGCCAGTTTTTTACTGAAAGCCCACAACAGCTCGCTGATATTAAGCTGCATGGTAAGCAGGATCAGCCCGATCGCCAGAATCAACAAACAGACCGGCATCGCGCGGATCAGATCGATCAGAATCGCTTTCGGGGTATGGAGCTGGCTGTCATTGCGTAACTGCCCAACCTGATCCGCCAGCTTCGCCTGGTATCCTTTTAGCCAGTTCAAACGCCAGCGAATAAGACCGGCAACCAACAACAACGGTAAACCGGCCAGGAAGGCAATCGCCACCGCAGGCCAGGCTTTCTCCCAGTTAACGGTGATCTTCGCGGATTTAATCTGATCGTGCAGCGCCTGCGGGAAGGCTTTAAACCAGTCCCAGTCCATGGGTTTATTGCTGTTTACCCAGAAGATCTGCTGGGTCAGGATATCCTGCAAGCTGTTGGAAACGCTCATCAACTGTTGCTGGTTAACCTGCAGGTTAATGGCCATCATCAGTTGATTGCCGAGCTGCTTGTTCAGTTGATCCAGCAGCTCGCGGCGCATATCCACCACTTGCAGGAGCGCATCGTGCACTTCATCGTTGACGTCGCTCTGATGGCCTTCCTCCAGTTTGGCGACAAAGGCATCGCTCTGGAACAGGGCATCACGCTGTTGGTTGACATCGAACTGCTCAATACGCAGATCCGCAATGCGGTTAGTCATATCTTTCAGCTCGTCCGCCGACGGCAGCGTCTGCTGTTGCTGATACAAAATGCGTGACAGCAGCAGGCTGCCCTTCAGCACCGCAATTTGCTCTTTGATATTGCGTTCAGACTGCAGCGCGCGATCCAGCCAGTTTTTCACTTTGATATTTTGCTGGACCAGCGAGTTGCCGTTCTCTGTTGCAGTGATCAGCTTCTGGCTCAACTGATGGTTGATCTCCAGTTCTTGCTTCACCAATGGATTCTCTTGAATACGCGCGGTTTCATCCGGCGTTACTGCTTGTTGCGCGGTTTTTTCCGTCAGCGTCAGACGTTTGTTATTTACCGCTTCTTGCAGCAACTGCAACTGATGCTCAAGACGGTTACCGTTCGCGGTAACATAGTCGCGCTGTTTTTGCAGCGTATCCTGCAGTGTGGTGTTGCCTTCGAGGCTTTTACGCAGTTGTTCAATTTGCGCATTCAATAACGCCTGCTGCACCTGCAACAGCGCCTGTTGCGTGGGTCGCAATGCCCCCTCGCCTGCCGACGTGCCGTTCAAGCGGTTGCGGATTTGCTGCAACTGCTGCGACGCGGTGTACATGGCGTTTTGCACGCGTTCCGGCTGCGTCTGCAGCGACACCAGTTGACTGTTATAGGTGGATAGATCGTTCTGTGCGGTTTGCAAATCTTCAAGCAATTGCGACATGCGGGATTCAAGCTGGCGCAAAGAGAGCGTCGCCAGCGTCTTACGCGTTTCGTCGTCATTGTCTTTATCGCCCAGCGCGTTCAGCGCATCCGTCGCCTGACGCATTTTGTCCGGCGCCTGTGCGACTTTCTGCTTCAGCAATGCAGTTTCTTGCTTCACCCGGTCAATTTTATCGAGGGCATCCAGCGTCTCGGTCAGATCCTGAATGACCCGCTTGTCCTGCGCCGAGTGATCTTTTTGCTTATTCAGTGCGTTGAGCTGATTTTGCACATCGGTGCGGGAAGGTAAGTCGTTACTTGTCTCCGCCCAGGCAACATTGCCCAGCAGGCTTGCGATGACAAGAAACAACGCGGCAGCAAAAGCTGCAAACGTATTACGCGTGCGATTGTTGTGCGACATAATTTGCGTGATCGGTTTCTGTACGGGAAAGGTGGTCGGGATGACCACGCGCGAAGAATATCACGCCGTCATACAACAACCTAGAACCGTGAGAAGCCTCCAGGAAAAATCCTGGCGGCTGAGCGTTTACGCGTTTAGCGTCTCGCGATCGCTGCGCAGCGTCGGGCAGAGCTGGCACATCTCCAGCAGGATGGCCACGTAGTCTCGCGCTTCTTTTTTTAAATCAAAGGATTGCGGTGCAAAGAGCCAGTTTTCCATTATCCCGGATATGTACGCGCGCATCAGCACAGCCACCCGCCGGGTCAGTAAGTTGGCCGGCAACAATTTTGCCTGAATACATTCTCTCAGCGTATGCTCGATGCGATCATAACTTTCAAGGCTCAAATTACGCTGCGCTTCCTGAACAATCGCCATTTCGCCAACAAACTCACATTTGTGGAAAATGATCTCCATCATTAAACGACGTCGCTCTTCAACAACTGTCGCTTCAAGGATATAAACCAATATTTCTCTTAAAACAGAGAGTGGATCGTCGGGGAATTTTGCCCGATACTCAATCTCAAGATCGCCAATACTGGACTCTGACAGCTCCCAAATTTCACTGAACAATTCCGACTTGTTTTTGAAGTGCCAATAAATCGCGCCGCGAGTCACACCCGCCGCCTGCGCAATTTCCGCCAGCGAAGTAGAAGAAACACCCTGCCGGGAAAAGAGCCGCATGGCGACATCAAGAATATGCTGTCGCGTCTCCAGCGCCTGTTGTTTGGTTTTTCGTGCCATATGTTAGTGAATTTACAGGAGTCAGATTTACATACATTTGTGAATGTTTGTACCATAGCATGACGATAATATAAACGCAGCAATGGGTTTTTGGGCATTTGATCCATTGATCAATTTGAAATCGGACACTCGAGGTTTACATATGAACAAAAACAGAGGGTTTACGCCTCTGGCGGCCGTTCTGATGCTTTCGGGCAGCTTAGCGCTTACAGGATGTGATGATAAACCTGCGCAGCAGGGAGCGGGCCAGATGCCGGAAGTTGGCATCGTCACGCTGAAATCAGAACCTCTGCAAATCACCACGGAATTACCGGGCCGAACCACTGCATATCGCATTGCAGAAGTGCGTCCTCAGGTCAGTGGCATCATTTTAAAACGCAACTTTACTGAAGGCAGTGACGTTGCAGCAGGTGTCTCGCTCTATCAGATTGATCCCGCAACCTATCAGGCTGCTTACGAAAGTGCGAAAGGCGATCTGGCCAAAGCACAGGCGGCGGCCAACATCGCTCAGATGACGGTCAATCGTTATAAAAAACTGTTAGGCACGAAGTACATCAGTCAACAGGATTACGATACTGCGCTGGCGGATGCGCAACAGGCGGATGCATCGGTTGTCGCGGCGAAAGCTGCCGTTGAAACCGCACGTATCAACCTGGCGTATACAAAAGTCACATCGCCAATCAGCGGGCGCACCGGAACCTCAACGGTAACGGAAGGCGCGCTGGTGCAGAGCGGGCAAACCACAGCACTGACCACCGTGCAGCAGCTTGATCCAATCTACGTAGACGTGACCCAATCCAGCAATGATTTCCTGCGCCTGAAACAAGAGATGGCGAACGGTACGCTGACTCAGGAAAACGGCAAAGCGAAAGTGGAGCTGGTGACCAACGACGGTGTTCAATATTCACAAAGCGGTACGCTTGAATTTTCCGGCGTGACGGTTGACCAGACCACCGGTTCAATCACGCTGCGTGCGATTTTCCCGAACCCGGATCACACGTTGCTGCCTGGCATGTTCGTTCGCGCCAAACTGGAAGAAGGCACTAACCCTAATGCGTTGCTGGTACCGCAGCAGGGCGTAGCCCGTACTCCGCGCGGCGATGCGACGGCGATGGTGGTTGGCGAAGGCGACAAAGTTGAAGTGCGTAACATCGTCGCAAGTCAGGCGATTGGCGATAAATGGCTGGTTACCGATGGTCTTAAAACAGGCGATCGCGTGATTATCGCTGGCTTACAAAAAGTCAAACCGGGCGTGCAGGTTAAAACCCAGGAAGTGACATCTGACAATAAACAGCAAGCCCAGGCCGGCGGCCAGTCAGAGAAACCGAAGTCTTAACTTAAACAGGAGCCGTTAAGACATGGCTAAGTTTTTTATCGATCGCCCCATTTTTGCATGGGTTATCGCGATTATCATCATGCTGGCGGGGGCGTTGTCGATCCTCAAATTGCCGGTAGCGCAATATCCAACGATTGCGCCGCCTGCGATTCAGATCACCGCGTCCTACCCGGGTGCTGATGCGAAAACGGTGCAGGATACCGTGACGCAGGTTATCGAACAGAACATGAATGGTATCGATAACCTGCTCTATATGTCTTCCACCAGTGATTCCTCTGGTACGGTACAGATCACCATCACGTTTGATTCCGGTACCAATGCGGACATCGCGCAGGTTCAGGTGCAGAACAAACTGCAACTGGCCATGCCGTTGCTGCCGCAGGAAGTACAGCAACAAGGCGTGAGTGTTGAGAAATCATCCAGTAGTTTCCTGATGGTTCTCGGTATGATCAGTACCGACGGTTCCATGACGCAGGAAGATATCGCGGACTACGTCGGTGCAACCATTAAAGATCCGGTCAGCCGTACCTCGGGTGTGGGTGACGTTCAGCTGTTCGGTGCACAGTATGCAATGCGTATCTGGATGGATCCGAACAAACTCAACAACTTCCAACTGACGCCAGTTGACGTGATCTCCGCGATTACTGCGCAGAACGCCCAGGTGGCAGCCGGTCAGTTAGGCGGTACACCGCCGGTGAAAGGGCAGCAGTTGAACGCCTCCATCATCGCACAGACCCGTCTGACCTCAACGGAAGAGTTCGGCAAGATCCTGCTGAAAGTGAACACCGATGGCTCGCAGGTTCGCCTGCGCGACGTGGCGAAAATTGAGCTCGGCGGCGAAAGCTATGACGTTGTCGCTCGCTACAATGGCCAGCCAGCGGCCGGTCTGGGGATCAAACTGGCGACCGGCGCTAACGCGCTGGATACCGCAGAAGCGGTGCGCGCCACGATTGCCAAACTGGAACCGTTCTTCCCGCATGGTCTGAAAGTGGTTTACCCGTACGACACCACCCCGTTCGTTAAAATCTCGATTAACGAAGTGGTGAAAACGCTGGTTGAAGCGATCGTACTGGTGTTCCTCGTCATGTACCTGTTCTTGCAAAACTTCCGTGCAACGCTGATCCCGACGATCGCGGTGCCGGTGGTGCTGCTCGGGACGTTCGCGATACTCGCCGCCTTTGGCTACTCCATCAACACTCTCACCATGTTCGGTATGGTGCTGGCGATAGGTCTGTTGGTGGACGATGCCATCGTGGTGGTGGAAAACGTCGAGCGTGTGATGATGGAAGAAGGCCTGCCGCCAAAAGAGGCGACGCGCCGTTCCATGGGGCAGATTCAGGGTGCGCTGGTTGGTATCGCACTGGTCCTGTCGGCGGTATTTATCCCGATGGCCTTCTTTGGCGGTTCGACCGGGGCAATCTATCGCCAGTTCTCCATTACGATCGTTTCCGCGATGGTGCTGTCTGTTCTGGTCGCCTTGATCCTGACGCCGGCGCTGTGCGCCACGATGCTGAAGCCGGTTGCCAAAGGCGACCACGGTGAAGGCAAGAAAGGCTTCTTCGGCTGGTTCAACCGCATGTTTGAGAAGAGCACGCATCACTACACCGACAGCGTGGGCAACATCCTGCGCAGCACCGGTCGTTATTTGCTGCTGTATATTCTCATCGTTGCGGGAATGGCGATTCTGTTCGTTCGTCTGCCCAGCTCGTTCCTGCCTGACGAAGACCAGGGCGTATTTCTGACCATGGCCCAGTTGCCTGCGGGCGCAACGCAAGAGCGTACGCAGAAGGTGCTGGATGAGGTAACGAAATATTATCTGGAAAATGAGAAAGACAACGTTAACTCCGTATTTACCGTTAACGGCTTTGGCTTCTCTGGTCGTGGGCAGAACACCGGTCTGGCGTTCGTTTCGCTGAAAAACTGGGATGAACGTCCTGGTGAGCAGAACAAAGTTCCGGCGATTGCAGGTCGTGCAAGTGGGCACTTCGCGCAAATTAAAGATGCGATGGTGTTCGCCTTTAACCTGCCAGCGATTGTGGAACTGGGTACGGCGACAGGCTTTGACTTCCAGCTGATCGACCAGGCGAACCTGGGTCACGATAAGCTGATGCAAGCCCGTAACCAACTGTTCGGTGAAATTGCGCAGCATCCTGACTTGCTGGTGGGCGTACGCCCTAACGGTCTGGAAGATACGCCGCAGTTCAAGATCGACATCGATCAGGAAAAAGCCACGGCGCTGGGCGTCTCCATCAGCGATATCAACACAACGCTGGGTGCAGCCTGGGGCGGCAGTTACGTTAACGACTTTATCGACCGCGGTCGCGTGAAGAAAGTGTACGTCATGTCGCAGGCGAAATTCCGTATGTTGCCAAGCGATATCGGCAACTGGTATGTCCGTGCAAGCGATGGGCAGATGGTTCCCTTCTCGGCCTTCTCCAGCACGCACTGGGAATACGGTTCACCGCGTCTGGAGCGTTACAATGGTCTGCCATCCATGGAACTTCTTGGACAGGCAGCACCAGGTAAGAGTACCGGTGAAGCAATGGCGATGATGGAGCAACTGGCCAGCAAACTGCCGACCGGTATTGGTTATGACTGGACGGGGATGTCCTATCAGGAACGTCTCTCCGGTAACCAGGCGCCTGCGCTGTATGCTATTTCGCTGATTGTGGTGTTCCTGTGTCTGGCGGCATTGTATGAGAGCTGGTCGATTCCGTTCTCAGTGATGCTGGTGGTTCCGTTGGGGGTTGTGGGTGCACTGCTCGCCGCAACGTTCCGCGGTCTCACCAATGACGTGTACTTCCAGGTTGGCCTGCTGACAACCATTGGCTTGTCGGCGAAGAACGCGATACTTATCGTCGAATTCGCCAAAGATCTGATGGATAAAGAAGGCAAAGGGCTGATTGAAGCAACACTGGAAGCCGTGCGTATGCGTCTGCGCCCGATTCTGATGACGTCACTGGCGTTTATCCTAGGGGTACTGCCGTTGGTTATCAGCTCCGGTGCTGGCTCCGGTGCGCAGAACGCCGTGGGTACCGGCGTAATGGGCGGGATGATCACTGCAACCGTACTGGCTATCTTCTTCGTTCCGGTGTTCTTTGTGGTGGTACGTCGCCGCTTTAGCCGCCGCAGCGAAGACATTGAACACAGCCATAAGGTTGAGCAACACTGATACCTCCCGGTATCTATATTAGAAAAGGCCGCGCGTAGCGGCCTTTTTCATTTCAACGCTCACACCAGGAAAGAACTTATTGTCAGTTTGTTTATTTCATGCGAAAGATATAAGGCATATAATTACTGTGTATTTGAGGTACATCTTATCTCTTAGGTATTATTCTTAATTATCACCTGCATTCTGTTTAAGTAAGAATAATCCTGGCTGAATTATTCGCGACAGCGGAATAACCCCGTTTTCGCTAACTTAATGAATAGTAAGGAACCTCGGGCAATAACGCTCATAAACACAACAAAATTCGCCCTCAAATCGCGCAATTATTTCGCCCCTCGTCGGCAGAAAAAGACAATAATTGTAATTTTTCGTAATAGCGCAATGAAATTCGATTAGGACTGTCTTATAGTTATAATCAATCAACAGCGCAGCATTAGTCTCTGGTCAGAGCAGAAGTACCCATCCCGATACAGTGTTCGGTTAGTAAAAAAATTACCACTCAGAAGGGGATGCGTTATGGACGAATACTCGCCGAAAAGGCATGATATCGCACAGCTCAAATTTCTCTGCGAAACTTTGTACCATGATTGCCTCGCTAATCTCGAAGAGAGCCATCATGGTTGGGTTAACGATCCTACTTCAGCAATCAACCTGCAGTTAAACGAGCTGATCGAGCACATCGCAACCTTCGCGCTCAATTATAAAATTAAGTATAATGAAGATAATAAGCTGATTGCACAGATAGACGAATACCTTGATGATACGTTTATGTTGTTCAGCAGCTATGGCATAAATACACAAGACTTACAGAAGTGGCGTAAAACAGGCAACAAACTGTTCCGCTGCTTCGTCAATGTGAGCAAGGCTAATCCTGTTAGTCACTCTTGTTAATATTTCAACACTAAGGTGAAAGTATGTCCGAAAAACCATTAACAAAAATTGATTATTTGATGCGGTTACGGCGTTGTCAGACTATTGATACATTAGAACGCGTAATTGAAAAAAATAAATACGAACTTTCAGACGATGAACTTGCGGTGTTTTATTCTGCAGCCGATCACCGACTGGCAGAGCTGACTATGAATAAGCTTTATGACAAAATCCCCTCCTCCGTGTGGAAATTTGTACGCTAATTCTCTGTCCTGTTTATTTACGTTTTTTTCTGTAACACAGCGTTCAGCCTCATTGACAGGTGTATCCGATCCCGATGAATGAAGAAAAACAGAAAATGGTGGCAGGCTTGCCGTATCAGCCCGCAGATGAAACGCTGCGCGCAGACCGACTCCGCGCCCGCCAGCTGCTTCATCGTTATAACCATTCAGCACCTGAAGAAAAAGCCGAACGCAAAGCCATACTGACGGAACTCCTCGGTCAAAGCGATGGCGCTTATATTGAACCCAGTTTCCGCTGCGATTATGGTTACAATATTTTCCTCGGCAAAGAATTCTACGCCAATTTTGACTGCGTCATGCTTGATGTTTGCCCTATCCATATTGGCGATAATTGCATGCTGGCGCCTGGTGTACATATCTACACGGCAACACATCCGCTCGATGCGGCTGAACGCATTAGCGGTATTGAATACGGCAAGCCTGTCAGCATAGGGCACAATGTGTGGATTGGCGGCCGGGCCGTGATCAATCCCGGTGTAACGATCGGAGATAACGCGGTGATTGCATCGGGGGCGGTGGTGGTGAAAGACGTTCCCGCAAATGCGGTCGTCGGTGGCAATCCTGCCTGCATTATTAAAATGCTGGCCTCCCCGGTTCAGTAACTGTTATCGTTTTTTGGGGCAAAACTGTTACTTTTTTCACACAAAGTGGCAACTTAAAATAGTGTGTCCACTTGCAAAACCGTATCAGTAAAGGCCAAAAATGACAGAGATACAACGGCTGCTCACCGAAACGATTGAAGAGATCAACCAGCGCGAGAAACGGGATAACCGTCCACGCTTCAGCATCAGTTTTATCCGCAAACATCCGGGCCTGTTTATTGGCATGTACGTAGCCTGGCTGGCGACGCTCGCGGTTATGTTGCAATCAGAAACCCTGTCCGGCTCCGTCTGGCTGCTGGTGGTCCTCTTTATTGCCTTTAATGCCTTTTTCTTTTTCGACGTCTATCCCCGTTATCACTATGACGATATCGACGTACTCGATTTTCGCGTCTGTTATAACGGCGAGTGGTACAACACCCGTTTTGTGCCCGCAACGCTGATTGATGCCATCCTGCATTCACCTCACGTTGAAACAGGGCACAAATATCAGTTACGGCAGATGATGGAGCGCAAAGGCGAACTCTCGTTTTACGACGTGTTCACCCTCACCCGCCCTGCTGTTGTACAACCAGGCGGTTAAGCGTACGCACTGCCGCGGTAAACTGGCTGGCGGACGTATTGCCATAACCCAACACCAGCCCGCTGGATGCAGCGTCTGGTTGCAACCAGAAACGGCTCAATGCGTGCGGCGCAAGCTGTGCTTTCCGCGCTTCACGCACCACCGCCACATCATCGATTCCCGGGATCGACAACGTTAAATGCATTCCCCCGCCGCCGCCGTAAACGCGATGTGGAGCCGTCATCTCTTGACGCAGCGCCGCCAGCAGATTCCCCTGCCGCTTGCGGTAAAGACGGCGCATGGCCGCCAGGTGGCGAGCATAATGCCCATCCTCAATAAAGCGCGCCAGCGTAAGCTGCTCGCCGCGGTGACCACCCCGTAATAAACTGCTAATCGCCGGCCTGGCCACCTGTGCGAGTGCGGGCGGCATCACCATAAACCCAATACGCAGCGACGGAAACAGAGTCTTACTGAAGGTTCCTATGTACACCACCGGCGGATGGGGGCGCATGCCAAGCATGGCCGGAATAGGATCGCCGGGGTAACGGAATTCACTGTCATAATCATCTTCTACAATCCAGCCTCCCGTTCGCTGTGCATAATCCAGCAGCGCGAGACGCCGCGTCGCACTCATCACCTGGCCAAGGGGATACTGGTGCGACGGCGAGGTGTAAATCATACGCGGAGATGTCGCATCGGTACTCAGCACCATGCCTTCATCATCAATGGGTCTGCCGCTAATCTGTAACCCGGCAGACAAAAACGCGCTTTTCGCTCCACCATAGCCAGGCTCCTCCACCCAGGCATGATCCCCCTCATCACACAGTAAACGTACGCACAGCATTAATGCTTCCTGCGCCCCTTCGGTAATGACGACCTGTTCCGCTTCGCAATTGATGCCGCGAGAGATAGCGAGGTGACGGGCGATGGCGGTACGTAAACGTAACTCTCCCGCCGACTCGCCATAGTTCAGCAATGTGCTGCCTTCGCCGCGCCATACACGCTCCATCAAGCGCCGCCATACGGCCAGCGGAAAATAATTCACCGCCGGAATGCCGGGCGTCAGCGCCAACGCCGGTGAGTGCCGTTGCATACCGCCGGGCAACGCCTGCATACGCCGGGCCAGCGCCACTGGCGGCAGACTCTCAGGCCTGGCATCCCCGTTCGCCAGCGTTAATATTCGCGTTCCCTGCCGGTCGCGCAGCACGTACCCTTCTATCGCCAGTTGCTCCAGCGCCGCATTCACCGTATTGCGCGACAGCGCCAGTGCCTGCGCCAATACCCGCGACCCCGGCAACTGGCTATTCGCCTTCAGCGCACCGCTAAGCACCGCATCACGCAATGCCACATATAACACCCGCTGCCGCGTTGCCCCTGCACGGGCTGTCAAAGCCTGATGCAGCAGCGCGTACAACCCCTCTTCCGGAATATTCATTTCGTGTCTCTTCGTGGCCCCATAAAACTATATCCTTATGGTTCTTTTTATGGAACCAGCACGGCGCTACTCTGCCTGTTCAGCGAAAAGGAGGCACCATGAGTCCGTTAAATCACTATCAACAACCCATCGGCAGCGCGTTACCCGACTGGCAACCCCGCCCTTTCCCACAGCGCATTGTGCTGGAGGGGCGTTATTGTCGCCTTGAACCGCTTGCCACCCGGCATGCCAGTGCCCTGTTTCAGGCGCATCAACAGGCAGAAGATGAACGCAGCTGGACGTGGCTGTTGCGTGACGCGGATAAAGATGAAGCCTCGTTCCGCGCGTGGGTGACCAGCGTCTGCGAACTGCGCGATCCGCTGCATTTTGCCGTTATCGATAAGCGAACGGACTCGCCGGTGGGCAGCCTGTCACTGATGCGTATTGATGAGAAAAACGGTGTGATGGAAGTGGGCAGCGTGCATTTCTCTCCGCTGCTGTCGCGCACGCCCGCGTCAACCGAAGCGCAGTGGCTACTGATGCGCTACGCCTTTGATACCCTGGGGTATCGCCGCTATGAGTGGAAATGTCACAGTCTGAATGAGCCGTCACGCCAGGCAGCGCTCAGACTCGGTTTTCAGTTTGAAGGCCGTTTTCGCCAGGCGCTGGTCACGAAAGGCCACAACCGCGACACCGACTGGTTTTCGATTATAGACAGTGAATGGCCACACGTTGATCGGGCTTTGCAACGCTGGCTTGCCGCCGACAACTTCACCGCCGACGGCAAGCAACGTTTCCCCCTGGCGTCATTACGCGCTTAACGTTTTTTCTTTTTGCCCTGCACCGCTTTAAAACGCGGATTGGATTTACAAATCACATATAAACGCCCCTTGCGCTTGACGATTTGGCAGTCAGGGTGGCGTTGTTTTGCGCTCCGCAACGAGTTCAGCACCTGCATGGTTTATTCCTTTTTATCCGTGAAAAAACGGCCATAACGCTGCTGGAAACGTGCCGCGCTGCCTTCGTTCGCAATCACTTTCTGTTTGCCGGTGTAATACGGATGCGAAGCGGATGACACATCGATGGTGACATACGGGTAAGTGACCCCGTCGAGTTCAATCTCACGATCCGTCCTGATGGTGGATCCGACTTTGAAGTATTCATTTGCGCTGGTGTCGTGGAACACCACCGTCCGGTAGTGGGGATGGATATCAGGTCTCATTATGGGCTCATTTGTTTTGTTATAACATAACAAAAGTTTACCCAACTTAATTTCGCATTTCAAGCGATCCGCGTTATGCGTTTTTTGCAAAAGCACATGATCCTGCCCGGTCATAAATTAGAAAAGAACGTTATTGGTTGAATGCGTTGCCATCAGGCAAGCTGTAAACATCACCCAATGCGAGGAATGAAAAATGCGCTGTTGTTGTCCCCGAACCCTGAAATCACATAGAAAACTGTTACCTATTGCCTTCGGAGAACACAATGAACGCAACAACATTACCGATCCTCGATCTTGCCCGCTATCACGGCGCTGAACGCGACGCTTTTCTTACCGACCTGCGCCACGCTGCGCGCGATATTGGCTTCTTCTACCTGATTAATCACGGCGTCGACGACGCACTCCAGCACGCTGTCCAGCGCGAAGCGCAACGTTTCTTCGCCCTCTCTGACGAGCAAAAGCAGCAGGTGGCGATGATCCACTCGCCACATTTTCGCGGCTACAACCGCGCCGCGTCTGAACTGACCCGTGGGCAACCCGACTGGCGCGAACAATTCGATATTGGCGCAGAACGCCCGGCCTTATTGCTTAGCGATGATGATCCCGGCTGGCGACGCCTGCAAGGCCCGAACCTGTGGCCGCAAGCGCTGCCAACATTAAAACCGGCGCTGCTCAACTGGCAACGCGCCATGACCACGATGGCGACCCGTTTATTACGCGCTTTTGCCGAAGCCCTGCAACTGCCCGCGACAGCGTTTGACGCACTGTATGGCGACAAACCCAATGAGCATATCAAGCTGATTCGCTATCCCGGCCAGCAAGAGACACAAAGCGCACAAGGTGTGGGCGCGCATAAAGACTCCGGTTTCCTGAGCTTTCTGTTGCAGGATCAACAGAAAGGGTTACAGGTCGAAGTGGCGCCAGGTCATTGGATTGATGCCGCGCCGCTGCCCGGTAGCTTTGTGGTGAATATTGGCGAGTTGCTGGAGCTGGCGACCAATGGCTACTTGCGCGCCACTGTGCACCGGGTCGTTTCTCCGCCAGCCAACCAGCAGCGGCTCTCCATTGCGTTCTTCCTCGGCGCGCAACTGGACGCCGTGGTGCCGGTTTACACCCTGCCACCCGTCCTGGCACAGGAAGCCCCCGGTCCGGAGAGCGATCCGCACAATCCACTGTTGCGCGATGTGGGGTGGAATTACCTGAAGGGACGCCTGCGATCCCATCCGGATGTTGCAGAACGTTATTACCGCGATGTGCTGCGCGAACGCACAGAACAATTGATCGTCTGACCATAACAACACAGGAACACACATCATGAAACATGCCGCTTTTACTCTGGCAGGGGTAGCACTGTCTCTTTCACTGGTATGGACTTCCGCGCAAGCCGACGCGCTGCGCGTCGCCGCCGATCCGGTACCGCATGCCGAAATTCTCAACTACATCAAAAAGATTGATCCGAAGCTGGATCTGAAAGTGGTGGAACTGACCAGCGGCGCCAACGCCAATGAGCTGCTGGCAAACGGCGATGTCGACGCCAACTATTTCCAGCATGTGCCCTACCTGAAAGATCAGGAAAAAGCGCTGGGTAAAACCTTTGCTGTCGCCGCCACGGTGCATATTGAACCACTCGGTATCTATTCGCATAAATACAAAGACTTTAAATCCGTGCCGGATAACGCCACCGTCGCCGTTCCCAACAACGCCACCAACTTAAGCCGTGCGCTGTTCCTGCTGCAAAGCCAGGGACTGATTAAACTGGCGGCGAAATTTACCGATCCGGCCACCACGCTGGCGACCCCGAAAGACATTGCCGAAAACCCGAAACACCTGAAGATCCTCGAAGTGGAATCGCCGCAAATCCCGCGTTCGCTGGATGATGTGGATCTGGCGGTGATCAACGGCAACTATGCGCTGGAAGCAGGCTTAACGCCGTCGAAAGATGCGCTGGGACTGGAAAGCGCCAGCCACAATCCGTATGCCAATATTCTGGTCACCAACCCGCAACTGGCGAACGATCCACGCATTAAGGAGCTGGCGAAAGATCTGACCTCGCCGCAGGTGGCGGAGTTTATCCGTAAGCAGTACAACGGCTCGGTGATCCCGGTTGCGCCGCAATCATGATTGAGATTGAAGGGCTGAGTAAAATCTACGCCGGAGCAGGCCGACCGGCGTTAAAAGATGTGTCGTTAAGCGTGCCGAAAGGGGCAATTTACGGCATCCTCGGGCGCAGCGGCGCGGGAAAAAGCACGCTGATCCGCTGTCTGAATCTGCTGGAGCGGCCCACAACGGGCCGCATCATTGTCAATGGCAGCGACATTACGCAACTGGATAAAGCCGGGCTGCGCGAACACCGTCTGCGTACCGGCATGATTTTCCAGCACTTCAATTTACTGCATGCGCGCACGGTGGCCGACAATGTCGCCGTGCCGCTGGAAATCGCTGGCGTACCGAAGGTGTTGCGCCAGGCTCGCGTTGAAGAGTTGCTTTACCTCGTCGGTCTGAGCGAAAAAGCACAGGCTTTTCCTTCTCAGCTCTCCGGTGGTCAGAAACAGCGCGTTGGCATTGCCCGAGCGTTGGCCGCCAGACCGGATGTCCTGTTGTGCGACGAGGCCACCAGCGCGTTAGATCCGGAAACCACCGCCTCGGTGTTGCAACTTCTTGCCGATATCAACCAACAGTTAAAACTGACCATTGTGCTGATCACCCATGAGCTGGAGGTGGTGAAGACCCTCTGCGATCACGCCGCGTTGCTGGAAAACGGCGAAGTGGTTGAAAGCGGGCGCATAGCCGATCTGCTGGTCGCCCCCTGGTCGCGTCTGCGTCAGGCGTTATTGCATGATCCCCAGGCCGAGCGGGATTTCCTCGCCCGCCATGGTTTCGACGGGAGGCCCTTATGCGTGGTCGCATGAACTGGGAAGATCTCTGGCCATTGCTGGTCAACGGCACGCTGGAAACCCTCTATATGGTTGGGCTGGCGGCACTTTTCACCATCCTGATCGGTCTGCCGGTCGGCGTATTATTGTTTATTTCCCGTAGCAATGGCCTGGCGCCAATGCCAAAAATAAATGCCATCCTGGGCACGCTGATCAACATCGGTCGGTCGTTGCCGTTTATCGTGCTGCTGATTGCGTTGATACCTTTCACTCGTCTGCTGATTGGCACCACGCTTGGCAGCACCGCGGCGGTGGTTCCGGTAACCATTGGCGCGTTTCCCTTTTTTGCCCGCCTGACGGAAAGCGCGCTGGATGAAGTCGATTACGGGCGGATAGAAGCCATTCTGTCGATGGGCGGCAATATCTGGCATGTGATCGGCAAAGCATTATTGCCAGAAGCCCTGCCAACGCTGCTGGCAGCGATCACCTTAACCGTGGTGATGCTGATTGGTTTTACTTCGATGGCCGGGGTCATTGGCGGCGGCGGTCTGGGCGATCTGGCTATTCGCTATGGCTATCAGCGGTTTAACGATCAGGTGATGGCCGGAACGGTGATCATACTGGTTGTCATGGTGCAGGGGGTGCAAATGACCGGAGAGCGCCTGGTGCGCCGACTGGCGCACCGACGGTAACTTAGGCCTGCGTCTCTTTGCCCACCAGCAGGGTGGTAAGGATAAACGACAGCACCAGCGCGATCGCCACCCCGGAAACGGCAAAGATAAAATAGGGCCCAATGTAGGCAGGCAGGCTGAAAATGCTCGACAAAATATAGCCATACAGCCGCACGCCAAAGAAGGCAATAAACGCGGAAGCGAGCGAGCTGGCGACAGTGGCGGCGATAAACGCTTTTTTGTAGCGCGTCAGTACGCCAAACAGCGCCGGTTCGGTGATCCCCAACAGGGCAGAGATAGCCGCCGACAGCGTGACGGTTTTATCCTGGCGGTTTTTGCTCAGTCGCCAGATAGCAAACGTTGCGCCAGCAATCGCCATATTGGCCATAAACATCATCGGCATCAGCATGTCGTAGCCGCGTTCGCTAAAGTTTTGCAACGCAATCGGCGTCATCGCATGGTGCATGCCGGTGAGGATCGCCACCGGGCGGATCGCCCCGACAATCAACCCGGCAAAGCTGGCGGAGACACTGAACAACCCTTCGATAAACAGCGCCAGCCCTTTGCCCAGATAAATGCCAATCGGGCCAATCACCACCAGCGCCGCCAGCGCGCCGAGAAACAGCGTCAGGGTTGGCGTAAACACCGTTTTCAGCACATCCGGCATGATGCTATCGACCCAGCGATGAATATAACTGAGCGCCAGTATCGAGAAGATCACCGGGATCACGCTGGCCGAATAGTTAAACACCGATACCGGAACGGCGCTCAGCAGCCAGAACGCGCTCACTGCGCCGTCCTGATGCGCCGCCAGCGCTTTCGCGGCGTCAATCAGCGACGGGTACATCAGGCAAGCGGCAATCGCTGCGGCCAGATACTCGTTGGTTTTGAAGATCTTCGCTGCCGATACGGCAAGGAAAAAGGGCAGAAAATAGAAAACGCCGCTGGCGATCAAATCGATGATCACCACCGTGTCGCTCTTCGCCGAAACCACTTTCAGCGCAATCAACCCGGCAAGCAGGCCTTTGATCATCCCGGCTCCGGCAATGGCGGGCACAATCGGCCCGAAAACGCCGGAAACGGTATCCATAAACATCGACACCAGGCTTTTACGGGCTTTTCCCTGCCCTGCCGTATGCTCCGGCGCTTTCCCCAGCATGGCGAGCAGTTGCTCGTACCAGCTATTCACTTTGGGACCAATCACTATCTGGAACTGGTCGCTTTGCAACTGCGCGCCCAGCACGCCCGGCAGCTTTTTGATTTCGCCCTGGTCCACTTTGTTGTCGTCAATCAAGTCAAAGCGTAACCGCGTCATGCAGTGCCAGACGTTGTTGATATTATCTCGGCCGCCAACCAGGCGAATAATATTGCTGATGGCTTCTTGCGTCCCCATAAAAACTCCTGCCGGAATGTTGTCGTTTTAGTCATTGAGATAAATGGTAGAGAAAGCCAAATCTCAAAACAAACCAATAAAATATGAATCTCATCACAATTAACCACCAACAAGGCAATAAAAACACTTAATAATCAAAATTGGTACGGCTTTTAATTAAAAAATAAAGCAATAACAGACCAAAAAATTTATTACACAAAATGGTTTACCTTTCCGAAAAATTAGGGCGAAGATAATAGCGTTCAGTCGCTTATTTCACGCTATAAAGGAGTTCCCGTGACGCCAACGCTTATTAAAAATATCGAATGTTTTATTACTCGTCCCGACCGCCATAATCTGGTAACGGTGCGGGTCACAACCGATAAAGGCGTGACGGGGCACGGCTGTGCAACCTTCCAGCAGCGCCCGCTGGCGGTCAAAACGCTGGTTGATGAGTACCTGAAACCGTTGCTTATCGGGCGGGACGCCAACCACATTGAAGACCTGTGGCAAATGATGAACGTTAACGCTTACTGGCGTAACGGGCCGATTATGAATAACGCCATCTCCGGCGTGGATATGGCGTTGTGGGATATTAAAGGCCAACTGGCGGGTATGCCGCTCTATCAATTGCTGGGGGGGAAATCCCGCGATGCCATCGCTGCTTATAGCCATGCCAGCGGCGATACGCTGGAAGCATTGTTCGCCTCGGTGGATACGCTGATCTCACAAGGTTATCGCCATATCCGCTGCCAGCTCGGTTTTTACGGCGGTACGCCGGCGAAAATGCACACACCGGAAAACCCGACCGCTGGCGCGTATTACGATCAGCAGGAATATATGACCAATACCGTCGCCATGTTTAAAGCGCTGCGCGAAAAATATGGCTATCGCCTGCACATTCTGCACGATGTTCATGAACGTCTGTTCCCACAGCAAGCGGTGCAACTGGCGAAGCAACTGGAGCCCTGGCAACCCTATTTTATTGAAGATATTTTGCCACCCGCGCAAAGCGCATGGCTGGATCAGGTGCGCCAGCACAGCAGCGCACCGCTGGCGATGGGGGAGCTCTTTAATAACCCGGCGGAGTGGCACGATCTGATTGTGAACCGCCGCATCGATTTTATCCGCTGCCATATTTCGCAGATTGGCGGTATCACCCCGGCACTCAAGCTGGCCATCCTTTGCCAGGCCTTCGGCGTACGTCTGGCGTGGCATGGTCCGGGCGATATGACGCCGATTGGCGTGGCGGTGAATACGCATCTCAATATTCACCTGCATAATGCGGCAATTCAGGAGTTTATCCCCCGCTCTGCCAGCACCGACGACGTTTTCCCCGGCGCGCCAGTGGTGAAAGATGGCTTTGTTTACGCCACGGAAACAGCAGGTATCGGTGTGGGCTTTAATGAAGAGCGCGCACGCGCATTTCCGGGCTGCTATCGCCCGCATGAGTGGACGCAAAGCCGGATCGCCGATGGCGCGATCCACACGCCGTAGCTTCACCCGCCGCCCTGGCGGAACGTCAGATTTTCACGGTTGTGAGGAATAACGTACGTGCAGGTGTAGTTGATATCAATAATGTCGCTGATTTCATACACCTGCCCGCCTTCAAGAATACCGCGGTTATTGATGTGCATCGCCGGGCTGCCTTTTTTACACCCCAGCAGCGCCGCCTGTTCACGGCTCACGCTTACCGCGCGGTAGGTGGTCAGCAGGTGCGAAATGCGATACCCCTTACTGAGCACATACTGCTGTAGCGAGCGCTCAATCACCTGCTGATTCAGATCGGTGAAATCCCGTACCGGCATGCTGGACACTTCAATCTGCACCGCCACATCATCCACAAAACGCAGGCGGCAAAACTGCCAGATAAAACTCTCGTCAGTAAGACCAAAGATTTGCTGTTCATCGCGGTTCGGGCGTTTTTTATGCAGGCTAATCATGCGAAAGCGGATCTGATCGAAACGCTTTTCAGTGATCGAGTTGTACACCATCGGGTTATTGCGCGCCTGCTCGTTAATCCAGATGCCGGAACCCTGCACGATGCGGACAACGCCGATGCTGGCCAGTTTTTCCACCGCCTGACGGATGGTAAAACGCGATACGCCATACTCCTGCGCCAGTTGTCTTTCCGGAGGGAGTTTACGCGGGCCTGGTTCGCTGATTTGATAAATTTTGCTTAGCAAATCCTGCGTCACGAAATCTTTTTTCTTCATCCATCCGATCCTGAAAGAAAACAATCACTGCGCCGTGTTATAACATCAGCAAGTTAAAGATACTCTACGTTTATCAGTATCAAAGAGGGATTTTTGGTGATGACGAACCGACGATTGGTGAGTCTTATTACAGGCGTGCTGGTGCTCGCCTTTTTTCTGCCTGTGGCGCTGAGCATCTGGTTCACACACCGCCAGGCTGAAGAAACGTTTATGAATGAGCTGGACACTTACTCGGAACTGGCGGATATGCGCACCCAGCGCGTCGTTAATCAGAGTAAGGAAGCGCTCCGGCAACTGGAAAGCTACAAGGGCGAGCGCTGCACCCCGGCGCACCTGCTGGCGATGCGTCGCATCTCCTGGTCCTGGCGCTATGTGCGGGAAGCCATCTCCATGAACGGGCTGCAACCCGAGTGTTCATCCATGGAGATAGACAGTCATGTTCCGCCGTTTCCGCAGCCGGAAAAAATCACCGACGACGGCTTTCGCGCGTGGCTTACACGCCATAACGATGTGGGTTTGTCGCAGTATATGATTGCCATCGGCACCGACCATTATGTGGTGATGACCGACCCGCTGTCGTTTATTGACGTACTCTCTTTTGGCTCCTGGCCGGTGAATGTGGCGTTGATCAGCACCAAAACGCACCAGATCATTGCGGGCAGTTCAACGCTGGATCCGCAGGTACTGACGCAAATCACCCCGGACGGGCCAAAGAAAATGCAAGTCGATGGATCGGCTTATGCCATTCTGCGCGATGCGGATATGGGGCTGGCGATTGTCACCTGGGCATCGCTTGCTCCGCTGGCGCAAAACTGGCACCGGTTGCTGGTGATCTGGCTGCCCTTTGGTTTACTGATGAGCATGCTGATTGCGCTGCTGTTGCTGCGGATATTGCGCCGCCTGCAATCGCCCAAATATCAGTTGCAGGACGCCATCCGCAGCCGCGAAATCAGCATGGTTTATCAACCGATTGTCGCCCTGGGCAGCGGGCGAATCGTCGGCGCAGAAGCCCTGGCGCGCTGGCGACAACAGGACGGAAATCTGCTCGCGCCGGATATCTTTGTTCCGCTGGCGGTCCGCAGCGGTTTGATGCCGCAACTCACACAACTGATTATCGAGACGGTGTTTAACAACCTGGGGCGCTGGTTGCAGCAACACCCCCAACAGCATGTCTCGATAAACCTTGAACCCTCCGATCTGCTGGATCCAGCCCTTCCCGCGTTGCTGGCGCACCAGCTCGAACGGTGGCAACTCTCCCCGGCCCAGGTGGCGCTTGAACTGACCGAACGCGGCTTTGCGGACCCGGCCGTGAGCAATCCGGCGATTCACCGATTACGCCAGGCGGGACACGCCATCTACATCGATGATTTTGGCACCGGCTACTCCAGCCTCAGCTATCTGCAAAACCTGGATGTCGATATCATCAAAATCGACAAGTCCTTTGTGGATGCGCTGGAGTACAAAACCGTCGCGCCGCATATCATCGAGATGGCGAAAGCGTTGAGGCTGGCGATGGTTGCCGAGGGAATTGAGACCGAAGGCCAGTTGCAGTGGCTCACGGAGTATGGCGTGGAATATGGTCAGGGATGGCTGTACAGCAAAGCGCTACCGACTGAAGAGTTTATTCACTGGGCGGAAAATAATCTGCTGTCCCGCTGAGTTTGCTACTGTTAACAGTGGTTAAACACGCGGAGGAAGCATGATGAAAAAGCAATCCTGGCCGCTGCATGATGTCCGGCACTGGCTGGAACCTGGCCCGGTGGTGCTCTTAAGCAGCCGCTGGCAAGGGCGAAACAATATAATGACCTTAGGTTGGCACACTATTCTGGAGTTCTCGCCGTCGCTGGTCGGCTGCATGATTTCGGCGGGCAACGCCAGCTTTGAGCGCATCCGACAGAGCGGCGAATGTGTGATAAACCTTCCGGATGCGCAGATGATCGACACCGTCGCCCGTATCGGTAACTGCACCGGCGATGAGGTCGACAAGTTTGCCGAATTTGGCCTGACAGCAGAGCAAAGCGAAAAGGTCAGCGCACCGTCCATCGGCGAGTGTTATGGGCAGTTTGAATGCCGCCTCTACGATGACGCCATGGTGGATAACTATAATTTTTTTATTTTTGAAGTGGTTGCCGCGCGGGTCAACCCCCAACCCCAATGGCCGCAAACGCTGCACTATGTGGGTGGAGGTATATTCCGTACCGATGGCGAGGTGATGGAGCGCAAAGCGCTGTTCACCAAAGTCTCCTGAAGGACAGCTCACTCATCCAGAATAGGAACAAAGCCGCCGTAGATCATACGTTTACCATCAAATGGCATCTCCTCACCCAGTTCACGCATTCTGGGATCGGCCATGATTTTCTGGTTTGCCGCATCGCGCACGGCTTTCGACGGGTATTCTATCCAGCTGAAGACCACCTCTTCGTGGTCTTCGGCTTTTACCGCCATGCGAAAATCAGTGATATTCCCGGCAGGTACATCTTCCGCCCAGCACTCCACAATACGCGTGGCGCCAAACTCCTTAAATAACGGCGCCGCCTTCGCCGCCAGTTGGCGGTATGCGTCTTTTCGGTCCGCCGGAACCGCGACCACAAAACCATCGACATACTTCATGCGTCAGCCCCCGAAGTGACTGCGCGGCAGGAGGGCCCTGCCGCATCAGGCCCGATAAGTTTAGTCCTGCCGCCAGCAAAAGGCGTAACGCACTCTCTCACTGCGCAGAATAAACTCCGGCGACACGCTCGGACTCCAGGAGTCATCACCGCCGACACCCATGTGGAATGCATCCAGATGCAGCCAACAGCCCACCTCTTCGCGCAGCAAATGGTGGTGCGTCGTTTCACGCAACTGCCTGTCGCTGTAGCGGCCAAGGGAGAAATGGAAATCCCCGTTCAGATGATGCGCGCCGTAATGCAGCTCGCGGGTATCACAGCGCAGACCATTTTCGCCCGGGAAAATATACGGCGTGTGCAACGCGGCAAGCGGCAACGTCCATCGCCCCTGGCGCGCCGCCAGTTTACGGTCAGGGTAGTTTTCATGCGGCCCCAGCCCCAGCCAGCTAACCGACGCCTGCACCTCCGCTAACTGACAAACCAGCCCGATACGCGCCGGCGGCGGGATATCCGTCGCCACCTGTATGTCTACCTCACCGTGCAAAACCCCTTCGCCATCAATACGCCAGCGCTTATGGCTGACAAACCCGGTTTTACCGGCTCCCAGCCAGCGGTGCGTGGTCGTGACCACGATGTCCGCAGCGTGTTCTTCTACTTCACAGGCCAGCAATTCAGCACTCAGATCATACATACCCGCCGCTTTCCAGCGCTCAACCCAGGCGTTAGGATCGATACGCGTCACCTCGCTGATGCCGATGTCATTATCCAGCGGCGCGCGGGCAAAACTATCCCTCAATGGCGTAAGCAACGTGGGTTGCTCATCTCGCCACCACTGGATCAGATCACCACTACGGCGGCAGAACTGCCAGCGCTGGTTGCGCTGATGAATCACATAATCTTCTTCACTCACGGCAAGCGTTGGGCGGGAAGAGACTGTTTTACGCGGCGCAATAAAGAGCGGCGACGGCAAGCGCCACTGATCCCAGGCACAGTGATGATCGGCGTCCGACCAGCGCGTTGCCGCTTTCTGGTACACGTCGACATTCAGCCATACTTCGCCCGGCGCACTCTCCAGCTCGGGAATGGTCAGCGCAATCTGCTGTTTACCTTGTGGGGCGATCTCCAGCGTGGTCTCGCCCTGCGCCAGCACCACACCATCACGGACCACGGCCCAGCGGAGATACTCGTTATCGGTCGCTCGGAACAGGTACTCGCTCTCCACGTCAATGATCAGCGGCGTGGTGCAGAGCAGCCGGAACTGGAAAAACTGTTGCGCGCGCTGCGCCTCATAGAGCGCCGGGTGTGGCGTCCGATCGGGAAAGACCAACCCGTTCATACAGAACTGGCGGTCATTCGGCGTATCGCCAAAATCACCGCCGTAAGCCCAGAATGCTTGCCCGTTGGCATCGGTTTTTGTCAGCGCCTGATCAACCCAGTCCCAGACGAAACCACCCTGCAAACGCGGAGTTTCGCGAAACGCCTGCCAGTATTTGGCAAAGCCGCCGAAGCTGTTGCCCATTGCATGGGCGTACTCGCATAAAATCAGCGGCCGCGTTTCATCCGGCAGGCCGATCCATTTTTTTATTGACCATTTCGGCACCGCCGGGAACGGCTGATCTTCATCGACGCGGGCATACATCGGGCAGATGATATCGGTCGCGGCGGTATTCGCCCCGCCGCCTTCATACTGCACCGGGCGGGTGGGATCGGTGGTTTTCAGCCAGCGGTACAGCGCATCATGGCTGGCGCCGTGACCGGATTCATTACCCAGCGACCAGATAATGATCGACGGATGGTTGCGGTCACGCTGCACCATACGCGTAACGCGCTCGCTCATCGCCGGCAGCCATTGTGGATCGTCCGACAAGCGGCTCATCGGGGTCATACCGTGGGTTTCAATATTGGCTTCGTCCACCACGTACAGACCGTACTCGTCACACAGGCGGTACCACAGCGGATGATTCGGATAGTGGGAGCAGCGCACCGCATTGAAGTTGTGCTGCTTCATCAGTTCAATATCGCGGCGCATCGTCGCTTCATCGATAGCCTGACCGTTTTCCGGGTGGTGCTCGTGGCGGTTAACCCCACGGATCAGCAGCGGTTTACCGTTAAGTTTCAGCAAACCGTTGCTGATTTCCACTTTGCGAAAGCCCACGTCGCAGGCTTCGACTTCCAGCACATGACCCTGCTCATCAAGCAGCGTCAGGGTCAGGCGGTAAAGGTGCGGCATTTCCGCGCTCCACAGCAGTGGGCCGGAGACGGGCAACGACACACTTAGGCGCTCCGCCCATGCGCCGCGCTCATCGACAATGGCGCTGCCGGGCGCTTGCTGCGCCTGGGCGATTTTCTCTTCGTCACGCCACAGCGTAACGGCGACGTGACACGCGCGATATTCACCTGCAAGCTGGAGATCCACCTTTACCTGCCCGTGCGTGAACTCTGCGTTCAGCGCCGTAGTGTGGTGGAAATCTGCAATGTGCGTCGCCGGTTTATGCTGAAGCGAAACATCGCGGAAGATACCGCTCATGCGCCACATATCCTGGTCTTCCAGATAACTGCCATCACACCAGCGCAGCACCATTACCGCCAGTCGGTTCTGCCCGACATGCAGCACATCGCTGAGATCGAACTCCGCCGGTAAGCGACTGTCCTGGGAGTAACCGATCCACTGGCCGTTGCACCACAGATAAAAAGCCGAGTTGACGCCATCAAACACAATACGCGTCTGCCCCTGTGCCAGCGCCTGCTCTGTCATCTCAAATGTGAGCGAGTAACAACCTGTCGGGTTTTGCTGCGGCACAAAGGGCGGATTAACCGGAATCGGGTAGGTCACGTTGGTATAAATCGGCGTATCAAACCCCTGCATCTGCCAGTTAGACGGCACCGGCATAGCAACCGCATCGTCGCTCTCTTCCGTTATCCAGCTCTCCGGCACCGCTTCCGGCGCGGGGAAAAAGCGAAAGCGCCATTCGCCATTGAGCAAACGGCGCGCGGGCGATGGCGTATCGTCTTTCGCCGCGTATTCATCGCGCCAGCTACGCAGTGGGGCATGGGCCGGTAAACGATGCCAGTGGGTGATGACCGGGTTTTCCCAGTCGCGGCGGGCGATCAACGTACGTAATGCGGAAGCAGACATAGAAACCTCATTTTGCGAAGCGCTCACAATCCAGATCACAATGACGCACTTTTCACCGCAGGTAAAGCCACGGATCCGCCGAAAGCGAATGGGATCACAAAAGCGTTAGCGACGATCCAAAAGTACCGCCAGTTGCGCCAGTTCATGTAAGCGCCGGGCCAGCACTTCACCGCTGACCTCCTGCGTTTGCGCCGGTGCAGTGGACAGACGTTCAATCAGCGTCACGGGTAAGCAGATCTGGTTTACTGCATCCTGCTCAGAAGCGTTAAGCAACCAGTCAACGCTCCGCTCTCCCGCCTCTTTAAACGCCTGTCGTACGGTGGTTAGCGGCGGAGAAAACCAGGCGCTGTCGGCAGTGTCATCGTACCCCACCACCGAAATCTGCCCGGGTACAGCAATCCCTTTTTCCGCACAGGCGCGCATTACGCCAAGGGCCATCTGATCGTTCGCCACCAGAATGGCCTGCGGGGGTTGCGCGGCGGCGCTGAGCAGACCATGCGCTTTTTCATAGCCGGACGCTGCGCTCCAGTCGCCCCAGGCACTGGCGCACGGGGTCAGGCCCGCATCTGCCAGCGCGGTTACCCAGCCGGTAAAACGCGCCCGCGCGGAGACCGAGGTTTCCGGTCCACCCAACAGCGCAATACGGCGATGCCCTTGCGCCAGCAGATGCTCCACGCCAAGACGCGCCCCCTGCCTGGCATCGAACACCAGACTGTTAACCCCGGCCGTCTCCCCCACATCAAGGAACAGCACCGGCGTGGGATGCACCTGCGCCGCCAGCTGTTGCGCCAATGCATCATCCAACGGCACATTGATCAACACCCCCTCCACGCGCTGCGCCAGCAACTCTTGCAATGCCGCCACGCAACTGGCGGCGTCGTGCTGTTCAAGCATGGAGATAATCACGCTGGCGGAGGCCTGCCCGGCGCGGGATTTAACGGCAGAGGCGATTTGCGAAGGGGCATGCAGCGCCAAATCGGTCGTCAGCAACCCCAGCGTTTTGCTGCGTTTGCCAGCCAGTTGCTGTGCGCCGCGATTGGGAACGTAATGCAGCTCCGCCATGGCCGCCAGCACCTTCTCACGGGTTCGCGCAGAGACGTGTTCCGCATCGTTGATCACACGGGAAACGGTCTGATAAGAGACCCCCGCTAAACTCGCGACATCGTAAAGGGTGATGGTTTTCATGATGTTTCCTGGCTGCAAACAATTTGCGCCAGTATACCCGTTTTACCGGATAGCGCCTGTGAGAGCGGTCAGGGTGAATACATGAGAGGAGGAAATAATGATGAAATCGGCAAAAAGAAATAGCGACGAGCCACAATCGGCCCGCCGTAAACATCATCCTTAATGTGTTTTGAGATGGTTATATATTGTTATTGTCGAACCATCCTCACATTTTTGAATGCAAATTTAATGACAGTTTCATGACAAAAAGATTACTGCTGGCGTGGAATAGGGAATCCCTTAATGGAAATAATAAAACTGCTTCCCTCTTTTTTGATTTTCGCGCCAGCGTCACACCAGTCAGATGCGATGCGAAAGAACTCATCGCTTCCGATATTCCAGTCCAGGCGAACTTGTTTTACAAAGCCGGAGCGCAACATCTCGCAGGCTTCGCCATAGTTGCTGGCCGTTTCGAGCAGTTGTTGGGTCATTTTTTCTTCTTCAGAAGTTTGCGTAGTGCTTTGATTTCTTTGGGATTTAACGGAGCGGTACTTTCTTCTTCAGTATGCTGATTATCAATATCTTCTTCCGATACTCCCGCCTCTTCCACTGCCTGAAATGCCACCAGCAGCAGTTTCTCTGTCGCCGTGCTGAGATTTTCACTATTCACTTCCGCGTAATGACGGAGTTTTTCTTTTAGCGCTTCATCAATTTTTACATTCAATACGGCACTGGTCATGATTATCCCTTCTGTGTGAATAAGCACGCTAATTAATACACGAACTTATGAAAGTGATCCAGAAATATATTTCAAATTTATAACAAGTTAAAAAATTCCCACAACAATTCTGCCTTATTTTTATGACATTTAAATGAAGGTAATATTTCAATAAAATGACAAATTAATTCAACGCGAATAAATATATCTCTAAAAAGCGGAAATAAACCCGCCAGCCATCACAGCTGACAGGTTTCAGTGATTCAAATTCCGCCATTCTTCACGGGTGATTTCCCACAACTCGGTCTCCAGCTCCCCCGCCACATAGTCACCCTTTTGCAGACGAACCAGCCGCATACCGCTACGCTCGGAAATGTGCCGCGAACGGGTGTTGATTGCGGCTTTTGGCGCGCGCAGGACATCGCGATCCAACACGTTGAACCAGAAATCAGTTACCGCCCGGCAGGCTTCCATCATATAGCCCTGCCCCTGCCACTCCGGTGCCAGCCAGAAGCCGCGGTTGTTGTCCGGGATATCCATAAGACAGATAACACCCATTAATGTCTGCGGTGAATCTTTGCGCCGTAGCGTCCAGTACCAGCCTTTTCCCTCCCTGCTCGACACCAGCGCCACATTATCAACATACTGTTGTGCGGCATCATCCGGATAGGGCCAGGGCACACTGGCAATCAGGTAACGAACGATTTCCCAACGAGGAAAGATGCGCTGAATTTGCGCGGCATCTTCCGATGCCAGGGGTTCAAGGATCAGTCGTGCTGTTTCAAGCCTGGGGGTTGCCATACACCGTCGCTCCATTAGACAGGTAAACCGGCTTAATAGGTATTACATACCGTCTGCCAGCCAATCTTATTGCAGTAGGTGGTTTTCGGCATCGTGCTCTGTAGCGTCTGCATGGACTGGTTAATTTGTTGCTGCTGCTGTAGCGCTAACTGTTGTTGCTGGTAAGCCTGCTGTTGCTGCTGGTTACGCTGGATAACGGACACGGAAAAGGCATCACACTGGCTTTTGCCTGGCGGGTTTGTTGCCGCGCTGGCGGCGACCGTCGCAAAAACGGACCGGTAAACTACAGGGTCGTAAGTCCAGCTATTCAAATCCTGGGCGGCAAAGTTTTTTGCCGCCGCAGCGACCTGAAAATCCATATAACCCAGTTCCGCACACTTGTTGGCCGCCACTTCCTGCACGGCGATCCGTCGGTAATTCTGATAGGGAATGGTGGGTTTTTGCGTTGCACAGCCAACAAGGGTAGCCGCAGCTATCACAACGACAAGCGGGTATTTCACATCGCGTTCCTCTTAACGGGGACTAAGAACATTCTTATCTTGCCCCAGAATCCTCCATCCCTTTTGTAAAGTAAACCCGTATGCTGACTACAAAATTTAGGGTATGGACGGAGGATAACGCGACATGCTATCCCTCCGTCAGCTCACAACTTCCGCTGGCGACGCAGGTTTTACCCGGGGTGTGTGGCGAAACCACGGCAAACAAATCTGGATCAGCGGGCCGATCGCCAGCGCGTACAGAACCGTGCCGACGCCAACGGTCCCGCCCAGTAGCCAGCCAATCAGCAGCACCGACACTTCAATAGCCGTGCGTACGCTGCGCACCGACCAGCCCGTGCGGGCGTGGATCCCCGTCATCAATCCATCACGCGGCCCTGCGCCAAATCCCGCGCCAATATACATCCCGGTGGCGAGGGCGTTTACGATCACCGCAAGCACAAGCAGCGCACCGCGAGCGGGCAATGTCTCCAGCGTTGGCATCAACGATAGCGCGGCATCCGCCGCCAGACCAATCACAATCACGTTGCTGATGGTTCCGAGCCCGGGACGCTGGCGAATCGGGATCCAGAACAGCAGCACCAGCGCGCCGGTAATGATCATCACCGTGCCGATATCCATCGTCAGCAGTTTCGCTACACCAAGGTGAAACACGTTCCACGGATCGGCACCCAAATCCGCACGCACGAACATGGCGGTGGAAAGACCGTACAGGCTTAAACCAATATAGAGTTGCAGTAATCGACGTAGCATCATTGTTCTCCGGCTGTTCTGGCTTTTATCTTTACCGGAAATGGCATTATGATTAATGTCCAGTTTTCAAATAGTGGACTGCATATGTCATCCCGCCGATTGGGTAGTCAATCGCTACAGCGCCTGTTGGGACGCTGGCAGCAAGCCCCCTCACGCACACCGCTCTGGCGTCAGCTTGCCGATGCCCTGCGCTTGCTGATCCTCGATGGCAGACTGGCGCTGGATACTCGCCTGCCGGGAGAGCGGGAGCTGGCATTAACCCTGGATGTCAGCCGCACCACGATTGCCAGTGCGCTGGCACATCTGCGTGATGAAGGGTATCTGGAAAGCCGCCATGGCAGCGGTTCCCGCGTGATCCTGCCGGACAATCGCAGTGTTCCGACACTCAGCACTGCGGGCATGGCGCTGGATCTCTCCACCGCCGCGCTCAGTGCTGGCCCGGAAATCCACCAGGCCTATACCCACTCGCTGACCGCTATGACGCCGTGGTTGTCGCAAACGGGCTACGGCCAGCTCGGCCTGCTGCCGCTGCGTGAAGTGATTGCCGCGCGCTATAGCGAACGCGGTTTACCCACGCATGCGGATGAAGTGATGATCGTCAATGGCGCGCTCAGTGGACTGGCGCTGGTGCTACGGATGCTCACCGGGCCAGGCGATCGCGTGGTGGTCGATCATCCAACCTACCCGTTGGCTATTGCCGCTATTCAGGGGGCATCCTGCAGGCCGGTTGGCGTATCGCTCCCGCAAAGCGGCTGGGACACCGACGGCTTTGCCGCCACGCTGGCGCAGACTGCACCCCGTCTGGCATACCTGATGCCTGATTTTCATAACCCTACCGGGCGTTGCATGGACAGCGCCACGCGTGCAGAGATCGCAGCCATTGCCGCACGTACCCGCACCACGCTGGTGGTGGATGAAACAATGGTAGACCTCTGGTATAACGCGTCGCCTCCGCCTCCGCTGGCGGCGTTCGATCCGCAGGGAACGGTCATTACGCTCGGTTCAGCGGGTAAAAGTTTTTGGGGAGGACTGCGTTTGGGCTGGATCCGCGCCTCATCACGCACCGTTGCGACGCTTGCCCAGACCCGCGATACCCTGGAACTGGGGTCGCCGCTGCTGGAACAACTGGCAACGCAGTGGTTAATGGAGAACACGCGTACCTTTTTGCCGGCACGCCGGGAGATGCTCAAAACACGTCGCGATCGTTGCGCTGCATTGATGCAGACGCACTTTCCCGACTGGCGTTTTCAGACGCCGGATGGCGGGCTCTCGTTCTGGGTAGAGCTCCCCGACAGACTGTCGACACTCTTTGCCGCCCGGGCGGAGGGGATTGGCATCCATCTCGGTCCGGGCACGCGCTTTGGCCTGCCCGGTGCGTTTGAGCGCTATTTGCGGATGCCGTTCGCGCTGGATTCGGCAGAACTTGAGCACGCACTGCTGCGGCTCAAGCCTCTGTGGATGACACTGAATCAACACCACACGCTGGTAAAAAGGAGCATGGTGTGACGATCATACTTCGGGTGGTGTTAAGGGTTTGATTTTGCTGTTTTCTACCCAGCCGGTGGTGGTTTTACCGCTTTCGCTAACAAACTCGATCTGCGTCCAGTCAGACTGGTTTTTCACCACGCCGACCACGTCGCCTTTGACCAGCCACGCTTTGCGCCGCGTTGCAACATCCGGTGAGTTGCTTAAATAGACCCGCTCACCGCTGACTTCCGCCATCGACAACCAATGGGTCTTCCGCGTACTTTCCAGTTCCAGCCCTTCATCAATTAGCGGCACCATCACATTGATGCAGCCGTCGTGACTTTGCCCCTGCGGAATGCGCAACACGACGCCGTTCTTCGTTGCCGCAATATGCCCCGGCAGTACGTCTGATGACCAGCTGCGGATATCCGCTTCCTGCGATGCGTTCACTTTTCCCGCCAGCGCAAAAGAGCAGTTACGGGTGACACCTTGCCCCAGGGTTTCAGAATAGTAACCCGTGACATCCCCTGCCGGGGAAACCGCAAGTTGCAGCCCTTCGTAAATCCCCGATTGCAGGCTGGCAGCATAAGATGCCGTAGAGATTGATAACGCTAATACCATCAAAAAGTTACGCATTTCCCTTCCTGTTTATCCTGTGCATTTTTGCGAAAATCGTCTGACGAAAACGCCACGGCTAACCCTACCCGTTTTTTTATCGCAGACAAAGTGTGTTGCAGCCGTATAAAAAGCACAGTGCGATTGCCGGCCAGGCGCAAGAGTGTAAAAGCAGACTAAGGTTGAAAGCGTTGTTCCGGTTTTGATTAACGAGGAGAAGCCATGTCGGAAACGTTGAAAGCGCAATGTCACTGCGGGGTTATTTTTGCGCGACTCCGCTAAATGAGGCGCAAATGGGTGGGGGCCCTGCCAGCTACATCCCGGCACACACGTCCTCTGCCCTGGCTGCTTCCTTCCGGACCTGACCTGGTGAACAGAGTAGCGTTGCGGGAGAACCAACAGAGCCCCCATTGAGAGCGTTGTTAACCAACGCGCTGGCGCATTATCCCTGTCCGGGGTGGCAATTGCAAGCCATGGCCGGACGGATGCTGGTTTCTTGCACAATCCCCTCTTCACAGCATCCACAAGGCTGTTTATGCTGCAAATTCACTCTTCAGGAACTGATTATGGAAAGAGAGGATTCGTTTCCGCAGCGCGTCTGGCAAATCGTCGCCGCCATCCCGGAAGGTTGCGTCACCACCTATGGCGATGTGGCCAAACTGGCAGGCTCGCCACGCGCAGCAAGGCAAGTGGGCGGCGTACTCAAACGCTTACCGGAAGGCAGTACGCTGCCGTGGCACCGGGTGGTAAATCGTCATGGCCGAATCTCACTGACCGGGCCGGATTTACAACGTCAGCGCCAGGCACTGCTGGCCGACGGGGTAGTGGTCGCCGGGAATGGGCAAATTGATATGCAGCGCTACCGCTGGAACTATTGAAGGCTCCTCCCCCGAAGGAGAGGAGCACAGGTGCGGATTAATACTGTGTCGGCGCCGGTGTGGCAGAAGAAGGGTTCACCTGCGTGGGTGACGTTGACGGCACCGTCGTTGCTGCGCCGCCGCTCTGCTGCAACGGTACGGCGGTTTGCTGTACCGGCACCAGCGTCAGATCAACTTTGGTCCCCCCCTGGTTGATAACCGGCTTAACGCTATCGGTAATAAAGACAATTTTGTCGTTAATGGTAATCGCCGCGCTCAGCAGGATACGCGCATTGGGTTGAACATCCGCCGGGTTAAAAGGCAGCACGAAACTGAACGGCGCTTGTTTGCCTTCGGTACGCACAGCTTTTTGTGCAATCACTTTCGACGGCGCGTCAGCCAGTGACGCATCAGAAACCGTGACGGTTAATACGGCGTCCGGCGGCAGCGCCACTTTCTGGCGGATCCAAACCGTACCGGAAACGTTAGGTTGCGCAATGGCGGGTTTATTGGTCGCCGCAGGCGCATTCGGGTTGGGTGCAGGCGTTGGAATATCGCCGCCCTTATGGGCGCAGGCGGACAGTGCAACAGCCACTGCTAAACCACTTAACATGTGCACGAGTTTCATTGAATTCTCCTTATCGTCAATGCACCGGCAGGGTCGCGCCTGCCAGGATGTGTGGTTAAACCATCGTAACGAGAACAAGTGTGGCACATACCCGCGATTTCTTCCTGTAAACCCCCTACTATTCAGATTATTGCACCCATCGGACCACTTTCATTTCCAGGTTATAATCAATTAAGCATTCGCTTTGTCGGCCGTTATTTATCTGAGGAAATCTATGAGTCAAGCGCTTACGAATCTGCTGGCATTATTGAATCTGGAAAAAATTGAAGAAGGTCTGTTTCGTGGACAGAGCGAAGATTTGGGCCTGCGCCAGGTATTTGGTGGGCAAGTGGTGGGCCAGGCGTTATACGCCGCCAAAGAGACTGTGCCCGCAGACCGTCTGGTTCACTCTTTTCACAGCTACTTCCTGCGCCCGGGCGATAGCCAGAAACCGATCGTCTATGATGTGGAAGTCCTGCGTGATGGCAACAGTTTCAGTGCCCGTCGGGTGGCGGCAGTGCAGAACGGCAAGCCGATTTTCTATATGACCGCCTCGTTTCAGGCGCCTGAGCAAGGGTATGAGCACCAGAAAACCATGCCTTCTGCGCCACCGCCGGACTCACTGAAGTCCGAAACCGATATCGCCCGCGATCTCTCCCATCTGTTGCCGCCGATGGTCAAAGAAAAATTCATCAGCGACAAACCGCTGGAGATCCGCCCGGTTGAGTTTCATAACCCGCTGAAAGGCCATGTTGCCGGGCCTGAGCGTCAGGTGTGGGTGCGGGCTAATGGTCCCGTGCCGGAAGATTTCCGCGTCCATCAGTACCTGCTGGGTTACGCGTCTGACTTCAACTTCCTGCCGGTTGCCCTACAGCCTCACGGCGTGGGTTTTCTTGAGCGCGGTATGCAGGTCGCCACCATCGATCACTCTATGTGGTTCCACCGTCCATTTAATATCAACGAGTGGTTGCTCTACAGTGTGGAAAGTACTTCGGCTTCCAGCGCGCGCGGCTTTGTCCGCGGCGAGTTTTACACTCAGGATGGCGTGCTGATCGCCTCCACCGTACAGGAAGGCGTGATGCGTAATCGCGGTTAACTGCCCGCAACAAAAGGAAAAGCCTCCCATTGGGAGGCTTTTTTATGCTCAGGAGATAACGTAACTCAATCAGGCGTTGTAGGCGTTTTCGCCATGGCTGTTCACATCCAGACCTTCACGCTCTTGATCTTCCGGTACACGCAGACCCACTGTCATGTCGGCCAGTTTGTAGCCGATAAAGGCCACAACACCGGACCACACGATAGTGATAGCGATACTTTCTAACTGCACCAGCACCTGGTGGCCCATGGTCACGCCCTGGGCATAACCTACGCCGCCCAGTGACGTGGAGGCGAAGATACCGGTCAGGATACAACCGACGATGCCGCACACGCCGTGGACACCAAACACGTCACACGGATCATCGACACGCAGCATACGTTTCAGTGCAGTCACGCCCCACAGACCCGCCAGACCAGCAATCAGACCGAGGATCAGCGCGCCACCCACACCAATGTAGCCACAAGCCGGGGTTACGCCAACGAGACCGGCAATAGCGCCTGAACATGCACCCAGCAGAGACGGTTTACCGCGCATTGCCCACTCACCAAAGACCCATGCCAGGATAGCGGCAGCGGTCGCGACCACTGTGTTAACAAACGCCAGGCCTGCGATTTCGTTCGCCGCAGCGGCAGAACCGGCGTTGAAACCAAACCAGCCCACATACAGGATTGCGGTACCAGTGAAGACCATCGGCAGGTTGTGCGGTTTAAACGCTTCTTTGCCAAAGCCCACACGCTTGCCAATCAGGTAGGCACCGACCAGCCCGGCGATAGCGGCGTTGATATGTACAACGGTACCGCCCGCGAAGTCCAGTGCGCCATCTGTCGCCAGCAAACCGCCACCCCATACCATGTGCGCAATCGGCACATAGGAGAGCGTCAGCCATACCACCACGAAAATCAGCACTGCGGAGAAGCGAATACGCTCCGCCAGCGCACCGACAATCAGGCCAACGGTGATACAGGCGAAAGAGCCCTGGAACGCAACATGGATGTACTGATAAATGGAGCCCATTACAGCGGTCAGCTCAATATTTTTCAGCATCACCCAGTCAAAGCTGCCGAAGAAACCGTTGCCGGTGCCGAACGCCAGCGAGTAGCCGTAGACCACCCACAGAACGCACACCAGTGCGAATGTCACGGTAACCTGCGTCAGCATGGAGAGGACGTTCTTGCCACGGATCAGACCGCCGTAAAACAGCGCAATGCCCGGAATCGACATGAACAGCACCAGCGCGGTGCAGATCATCATAAAGCCGTTGTCCGCTTTGTCTGCAACAGCGGGAGCCGCCATTGCCAGACCCGGCAGGAGTGCCAGGGAAGCGAGCGTTGTTTTTAATGTTGTGTTCTTCATTTTTCCATCCCTATCACTGTGTGCCTGGTATTACAGTGCCGCTTCGTCGGCTTCGCCGGTACGAATACGAATGACGCGTTGCAGCTCGGCAACGAAAATTTTGCCGTCGCCAATCTTTCCGGTGTAGGCCGCTTTGCTGATGACATCGATCACTTCATCAAGCTGATCATCAGCAATCGCCACATCAATTTTCACTTTCGGCAGGAAATTGACGCTATATTCCGCACCGCGGTACAACTCGGCATGACCCTTCTGACGTCCGAAACCTTTTACTTCTGTTACGGTCAGCCCTTGAATACCAATAGAAGACAGTGCTTCACGAACGTCTTCGAGTTTGAATGGCTTAATCACCACGGTAACCAGCTTCATAGATCCCCCTCCAGTCGAAATTCGATAATGGCCGCAGCTAATACATAAGGGATACTGCAAGCGGTGTGCCAAGAATGAAAACAGGGAGGATTTCAGTTTGTTAGTGCGTGCGGACAGGGAAAAGGCGAAAAAGACAAAACGCCGGTGACGGTTCGGAATGTTCCTGGCAAAGAAAAACGCACCACAATAGTGCATGGTGCGTTACTTTTTTGCACCAACAAAGAAGAGCCTCAGTAGCGTGCTTAATTTTGGTGCATTACGCGATAAGCGACTCTTCTCGTGCGCTGGCCGCCAGCTCTTCGCCCGCCAGTTGCAATTGATACATCTGCCAGTAGCGTCCTTTTGCCGCAAGCAAGTGTTGATGCGTACCGCGCTCAACAGCCTGGCCGCGATGGAGCACCAAAATGGTTTCAGCCTCGACAATGGTCGACAATCTGTGTGCTATCACCACTAACGTTGTCTGTTCCCGAACAGCGGCCAGCGCCTGCTGGATTGCCTGTTCAGTCCCGGAGTCGATATTGGCTGTCGCCTCATCCAGGATCAGGATCTGCGGCGTATCCACCAGCACACGCGCCAGCGCCAGCAACTGTTTCTGCCCAACGGAGAGATTATTGCCCTGCTCACCCAGCCGCGTATAAATGCCCTCGCTCATACCCCGCGCCAGCTCCGCCAGTTGCACCACTTCCAGCGCATGCCAGACCTGTGCTTCGCTGATGTCGCGCCCCAGCGTCACGTTGGCGAAAAAGCTGTCGGCCATCACCACCGGATCCTGCTGCACCATCGCGATACCTTTGCGCAGCGCATCATGACTCAGTGCAGAAAGCGGGCGACCATCAAGACGGATTTCCCCTTGCGTTAACGGGTAGTACCCCATCAGCAGGCTGGCGAGCGTGCTCTTTCCGCTGCCAGTGTGTCCCACCAGCGCAACAAAGCTGCGCGGTTCAACGTGCAGGGAAATGTCCTGTAATACCTGCTGATCTTCGCGGTAGGCAAAAGAGACATTTTCAATGTCGATGGCGCCGCTGTGCAGTGGCGTATCATCATCACCGTAAGACTGGCGTGGCCGGTCCATCAGCTCAAATACGCGCTCACCGGCGACCACCGCCTGCTGCAACATCGACTGTTGGGTAGTCAGTTCGATCAAGGGTTCATTCAGACGACCAAGGTAGCTGATAAAAGCATACAACACCCCGACTTCAACCGTACCCGGAGAAGAGAAACCGAACAGCATCAGCAAGCCGCACAGCACCAGCGCAGAGAAAAGGCTCAACAGCGGCCGCAGCAAAAAGCCATCCAGCCGCAGGGTTTGCATACGCGCGAGATAATGTGAACGGCTGGCGTCGCCCAGTTGCTCACCAAATCGCGCCTGCTGGCGGAACTGCTGGATCACGCTCATGCCGTTAATGATTTCATTAAAACCGTCATTGATATCCGCCAGGTACGCACGCATCCGCCGCACAATCGGCGTGCTGTAACGCTGATAGATCAGCATCACGATCAGTACCGCCGGGAAGATCGCCATCGCCACCAGCGCCATGCGCCAGTCCAGGCTGAACATCGCCACCAGCATCGCGCCAATCAGCGCGGCGCTGCGTAGCACCGTTGCCACCACCGTAACGTACAGATCGCGGATCACTTCCGTATCGTTGGTCACGCGGGAGATAATTTGCCCAACAGGCTGAACATCAAACTCGCTTAACGGCTGACGCAGCGCGGCGTCCATCACATCGGTGCGCAGTTGTTGCACTACGCCGACCGCCGCCTGGTTGAATAACAGCGACTGCGAATAATGTAACAGCGCCGCCAGCAGTTGCAGGCCGACATACACTGCCGCCATCCCCACCACCAGCCCTAACGGCAGATAGCTCTTCGCTACCATATTGTCGATAAAGTAGCTGATCAACGCCGGGCCAGAGACTTCCGCCGCCGCCGCGACCCACAGCATTAGCACCGCTTTCAACAGGGATTTTCGCCATGGCGAGCCATATTTCAGCAACCGTTTCAGGGTCGGCCACTGTTTGCCCAAATTACGCATCGATGGCCTCCTCCGGCGCATCCGTCAGCGCAGCTTCCAGTTGTTGATAGCGGTACATGTCACGATACCAGCCGGGCTGGCGGGAAAGTTGCTCATGCTGACCACGCTGAGCGATATGCCCATGTTGCATCACTAAAATTTCGCTGGCTTCCGTCAGCGCCGACAGACGGTGGGCACTGATGATCACCGTTCGCCCTTCTCCCCACTGGCGCAGGTTATGCAGAATCTGGTGCTCGGTGCGCCCGTCGACGGCGGAGAGTGCATCGTCGAGAATTAAGATCTCCGCATTAAGCAGCAACGCGCGGGCAATAGAGATACGCTGCTTCTGGCCACCGGAGAGCATAACGCCGCGTTCACCGACTTCGGTGGCGTAACCCTGCGGCAGACGCAAAATATCCTCGTGCACGCTGGCCAGTCGGGCCACATGCTCGATCTCTTCCTGCGTCGCCCCCGGTTTACCCAGCGCAATATTACTGGCGACGGAATCGGAAAAGAGGAACGGTGTTTGATTCACTACCGCCAGACGGCTGCGCCAGGCATCCAGTTTAAGCTGCGTCAGCGGCATATTGTGAAAACGGATATCCCCGTCGGTTACATCAAAATGACGCTGAATCAGCGACAGTAACGTACTTTTCCCTGCGCCTGTCGGGCCGCAAATGCCCAGCATCTGCCCCGGGTTCAGCACCGCACTCACATTGTTCAGCGTTGGCTGCTCCGTTTGCGGGTAACGGAATTCGCGAATGGCGATACTCAGGTTTCCACGGCCTTCCGGCACGGGCTCGCTGCCATCTTTCACTACTGGCATTTCCGCCAGCATATCGCGAATACGGCTATAAGCCGCGCTACCACGCTCGACAATATTAAACATCCAGGCCAGCGCCAGCATCGGCCAAATCATCAGCCCAAGGTACATGGCAAAACTGGTGAGTTGCCCGAGGGTTAAGCTGCCATGCACCACCATCCAGCTTCCGCCGCCGATGGCCAGCATGTTCGCCATACCAATGGCAATATAGATGGTGGGGTCGAAACGGGCGTCAACACGTGCCACACGCATGTTTTTCGCGCCGGTGTCCGCCGCTTCGCTGGCAAACAGCGCAGACTGGCGATCCTCCAGGCCAAACGCCTTGATCATGCGGATGCTGGTCATGCTTTCCTGCGTGCGATCGTTCAGCGCGGAGAAGGCCGCCTGCGCCAGTTTAAAGCGCTGATGCAGTTGATCGCCGTAGCGTTTGATCACCAGCGCCATAATTGGCATTGGCAATAACGACAGCAGCGTTAACTGCCAGCTGATTTGCGTCGACATCACCACCAGCACTACGCAGCCCATCACCAGCGAATCCACCAGCGTCAGCACGCCTTCGCCAGCGGCAAACACCACGCGATCGACGTCGTTGGTGGCGCGGGCCATCAAGTCGCCAGTACGGTGGCGTAAATAGAATTCCGGGTGCTGGCGGCTTAGCTGTCTGTAAAAATCCTCGCGCAGCTCAACGGCCAGTTGATAAGACGCGCCAAACAGCCAGACGCGCCAGACATAGCGCAGCAGGTAAGTGACCACCGCGACAACGACCAGCAGTCCCACCCACATCCACACCTGTTGCGTGGTGTAATGGTGTTCGGTCACGCCATCCACAATAACGCCCACCACTTTCGGCGGAATAAGCTGAAGGATAGCAATGATAATAAGCAAGGCTACTGCGCCGAGATAGCGTCGCCATTCCCGGCGAAAGTACCAGCCTAACTGAGCAAATAATCGCACGCGGTTACATCCTGAACGTGATTTTCCGGCTGTCGGTTAACAACCGGGAGGGTTATTCAATGGGCAAAGCCGTGGTGTATTTTATCTGTTCCATGGCGAAGCTAGAAGTGACATCTGACAGCCCCGGCACGCTGTTGACCAGTTTCTTATAGAAGTCATCATAGCGTTTCATATCCGCGACCTGCACCCGCAGCAGGTAATCATACTCCCCCGCCATACGCCAGAAACCCAACACTTCGGGCATCTGCGTCACTTCGCTGACAAAGCGACAATACCATTCGCTACTGTGATGCTGGGTTTTGATCAGCACAAAGGCGGTCAGGTTTAAGCCCAGCTTTTCGGCATCCAGCACCGCCACACGACCGAGCAATATTCCGTCGTCTTCGAGGCGTTTCAGACGTTTCCAGCAGGGCGTGGTGGTCAGATTAACGGCATCTGCCAGCGCCTGCAAAGAGAGCGAACAATCCTGTTGCAGCAGCGAAAGGAGCTTGCGGTCAATTTTATCTAACATATCCCACTCCGGGAGAAAAAATTTCTCCTTAGAGTCTATATCAAAGGCGAAATGGCAACCTTTTTTTCTTCTGCTTTCGCTAGACTGGGCACAAAATGACAAACGGAAACGCACCATGAATAGCTGGGTTAAATACGCCATTAACGAGATCAACGCCGATGCACAGCGCTCCGCGGATACACACCTGATCCGTCTGATGCTGCCGGGTTTTCCGGGGATCAATCTCTATCTGAAAGATGAGAGCACCCATCCTACCGGCAGTCTGAAGCATCGTCTGGCGCGCTCACTGTTTCTGTACGGTCTGTGTAACGGTTGGATCAAAGAAGGCACAACGATTATAGAAGCCTCTTCCGGTTCCACCGCCGTTTCGGAAGCCTGGTTTGCCCGCCTGCTGGGTTTGCCGTTTATCGCGGTCATGCCCTACTGCACGGCGAAACGCAAGGTTGAACAGATTGAGTTTTATGGCGGCCGTTGCCACTTCGTGGACAGCGCCTGCGAGATTTACGCCGAATCTGAACGGCTGGCGAAAACGTTGAATGGTCACTATATGGATCAGTTCACCTATGCCGAACGCGCCACCGACTGGCGTGGCAATAACAACATCGCTGACAGCATATTCCGGCAGATGAAAAACGAGCCGTATCCGCAGCCCGACTACATTGTGATGAGCGCGGGGACAGGCGGCACCTCCGCCACCCTTGGCCGCTATATTCGTAGCCAGGGCTATGACACACAGTTGCTGGTGGTGGATCCGGAAAATTCGGTCTTCCTTGATTACTGGCAGCAACGCGACGCCACTTTGCGCAGCCCGGTGGGCAGTAAAATTGAGGGGATTGGCCGCCCGCGCGTCGAGCCTTCATTTATTGCCGATGTGGTGGATGAAATGTTGCGCGTACCGGATGCCGCCAGCGTCGCCACCGCGCAATGGCTGGAAACGCAACTGGGCCGCAAAGTCGGCGCATCGACCGGCACCAATATGTGGGGCGCATTACAACTTGCCGTGCGGATGCGTGCCGAAGGGCGTCGCGGCGCTATCGTGACGCTGCTGTGCGATAGCGGCGACCGCTACCTCGATACCTATTACAACCCGCAGTGGGTGGCGGCGAACATGGGCGATATTACGCCCTGGAGCGCGGAAATCGCCCGTCTGGTCCAGGCATAAAAAAAGCCGGGTAACAGTGACCCGGCTTGCTGGAAATATCGTCGTCATTCGGGGGAATAAGGAAGATGTGGTGTGTCCAGCCAGTGTGTCAAAAAGTGAGACACTGCCTGATCGCGGCAGTGCCCGATAACCGGTAAATGAGGCAATGCCGCCCGCAGTTGCGGCATGGCGTTGCCCATAATCATGCCGTAGCCCACGCTTTCGAGCATTTCCCGATCATTCATCGCATCGCCAAACGCCATACAATCCTGCAACGTATAACCCAGCGACTCGCTCAGCACCGCCAGCGCAGCGCCTTTGTTGCAACCCAGTGGTAATACTTCCAGGCAATATTCTGCGGAGAAGCATAAATGCGCGCGCTCGCCGAGCGCCTCATTAAGCTGAATATGCAGCCGGCAAAGATCATCATGATCGCCAACAAAACAGATTTTGGTGACATCGTAAGCCGATAACCGCTTGAGATCCGCCAGTTGGTAAGTAAAACCGCTTTGCATATGCGCTTCCAGCATTTCCGGAAACACGCGGTCCGTCAGCCAGCCCGAGTCATTAAAAACATGAACAGTGGCTGAGGTCTCCCATGTGCTGTGCAGCACCCGATCGGCCACTTCCGGATCCAGATCCTGCCGGTACAGTACCTCGCCCTCCCGCGAGTGGATGCGGGTGCCATTACCGGTAATCAGAAATGCATCCAGCGCCAGGTTCCGGGTAATGCGCTGCATCTCAAGGGCATGTCGGCCGGTGGCAAACGCCAGCGTAATTTCGCGATCGTGCAGGCGACGGAGCGTAGCCAGCGTTTGTTCGCCTAAACGATGGTCGGGCATTAACAGGGTGCCATCCATGTCAAAAGCGGCCAGACGAGCCATAAATATTTCTCCGAATAGGGTGCCGTTGTGTTGCTATCCAGTATTGCCTGATATATACGGAAGTAATACTGAATAGATAAAAATTATTGTTCCGGGTTTATGCGACAACTCAATCGACTCCATCAGTACCAGCGCCTGTGGCACGCCACAGAGGGCGAAGCGCAATCCGTGAGCGTCACCGAGCTGGCGACGCGCTGCTTTTGCAGCGAGCGTCATATGCGCACGCTGTTGCGACAAATGCAGCAGGCAGGATGGTTAAGCTGGCAATCGCAGTCCGGGCGCGGTAAACGGGGTGAGCTGCATTTTCGGGTGTCGCCTGAATCGCTGCGTAGCGAAATGCTGGAACAGGCGCTGAATACCGGACAGCAGCAAAACGCGCTGGCTCTCGCCCAACTTGATGCCGACGACCTGCGCACTTTGCTCAATCCGTTCCTCGGCGGCTTTTGGCAAAACGAAACACCCACGTTGCGTATTCCTTACTATCGCCCGCTGGATCCGCTGGAACCCGGTTTTCTTCCGGGCCGCGCGGAACAACATCTCGCCGGGCAAATCTTCAGTGGATTGACCCGCTTTACCTCACGCAGCACGCTGCCGCAGGGCGAACTGGCGCACCACTGGGATATCAGCAATGACGGTCTGTCCTGGCGCTTCCATCTGCACTCAACCCTGCACTGGCACAATGGCGATGCCGTCACCGCCGGGCAATTACAGCAACGATTACGGCTGTTGCTGGAGCTGCCTGCGCTGCGCAAGTTGTTCGCCAGCGTCGCCAGCATTGATATCACGCACCCCTGGTGTCTGGCCTTTACCCTGCACCGACCGGACTACTGGTTGGCGCATCGTCTTGCCAGTTATGTCAGTTGTCTGGCTCATCCGCAGTCCCCTCTCATCGGAACCGGCCCATTTCGACTGGTGACCTTTAGTCAGGAACTGGTGCGGCTGGAGAGCCACGATCACTATCATCTGGGCCATCCGTTGCTAAAAGCCGTCGAGTTCTGGATCACGCCGCAACTGTTTGATCGGGATCTGGGCACCAGTTGTCGGCACCCGGTGGAAATTGCAATTGGCGAACCGGATGAGCTTCGGCATTTACAACCCGTGAGTAACAGCATCAGCCTGGGGTTCTGTTACCTTGCTCAGCGACCGGGCGCGCGGCTGAGTCAGGCGCAATTACGCCGCCTGGTGCAGATTATTCACGATACGTCGCTGTTGCAGACGCTGCCGCTGGACGAAAACCTGATCAATCCCACCCGTGAATTATTGCCCGGCTGGAAAATGCCGGACTGGCCGCCACAAAACGAGCCTCTGCCCAAAAAACTCACCCTGCTCTACCACTTACCGGTTGAACTCCACACCATGGCAGAGCAGTTGAAGCATTATCTCGCCACGCTCGGCTGTGAACTGACGCTGATTTTCCATGACGGTAAAAACTGGGATGGGTGTACCCAACTGGCGTCGGCCGATCTGATGATGGGCGATCGGTTAATTGGCGAAGCGCCGGAATATGCTCTTGAACAATGGTTGCGCTGCGATCAACTGTGGCCAAACCTGCTGAGTGCGCCACACTTTGCTCATCTGCAAGCCACGCTGGACGCCGTACAACGTCAAGCCGATGAACGAGAGCGCAACCTGGCGCTACAGGATGTGTTCAACACGCTGATGAACGATGCGATCCTGACGCCACTGTTTAATTATCAGTACCGTATCAGTGCGCCGCCCGGTGTTGAGGGGCTTCATTTAAATACCCGCGGCTGGTTCGATTTTGCCGAAGCCTGGTTACCCGCTCCCGCGCGGTGAAGAAGCTGGTCGCTGTCGGCGGCACGCGCTACCATAGTGTTTTATTTGTGATTGCCAGGAAGAATTATGAAACGTGCCGTTGTTGTGTTTAGTGGCGGACAGGATTCCACGACCTGCCTTGTTCAGGCGTTGCAGCAATATGATGAAGTTCACTGTGTCACCTTTGATTATGGTCAGCGCCATCGCGCCGAAATCGACGTGGCACGGGAACTGGCGCAGGCGCTTGGCGCACGTGCCCACAAAGTGCTGGATGTCACCCTGCTAAATGAACTGGCGGTAAGTAGCCTGACCCGCGACAGCATTCCTGTGCCGGACTATGAGCCCGACGCCACCGGTATCCCGAATACCTTCGTGCCAGGACGCAATATTCTGTTTCTGACGCTGGCGGCGGTGTATGCGTATCAGGTGCAGGCTGAAGCCGTGATCACTGGCGTGTGTGAAACGGACTTTTCAGGTTACCCGGACTGCCGGGATGAATTTGTCAAAGCGCTTAACCATGCCGTAAACCTGGGGCTGGCGAAAGATATCCGCTTCGAAACGCCGCTTATGTGGATCAATAAAGCCGAAACCTGGGCGCTGGCCGACTACTGGGGCAAACTGGATCTGGTGCGTAGCGAAACGCTGACCTGTTATAACGGTATCAAAGGCGATGGCTGCGGCCATTGTGCAGCCTGTAACCTGCGCGCAAACGGCTTGCAACACTACCTGGCGGACAAAACCGGCGTAATGGCGGCAATGAAACAAAAAACCGGCCTGAAATAACAGGGATGAGCAGACCGGACGCACGTGAAAGATCCGGTCTGCAAACTGACAATACGACCAGGGGATTTACTCAGTCTCCTTCACGGATCATCTTTTCCAGTTTTTCCCGTAGTTCGCCTTCCAGCGCTAGCGCTTTTTGGGTTTTCAGATCGATACAGACAAATGTCACCAGCGCATCCGCAACAACCTGCCCATCCGGATCTAACGTAACAACCTGGCTCAACACCCCGCTTTTACCATTGATCTGCTGAACGTGGCTGGTCACGGTTAACACATCGCCTAGCACCGCCGGGCGACGATAATTAATGTTGATATTGACCACCACGAAAGCGATGTTGTTGGCGGTCATCCACTTAAAACTGTCGTTGTTTTCCAGTCCATCCCAGCGCGCTTCTTCGAGGAATTCAAGATAGCGGGCGTTATTGACGTGCTGGTACACATCAAGGTGGAAACCACGAACTTTGATTTGAGTCTGCATAGCGCGTTAGCCTTTACCGTTTATTGTTATAGAGACAGAGGTCATACTGGTATGACCTCTTTATTCTGGCAAAGATTTTCGACTACGCAAGCACCTTACAGTTTCAGGTGCGCCAGGTTGCGTTCAACCAGCGCGCCGCCCATTCCTGGCACCTGTTTAAGATCCTCCAGCGTTTTGAAGGGGCCGTATTCATCCCGGTAGCTGACAATGGCTTGCGCCTTCTTAAGACCGACGCCATTCATCACTCTTGCCAGTTCTTCAGCGCTGGCACTATTAATGCTGATCCGGGTGCCATCCTCCTCTTCCGTTGTTTTTGCCGAATCCTGCGCTTTTACCTGCAGCGAAGAAGAGGCATCGCTTTTGCTCTGTGTCATTGGCGGTTTTGCCCCTGCCGCAGGTGCGGCAAGTGCGCTGTGACTCAGTACCGAGCATGCAACGGTAAGGGTAATTAAAAGTGCTTTGATTCCATGTTTCATCCTGTTTTCTCCTTTGTTTTCAAAAGCAAGACAACAATACCCAGGAGAGTAACAACGAACAAACGGCAAAATCATAAAATGGAAAAGGCCGCGAAAGCGGCCTTTGAAGATTGCAAAACGTTGCAAATTTTTGAGAAGTTCTTCGAACCCTTGCGGCTTACTGCTGCTCAGCCATGCTGCCAAGTTTGATTTTGGCTTCTTTACGCAAATTACTCATCAGCGCTTCAAAAGCGATCTGCGCGTTATTCTGCGTGATGCCCTGAACCATCGCTTTCTTCTGCGCATCCGGCATGCTGCCTGCTTTAACTTCGTCCAGCGCGATAATCACAACGTTGCCCTGCTGATCGCTGGCAGTGCCGAAGGAGGGTTTGTCCTGCGCCGGCAACGGCAGATTAAAGGCCGCCTGGCTGATCGGATCCTGACCTACACGACCCAGCGTTTTTGCCTGACCAAAGCTCAGATTTGCCGCTTTCAGCGCATCATCACCTTTACCCGCTTTCAGGTCGCTAACCAGTTTGTCCGCATCCAGCTTCGCCTGCTGCTCTGCTTTGGCATGCTTCACGATCTCGCTAACCTGCGCTTTTACGTCATCCAGCGGTTTGATGGCTTCAGCTTTATGGTCGGTAATACGCAACACAAATGCGCGGTCGCCATCAACAGTAATGATATCGGAGTTACTGCCTGGCGCGCCGTTCTGCCCAACCAGACCACCGTTGAAGATGGCGTCGCTCACTGGTTTAAAGTTCAGCTCTTCCGGCAGGTTATCGTGACCGAACCACCCGGTCTGCGCCGCTTTAGCACCTGCTGCCTGCTCGGCGCCGGCCAGGGATTCATTATCGTTGCTCGCGGCTTCGCTCACTTTCTGCTGCAGTGCATACCAGGCATCCAGCGCTTTTTCCTGCTTCACTTTATCTGCCAGTTCGCTGCGCACATCGTTAAGCGGCTTAACCTGCGCGGGCTGAATGTCGTCAAGACGCGCGACCAGGAAACCGACAGAGGATTTGATCACGCCTGACAGCTGGCCTTTCTCTTTCAGACCCGCGTTTTTCAACTCATCCGGGGTTGTACCCTCTTCCAGCCAACCCATATCACCGCCATTACGGGCAGAGATAATGTCAGAGGATTTCGCCTTCGCAACGGTCGCAAAATCAGCGCCTTTATTCAGCTCATCCAGTACAGCTTTGGCTTCATCTTCCGTTTTGGTCTGGATAATGCTGTAACGATTACGCTGCGTCTGAGTGAACTGATCCTGATGCTGATCGTAGTAAGCCTGAATTTCCGCATCGCTGGCGTTTTCCTGCATCGCTGCTGCATCCAGCTTGATGTAGCTCACGCGGAACTGCTCCGGAGAAACAAAACGGCTCTTGTTCTGATCGTAATAGCTGGCAATTTCCTGATCGCTGGCAGTCTGTTTGGCCGCCAGTGCATTAACGTCAATCACCGCCTGGCGCACAACGCGCTGCTGAGCGACCAGCGCCGCCAGCTCATCCGTTTCACCTTTCAGCATAAAGTCAGTGCCTGCGACCGCATTGATCAACTGCTGGGAGGTTAACTGGTTACGCAATGCCTGCGCGTATTGATCGGCACTCATGCCCATTTGGTTTACGAGAGCGTTGAAACGGGCATTATCAAATTTGCCGTTGGACTGGAAAGCCTGGGTCGAGAAAATGGCTTTTCTCACCTGCTCATCGCTGATACCAAGGTTTAGCTTTTTGGCGTACTGGTCCAGCAGCGCTTCGTCAATCATGCGATTGAGCACCTGCTGGCGTACAGATTTCATGTAGTTTTCGTTAGCGGCCAGTTCTGAAAACTGATCGCCCAGTTGCTGCGCCATACGGTTACGTTCACCGGTCACGGCGTTTTCAAACTGTGCGCGGCCAATCTCCTGGCCATTAACTTCTGCGGCATAATTATTGTTACCGCCAATCAGGTAGTTACCCACGCCAGTCAAAATGAATGACACGATAATCAAACCCAGAATGATCTTGAGCACGACGTGATTCGCCGCCGCGCGTAAATTGTCCATCATGGTGTAACAACACTCCGCTGTAGGTGACTTTATATCTCAGGCAGCACAGTTGCCCGCTGCGCGTGAACGCGTATTCTGACAAGAAAACGGGGCAATTGTTAGCCCACAATGCGGATAAACTCGCAGAAAGTACATTCGGATAAAAAAAAAGGCACATCTCGCGATGCGCCCTTGATATTTACCGCTATCCCTCAGGGGATAAACGATCAGTTTACCGCGTCTTTCAGTGCCTTACCTGCGCGGAACCCCGGAACTTTCGCTGCGGCGATGGTGATTTCTTTACCGGTCTGAGGGTTGCGACCAGTACGGGCAGCACGCTCTTTAACCGCGAAAGTACCAAAACCTACCAGTGCCACATCGTCCCCGGATTTCAGTGATTCGGTCACGGAAGCAATTAAAGCATCTAACGCACGTCCAGCCGCAGCTTTAGAGATATCGGCACCTGCGGCAATCTTGTCTATCAGTTGAGATTTATTCACTCTTCTCTTCCTCTCTTTATAATTTATATCGCACCTGCATCCTTCACAGCGCGACCGCGCAGCAGTTATATCAGGCCTCTCATGCCCTTACAACACCAGTTGTTGATGACACACCCAACCAGCAATCTAAATTAGCTATACAAAAAAAGGCTGGCAAGTACGAATTCACTCACCAGCCTTGTTTTTATCAACGCACTTTGCGCGAGGTCACTATTTTACCGTCGCAACCTGCATACCAAAGGGTTCATTCTGCAACGCAAGGCTCAAAACTTCCTCAATACGCTTGACCGGATGAATATCCAAATCAGCCACGACGTTATCCGGAATCTCTTCCAGGTCACGTTTGTTTTCGTAAGGAATCAGAACAGTCTTAATGCCGCCACGGTGCGCAGCCAGCAGTTTTTCTTTCAAACCGCCGATCGGCAGAACCTGACCACGCAGGGTAATTTCACCGGTCATCGCCACATCCGCACGAACCGGGTTACCGGTCAGGCAGGAAACCAGCGCGGTGCACATCGCAATACCCGCGCTCGGGCCATCTTTCGGCGTCGCCCCTTCCGGAACGTGAACGTGAATATCACGTTTTTCGTAGAAATCACCGTTAATGCCCAGTTTCTCCGCACGCGCACGCACGACCGTGAGCGCCGCCTGGATAGACTCCTGCATCACTTCGCCCAGCGAGCCGGTATAAGTCAGTTTGCCTTTACCCGGTACACACGCGGTTTCGATGGTCAGCAGGTCGCCGCCCACTTCCGTCCACGCCAGACCGGTGACCTGACCCACGCGGTTTTCGTCATCAGCGCGACCATAATCGAAGCGCTGAACGCCCAGATAGTCATGCAGGTTGTCACCATTAATCTCAATGTGTTTGAGAGACGGATCCAGCAGCAACTGTTTAACCGCCTTACGACACAGTTTAGAGATTTCACGCTCCAGACCACGCACACCCGCTTCACGGGTGTAGTAACGAATGATGCCGACGATTGCGCTGTCATCTACCGTCAATTCGCTTTCTTTCAGTGCGTTACGCTCAATCTGTTTTGTCAGCAGGTGGCGTTTGGCAATGTTCAGTTTTTCGTCTTCGGTATAACCGGAAAGCCGGATCACTTCCATACGATCCAGCAGTGGCGCCGGAATGTTCATGGAGTTGGAGGTCGCCACAAACATCACATCGCTGAGGTCGTAGTCCACTTCCAGGTAGTGATCGCTGAACGCCACGTTCTGCTCCGGATCCAGCACTTCCAGCAATGCAGAAGCCGGATCGCCACGCATGTCAGACGACATCTTGTCGATTTCATCGAGCAGGAACAGCGGGTTTTTGACCCCCACTTTCGCCATCTTCTGGATCAGTTTGCCCGGCATAGAGCCGATGTAGGTACGACGGTGACCGCGGATTTCCGCTTCATCACGCACGCCGCCCAGCGCCATTCGGATGTATTTACGCCCTGTGGCTTTCGCAATGGACTGACCCAGAGAGGTTTTACCTACCCCAGGCGGTCCAACCAGACACAGGATCGGCCCTTTCAGCTTGTTCATACGGCTTTGTACCGCAAGGTACTCAAGAATGCGGTCTTTCACGCGCTCAAGGCCGTAATGGTCAGTGTCGAGGATCTCTTGCGCCTGACGCAGGTCTTTTTTGACCTTGCTGCGGGCATTCCAGGGTACCTGCACCATCCATTCGATATAGCCGCGCACAACCGTCGCTTCCGCTGACATCGGCGACATCATTTTCAGCTTCTGCAGCTCGGATTCGGCTTTCTCTTTCGCCTCTTTCGGCATTTTCGCCGCGTCGATTTTACGCTTCAGCGCTTCGTTTTCGTCCGGCGCATCATCCATCTCGCCCAGCTCTTTCTGAATGGCTTTCATTTGCTCATTCAGGTAGTACTCGCGCTGGGATTTTTCCATCTGCTTTTTCACGCGGTTGCGAATACGTTTCTCAACCTGCAGCAGATCGATTTCCGACTCCATCATCGCCATCAGATACTCCAGACGCTCATTCACGTCGGACATCTCCAGCACGGACTGCTTATCCGCCAGCTTCAGCGGCATATGCGCAGCGATGGTATCCGCCAGGCGAGCCGGATCGTCGATGCTGTTCAGCGACGTCAGCACTTCCGGGGGGATCTTTTTGTTCAGCTTGATGTAGCCTTCAAACTGGCTGATGGCTGTGCGTACCAGAACTTCCTGTTCACGCTCGTCAATGGCGGGGGATTCCAGGTATTCTGCTTTCGCTGAGAAGTGCTCGCCGTCATCAGCAAGTGTCGTGATGCGCGCGCGCTGCAGCCCTTCGACCAACACTTTTACAGTGCCATCAGGCAGTTTCAACATCTGCAAAATAGACGCCACGGTCCCGACGGTGAAAAGATCGTTTACACCCGGCTCATCCGTTGACGCTTCCTTCTGCGCAACCAGCATGATTTTTTTATCATGGTCCATGGCCGCTTCCAGACAACGGATAGACTTTTCCCGTCCCACAAATAACGGAATGACCATGTGCGGATAAACCACCACATCGCGCAATGGCAATACGGGGATTTCAATGCGTTCAGAACGCTCAGGATTCATAGAGCTCTCTCTTAGTTTAAAGTCCGCCAGGTAATCAGGTGACGTGACTGTGCAACACGCACCATTAACATGTAAAGCAGTATATGGGGATGTTTCCCACACATTCAACGGCGGGAATAAGGAAAAATAAAAGGGGGGATAAAATCCCCCCTATTTGATTAACTGATTGTATGAATTGATGAATTATTCACCAGATGCTTGTTGCGCTTCCGGCTTGCCGTAAATCAGCAACGGCTTGGTTTGCCCGGCGATCACCGACTCATCAATCACCACTTTTTCGACATCTTCCATCGACGGCAGATCGTACATGGTGTCGAGCAGCGCGGCTTCAACGATAGAACGCAGACCACGCGCGCCGGTTTTACGCACCATGGCTTTTTTAGCGATGGCATCCAACGCTTCGTCACGGAACTCCAGATCCACACCTTCCAGATTGAACAACGCCTGATACTGTTTGGTCAGGGCGTTTTTCGGCTCTTTCAGGATCTGGATCAGCGCTTCTTCGCTCAGCTCATTCAGCGTTGCCACTACCGGCAAACGGCCAATAAACTCCGGAATCAGACCAAATTTGATCAGATCTTCCGGCTCAACCTGCGACAGCAGTTCGCCTTCGTTGGCTTTTTCTGATTTGGCCTTCACCGTCGCGCCAAAACCAATGCCGGAGCCGGTTTCAACACGGTGAGAAATCACTTTATCAAGGCCAGCAAATGCACCACCGCAAATAAACAGGATTTTAGAGGTATCAACCTGCAGGAACTCCTGCTGCGGGTGTTTACGACCCCCTTGCGGCGGAACGGCAGCCACGGTGCCTTCAATCAGTTTCAGCAACGCTTGCTGTACGCCTTCGCCGGAAACATCACGGGTGATCGACGGGTTATCCGATTTACGGGAAATTTTGTCGATCTCATCAATGTAGACAATCCCGCGCTGGGCTTTCTGTACGTCGTAATCGCACTTCTGCAGCAGCTTCTGAATAATGTTTTCGACGTCTTCGCCCACATAGCCCGCTTCGGTCAGCGTGGTGGCGTCGGCCATCGTAAACGGAACATCCAGCAGGCGCGCCAGCGTCTCCGCCAGCAACGTTTTACCGGAACCTGTCGGCCCGATCAGCAGAATGTTGCTTTTGCCCAGTTCCACACCATTGCTGGTGTCACCATTGCGCAGACGTTTGTAGTGGTTATACACCGCCACCGCCAGCACTTTTTTCGCCTGTTCCTGACCAATCACGTAATCATCGAGATGGTGGCGAATTTCATGTGGCGTCGGCAGCGCGCTGCGCTCCCGGTGCGGCGCAACTTCTTTAATCTCTTCGCGAATAATGTCGTTACACAGATCAACACATTCGTCGCAGATATACACGGACGGCCCGGCAATCAGCTTACGCACTTCATGCTGGCTTTTGCCGCAAAAAGAGCAATACAACAGTTTGCCCGAACCATCTTTGCGTTTATCTGTCATGAGTCAAAACCTCTTATCTGTTCTTTGTGCCGCACATGACGACGCAAATGCCATTCCAGGCGCAAAACGTTACTCAAGCATTATGCCGCTTGTACTGAATAGTATAGCGGCACATGCAGCCAGGGCATTAGTTACGATGGGTTAAAATTGAATCAACCAGACCGTATTCCACGGCCTCCTGCGCAGCAAGGAAGCGGTCGCGTTCAGTATCTCGTTCAATTTGTTCTAATGATTGACCCGTGTGGTGCGCCATAAGTTCATTCATGCGCCCTTTCACTTTCAGGATTTCGCGGGCGTGGATCTCGATGTCCGTCGCCTGCCCCTGATAGCCGCCCAGCGGTTGGTGAATCATGACGCGTGAATTCGGCAGGCAGAAACGCTTGCCTTTTGCACCAGCCGTCAGCAGGAATGCGCCCATTGACGCGGCCTGCCCCATACAAATGGTGCTGACGTCCGGCTTAATAAACTGCATGGTGTCGTAAATAGACATCCCGGCGGTGATCACCCCGCCCGGTGAGTTAATGTACAGGTAAATGTCTTTTTCCGGGTTTTCCGCTTCCAGAAACAGCATTTGCGCCACAATCAGGTTCGCCATATGGTCTTCAACCTGGCCGGTCAGGAAAATCACGCGTTCCTTGAGAAGACGGGAGTAGATATCGAAAGAGCGCTCACCGCGTGAGGTCTGTTCAATAACCATTGGCACCAGGGCCATATGGGGTGCAAAGTTATCTCGTTCGCCGCTGTATGACATTTCCGTCTCCTGGATATAAAAATAAACAAACCTGCTGTACTGATTGTACTTGAGTGAGCCGGGTCTGACTATGACCGCTCACGGACGGATATCAGCCAGAGTTTTACTGTCACTATTCCCTTAGTGGGGATGACACTGCCTGTTTTCAAGCATAACAATCTTTTGCTGTTACGCTAACACTGAAACGCTCTTTTAGCACAGATCTGATAATGTCGATGCGATAAAAAAAGCCCGTCACCTGCAGGTGACGGGCTTATTGATTTTAGCTATCGCAGAAGTCGATTAAGCCTGCTGGTTCATCAGTTCGTTAAAGGAAGTGGCTTTCTCAGTCACTTTCGCTTTTTCCAGAACCGCTTCAACCGCTTGTTCTTCCAGCGCGACGTTACGCATGTTGTCCATCAGCTCTTTGTTTTTGCTGTAGAACTCGATAACTTCGGTCGGATCTTCGTAGGCAGACGCCATCTCTTCGATCAGGCCTTTCACACGGGCTTCGTCAGCTTTCAGCTCGTTGGTGCGAATCACTTCGCCCAGCAGCAGACCAACAACAACGCGGCGTTTAGCCTGCTCTTCGAACAGCTCGCGCGGCAGTTCCAGAGCCTGTTTCTCGTTGCCGCCGAAACGCTGTGCAGCCTGACGACGCAGAACGTCGATTTCGCTGTCGATCAGCGCAGCAGGCACGTCGATTTCGTTAGCCTGAACCAGACCTTCGATAGCCTGAGATTTCACGCGGTTACGCACGGCGCCTTTCAGCTCGCGCTCCATGTTTTTACGCACTTCAGCGCGCAGACCTGCAACAGAACCATCTTCAACGCCGAAACGTTTGATGAACTCTTCGGTCAGCTCCGGCAGTTCGCGCTCTTCAACTTTCTTCAGGTTGATGGCGAACTTCGCTGCTTTACCTTTCAGGTTTTCAGCATGGTATTCTTCCGGGAAGGTCACGTCGATGGTGAACTCTTCGCCCGCTTTGTGACCTTTGATACCGTCTTCGAAGCCCGGGATCATACGGCCCTGGCCCATAGCCAGTACGAAATCAGTGGCTTTGCCGCCTTCGAACTCTTCACCGTCAACAGAACCGCTGAAATCAACGGTAACGCGATCTTCTGCGTCAACAGCGCCGTCTTTATCTTTCCAGGTCGCTTGTTGTTTACGCAGGGTTTCCAGCATGGTGTCAACGTCAGCGTCGGTCACTTCAACAACCGGTTTTTCAACTTCGATGGTGTCCAGCGCTTTCAGCTCAACTTCCGGATACACTTCGAACTCAACGGAGTAAGTGAAGTCTTCGCCCAGTTTGTATTCGCCCGGAACATAGTTCGGTGCGCCAGCCGGATTGATTTTTTCCTGGATGATCGCGTCGATGAAGTTACGGCTCATCAGGTCGCCCAGCACGTCCTGGCGAACAGATGCGCCATAACGCTGAGCAACGACGGTCATCGGTACTTTGCCCTTACGGAAGCCGTCAATGCGAACTTTCTTCGCTACGTTGACCAGCTCGCTCTTCACAGCGGTCTCGATGCTGTCAGCAGCGATTGTAATCGTTACGCGGCGCCCAAGGCCCTGAGTGGTTTCAACTGAAACTTGCATCTTGTTACCTCAAAAAATCACAGTGCTCGGTCAACTCTACTCTGCGAAGCAAACCTTTTCGCTTTGCAGAACCGGAATGTTCTCTCAAATCAGATATACATTCCCTGTCGTCAGAATCATCCCGGAGACATTCCGAAAAATAAGACGCAGCATTATAGCGGCATCACAGATATGAGTCGAGAACGGGAATGCCGCAAAGCTGCGCCATTTTTCACACTTCTGAAGCAATTTCGCTCAAAAAATTGCGTTTCTCGCTCAAAATTCAGACAAAACAAAACGGCCCGCAGGCCGTTTTCACATAATCTGCATGCAACATACTGGAAAAGTTCAGCCCGTTGCAACCTGGTTTTCTAGGCGTGGGTTCCGGCTCCGCGACAGGGCGGCGAGGCGAAGAGTGTGTCCTGCAACCCTTCCCATTCTTTATGGGTGTAGGTATGCAGCGCAAGTGCATGCACCGTTGAAGACAGTTCTGCTGTCAACGTACCGTAAATCATGCGATGGCGGTTGAGAAAACGTTCGCCGGTAAAGCGATCGCTTACCAGCACCACTTTGAAATGACTTTCAGAACCGGCAGGAACATTGTGACGATAGCTCTCATCAACAACCTCCAGAAACAGGGGTTCAAATTCAGCTTTTAGCTTTTCTTCAATTTGTTCACGCATCATCATGATATACACCTCCGACAACGCTGAGATGCCAGCCATCTCTTTAAATGTTAGCCGCTTTTACCGTCTTCGTAACAATAAAACAACAAAAAATTAGCGTTCGTCTGATTTTCTCGTTCAAGCGGATGATCTCTACTAAAACCGTCATCACTTTTGCCCAGGTTTGCGGTTAAAGAGGTTATTCGCGCCGAAAAAAAGGACAAGACGATGAATTTACATGCGTTGAGGACTTCCCCTTGACGGCGGCGATGTTATGATGGCGAGAATTTTCTCCATAAAAGCTTACGATCCCTTGAGAGCATGAACATGTTAAAAAAACTTCTCTTCCCGTTGGTCGCATTATTTATGCTGGCAGGTTGCGCTACCCCGCCATCCACTATTGACGTTTCTCCGAAAATCTCCCTGCCACAACAGGATCCGAGCCTGATGGGCGTTACCGTCAGCATTAACGGCGCGGATCAACGCCAGGATCAGGCGCTGGCCAAAGTGACCCGCGACAACCAACTGGTGACCTTAACGGCGTCCCGCGATCTGCGTTTCCTGCTGCAGGAAGTGCTGGAGAAACAGATGACCGCGCGCGGTTATATGATTGGGCCGAACGGCGCGGTTAACCTGCAAATCATCGTTAACCAACTGTATGCCGATGTTTCCCAGGGCAACGTGCGTTACAGCATCGCCACCAAAGCGGATATCGCCATCATCGCTACCGCAGCAAATGGCAACAAGATGACCAAGAACTACCGCGCAAGCTACAATGTTGAAGGCGCTTTTGATGCCACCAACACCAAAATTGCCAATGCGGTTAACAGTGTACTGACCGACACCATTGCCGATATGTCTCAGGACACCAGCATTCACGAATTCATCAAGCAAAACGCTCGTTAATCCGTTTCTGGCCCGGTTCTGCCGGGCCAGTTTTTCACTCATGTCCAGTCACTACTTACGCATATTCACACAACCCAGATCAGCCATCTTGCTGATACTCGGTTTTGCTTCCGGTTTGCCACTCGCGTTGACCAGCGGCACGCTCCAGGCGTGGATGACCGTTGAGAATATCGATCTAAAAACCATCGGATTCTTCTCCCTCGTCGGCCAGGCTTACGTGTTTAAATTTTTGTGGTCACCGCTGATGGACCGCTATACCCCGCCTGTATTGGGGCGGCGTCGCGGCTGGTTACTGCTGACCCAGCTTCTGTTACTGATCGCTATTGCCGGTATGGGTTTTCTCGATCCGGCCAACCACCTGCGCTGGATGGCGGCGCTGGCAGTGGTTATCGCCTTCTGCTCCGCATCGCAGGATATCGTATTCGACGCCTGGAAAACCGATGTTTTGCCCTTTGAAGAGCGCGGCGCTGGCGCAGCGATAAGCGTGCTGGGTTATCGTCTCGGGATGCTGGTTTCCGGCGGTCTGGCGCTGTGGCTGGCGGATCGCTGGCTGGGCTGGCAGGGTATGTACTGGCTCATGGCGGCGCTGCTCATCCCCTGCATTATTTCCACGCTGCTGGCGCCGGAGCCAACAGATGTGATCCCGGTGCCGAAAACGCTGGAGCGCGCGGTAGTCGAACCGCTGCGTGATTTCTTTGGGCGTAATAATGCCTGGCTGATCCTGCTGTTGATTGTCCTTTATAAGCTGGGCGATGCCTTTGCCATGAGCCTGACCACCACGTTTTTGATTCGCGGCGTCGGGTTCGATGCGGGCGAAGTTGGCGTGGTGAACAAAACGCTGGGGCTTGCCGCCACCATCGTCGGCGCTCTCTTCGGTGGCGTATTAATGCAGCGACTGTCGCTGTTTCGCGCGCTGCTGATATTTGGTGTACTGCAAGCCATCTCCAATGCCGGTTACTGGCTGCTGTCGGTAACAGCGAAAGACATTATCACCATGGGCGCCGCCGTGTTTTTCGAGAACCTGTGCGGCGGCATGGGAACGGCAGCCTTCGTCGCGTTGCTCATGTCGCTCTGCAATAAGTCCTTCTCCGCGACGCAATTTGCACTGCTTTCGGCGCTCTCCGCCGTGGGTCGGGTATATGTGGGTCCTCTCGCCGGCTGGTTTGTGGAGACATACAATTGGTCAACGTTCTACCTGTTCTCTATTGTTGCTGCCGTGCCGGGGCTGGTACTGCTGGTGATGTGCAAGAAAACGCTAGAGTTTACACAGCGCACCGAAAGCTTTATGCGGCGTACTGAATACGCAGCGGCCTATCAACTGGCATTGCGCATATTAAGTGTGGGTTGCCTGTTGCTGGGAGGCTGGCTGGTGGTGCTGATTGTGAACGCCATCGGCCTTGCGGAGTGGGCGTTTGGCGTACGTTTACTGGAATGGGGCGCGTTGCTGGCTATTGCAGGCATTCTTTTCGGCGGTGTTCTGGATTTGCTGGCGCTACGTAAGACGCATCTCATCTAAGCATCGCGCTTGCCGCACCAATGGCAAGCGCGAGGGCTGATTATCCGAAGAAAAACAACCAACGAATGACATGACTGAAGAATATTGGCAAAAGTAATATCCCAACGGCCGCCATGGCGGGCGAGAAATTCCGGAGAAACAGGATCGGCAGCATGATCATCGTGGAGACGCCTTTCAGGGGCATTGCGTACCAGCGGTAGAGATTTCTGCGGATCAGCCACCAGGCGGGATAAGCAAGGACCACACCAAACATCACGAGTCGCGCCGGGCCCTTTTCGGTGGGTGGATAGGAAAACAGCAGCTGACCGAGATGAAACAGCGGCACGGCCATGATTACCCATCCCAGCAACCAAAAGAAAGGCAACAGCACACGCGCTAATACTTTTCTTTGTGCGTATCCTTCAAGAAGAAGGGGCACGCCCCACAGATAGATAACAATCATCACCAGCATCACCGCAGCCTGCCAGACTGCCGACGGCGACCTGGAAACCTCAAGCCAGAGTGAAAACCCCCAGAACCAGAGCACAACAATGCCGTCCCAGCTTAACGCAAGCGCCGGTGTGGCGAGTGATTGCTGTAACGCCGGGTCCACCCGAGCAAGTAATTGCGGATGATACTGCTTGATGGTTGAAAGCTGCCCCGTTAACACCTGAATAAAACCGGGGATTAACCTCGTCCACCAGGGTAATGACCTGATCTCACCGCTCAGTATCCGCCATGCCAGCTTTGCCTGACGGTCACCATCCTCATCGCCCTGTCGGGAAAGAAAGGCCCAATAGTCATTGGCCTCGCTAAGTGCAATCTGCGTTTCAAGGGCCTCAATGACCTGACCCGATAACTGGCGGGCACGGTAGTTTTCCAGACCCCAGCCCATGATTTCAGAAACGGCATTAATCAGTCCGCGAGTTATCCCTTCACGCTGGCTTAATGCCTGTGCAAGCGCCTGACTGAAGACACTGCGCGCCTCCAGCGCATCAGGCAGTTCATGCTCCAGATAATGCCTTAACGCATTCAGGGTAGAGAACTCATCCGCCAACAACCTGACGGAAAAACGTTCCGCGTCATCTTCCAGCGCATCATGCTGCCAGCCAGGGTGCAAATCGACGTCGTGATGTTTCTCCAGAAGTTGCAGGTAATCTTCTGTAGCAGAAGATGCAGCCACAGGCTGCTCGTCCTCTTCGACAGCGTCGGTCTGCCATAGGGTCATACCACTGGCATACCGCTTTGCCAGGTCAAAGGCTTCCCGCAGTTCCTGATACCCCTGAGGATCTTTGTCAGGACGGTGCAGTTTAAGTTGGCGAGCATACGCGCGGCGGATAGCTGCATCATCCGAAGTGGCATCAATGTCCAGGGTTTCCCAAATCGTCATCACATCACATCCCGTCATCAAACTGCGCAAGCACCTGGCGTAACGCCTCGCGTGCACTGGCGATATGGCGTACATCCTGGCTGTTCAGCGCCATTTCAAACTGGCTGGTGTAGTGATCCAGCATCAATCTGCGCTCCCCCAAAAGCTGCTCATAACGGCGAGAGGCCTCAGCCAGCAACTGACGATTTTCCGGCACATCGCGCGGGTGCATTTTCAGGCCATCAAGCTGACGCAGGCGTTCGGCAATCTCCTCTTCGCTTAATACACCCGGCGCTTTTTCGATGATCATCGTCGATGTCTTCGTCTCCCCCTGCAGGGTGCACTCCACTTCAAGAATGCCATCCAGCGTGTAGGTAAAACGCACATCGACGCTCACTTCTCCGGCGCGACGTGCGGGAATATCGATTTGCATACGATCAAGCAGTAAATTGTCACTGACCCGCCGGGCCTCGCCCTGATAAACCGCAATCTCGATTGCCCGCTGGTTATCCTGTAGCGTTGAGAATGTTTCCACGATGCTGACCGGTACAAAGGCGTTACGTTCAATCAGCGGCATAAAATACCCCGCGTCGATGTTGCCGCCTTCCAGCCGCTTGCCGACCGCAACGCCCAGCGAATAGGGCATAACATCGGTCAGTACGATATCGTCCAGCGCATGATCTTCCGCAATAAGCCCGGCCTGTACACCTGCCCCCAGCGCGACGACCTCATCCGGGTTCAGTTCATTACGTGGGAAGCGGCCAAACATCCGCGTGGCCAGCTGGCGCACCAACGCCATACGCGTTGCGCCGCCAACGAGGATAATATGATCGAGCTCGCGCGCATCAAACTGCGCATCCTGTAGCACCTGCACAACGGTCTTTTTCAGCCGCGCCAGTAAAGGCGCAGCGCACTCCGCGAAAGTTTCCGCCTGCAGGGTCCACTGATGTGTGACACCGGCATAAGTGAGCTGTGCCGCAGCGCTGTCCTGCATACTCAGCGTCTGTTTGAGCGTTTCGGCCAGGGCAGTCAGCTCAGCCGCGTAGGTTAAAGGCACACCGGCAAGCTCAGGCGACTGCGCCAGCATCCATTGACGAATCGCATCGGTAAAGTCATCGCCACCCAGCCAGGCGTCGCCGCTGCTGGCGCGGACTTCGATAACCCCTTCGAACATATCGACAATCGACACATCAAAGGTGCCGCCGCCAAGATCGAAGATCAGAAATTTTTGTTCGCTATTGTCGGCAAGTCCATACGCAAGCGCTGCCGCTGTCGGTTCATTAAGCAGGCGCTCAACGTGAAGGCCGGCAAGTTTCCCGGCGGCCTTTACCGCTTTACGTTGCGCATCGTTAAAATAGGCGGGAACGGTGATCACCGTACGGTTAACCGGGCAACCCAGCGCGACTTCCGCATCCGTTTTGAGTTTTCGCAACACCAGCGCAGACAACTCCTCCGCGCGAAACGGGCGTTCACCGAGCATCCAGGTTTTATCGGTGCCCATATAACGTTTGAAACTGGCGACGGTCATCTGTGGATGGCTGACAAGCCGGGCTTTGGCCGCAGCGCCGATGATCAGGTTCCCTTCATCATCCAGCCCGACAACGGATGGCGTTAAGCGTTCGCCCTGCGAGCCCGTGATCAGTCGCGGGGAGCCGTGTTCAAACCAGGAGACAGCACTGTTAGAGGTGCCCAGATCGATACCAATAATGGGAGATATTTTTTCTTCTCTCACAACTTCATTCCTTCGCCATGACGGGTCCGTAATATTTCGCTTTAAAATCAATTCAGAAGATAAGAACGCCGCAAAACAATTAACCATCGTTATTATTATGCTCAATAAATAAGCGTTATTTACATTACGGCATAATCGTTATTTATCGTGTTACGGATACTTTTTCTTTAATTATTTTGTGCCCTTTAAATTAAAGTCTATTCTTTAACGATTCAGCACTGTAATTAATTATCGCGTTTCACATTGGTTCCAATAATGTGCAGTAATTGCTGGATAAATGTTAATTAAATGTTTATTTAATTGATTGGTTATACCAATTTACCCTCAACGCTGATTGTAATGTAATATTTTCGTTATAATCTCAATCTCTGGCTGTGCGAATGCCCGATTTTACAGATTGTTGCATTCCGTGTGACATAAACGGCAGAACCCAGTAACACCTTACTGACACAATGCCAATCATGTTTACAGTAACGTAACCTTTCCGTAAAATGCCCGCACACTTTAAGCGCCACCAGATCCCGTGGAATTGAGGTCGTTAAATGAGACTCAGGAAATACAATAAAAGTTTGGGATGGTTGTCATTAATCGCCGGCACTGTTTTACTCAGTGGTTGCGATTCTGCACTTCTTGACCCCAAAGGACAGATTGGACTGGAGCAACGTTCGCTGATACTGACGGCTTTTGGCCTGATGTTGATTGTCGTTATTCCCGCCATCTTGATGGCCGTTGGTTTCGCCTGGAAGTACCGTGCAAGCAATAAAGATGCGAAGTATAGCCCTAACTGGTCACACTCCAATAAAGTGGAAGCTGTGGTCTGGACGGTGCCGATTCTGATCATCCTGTTCCTTGCCGTATTGACCTGGAAAACCACCCACTCGCTCGAGCCGAGCAAACCGCTGGTACATGACGAACACCCAATTACGATTGAAGTGGTCGCGATGGACTGGAAATGGTTCTTCATCTACCCGGAACAGGGCATTGCCACCGTAAACGAGATCGCCTTCCCGGCGAACACGCCAGTGGAATTCAAAGTGACCTCCAACTCCGTGATGAACTCGTTCTTTATCCCGCGTCTGGGCAGCCAGATTTATGCGATGGCCGGTATGCAAACCAAATTGCATCTCATCGCCAACGAAGCCGGTACCTATGATGGCATCTCCGCCAGCTATAGCGGACCAGGCTTCTCCGGTATGAAGTTTAAAGCCATTGCTACGCCGGACCGCGCCGCATTCGACCAGTGGGTCGCCACAGCAAAACAATCTTCAAACGCCATCACTGATATGGCGGCATACGAGAAGATTGCTGCGCCAAGCGAATACAACAAGGTTGAATACTTCTCCAGCGTGAAACCCGATTTGTTTAAAGACGTTATCAACAAATTTATGGGCCACGGCAAGAGCATGGACATGACCCAACCTGCGGGCGAGCATAGCGAGCACGAAGGGATGGAAGGCATGGACATGAGCCACGCGGAAAGCTCTCACTAAGGGGCCGAGGAAGAAAACGATGTTCGGAAAACTTACACTGGATGCAGTGCCGTACCATGAACCCATTATCATGGTTACGATCGCTGCGATTATCGTCGGTGGTCTGGCGGTAGTCGGCTTGATCTCTTACTTCGGTAAGTGGTCCTGGCTGTGGAAAGAGTGGTTGACCTCGGTTGACCATAAACGCCTTGGCATTATGTATGTCCTCGTCGCGGTTGTTATGCTGCTGCGTGGCTTTGCTGATGCTGTGATGATGCGTAGTCAGCAAGCGCTGGCTTCGGCGGGCGAAGCAGGCTTCCTGCCTCCCCATCATTATGATCAGATCTTCACCGCTCACGGCGTGATCATGATCTTCTTCGTGGCAATGCCATTCGTTATCGGTCTGATGAACCTCGTGGTTCCGCTGCAGATCGGTGCGCGCGACGTGGCATTCCCGTTCCTGAACAACCTGAGCTTCTGGTTCACGGTTGTCGGCGTTATCCTGGTTAACATCTCTCTGGGCGTGGGTGAATTCGCGCAGACAGGTTGGCTGGCTTATCCGCCACTATCGGGAATTGAATACAGTCCTGGCGTCGGGGTTGATTACTGGATCTGGAGTCTCCAGCTATCCGGTGTCGGTACGACGTTAACCGGTATCAACTTCTTCGTGACCATTCTGAAGATGCGTGCGCCGGGCATGACGATGTTCAAAATGCCGGTCTTCACCTGGGCGTCTCTGTGCGCTAACGTGCTGATCATCGCCTCCTTCCCGATTCTGACCGTTACCATCGCACTGCTAACCTTGGATCGCTATCTGGGCACCCATTTCTTTACCAACGATATGGGTGGCAACATGATGATGTACATCAACCTGATTTGGGCCTGGGGCCATCCGGAAGTGTACATTCTGGTGCTGCCGGTGTTCGGGGTGTTCTCCGAAATTACCGCCACCTTCTCGCGTAAACGCCTGTTTGGCTACACCTCACTGGTGTGGGCGACCGTGTGTATTACCGTCCTGTCGTTTATCGTTTGGCTGCACCACTTCTTCACCATGGGTGCTGGTGCGAACGTTAACGCCTTCTTCGGTATCACCACGATGATTATCGCCATCCCGACCGGGGTGAAGATTTTCAACTGGCTGTTCACCATGTACCAGGGCCGCATTGTGTTCCACTCTGCAATGCTGTGGACCATCGGCTTTATTGTCACCTTCTCCGTAGGTGGGATGACCGGTGTGCTGCTGGCCGTTCCGGGCGCAGACTTCGTTCTGCACAACAGCCTGTTCCTGATTGCGCACTTCCATAACGTAATCATCGGCGGCGTGGTGTTCGGTTGCTTCGCAGGTCTGACGTACTGGTGGCCGAAAGCCTTCGGTTACACCCTGAACGAAACCTGGGGTAAACGCGCATTCTGGTTCTGGATCATCGGCTTCTTCGTGGCCTTTATGCCGCTGTACGTGCTGGGCTTTATGGGCATGACCCGTCGTCTGAGCCAGCAGATCGATCCGCAGTTCCATAGCATGCTGATCGTTGCCGCATGTGGTGCAGCGCTGATCGCCATCGGCATCCTGTGCCTGCTGATTCAGATCTACGTTTCCGTTCGCGACCGCGATCAGAACCGTGACCTGACCGGTGACCCGTGGGGTGGCCGTACGCTGGAGTGGGCAACCTCCTCTCCACCGCCGTTCTACAACTTTGCCCATGTTCCGCAGATTCACGAGCGTGACGCATTCTGGGAAATGAAAGAGAAAGGTGAAGCGTACAAACAGCCGGCGCACTATGAAGAAATTCATATGCCGAAAAACAGCGGCGCCGGTATTGTTATCGCGGCCTTTGCCACGGTGTTTGGTTTCGCCATGATCTGGCACATCTGGTGGATGGCGATTGTCGGCTTTGCTGGCATCGTAATTAGCTGGATTGTGAAAAGCTTCGACGAGGACGTGGATTACTACGTACCGGTTGCAGAAATCGAGAAACTGGAAAACCAGCATTTCGATGAGATCACTAAAGCAGGGCTGAAAAATGGCAACTGATACTCTGACCAACGCGCACGCCCACGCGCACGAACATGGGCATCATGATGCAGGACCGAATAAAGTCTTCGGTTTCTGGATCTACCTGATGAGCGACTGCATTCTGTTCTGCTGTCTGTTCGCGACCTATGCCGTTCTGGTGAACGGCACAGCGGGCGGTCCGACCGGCAAGGATATCTTTGAACTGCCGTTCGTTCTGGTCGAAACCGCGCTGCTGTTGTTCAGCTCCATCACCTACGGCATGGCGGCTATCGCCATGTACAAAAACAACAAAAGCCAGGTTGTCTCCTGGCTGGCGTTGACCTGGTTGTTTGGTGCAGGCTTTATCGGGATGGAACTCTACGAGTTCCACCACCTGATCGTCGAAGGTATGGGTCCGGATCGTAGCGGCTTCCTGTCAGCGTTCTTTGCGCTGGTCGGCACCCACGGTCTGCACGTAACGTCTGGCCTGATCTGGATGGCGGTACTGATGTTCCAGGTATCCCGTCGCGGCCTGACCAGCATCAACCGTACCCGTATCATGTGCCTGAGCCTGTTCTGGCACTTCCTGGACGTGGTGTGGATTTGCGTGTTCTCTGTTGTCTATCTGATGGGGGCGATGTAATGAGTCATACTAACGATCATGGCGCTTCCCACGGCAGCGTAAAAACCTACATGACAGGTTTTATCCTGTCGATCATCCTGACGGTGATCCCGTTCTGGATGGTGATGAGCGGGTCTGCGTCTAAGCCGGTGATTCTGGGCACTATCCTGATCACCGCCGTAGTACAGATTCTGGTGCATCTGGTTTGCTTCCTGCACATGAACACCAAGTCTGATGAAGGCTGGAACCTTACCGCCTTTATCTTTACCGTGATTATCATCGCTATCCTGGTAGTGGGTTCAATCTGGATTATGTGGAACCTGAACTACAACATGATGGTTCACTAAGAGCGGCGAGTATGTTTAAGCAATACCTGCAAGTAACGAAACCGGGCATTATTTTTGGCAATCTGATCTCCGTGATCGGGGGGTTCCTGCTGGCTTCCAAAGGCCACATTGACTATCCCCTGTTCGTCTACACGCTGATTGGCGTGTCGTTGGTGGTCGCCTCGGGTTGTGTATTCAACAACTACATCGACCGTGACATCGATAAAAAGATGGAGCGGACGAAAAACCGTGTGCTGGTCAGAGGGCTGATCTCGCCAAACGTGTCGCTGGTGTACGCCGCCTTGTTGGGTATTGCTGGCTTTATGCTGCTGTGGTTTGGTGCTAATCCGCTGGCCTGCTGGCTGGGGGTAATGGGGTTCGTGGTGTATGTGGGCGTCTACAGCCTGTATATGAAACGTCACTCCGTTTACGGTACACTGATCGGCTCTCTCTCCGGCGCCGCGCCGCCGGTGATTGGCTACTGCGCAGTGACCAACGAGTTCGACAGCGGTGCGCTGATCCTGCTGGCTATTTTTAGCCTCTGGCAGATGCCGCACTCCTACGCCATTGCGATTTTCCGTTTTAAGGATTATCAGGCGGCGAACATTCCGGTACTGCCGGTAGTCAAGGGCATTTCCGTAGCCAAAAACCATATCACGCTGTATATCCTCGCGTTTGCCATCGCCACACTGATGCTGTCGCTGGGCGGTTACGCCGGTTACAAATACCTGGTCGTTGCCGCAGCAGTCAGCCTCTGGTGGTTAGGAATGGCGCTGCGCGGCTATAAAGTGGCGGATGACAAAGTGTGGGCGCGCAAACTGTTCGTCTTCTCGATTGTCGCTATCACTTCGCTCTCCGTGATGATGTCCGTTGATTTTATGGTGCCGGATTCGCACAGTCTGCTGACTTACGTCTGGTGATCCATACCGCGATATAAAGGGTGCTTCGGCACCCTTTTTTCATTCTGCCGCACCGAAACCGAAGGGTAATATTTGTTAATCAAGCTGTTATTTACCCCGCCCTGCCCCCGCACTACACTATGTCCGGTTTTCAATTTGAGGTAGTAATGAACGATTACAAGATGACGCCAGGCGAGTTGCGCGCCACCTGGGGTTTAGGGACTGTTTTCTCATTGCGCATGCTTGGCATGTTTATGGTCCTGCCCGTTCTCACCACCTATGGTATGGCGCTGCAGGGCGCCAGCGAAGCCCTGATAGGCCTGGCGATTGGCATTTACGGCCTCGCGCAGGCAGTATTTCAAATTCCGTTCGGTCTGCTATCGGACCGGATCGGGCGTAAGCCGCTGATTGTCGGCGGGCTGGCGATCTTTGTCGTCGGCAGCGTCATTGCCGCACTCTCCGATTCAATCTGGGGCATTATCCTTGGCCGCGCATTACAGGGGTCCGGTGCCATTGCTGCCGCCGTTATGGCGCTGCTTTCCGATCTCACCCGTGAACAGAACCGCACAAAAGCGATGGCATTTATCGGCGTCAGCTTTGGCGTTACCTTCGCCATCGCCATGGTGTTGGGTCCGATAATCACCCACCAGTTGGGCCTGCATGCCCTGTTCTGGATGATTGCCGGACTGGCGCTGGCGGGTATCGCACTCACCCTGTGGGTGGTGCCGAACAGCCAGTATCACGTGCGAAACCGCGAGTCGGGCATGGTGAAAGACTGTTTCCGTATGGTGATGGTCAACCCCAAATTGCTGAAGCTCAATTTTGGCATTATGTGCCTGCATATTTTACTGATGTCGACCTTTGTGGCTCTGCCCGGTCAGCTCGAATCAGCTGGCTTCCCCGCGCCGGAACACTGGAAAATCTACCTGATCACCATGCTGGTTTCCTTCGTCTCGGTGGTGCCGTTTATTATTTACGCCGAAATGAAACGCCGCATGAAACGCGTATTCCTGTTCTGCGTGGCGCTGCTGCTGATTGCTGAAATTGTGCTGTGGGGTGCCGGGCCGCACTTCTGGGAAATCGTGATCGGGGTGCAGCTTTTCTTCCTTGCCTTTAACCTGATGGAAGCGTTGTTGCCTTCGTTAATCAGCAAGGAAGCGCCTGCCGGTTACAAAGGGACAGCGATGGGGATTTACTCCACCAGCCAGTTTATTGGTGTGGCGATTGGTGGTGCGCTCGGAGGCTGGGTAGATGGCTTGTTCGACTCGCAAACCGTATTTCTGGCCGGCGCGCTGCTGGCGGCGGTCTGGTTACTGGTTGCCGGCACGATGCAAGAACCACCTTACGTCAGTAGCCTACGTATCGCTATTCCGGATGATGTCGCGATCGATGCGGCGCTCACGCAGCGTCTGCAAGCCAAAGCCGGGGTAAGTGAAGTGATGGTAGTGGCGGAAGAGCGTAGCGCTTATGTCAAAATCGACAGCAAAGTGACCAACCGTTTTGAGGTTGAGCAGGCCATTGCAGGCTAAATTAACGCCTCTCCCTTACGGGAGAGGTAGTTTGACATCAGTCGCGGAAGTTTTTGAACTGGAACGGCTGACCTAAATTGCCGCTGCGCACCAGCGCCATCACGGATTGCAGGTCATCGCGGGATTTCCCGGTAACGCGGATCTCTTCGCCCTGGATCTGCGCCTGCACTTTCAGTTTGCTGTCTTTAATCAGCTTGATGATTTTCTTCGCTGTCGGCGCATCAATGCCCTGCTTCAGTTTCGCTTCCACAAACCAGGTTTTGCCGCTGTGAACAAACTCTTCCGGCACCTCAAGCGACGCGCCTTCAATACCGCGTTTCAGCAGTTTACCGCGCAGAATATCCAGCAACTGGTTAACCTGAAAATCTGATTCGCTCAGTACCTTAATCGTCTGTTTTTCTTCGTTCAGTTCGAAAGTGGCTTCAATGTTGCGAAAATCAAAGCGTGTTGCCAGTTCACGGGTCGCATTCTCTACGCCGTTTTGCACTTCACGCATTTCAACTTCGGAAACAATATCGAAAGATGGCATCTTTTCTTCTCCCTCTGTATTTGTTGCGATGCATAATACCCGCAACGATGCATAACTCAACTTGTAATACTGGAAGCTTAGCTGACAGCGCTATAATGGTTGAAGCAACACCTGGCGCAGTTGCAGGTGAGGAGGATAAATGAGAATTACCGTACTCGGATGCGGTGCTTTAGGGCAATTGTGGTTAACGGCCTTGTGTAAGCACGGGCATGAAGTACAAGGATGGTTACGCGTTCCACAGCCGTTTTGCAGTGTGAATGTCGTTGATGAAGACGGCTCCATTTTTAACGAATCCCTGACGGCCAACGATCCTGAATTTCTGGCTCGCAGCGACTTACTGCTGGTCACGCTGAAAGCGTGGCAGGTTTCCGATGCAGTGAAGGGCCTGGCCTCCGTGCTCTCCCCGACCACGCCCGTTTTACTGATCCATAACGGTATGGGCACCGTAGAAGAACTCAAAGCACTGCCCAATCCTCTGCTGATAGGCACCACAACCCATGCCGCCCGTCGTGACGGTAATGTGATTGTGCATGTCGCCAGCGGAACAACCCACATTGGTCCGGCGCGGCAGCAAGACGGTGACTTCAGTTACCTGGCGGACATTCTGCAGGACGTGCTGCCAGACGTCGCCTGGCATAACACCATTCGCCCGGCGCTGTGGCGCAAGCTGGCGGTGAACTGCGTGATCAACCCGTTGACCGCGCTGCGTGACTGTAAAAACGGCGACCTGCGGGATTTTCCGGATGAGATCCAGAAAGTCACCCGCGAAGTGGCCGCGGTGATTGAGCGTGAAGGCCACCATATCTCGCCAGACGATTTGCTGTCTTATGTACATCAGATCATTGAAAATACGGCGGAAAATATCTCGTCAATGTTGCAGGACGTGCGCGCGATGCGCCACACAGAATGTGATTATATCACCGGCTATTTGCTCAAACGGGCGCGCGCGCATGGCATCGCTGTGCCGGAAAACGCCCGTTTGTATGAAATGATTAAACGTAAGGAGAGTGAGTATGAGCGCATCGGCTCTGATATGTCTCGCCCCTGGTAGTGAAGAGACCGAAGCGGTTACCACTATCGATCTGCTGGTGCGTGGCGGTATTGCCGTCACCACCGCCAGCGTCGCCAGCGATGGCAACCTGACTATTACCTGTTCTCGCGGCGTTAAACTGCTGGCGGATGCGCCGCTGGTAGAAGTCGCAGATGGCGATTTTGACATTATCGTGCTGCCTGGCGGGCTGAAAGGCGCGGAGTGTTTCCGTGACAGTCCGTTACTGGTGGAAACGGTGCGCCAGTTTCATCTTTCCGGGCGTATTGTCGCGGCGATTTGCGCGGCGGCTGGCACCGTACTGGTGCCGCACGAGATTTTCCCGCTCGGCAATATGACCGGTTTTCCGGGCCTTAAAGAAACCATTCCGGCCGATCAGTGGCAGGATAAACGCGTGGTGTGGGATCCCCGGGTCAATTTACTCACCAGCCAGGGGCCTGGCACCGCCATTGACTTTGGACTGAAAATCATTGATCTGCTGGTCGGGCGCGAGAAGGCCCATGAGGTAGCCTCACAATTGGTGATGGCGGCGGGGATCTATAATTACTACGAATAAGATGTATGCCGGATGGCGGCGTTTGCCCCCTCCGGCATCTTCACTTACGGGCGATAAACCTTCACGTTCTGGAAGCCCTGCTCGCGCAGGTAGAGCGCCTGAAGGCGACTCATCACACCGCGTTCACACCACAGCAGCCAGGTTTTGCTCTGATCGAGATCGCCAAATTTGGTGCTCAGCTTGTAGAACGGCAGCGAAACCACGTCGACTCCCTCCAGCTGTAATGGCTTGTCATCCTGTTCATCAACAGAACGAATATCCAGCACCACATCATTCGGACCAAAGCCGCTGACGGTTTCAACTTCAACCACGTCTTCTTTGGTCTGCTGGGCGATTTCACGAATATCGATGTTGCTGGCATCCGCGACCACCTGATCGAGAATCGCAAAATCGAAATGCGCTTCTTCCGCTTCGATCTTCGCTTTTACCGCTTTTACCGTCGGGCTTTTGGAGATCACGCCGCAATATTCCGGCATGGTGCGGGCGAAATCTTCGGTACCGATTTCGCGCGCCAGATCGATGATGTGCTCTTTGTCGTAGGAGATCAGCGGGCGCAGCACCAACGTATCAGACACGTTATCAATCAGTCGCAGGTTGGTCAGCGTCTGACTGGAGACCTGACCCAGCGCTTCACCGGTAACCAGCGCCTGCACCCCGTAGCGTTCTGCCACTTTTGATGCCGCACGTACCATCATACGTTTCAGCACCACGCCCATCTGACCGTCATCCACTTTTTCGAGGATCTCGCCGACCACCGGCTCAAAGTTAATCGCCACAAAACGCACACGGTGCGAGCTACCAAAACGGTTCCACAGATAATGCGCCACCTGGCGAACGCCGATTTCATGGGCCGCACCGCCAAGGTTAAAGAAGCAATAGTGTACGCGACAGCCACGGCGCATCAGCATATAACTGGAAACGCCGGAATCGAACCCACCGGAAATCAGCGACAGCACATCTTCCTGGGTGCCAATCGGGAAACCCCCGATACCTTCGTAACGGCCCTTAACCAGCAGCAGACGATCGTCTTCAATTTCGAGGTTAACCGTCACATCCGGGTGAGTCAGTTTGACGCGCGCCGACTCAACATGCTGGTTCAGACCGCCGCCGACATAGCGTTCCACTTCAATGGAGCTGAATTCGTGCTTACCGCGGCGTTTCACGCGTACGCAGAAGGTTTTACCTTCAATCTGCTCACGGTACTGCACCAGCGCTTTTTCAAAAATGTCGTGCAGCGAAGTGAAAGGGACGTCTTCCACTTCCAGAATATGGTGAATACCCGGGATGCGGGTCAGTGCATCGCGGATAACCAGACGCTGGTTTTCATCTTTGGCGCGGACTTCAATGTTGTCCCAGTGGCGGACAACAGCAAGCGTCTCGTCATACTGCTTTAGAACGTTACGAATGTTCCCGGTAAGAATTTTAATAAAGCGCAAACGCACAGATTGGCTTTTGATGGTGATTTCCGGGAACAATTTAATGATAAACTTCATGGCGGCAATGGTTCGTTGGCAAGCCCGTAAGGCCTGTGAAGGGAAAAAATACAGCAGCCCATACCCGCGGCTGCATCCAGGCGCGCAAGTATACCACCATCGCGAAGATCTTGTGCAACGCATTACCATTGCGCGTTATTTGCTTAGTTCCGCGACTTCGCTACCATAACGTCATTGGATTGAGTCGGAAAACAGAAGAGTCAGACATTCACTATGCCAAAGAAAAATGACGCACCGGCCAGTTTTGAAACTGCGCTGAGCGAACTGGAACAGATTGTCACTCGTCTTGAAAGCGGCGATCTCCCGCTGGAAGAGGCGCTCAATGAATTTGAACGTGGCGTGCAACTGGCGCGCCAGGGACAGGTAAAACTGCAGCAGGCGGAACAACGCGTGCAAATCCTGTTGTCCGACAACGAAGAAGAGCCGCTTACGCCTTTCGCACCGGATACCGAGTAAATGGATTTTAACCAACAGCTGCAAACCTGTGTTGATCAGGCCAACGACGCGCTACGTCGTTTTATCGATCCGCTACCCTTTCAGAACACTCCTCTGGTTGAGGCCATGCAATACGGCGCACTATTAGGCGGTAAACGGCTGCGTCCATTTCTGGTTTACGCCACCGGCAGCATGTTTGGTGTGAGCCGGCAAACGCTGGATGCCCCTGCCGCTGCGGTGGAGTGCATTCATGCTTATTCGCTGATCCATGACGATCTGCCCGCCATGGATGACGATGATTTACGCCGTGGTCTGCCAACGTGCCATATCAAGTTTGGCGAAGCCAATGCCATCCTCGCGGGAGATGCATTGCAAACGCTGGCGTTCTCGATCCTTGCCGATGCGCCAATGCCGGAAGTCGCCCCCCGCGATCGACTGAGTCTGGTTTCAGAGCTGGCTACCGCCAGCGGTGCGGCCGGGATGTGCGGCGGTCAGGCTCTGGATCTGGCCGCAGAAGGTGAGCAGGTTTCGCTGGATGCACTGGAACAGATCCATCGCCATAAAACCGGCGCGCTGATCCGCGCAGCGGTCAGAATGGGAGCGTTAAGCGCTGGCGACAGAGGCCGGGAAGCATTGCCGTTGCTCGATCGCTATGCGGAAAACATCGGTCTGGCTTTCCAGGTTCAGGATGACATTCTGGATGTTGTCGGCGATACTGCGACGCTTGGTAAGCGCCAGGGCGCCGATCAGCAACTTGGTAAAAGCACCTATCCTGCACTGCTGGGCCTTGAGCAAGCCCGGACAAAAGCCCGCGACCTGATTGACGATGCCCGCCAGGCGCTAAGCCAGCTGTCGGCGCAATCACTGGATACAACGGCACTGGAAGCACTGGCGAATTACATAATCCAGCGTGATAAATAAACCAACATGCTATAACGAGTTGCTGATGAGTTTTGATATAGCCAAATACCCGACGCTGGCGCTGGTTGATACCACACAAGAGTTGCGTCTGCTGCCGAAAGAGAGCCTGCCGAAGCTGTGCGACGAGCTGCGTCGCTACCTGCTGGATAGCGTGAGCCGTTCCAGCGGGCACTTCGCTTCCGGGCTTGGCACGGTCGAGCTGACCGTTGCGCTGCACTACGTCTACAACACCCCCTTCGACCAGCTGATCTGGGACGTTGGCCATCAGGCCTATCCGCACAAGATCCTGACCGGGCGCCGGGATAAAATCGGCACTATCCGGCAGAAAAATGGTCTGCACCCCTTCCCGTGGCGTGGCGAAAGCGAATATGACGTACTGAGCGTGGGCCACTCGTCCACCTCAATCAGCGCCGGGATCGGTGTTGCCATCGCGGCCGCGAAAGAGGGCAAACAGCGGCGCACCGTCTGCGTGATTGGCGACGGCGCGATCACCGCCGGGATGGCGTTCGAAGCGATGAACCACGCCGGGGATATTCGCCCCGATATGCTGGTGGTGCTCAACGACAACGAAATGTCGATTTCCGAAAACGTCGGTGCGCTGAATAACCATCTGGCGCAACTGCTTTCCGGCAAGCTTTACTCCACACTGCGCGAGGGCGGTAAAAAAGTCCTCTCCGGCGTACCGCCGATCAAAGAGCTGATCAAGCGTACCGAGGAACATATCAAAGGTATGGTCGTACCGGGTACGCTGTTTGAAGAACTGGGCTTTAACTATATCGGCCCGGTGGACGGGCATGACGTGCTGGGACTGGTGCAAACGTTGCGCAATATGCGCGACCTGAAAGGCCCGCAATTCCTGCATATCATGACCAAGAAAGGCCGTGGGTATGAGCCGGCTGAAAAAGATCCGATCACCTTCCACGCGGTGCCAAAATTCGATCCCACCAGTGGAACATTACCGAAAAGCAGCGGCGGAATGCCCTCTTATTCGAAAATCTTCGGCGACTGGCTATGCGAAACGGCGGCCAAGGACAATAAGCTGATGGCGATCACCCCGGCAATGCGTGAAGGCTCCGGTATGGTGGAATTTTCACGCAAATACCCGGATCAATACTTCGATGTCGCCATCGCCGAGCAACATGCAGTGACGTTCGCTGCGGGCCTGGCCATTGGCGGTTACAAACCCGTTGTGGCGATCTACTCGACGTTCCTGCAACGCGCGTATGACCAGGTGATCCACGATGTGGCGATCCAGAAACTGCCGGTGCTGTTCGCTATCGATCGCGCAGGGATTGTCGGCGCTGACGGGCAAACGCACCAGGGAGCCTTTGATATCTCCTATCTGCGCTGCATTCCCGATATGGTGATCATGACGCCGAGCGACGAAAACGAGTGTCGCCAGATGCTGTTCACCGGTTATCACTATGCAGAGGGGCCAAGCGCAGTGCGCTACCCACGAGGCAACGCCGTTGGCGTGCCGCTGCAACCGCTGGAAAAACTGCCTCTCGGTAAGGGTCTGGTGAAACGTCGTGGTGAGAAGCTGGCGATCCTCAACTTCGGCACCCTGCTGCCGGAAGCGGAAAAAGCGGCGGAGGCGCTGAACGCGACGCTTATCGATATGCGTTTTGTTAAGCCGCTGGATGAAGCCCTGATTCTGCAAACCGCCGCCACTCATGACGCGCTGGTCACGCTGGAAGAGAATGCCATTATTGGCGGCGCGGGCAGCGGCGTGAATGACGTCCTGATGGCTCACCGTAAACCGGTGCCGGTACTGAATCTTGGCCTGCCAGACTTCTTTATCCCGCAAGGTACGCAGGATGAAGCGCGCGCAGACCTGGGGTTGAATGCCGCAGGCATTGAAGCCAGCATCCGTCACTGGCTGGCCTGACCCTCCCCTTTCCACTCCTGCTATGCTTAAACGTACGTTTGACGAGCAGGAGTGGAACCATGCAATACAACACATTAGGAAAAACAGATCTTCGGGTTTCCCGCCTTTGCCTTGGCTGCATGACATTTGGCGAACCTGACCGGGGTAAACACGCCTGGACGCTGCCGGAAGAGAGCAGCCGCCCGATTATCCGGCGCGCGCTGGAAGGCGGCATCAACTTTTTCGACACCGCGAACAGTTACTCTGACGGCAGCAGTGAAGAGATTGTTGGTCGCGCGCTGCGCGATTTTACCCGCCGCGATGAGGTGATTGTTGCCACCAAAGTCTATCACCAGGTGGGGGATCTGGCGGAAGGCCTCTCCAGGGCGCAGATCCTGCGCTCCATTGATGACAGTCTCAAACGTCTGGGTATGGAGTATGTCGATCTCCTGCAGATCCATCGCTGGGATTACACCACGCCGATTGAAGAAACCCTCGAAGCGCTTAACGATGTGGTGAAAGCCGGTAAAGCGCGCTATATCGGTGCATCTTCCATGCATGCCCGGCAATTTGCCCAGGCGCTGTCGCTCCAGGCGGAACACGGCTGGGCGCGTTTTGTCACCATGCAGGATCACTACAATCTGATCTACCGGGAAGAAGAGCTCGACATGCTGCCGCTGTGCGACAAAGAAGGGGTCGCGGTGATCCCGTGGAGCCCGCTGGCGCGCGGTCGTTTAACCCGTCCGTGGGGAGAAACCACCGCCCGTCTGGTCTCCGATGAGTTTGGTAAAACGCTGTACAGCGAAACCGATGAAAACGATGCGCAGATTGCAGAGCGTCTGGCGGGTGTGGCAGAAGAGACAGGGGCATCGCGCGCGCAAGTGGCGCTGGCATGGTTACTCAGCAAACCGGCCATTGCCGCACCGATTATTGGCGCATCCCGGGAAGAGCAACTCGACGAACTGCTGGGCGCAGTGGATTTAACGTTGAAGCCGGAGCACATCGCCGAACTCGAAACGCCGTATCAGCCACATCCGGTGGTGGGGTTTAAATAATAAACGGCCCGGCAGCATTTCGCTTACCGGGCCTGCATATTTTACTGCAGGGAAGGCATTAACCGCCCTCCGGCACAGCACAATTAAATCAGCCCAATCGGCCAGTGGTGGCCAATCAGGTACAGCAACCCGGCGGCGATGATCCCGGCGACAATATCATCCACCATGATCCCCATCCCGCCGTGAACGTTGCGATCAAACCAGCGGATCGGCCACGGCTTCCACATATCCAGAATACGGAACAGCACAAACCCCACGGCCACCCACTGCCAGTCATGGGTGGGTAATGCCATCAGCGTTATCCACATCCCAATGAATTCATCCCAGACAATGCTGCCGTGATCGTGTACGCCCATATCTTTTGCCGTCTGGTGACAAAGATAGACACCAATGGAAATGCCCAGCATCACCAGCAGTGAATAGATCTGCCAGGGTAAAAACGTCATCCCCCACCAGAAAGGAATCGAGGCCAGCGAACCCATCGTTCCTGGTACTATCGGGCTCAAACCACTGCCAAAGCCGGTAGCCAGCAGATGCCAGGGATTGCGTAAATTGAGGCGGCTTTTGGCGATGTCTTTAGTGCGCGGCAAAGTGGTCATATCCTTTCATATCGAGCGTAACGGGCTTGCCGTCACGCGTAAAATGCAGCCCGTCGATATCGGCGCTCATCTGCCCTATACAAGTAACAGGCACGCCAAGGTGACCGATTGCCACATCCAGCGCGCCGCGGTTCAGTTCCGGCACAGTAAAGCACAGCTCATAATCTTCCCCCCCAGAAAGCGCCCAGCGCAGCCCCTGCTCTTTCTCTACATGTCGGCGGAAAGCGTCTGAATAGGGCAGCAAATCCAGGTCGACGCGCGCGCCGCAGCCGCTGGCGTGCAGAATATGGCCCAGATCGGAAATCAGACCATCTGAAATGTCGATTGCCGAGCTGGCAAGATTGCGTAACGCCTGGCCATGCAGAAGACGCGGTGTCGGTCTCAGGTGACGCTGGCGCAGATAAGCTGCGTCTTCGCGGTTTTTCACCACTAAACGCTGCTGCAAAATCGCCAGCCCGGCAGCGCTATCGCCCGGCGTGCCGGTGACATAAATCCAGTCGCCTGGTTTTGCGCCGTCGCGTTTCATGGCGCGCCCAACCGGCACATAGCCATGAATGCCAATCGTCATCGACAGCGGTCCGCGCGTGGTGTCGCCGCCAATGAGTTGCATATCGTAGTAACTGAGTTGTTCAAACAGGCTATCGCTGAAGGCCTGCAGCCAGGCGTCATCCGCATCCGGTAAGGTCAACGCCAGCGTCATCCACGCCGGATCGGCGCCAACCGCAGCCAGATCGCTAAGGTTAACCGCCAGCGCTTTATACGCCAGATCGGCCGGATCGATATCCGGCAAAAAGTGGTTGCCCGCCACCAGCGTATCCACGCTTATTGCCAGCGTCTGTTTTTCGGGAACATTGAGCAGTGCGCAGTCGTCACCGATGCCGGTTTCTACATCGCGACGGGAGTGACGTACACGGTCAAAATAACGGGCAATCAGGGAAAATTCGCCGCATGCCATACGTTATGCCTCGGTAGAAAAAAGAAAAAGCCGGGACAAGCGAGCAGAGTGCAGCGCTTATCACCGGCTTGCGGATCACTTTTTGTGGGGACGGATCGCAGGTGCGGCTTTATCCAGCACGCCGTTAACAAACTTGTGGCTGTCTTCAGCGCCAAAGGTTTTTGCCAGTTCGATAGCTTCGTTGATGGCCACTTTATACGGCACATCATCACGTTTAGACAGTTCGAACAGTGCGATACGCAATACCGCTTTCTCGACCTGGCCCAGCTCTTCCAGCATGCGGGACAGGTACGGCTTCATTAAGCCATCGAGATATGCGCTATTGGTCGCCACCCCGCTCAGCAGTTCACGGAAGTACAGGACGTCAACATCTTTAACGTCTTGCTCCGCCAGGAACTGGTATTCAACATCAGCGATGTCGTTCTGGGACAACTGCCAGGAGTAAAGCGCCTGGACGGCACACTCACGGGCGCGGCGACGAGCAGCAGGTTTCACGGAATTCCCCTTACAAAAAAATCAGGCCTTAATGGCTTTCAATACATTAATCATTTCAAGCGCGGTCAGCGCAGCTTCTGCGCCTTTGTTACCGGCTTTGGTACCAGCGCGTTCGATGGCTTGTTCAATACTTTCAGTGGTCAGCACGCCAAACGCGACAGGAATTTCGCTATCCTGCGCAACATGCGCCAGGCCATTGCTTGCACCACCAGCAACATATTCGAAGTGCGCAGTGCCACCGCGGATCACCGTACCGAGCGCGATCACCGCATCGTATTTGCCGGTTTTCGCCAGCGCGCCTGCCGCCAGCGGCAGTTCGTAAGCGCCAGGCACCCACACGACGGTGATATTGGCGTCTTTCACCTGACCGATGCGTTTCAGCGCATCAATCGCGCCTTCCAGCAGGCTGTCGTTGATGAAGTTGTTGAAACGCGCGATGGTGATGGCGACGTGAGCGTCAGGAGCAGCGACGTTGGCTTCAATAATGTTCATACATATCCTTCACAGGTTCAGTTCGGACCCCGCAGGGGGGCGGATTTTATCATAATATTTTACGCGCTGCTTCCCTTTTACAGCGGGCATCACGCGTGGGTAAGATGCAGGCAGACATCCGGGCCAACCTGACGTATCTCATTGAATTTAAATTGTGGAGCATCGGCCAGCGCCGACAGTCCCGGCAATACGCATAACCCGCGCGCATCGCTGCCAAGCAGCTTAGGCGCGAGGTAAATAATCAGTTCATCCACCAGGCCGGCCTGCAATAACGCGCCAGCAAGGTTAGCACCGGCTTCAACCCACACGCTGTTGATTTGCTGTTTTCCCAGCAACATCATCAACGTAACCAGATCCGCATGGCCGTTATGCTCCGGTACAATAATTTCCCGCACACTTTGCGGCCAGGCGCGATCGTCTGCTTTCGTCCGGGCAAACCAGGTTTCACCTGCCTGCTGGCTAATGCGGTGCTGCGGTGTGACCCTGTTCTGGCTGTCGACAACAATACGCACTGGCTGGCGTACGTTCTCTTGCGGATAAAGCGCCTGCGTGTCGGCGTTTAACTCCTCCCAGCGTACGGTCAGCGCGGGATCGTCCGCCAGCACGGTTGCACTGCTGGTCAGAATGGCATGGCTCTGCGCGCGCAATAACTGTACATCGCGACGCGCCTGCGCCGAGGTGATCCACTGACTTTCGCCATTCGCCATCGCAGTGCGGCCGTCCAGCGATGCCCCCAGCTTGAGCTGCACATAGGGAAACCCGGTGCGCATGCGTTTGAGGAAGCCCTTATTCAGCACTTCGGCTTCGCTCATCATCAGCCCGTGGCTGACCTCAATGCCTTCCTGTTGTAGACAGTATAAGCCGCGACCGGCAACCTGCGGGTTGGGGTCCTGCATCGCCGCAACAACGCGCGCGACGTCAGCGGCAATCAGCGCTTCGCAGCACGGCGGCGTACGGCCATGGTGACTGCACGGCTCCAGCGTGACATACGCCGTTGCGCCGCGGGCGCGATCGCCTGCCATACGCAGCGCATGCACTTCAGCATGGGGTTCACCCGCACGATAGTGAAAACCTTCGCCAACGATCTCGCCATCTTTCACAATCACGCAGCCGACGCGCGGATTCGGATGGGTGGTAAAGCGACCTTGCTGCGCCAGTTTCAGCGCACGGGCCATATACATTTCGTCCTGCATGCTTAGTCCTGTAGGCGAGCGATCTCTTCGCCAAACTCGCGAATATCTTCAAAGCTGCGGTAGACGGAGGCAAAGCGAACATAGGCCACTTTATCGAGCTTTTTAAGCTGCTCCATCACCAGATTACCGATCATTTTACTCGGCACTTCGCGTTCGCCTGTTGCGCGAAGTTGCGATTTAATATGGTTCAGCGCCATTTCCACGTCATCCGCGCTTACCGGACGTTTTTCCAGCGCTTTCAGCATACCGCTGCGCAGTTTGTCTTCGTTGAACGGCTCACGCACATCATTGCTCTTCACCACCCGCGGCATCACGAGTTCCGCCACTTCAAAGGTGGTGAAACGCTCGTTGCAGACCAGACACTGCCGACGGCGGCGAACAGAAGAACCTTCACCCACCAGACGAGAATCAATTACTTTGGTATCCACGGCGAAACAGAATGGGCAATGCATACGGTGTCCTGACGTTAGAGTTAACTGAAATCTATTTTACCCTGAACTGGCATGACTACAAAGGCAGACCGTTTTTGAGACAATGGATCGATGGCAACCACAGCGTTGCGATCTACCATTACTGAGATCCTCATTTTCAAGGAAACAGACACAATGACAAGACGTTACCTAAGAACACTCTTACTGGGAAGCCTTTTTGCCCTCAGTGCCTGCGCCCAGCAAAGCGAAGTCCGTCAGTTGCATCAGAGCGTCAGCACGCTGAACAACGAAATGAGCAAACTGAATAAAGAAACGGTCAAAATCACCCAGCAAAATACCCTGAATGCGAAATCCGGCAGCGGCGTATATTTGCTACCGGGTGCGAACACCCCGGCTCGCCTGAATAGCCAGATTGGTATGTTGCGCATGTCATTGCAAAACATTGCGCCAAACGCTGGCGGCACCCGCGTCGTACTACGTATCCAGGGCGAGTCCAACGATCCGTTGCCCGCCTTCAGTGGTACGGTCGAGTGGGGGCAGATTCAGGGCACAACCGAAAACTATCAGGAAGTGAATGTGCAGAATCAGCTGATTAACGCGCCTGCCAGCACCCTTGCGCCAAGCGATGTGGACATTCCGCTGCAACTCAACGGCATTACGCCGGACCAGTTAGGCTTTGTGCGCATTCACGACATTCAGCCCACCAATTTGCAGTAAGTCGTCAGGGGTGACGTTGTCGCCCCTGCTTGCTTTTTGTCATGCTTTTTCTTCTTTTCCTTCATCCCGTCATCACATTCACGAATTTGCAATATTGATAAATGCCAGTACAATCGCCCTCGTTTATTGCACGCAAACGTGAACGCAATCGATTACGCGCGTGTCAGTAATGTGAAACAACACATATTTTTGTGAGCGCGGATACTTATAATAGGCGTCCAGAAATATGAAACATTTAGAAACTCAATGCGTGCTTTCTTTCACTCCCGTCTGGGATCTCAATCAGTGGCGAAATGATGAAAAAAATAATCCTCGCAGCCGGTGCTGCTCTGACGCTTTCCGCTTCTTTCACTGCCAACGCAGCGGATAACAGCAAACCTGAATACCTTTCCGACTGGTGGCACCAGAGCGTAAACGTGGTGGGGAGTTATCACACCCGTTTCGGACCTGTCCCGCGTAACGATACCTACCTGGAATATGAAGCATTCGCCAAGAAAGATTGGTTTGATTTCTACGGCTATATGGATGCGCCGGTATTCTTCGGGGGTAACACCGGTGCGAAGGGGATCTGGAACCACGGCTCTCCGCTGTTTATGGAAATCGAACCGCGTTTCTCCATTGATAAACTGACCGGCACTGACCTGAGCTTCGGTCCGTTCAAAGAGTGGTATATCGCCAACAACTACATCTACGATATGGGCCGCAACGCGTCTGGTCGCCAGAGCACCTGGTACATGGGTCTGGGTACCGACATCGACACCGGTCTGCCGATGAGCCTGTCTCTGAACGTGTATGCGAAATACCAGTGGCAGAACTACGGGGCCACTAACGAGAACGAGTGGGATGGCTACCGTTTCAAAGTGAAATACTTTGTACCGATCACCACGCTGTGGGGCGGCCAGCTGAGCTACATCGGCTTTACCAACTTTGACTGGGGTTCAGACCTGGGCGACAGCCGTTACTACGTGAATGGCGAACAGCTTCGTACCAACAACTCCATCGCGTCCAGCCATATTCTCTCTCTGGGCTACGATCACTGGCATTACTCTGTTGTTGCGCGTTACTGGCACAATGGCGGTCAGTTCAAAGATGATGCATCACTGGGTGGCGATGTCTACGCACGTTCTACCGGTTGGGGTGGTTACCTGGTAGTGGGTTACAATTTCTAATTCCGTGCTAACGCTTGCCGGGTGGCGTTCAGCCACGGCCAGCGCATCCAGCCCGAAAAGCCGATCGCAAGGTCGGCTTTTTTATTTCGCGTAGGCTTCTTTCTGCAAGCGGATAAACTCTTGCATTGAGCGATCGGGCCGCTCGGCGAATGCTTTCCCGGTAAAGGTCACGCCCTGGCAACGATCCAGGCGAAAACAGCGGTAATCATCACGCAGTTCACACCACGCCACCAGTACCCACGTCGCCCCCATAAAGGATAATCCCAGCGGATGGATCACCCGTTCGGAAGCTTCCCCCTTCTCGTCCTGGTAGTGCAGATACAGCTCCTGATGCAGGCGCATTGCCTGATGAATAACATCAAACCAGACGCGAACCTGCGGAAATCTGTCAAAATTCGGCGAAATAATGCGGTTACGTTCAGCCGCGATGCGTTTATCGTACGGCAACACCGCCAGCAGTTTCTCTTGTGCTGAACCGGCAGCCTGCGCCAGCACATCGCCGCTCCAGGTTTGCAGCATACCAATCGCGGCGATCAGCGCCTCTACTTCCATGCTGGTAAACATCAATGGCGGGAGATCAAAACCGGGCATCAGGCGATACCCACTTCCGGCTTCGCCCTGAACCGGCACGCCAGACAGCGATAAATCGCGGATATCGCGATAGATGGTGCGTTCAGAAACCTCCAGTCGCTCAGCCAGCAACGCGGCCGTCACTCGTCGGCGGGTTCTCAGGACTTGTACTATCTGAAACAGACGATCGGCGCGGCGGCTCATGGTCGTTTTCCGGGAAAAATCAGCCTGCGCGGTATGCGCAGGCTCAAAGTATATTATGCAGGCTGGTGCAAACCTACCCGATTACCTTCACTGTCAATAATCAGCGCAATGGTACCAATATTGTCCGGTAATACCTGTGGGCCAAAGCAGCATTCCCCTTGTTTCTCACGCACGCGCTCAAGTGCGGCATTAATATCTTCCGTCGCGAGGTAAATCACTGCGCCGCCGTTCGCAGGCTGGAACATCGGGCCTTTTACCAGCGCGCCACCCGTGGCAGGTTTGATATGCGGGAATACCGCCATCTCAATGCCGGTCACCGTCTCACGACGAAATTCACCGCCCAATACATGTTGATAAAACGCCACAGCGCGATCGAGTTGCTGCACCGGCAGCTCAAACCAGTTAATTAATGTGCTCATGTTCATCTCCTTTCTGTTTAGTCAGCAAGGAGATTTTGCCACCCCCCTCCTGACAGCATACTGTCAGGAGCGATCGTCAGGCGAAAAAAAACCGCAGACTGAGCTGCGGTTTTTCACAACAAACAAACGTTTACGGCAGAATGGACGGCTGATCCGCCCCTTCTTTCTCGACTTTCTGCTGCAGCAAGTGCTCGCGCTTCATCCCCATTTTCAACGCCAGTGCGGAGGCGACGTAAATGGAAGAAGCCGTACCGATGGAAACCCCGATCAGCATGGTCAGTGAGAAGCCTTTCAGCATCGCGCCACCGAACAGATACAGCATCAGGATCACCACCAACGTCGTACCGGAGGTGATCAAAGTACGATGCAGGGTCTGCGTCAGCGAGATGTTAAAGATCTCATACGGCGTACCGCGACGGATCTTACGGAAGTTCTCACGGATACGGTCAGATACCACGATACTGTCGTTAAGGGAGTAACCGATCACCGACATCAGCGATGCCACAATGGTCAGGTCAATCTCAATCTGGAACAGCGACAGCACGCCCATGGTGATGATCACGTCGTGCGCCAGCGCGATAACCACACCAGCAGCCAGACGCCATTCAAAACGGAAACCGACATACACCAGAATGCTGATCAGCGCCACCAGCAGCGCCATGCCGCCCGTTTGCGCCAGATCCGCCCCCACGCTCGGGCCGACGAATTCAATGCGCTTCACAGCGGCATTCTGGCTGGTGGCTTCATTAATGACGCTCACAACCTTACTGCCCAGTACCTGCCCGCCGGTTTCACCCTGCGCAGGCGGCATACGCACCATAATGTCGCGGCTGCTGCCGAAGTTCTGCAGCAGCGGCTCTTTGAAGCCCGCTTTCTCCAGCGCGTCGCGCATCAGATCCATATCCGCTGGTTTTTCCAGCGAAATTTCGATAACCGTACCACCGGTAAAATCCAGGCCCCAGTTAAAGCCGCGAACGCCCATCACCACGATGGACAGGATCAGCAGCCCGCCGGAAATCATAAAAGCCCAGTTGTCCCAGCGCATAAAGTCCCAGACTTTACGGCCGTGGTTCAATTGTTCAACAGTATAATCCTGTGCCACAACGCACTCCTCAGATAGACAGCTTGTTAATGCGTTTGCCGCCGTACAACAGGTTGACGATGGCACGGGTACCGACAATGGCGGTGAACATCGAGGTCGCCACACCGATACCGGTAGTGATCGCAAACCCTTTAATTGACCCCGTACCTACCGCGTAAAGAATAAGCACTTTGATCAACGTGGTGATGTTCGCATCGAAAATGGACGAAAACGCGCCCTGATAACCTTCGTGGATAGCCTGCTGGATCGAACGACCGTTGCTCAGCTCTTCCTTAATACGTTCGTTTATCAGTACGTTGGCGTCCACCGCCACCGCAAGCGTCAGCACGATCCCCGCAATCCCCGGCATGGTCAGCGTTGCGCCAGGCAACAAGGACATAATACCGACAATTAATACCAGGTTAGCCACCAGCGCAGAGGTCGCGATAAGACCAAACTTCTTATAGAAGAAGATCATAAAGATGATGGAGACCACCAGACCCGCCAGGCAGGCTTCCAGACCCTGAGTAATGTTCTGTGAACCCAGCGTTGGACCAATGGTGCGCTCTTCAACAATTTGAATCGGCGCAATCAACGCACCAGCGCGCAGCAGCAGCGACAGCTGACGTGCTTCGTTCGGATTGTTAATCCCCGTAATACGGAAGCTGTTGCCGAGGCGAGACTGGATATTGGCGATGTTAATCACCTCTTCCTGTTTCACCAGCACCGCACGACCGTTAGCATCTTTTTTACCGCTGTCTTTGTACTCCACAAACAGGGTCGCCATCGGCTTGCCGATGTTGTCCTTGGTGAAGTTAGACATGATGTTGCCGCCCGCACTGTCCAGCGAAATGTTGACCTGCGGCTGGTTGTACTCATCCTGGCTTGAGGTTGAGTCAGTGATATGGTCACCGGTCAGGATCACGCGTTTGTACAGGACAACCGGCTGACCTTCACGCGTCTGTTTGACTTCAGAATCGCCCGGAACACGGCCAGCGGCGGCTGCGGAAGCATCCACACTGCTGTTGACCAGACGGAATTCCAGCGTTGCGGTCGCGCCCAGAATCTCTTTAGCACGCGCAGTATCCTGAATACCCGGCAGTTCAACCACAATACGGTCAGCACCCTGGCGCTGCACCAGCGGTTCGGCAACGCCGAGCTGGTTAACACGGTTACGCAGGATGTTGATGTTCTGCTGAACCGCGTATTCGCGCGCTTCGCTCAGACGCGCATCGCTCATCACTGCGCGCAGTACGTTGTCGCCCTGGTTGGAGATAACCAGATCGCGGTGACGGTTTGTCAGATAAGCGTTCGCCTGATCGCGCGCCGCGCTGTCGCGGAACTGAATGCTCAGGCCATAGTTATCTTCCTTACGCACGGTGGTGTAAGGAATGCTTTTATCGCGCAGATCGCTGCGCAGGCTGTCGATATTCTGTTCCTGCAATTTGCCAAGCGCCGTTTGCATGTCGACTTCCATCAGGAAGTGCACGCCGCCACGCAAGTCGAGGCCGAGTTTCATCGGTTCGGCTTTAATGTAGGTCAACCAGCGCGGGGTTGCCGGCGCAAGGTTAAGCGCCACAACGTATTGGTCGCCTAACGCGCTGACCAGTACTTCGCGGGCACGGAGCTGCGTATCGGTAGAATCGAAGCGAGCAAGAATCGCGCCCTCTTCCAGTGCCACAGACTTCGCGTTGATTTTTTCTTTTTGTAGATCGTTCTGGACCTGGATCAGCGTTTGCTCACTGGCGGCGACGCCGCGCGCGCCAGTGATCTGAACAGCCGGATCCTCACCATACAGGTTGGGAAGTGCGTAAAGCAGGCCGACGATAATCACGACGACCAGCATGATGTACTTCCACAAAGGATAACGGTTTAACACGGCAGTTCCCTTTGGGAAAACGATAGATTACAGCGCCTTCATGGTGCCTTTCGGCAGAACGGCAGCTACGAAGTCACGTTTGATGACCACTTCAGTGGTGTCGTTCAGCGCGATAGCAATGTAGCCGGTTTCCGCTACTTTGGTTACGCGACCTACCAGGCCACCGTTGGTCAGTACTTCATCACCCTTCGCGATGGAGTCCATCAGCTTTTTATGCTCTTTGGTGCGTTTTTGCTGCGGGCGCAGGATCATGAAGTAAAAAATCAGACCGAACACAACCAGCATCAGGATCAGAGACATCGGGCTGCTCTGTCCCGGCGCGCCTGCTGCGGCTACCGCATCAGAAATAAAAAAGCTCATTCAAATTCCCTCATTATTAAATTAATCAACGTTCAAAGGTGGAACCGGTCGACCCTGTCGTTGGTAAAAATCCGCTACGAAGCTCTCTAATTTACCCTCTTCAATAGCCTTGCGTAAACCAGCCATTAAGCGCTGATAGAACCGCAGGTTATGAATGGTGTTGAGACGCGCGCCCAATATTTCGTTGCAACGATCAAGATGATGCAAGTAGGCGAGCGAATAATTGCGACATGTATAGCAATCACACTCGGGATCGAGCGGGCCGGTATCGCTTTTATATTTCGCGTTACGGATTTTCACCACGCCATTGGTCACAAACAGATGGCCATTACGGGCGTTACGCGTCGGCATAACGCAGTCAAACATATCAATACCGCGACGCACACCTTCAACCAGATCTTCCGGTTTCCCCACGCCCATCAGGTATCGTGGTTTGTCTGCCGGGATCTGCGGGCAGACGTGCTCCAGAATGCGGTGCATGTCTTCTTTCGGCTCGCCAACAGCCAAACCGCCGACAGCGTAGCCATCAAAGCCAATCTCTACCAGACCTTTGACAGAGATATCGCGTAAATCTTCGTAAACGCTGCCCTGAATAATGCCAAACAGCGCATTTTTATTTCCCAGCCCATCAAAACGGTCACGGCTGCGCTTCGCCCAACGCAGAGACATCTCCATGGAGCGCTTTGCATAGTCCCACTCTGCCGGGTAAGGCGTGCATTCGTCGAAAATCATTACGATATCGGAACCGAGATCGTATTGAATCTCCATCGATTTTTCCGGATCGAGGAAAATCGGATCGCCATTGATCGGGTTACGGAAATGAACACCCGCTTCGGTGATCTTACGGATGTCGCCAAGGCTAAAGACCTGGAAGCCGCCGGAATCGGTGAGGATCGGCCCTTTCCACTGCATGAAATCGTGCAGATCGCCGTGCAGCTTCATAATTTCCTGGCCCGGGCGCAGCCACAAGTGGAAGGTATTGCCCAGAATGATCTGCGCACCCGTCGCTTCCACTTCTTCCGGCGTCATCCCTTTTACGGTGCCGTAAGTGCCCACAGGCATAAATGCCGGCGTTTCCACAACGCCACGCTCAAACACCAGGCGGCCACGGCGCGCGCGCCCGTCGGTAGTATCGAGTTCAAATTTCATTTCTTCTCCAACATCAGAGAAACAGTCTGATGATAACTAACCTGTTGCGGAATCACTCCACAACGTCGAATTGACCAATCCGCACGCAAGGCGTTATTGGCGCAGCCAGTCTGAACGCGGGCAACGCGCAGCAACCGGAACGTACACGTAGTACGTGAGGATGACTCGCTTCGCTCGCCCTAAAGGGCCGCCGCAAGCGGCGTTCAAAATGCCATCACATTTTGTGCGAGCGCTGCCCAGGTCCAAAATGGCAAGTAAAATAGCCTTATCAAGTACGCTCTAAAAGAGCTTGCGGATTGTACGTGATAAACATCGCATCACCGTAACTAAAAAAGCGATATTTCTCCGCAACTGCGGCGTGGTACGCATTCATGGTGTGTTGATAACCGGCGAAAGCGGAAACCAGCATAATCAGCGTCGATTCAGGCAAATGGAAATTGGTGACCAGCGCATCGATCACCTGGTACTGATACCCCGGATAGATAAAGATCTGCGTATCGCCGAAGAACGGGGCAATCAACGCATCCTTCGCCGCCTGCGCAGCGCTTTCCAGCGAGCGCACAGAGGTGGTGCCGACCGCCACCACACGGTTGCCGCGGGCTTTTGCCGCCAGCACCGCGTCCACAACCTCCTGCGGCACTTCAGCGTACTCGGAATGCATGATGTGGTCTTCAATGCTGTCAACGCGCACGGGCTGGAAAGTCCCGGCCCCGACATGCAGGGTGACAAAGGCCATTTCAATGCCTTTTTCGCGCAGACGCGCCAGCAACGGTTCATCAAAATGCAGGCCCGCCGTCGGTGCAGCTACCGCACCGGGTTTCTGGCTGTAAACGGTCTGGTACAGCTCGCGATCGGCGTCCTCATCGGGTCTGTCGATATACGGCGGCAGTGGCATATGGCCGATGGCATTGAGAATATCCAGCACCGGTCGCTCGTCATGGAATTCCACTTCGAATAACGCGTCGTGGCGCGCCACCATGGTTGCCTGAATATCTTCCCCATCGCCCAGCAACAGTTCTGCTCCGGGTTTCGGCGCTTTAGAGGCGCGGATATGCGCCAGAATACGTTTATCATCGAGCATGCGCTCAACCAGCACTTCAATCTTGCCGCCGCTGGCTTTGCGGCCAAACAGACGCGCCGGAATAACGCGGGTGTTATTGAACACCAGCAGGTCGCCGGGGTTGAGCTTATCGAGTAAATCGGTGAAAGTACCATGCGTCAGCGCGCCTGTTGGGCCATCCAGCGACAATAAGCGGCAACTGCTGCGCTCGGGCTGCGGGTAATGGGCAATCAGGGATTCAGGTAATTCAAAGGAAAAATCGGCAACGCGCATGACACTAACTCGATACATATTTAAGAGGCGGGTAGTCTAGTGCCCACGCCCCTTCGCTGCAACCGTTAGCCGCTTTTGGATAAACAATAGAGATGAACTTTTTAGCACACCTGCACCTTGCCCATCTGGCTGACAGCTCCCTTCCCGGTAACCTGCTGGCGGATTTTGTGCGCGGCAATCCGGAAAACCTCTACCCGCAAGCGATCGTCGACGGTATTCATCTGCATCGCCGTATCGATGTGATGACCGACAATCTACCGGAAGTGAAAATAGCCCGTGAAGCCTTCCGCCCGCTAACACGCCGGGTCGCGCCTATCACTCTCGATGTGATGTGGGATCACTTCCTGTCACGCCATTGGGCGCAGGTCTCGCCGGATTTTCCGCTGGATGAATTCATCCGTTACGCCCACGCGCAAGTAGCCACCATCCTACCCGATTCCCCGCCGCGTTTCGTCAATCTGAACAATTACCTGTGGTCAGAACGCTGGATGGAGCGCTACCGTGAAATGCACTTTATTCAGAACGTACTCAACGGCATGGCCAACCGCCGCCCACGCCTTGAAGCGCTGCGCGATTCCTGGCAGGATCTGGACGCCAATTACGCGCTGCTCGAGCGGTTATTCTGGGATTTCTACCCACGAATGATCGCTCAGGCGAGTGCCCGGTCGTTATAACGCTTGCGCTTTTGCCCATCGCCATTATCTTTATAACGATAAAAAAGAACCGTTCAATAGCCAAAACCTATCTCAACGATTGGCAGTGGCACTTTGAGCAGGCCGTCACCTCTCCCTATAATCCCCCGCGTTGCGTTCTATTAACCTTGTAAATCAAAGGAGTACTTATGGTACTGGTGACTCGTCAGGCCCCGGACTTTACCGCTGCCGCCGTACTGGGCAACGGTGAAATCGTTGAAAACTTCAATTTCAAACAGCACACCCACGGTAAAGCCACCGTGCTGTTCTTCTGGCCGATGGACTTCACGTTCGTTTGCCCGTCTGAACTGATCGCCTTCGACAAACGCTATGCCGAGTTCCAAAGCCGTGGCGTCGAAGTGGTTGGCGTCTCTTTCGATTCCGAGTTTGTTCACAATGCATGGCGTAACACGCCGGTGGATAAAGGCGGTATCGGCGCGGTGAAATACGCGATGGTTGCTGACATCAAACGTGAAATCCAGAAAGCCTACGGCATTGAACATCCGGACGCGGGGGTTGCCCTGCGCGGCTCCTTCCTGATCGACAAAGACGGTATTGTTCGTCACCAGGTGGTAAACGACCTGCCGCTGGGACGTAACATTGATGAAATGCTGCGTATGGTTGATGCGCTGCAATTCCACGAAGAGCACGGCGAAGTGTGCCCGGCACAGTGGGAAAAAGGCAAAGAAGGGATGAACGCCTCTCCGGACGGCGTCGCGAAATACCTGAGCGAAAACGTCTCCAGCCTGTAACCGGCAACGTTTTGCTAAAAGGCCCGCATGCGGGCCTTTTTTGTCACCGGGAAACTAACGCGGTTTCGCTTCCCGCCAGATGTGCAGCGCCATCCACGCCAGCGCGGCCACGCCCAGCACAAGCACACCCCACACCAGCAGCGTTTTCCACATTGCCTGCCGTTCCGCAGGTGATGTCGCTGTCAGCCGCGCGTCGCCACCCAGCGTCGCGCGCGTCTGAGGCTGCGCTTGCGGTATTGCCTCCACATCGATTTGTTTACGCAACGCCAGTGGGATCAACGCATCCAGCGTTACCGCTGCGGGCTGTGCGGCCTTATTGCCCCATGCCAGCATAAACGGCCCTTTACCCTGCGCATTAAACAGCACCGTTTGCCGATCGCGGCTACCGTTCACCTGCGGCAACGATGCCGGTAAGCGGGCATCCAGCGTCACAATCCGCACCGCCTGCACCGGTTCATCCGGCATTGACACAGGGGCGGAAGATTGCCCGTTAAGCTGCCACAGCACCGTTTTAGCGAGGCTGCGCCAGGGGGCGTTCGCGGCACTGCGCCAGCTGATCTCCACCGGTAATACGCCGTCGTCCGCAAGCGTCACAGACAGCGCGCTTAACGGCTGCGGTTGCGTCCACTGATAGTGCGCTTCGCTGGAGGAAATACGCTGCCCCTCCCCGGCCATTTGCACTTGCTCAAGCAGTGTCGGTTCGCTCCCCAGCGTCGCGCTGGCGTGCGTTATCGTGACCGGCAGCTGCGGCGTGTCAAACACCATCAGCAAGTAACGTACACCGTCGGCAGAGAAAGTTTGATTGACGGTAATCTGGTCAAGCGTCAACCGATCCGCGCCGCTGGTCAGTTCCATCACCGGCGAGTCCTGTTGCAGCAGATCCCAGTCACGCATATTGCTGCTATAAAACAGCGACACCTTACCCTGCCAGTTTTTCACCGGCGCATCCCATGCCAGTTTCAACTGCGCCAGCGTAAAGCTCTGCGGCAGATTTTCCGGCAACGCCAATAAATAGCTCTGTCCGACGCGTTTCGCCGTCTCCCCTTCAATGCGGATATCAATCCCGCTGGCAGACCGCAAACGCACCACACTTTGCCCTTCGTTCTCCGTTTCTACCGGAGAGGCATCCAGCGGGAAAAGCCGTAACGGGATCGGCGCAGGCTCAGCCACGGCGGTTTTCTGCGTCTCCAGCGTAAACGGCACCCGTTCACCATCATGATTAAAGATCCGCACATCGCGCAGATCCGGCCATGTGCTTTGGGCATAGACATCCAATGGCAGATCGACGCGATACCAGGATGCGGTCTCCGGCAGATCCAGCGCCGCCCCCCAGGCATAATCTTGCGGGGCCTCGGGGATCTCTTCGCCGCTTAACGCGGGCAATGCGCAACCCATTAACGCCACCGCCAGTAATGCGAATACCCCTCTCATTGTTTTTCTCCCTTTTCCTGCTCCGTTGCAGCCTTGGGCGGCAGCGGCGAAAAATAACCGACAATCAACACCAGCACGGCCACGCCAATAAAGGCAATCGCCCGCGCCAGTCCACCGCCACCGGCGCTGTCCACCAGCATCAGTTTGAGCAGCACGACACCGAGTAAAACGCCGCCGCACAACCACTGCCGACGGCTGGAATGGCGCGTAGCGTGGATCATCACCACCAGCGCAATCAACATCCAGAACAGGGCGAAACAGGTCTGGATCAACCGCGACTGCCACAAACTACCGGCATCCCACGTCACGTTTCCGTAGCAGGCCAGCGCACGCAATAACGCGCCATTGAGCCACCAGAAAGCCAGCGCCGCGATCGCCCACGGGCGTGCTCGCCATACCTGTGGTACCCACGCCGAATAGTGTGTTTCAGCAAAGCGGCTATAGAGCCACAACCCCAGCAACGCAAAGGCTGCGCCCTCTTCCAGTGGGTTGATAAGTGGCAGGTACGCCAGTTCCCGCACCACGCCGTCCCCCAGGTTGGCATAGAGCAAGTACCCGAAGAGTAGCGGGATCAGTGGCAACAGCGCCAGCACGCCATACAATGCAGGCCAGACGCGCACCGGCCACATCTGTCTGCGGATCGCCGCCATCACCAGCGCAATCACGATACCGCCCGCCGCCATCGGCAAACCAGCACGCCACGGTTCAAAGCCCCAGCCAAGCGACCCGACGAACCACCACAGCTCGCTGCCCGCTGCCAGCAGCAACAGCCAGAACAGCGAAATATGCAGCCCTTGTGACAAACGCACGGGTACCGTTTCGTTATCCCGGTACAGCAGAATGAGCGCCGAAGGTAGCGCGACGCACCAGGCCAGGTTTTCCCATCCACCCGCCAGAATATGCCCCTGCACGGTAATCTGATACAGCAGCGCCATCGCCATTGCGGGCCACAGCAACCAGCGGGCATAGCCCAGCTCTGGCCAGCGCAAACGCTGCTGCGCGGCTCGCCACAGCCAGACGGATGCAGACAGAAGCGCCAGCACCGCAAACGCGGCATGCGCATCGGCAACCAGCATCCGTTTCGCCGCACCACCCAAAGCGATGATCCAGAACAGAATGCCGCTCGCCAGCAACAGCCAGCTGATTTCGCGCCGCATACCGCGCCACAACAGCGCCCCTGCCAGCCAGCAGCCGCTCAGTACGGCGAAAATCATTAGCACCGAGAGCGCAGGCAGACCATCCGCCGCAGCCCACAGCGCACTGAACAACGCCAGTAGCAATAAGGCCGTGCCGCTGTAGCTCATGCGTCGCTGGTTCTGCTGCACGCCGAGCCATACGATCCCCAGTCCTTCCAGTGCCCAGGCCATGGATGTCCAGCGCGCCGACAGCGCCAGCGGAATCGCCAGCGTGGCAAACGCGCCGCCCAGCGCCAGCGCCGCCAGCACCAGTGGTTTCGCCGTGGTCGGGTAACGCTTCAGCGCCAGTGAAGCCAGCGCCAGGTAAAAGAAACCGAAACCGAGGGCGCTAAAGGCCGGACCGTAGGCCCAGTGCTGCGTGATAGCGTACTGCATACCGAAGCCCGCCAGCGGCGGCGCAAACAGCAATACGCCATCGATAATACGTTCGCCCCGCCGCTGCGCACGCAGGGATAACACCACGCTTAACACGCCGAAAATAACAATATTGGCAATCAGGAACAGTTGGCAGCTCAGGTAAAATTCCGGGCGATAACTCTGCATTCCCCACACGCCGGCAACGCCGAAGGTGAAAAACATGCCCAGCAAATTCAGCTCACGCCAGTGCTGCCACAGGCTGATGGCGAGAATGCCAACCGAAAGCAGTAAATAGAAGGAAAACAGCGCAATGTGTCTACCGCCGCCGGTCGAGAGCAAGATCGGCGCAAGATAACCACCCAGACTCGCCAGCAGCGCCAGACTTAGCGCTTTTTGCAATACCGCCAGCCCCACACTCGCCGCGCAAATCACCAGCAGCAAAGCAAAGGCCAGCGTCATCGGCAGCATTTGCCACAGCCGGAACGCGCCAAACACGGTGAGATAGAGCGCGCCAACCGCGCCCCCCTGCAAAATCAGGGCAAATACCGTCTGTTTATGACGTAAACGCCAGCCCAGTCCCAGCAGCACCATCGCCGCCAGTGCAACGCTGGCAAGGCGCAACTCCAGCGGGAACAGCGAATACTCCACGGTATAACGCAGCAGAAAAGAGAGGCCGATAAACAGCAGCACAATCCCCAGCTTGGCCAGCGGATTACCCTGCATAAACCAGCGCGCCAGGGAAGAGACCAGGCCCCAGGAAGCGGTCTCGTTTTTAGGTGAGACAACGTCGGGTGATGCAACGGGCACGATCTCAGCCGCCGCAGGGCCGTCCACTTTGCGGCCCCAGGGCGACACCGCCACCGGTTCGCTATGTTGTACAGCCTCAACAGGTTCGCTAACGGCAACAGGATCGCTAACCGGCAACGGCTGCGCCGTAACAGGCGCAGGATCAATGTTGACCGGCGCATTGGCCCACCGCTGTTCAAGCACACTCAGCCGCTGGCGCAGCCGGGTGAGTTCATCCTGCGTGGCCACGCTGCGACGCCAGGCGGTGATTGCCACAATCGGCACCACTACCAAAGCAAAAAACAGCACGACCGCGCCGAAGAATAAAAGACCATCCATGTACTTCGCCTTCGCTAAAGGGGAGACGCAAAGCCCCCTTTTCGCGCTTCAGCTCAGGAGGCAGACCAAACAGAAGCGCTAATCGCCGGTAGCGTTAGCACATCATCCTGTAGCGTACCTGTACCTTCTTTAAGCCGCCAGTTTTTCCCGTGCAGCAGCGGTGAATCCTCCAGCACCACTTCACAGGCTTCGCTGCGATTAAGCGCCACCAGCACCCGCTGCTGCTGATAAACGCGCACAAACACCAGCACGTTTTCCTGCGCATACACAACCTGGCAACCGCCGTAGCGCAGCGCCTGGCTACGGGCGCGCAGTCTCGCCATCCGTTGGTAGAGGGCAAGTAAGCGGGTATCCTGCCGTTTCTTGTCCCACGGGAAGGGTTTGCGACAGAAGGGATCGTTTGCGCCATCCAGTCCGACTTCATCGCCATAATAGATGCAGGGCGTACCGGGCCAGCTAAACAGCCAGACCACCGCCAGCGGCAAACGGGCGACATCTTTACCCAGAACCGTCTTAAAGCGCGGTGTGTCATGGCTGTCGAGCTGATTAAACATGCGTAATTGCTGTTGATGCGACAGCCCGGCACGGTAGTTATCCATCCACGCCGCGCAACTTTGCGCATCCATTTTCTGGGGATCATAAGCGTTGTCGGTATTCGCCAGGAACGCCCATACCGGCAGCGTAAAGCCGCGATAATTCATTGCCGCGTCTTCAACATCCGCCTGCAGCCACTGACGCGCATCGCCAAAATGTTCGCCGACGATGTACGCCTGCGGTTGGGTCTCTTTCGCCGATCGGGCAATACCGGCAACGTGCAGCAGGTTGTTACGCGCACCGCCATCCTCCCCCAGCATATGCACCACATCCAGCCGCCAGCCATCCATGTACCACGGCGCTTTTAGCCAGTGGCGAACGATGCTGTCCTCCCCCTGATACATTTCATCAACCAGCGCCGATGACTGGTAATCCAGCTTCGGCAAGCTTGGGTAACCCAGCCAGTCGCGGGCGTGCCCCTGATCATCAAAGCTGAACCAGCTACGCCAGCGAGAGTCCGGATTATGACAGGCGCCACCCGTGCCGCGATTATGCCTGTCGAACCAGGCGTGAGAATCGCCGCTGTGATTAAACACACCGTCGAGGATCAGCCGCATCCCCAGGGCTTGCGTGTTGTGGCGCAGGCGCAGCAACGCCTGATCGCCGCCAAACTGCGCATCAACATGGCGATAATCTTCCGTGTCATATTTATGCACGCTGGGCGCAACAAAGACCGGGTTAAGGTAGAGCGCCGTCACGCCCAGCTTTTTCAGATAGGGCAGCTTTTCGCTGATACCGTCCAGATCGCCACCGTAAAAGGTGGATCCCCCGGCGTCCTCCGTCAGCGGCTCGTCCCAGTCGCGCAACACAATCGACTGGCCCGCGGCGTGATGGTAATAAACATTATCCTGATCGGCATCGCGCGTTTGGCTGCGGGCAAAACGATCCGGGAAGATCTGATAAAACACCTGATCGGCTACCCACTGCGGGCCGTTATCCGGCGCATCCACCGCAAACTGCTCCAGCCGGGCAGGTGGGAAGCGGTTGAACCCCTGTGGGGTAAACCACAGTTGTTTATCCTGCCACAACAGCTTGAAGCTGTAGCGGCGGCGCGGCTGCCCGCTCTTTACATCCACCGCCGCCCGCCAGACGGTCACACCATTACCGATGGTGTGACGCGCGCGATGCATCGCCAGCGGGGTTTCTTCATTATCGACTTCCACCCGCAGCGTTACCCGCGAGGGCAGCGATGTTCCCGTCAGCCAGAGGGTGATAATGAGCTGGTCTTTGTGCTGTTTGACAAACGGCGCGACCGGCAGGTGCCATGCGTTCAACATCAACAATCCCCTTTGTTCAAAATGACGCCACTTTTTCACAGCCCTTGCCGTCTCGCCTCCTTCTTTCGCATTTTTTCCGGGGGTGAGAGACGGGGCGCAGATGTGATCTGACGGGATATTCACCGGGCATTTGCGTGAGTTTTTTCACGCCCGCTTCGTGCCGATGCCCGAAGTCTCGCCCCCGGTGGGTTTTTATACTGATAAAAACTATAGCGTGATAAGAGAGCGAGCATGAGCAAACCTGAAATCCTCGTCATTACTGAAATCCCCCAGCCGATGATCGATACCCTGCAACAGCACTTTGTGGTGCATCAATACTGGCAACCCGGTGCAGAGACGGTGGTGCGCGAACGCGGGCATGCTATCCGTGGTGCACTGACCCGCGCGGCAAAAGGCATCAGCACGGCGTTAATCGGGCAGCTTCCGGCGTTAGAGGTCATTAGTGGTTTCGGTGTTGGCGTCGATGCCACCGACCTCGATACCTGCCGCAGCCGTGGTATTCGCGTAAGTAATACGCCCGACGTACTTAACGAATGCGTGGCGGATACCGGACTGGCGTTAATGCTGGCGGTGACGCGTAAAATTTGCGCCGCCGATCGTTTTGCCCGGGCGGGCGAATGGGAGCATGCGGCCTTTCCGGGCGCGTGGAAAATGAGCGGTAAGCGCTGCGGTATCGTCGGGATGGGCAACATTGGCCATGATGTCGCCGAGCGCGCTGCCGCGTTCCGGATGCCGATTCATTACTTCAGCCCCCGTGAGGCACGCAACAGCCAGTGGCAACGCCATGATTCCCTTGTCGGTCTGGCAAACGCAGTGGATTTTCTGGTATTGACCCTGCCGGGCGGTGCGAAGACGCACCACATTATCAACCGCGAAGTACTGGACGCGCTGGGGCCGGAGGGCATTCTGGTGAATATCGCACGCGGTAGCGTGGTGGACACGGAGGCGTTAATTGCGGTGTTACAGGAAGGGAAACTGCGCGGCGCCGGGCTGGATGTGTTCGAGCAGGAACCGCATATCCCGCCCGCGCTGCGCGATTTACCGAATGTGGTGTTGCTGCCGCACATCGCCAGCAACACGGCGGAGACACGCCAGGCGATGGCGGATCTCACCATCAATAACCTGGTCAGCTATTTTACTGACGGAAGATTATTAACCCCGGTTGTGTAAGCCCGCTTTGTGTACCGGCCGGATGCGCGCTGCGCCCTCCGGCCTGGTGCCCGCTGGCGCGGGCTTGTATCGACCATTACGCGTTACGGCGTTTAAATGCCCAGCCAATCAGCAGCAGCACAATCCATGCAAACCCCACGTACAGCGAGATGCGGGTTTCCGGGTGCCAGCCAATCAGCGCGATGATAAAGACCAGGAAAATCAGGCCGACAACGGTGGTCGCCACCCCGCCCGGAACTTTAAACTTCAGCGCGCGGACTTCCTCTGCCGACAGACGACGACGGAAGCCAATCTGCGACAGCAAAATCATGATCCATACCCATACCGTAGCGAAAGTCGCCAGTGAGGCGATCACCAGGAAAACATTCTCCGGCATGATGTAATTCAGGTACACCGCCAGCAGCAGCGCGATGGTCATCACCATCACCGTCACCCAGGGAATCCCGCGGCGCGACGTTTTGGCGAACATCTTCGGCGCACTGCCCTGCTCAGCCATCCCGTGCAGCATACGCCCCACGCCAAACACATCGCTGTTAATCGCCGAGAGCGAGGCGGTCAGCACCACAAAATTGAGGATACTGGCGGCAAAGGTAATGCCCATATGCTGGAAGGTCAGTACAAACGGGCTTCCGTCAGTGCCCACCTGGTTCCACGGGTAAATCGACATGATCACAAACAGCGTACCGACGTAAAACACCAGAATACGCATCGGCACCGAGTTGATAGCGCGTGGAATCGACGTCTCCGGATCTTTCGCTTCCCCGGCGGTGATACCAATAATCTCGATGCCGCCATACGCGAACATCACCATTTGCAGCGCCATCACCGTGCCCAGCCAGCCATTGCTGAAGAAACCGCCGTGGCTCCATAAATTGCTGATCCCGGTCGGCTGCCCGCCGTTGCCGATACCCCAAATAATGATGCCGAAACCGGCCACGATCATGATGATAATGGTGGCGACTTTAAAGAAGGAGAACCAGAACTCCAGCTCGCCGAAAACTTTGACGCTCATCAGGTTGATGGCGCAGATAAGCAGCACCACGCTCAGCACCCAAATCCAGTGCGGCACCGTCGGGAACCAGACGCCCATGTAAATACCAAACGCGGTGACATCGGCAATGGCGACAATCAGGATTTCAAAGCAGTACGTCCAGCCGGTGATATAGCCGGCCAGCGGGCCGAGGTTTTCCTGAGCATAGCGAGAGAAGGAGCTGGCGGAAGGGTTGTGCACGGACATCTCGCCCAGTGCGCGCATAATGATATACGCAGCCACACCACCAATAATGTAGGCCAGCAACACGCTCGGGCCTGCCATCTTGATTGCATCTGCGGAGCCGTAAAACAGGCCGGTGCCAATTGCCGAACCCAGCGCCATAAAGCGAATGTGCCGGGTGCTTAGCCCACGCTTCAGCTTATTAGTACTTTCCATCGTTTCCACTGCCATTATTCAACACAAAAATAAAAAACCACGGAGTGCGCTACCCCGTGGTTAAACAAGCCGTGTTTGCCGCGATTAATGGGCGCTGGAAGTGACCTGCCGACCTGCGGCGCGATCCCAGACTGCCGCCAGAACCACCATCACCAGGCTTGGCATCAGCCAGGCCAGTCCCTGTTCCGCCAGCGGCAAACGCTGGGTCCAGGCCGGAAGGTGTTCTGCAAACGCAGACGCTTTCACGCCGTCAAGGATACCAAAAAGCAGACTAATAAACATGGCCGGTGCAATAACGCGTGTGGAACTGTTCCATAAAGAGCGGGTAAAGCTCAGCACCACCAGTACGATGCACGGCGGGTAGATCATGGTCAGCACCGGAATAGAGATCTGAATCAGATGGCTCAGCCCCAGGTTGGAGACCGCCATGGAGAAGATGCCCAGAATAAAGACCAGCGTGCGGTAAGAGAGCGGCAGATACTGCGCAAAGAACTCCGCACAAGCACAGGTCAGGCCAACCGCCGTCACCAGACAAGCAATAAAAATCAGCGCCGCCAGCAGCAAACTGCCCGCGCCGCCGAAGGTATGCTGAACATAAGCATGCAGAATGGCCGCGCCGTTAGCCGACTGCTCAACCAGTGCAGAGCTGTCGGAACCGAGACGGAACAACGCCAGGTACAGCAGCGTCAGCCCTGCGCCCGCCATCAGCCCCGCCCACACCGTATAACGGGTCAGCAAACGGGCTTCGGTGACACCGCGCGAACGCGCTGCATTGACAATCACGATGCCAAACACCATGGCTCCCAGTGTATCCATGGTCAGATAGCCATTGACGAAACCGTTTGAGAACGGCGCAGTCTGGTAGGCTTCCAGCGCATGGCTGATAGGACCGGCCGGCCAGATAATCGCCGCAATGGCGAGAATAGTCAGCGCGATAATTTTCAGCGGCGCAAGAAAATTGCCTACGGTATCCAGCAGTTTGCCCGGATAGAGGGAAATCAGGATCACCAGAGAAAAATAGATCACGCTGTAAATCAGCAGCGGCATTGCACCTTCGCCAGTCAGCGGCGCGATACCCACTTCAAACGACACCGTCGCCGTACGCGGCGTGGCGAACAACGGTCCGACCGCCAGGTAGCACACCGTCGCCAGCAAGACGCCCGCCACTTTACCAATCGGCGTGCTCAGGCTGTCCACGCCACCGCCGACTTTCGCCAGCGCGACAACGGTAAGCACCGGTAAGCCCACAGCGGTGATCAGAAAGCCCAGCGCCGCCGTCCAGACGTGTTCACCGGCCTGCAAACCAACCATGGGAGGAAAAATGATGTTACCTGCGCCGACGAAGAGGGCAAATGTCATAAAGCCCAGAGCAACAATGTCGCGTGGTTTTAAGTGATGGGTCATATTTTTTTACTGCCTGTGGATGTGGTGTCGTAAAAATGATGTTTTTTTCACCTTTCCCAACCGGACGATACCGCGCCAATGTCGCGGAAAGTCAGCGGGAAATGCTCTATGCATTGCGTAGCGAAGAATAGTTTTTCGATTTACCACGCAAATACAGTTGGTCTGACAATATACGGGGCGCAATTTAAACGCTTATAACGTTTAAAGGCAAGGTGGGATCGCAAAACCAGATAGTTATACTATCCATACAATTAATAGTAGTTAATAACTCCAATTATAAGAAAAACACATGGCTGATCATGCGAACAAAAAAGCAGCATCCGTACAAAATACGTTTCAGGGGGAAGAAAACATCGGAATAAGCGGCCTGTTGATACAGGCCACTGGAAAGATAAGCTGACAGACGCGTCAGGACGCGGCTTTTTTGGCAACCAGACGTTCCGGCAGAACAAAGCTAAAGCGCGTTCCCTTGCCGGGAGTACTGTCAATGTCGAGGCGACTTTCGTGGTGATTCACTGCATGTTTCACGATCGCCAGCCCCAGACCACTCCCGCCGGTCTGCCGGGAACGGGCTTTATCCACGCGATAGAAACGCTCAGTGAGACGAGGAATGTGTTCAGCGGCGATGCCAGGACCGTTGTCTTCGACGCTGAATTCCGCACCCAGCGGCACGCGCTGCCAGCGCACGGTAATCTCCGTTCCCGCTGGCGTGTGGTTCACAGCGTTATAGACCAGGTTGGAAATCGCGCTGCGCAGTTGCTCTTCATTTCCCAGCACTTTCAACGCGTTATCAACTTCAAAATGGAAGTGATGCTTCTGCTGACTCAGGGTTTGCGCTTCCCGCTCCACGACCCGCAGCATCATTGGCACATCAATGGTTTCATTCGGCGGCAAGGTCGGTGCAGCCTCAATCTTCGAAAGCGTCAGTAACTGGCGCACCAGTCCTTCCATCCGCGAGGTTTGTTCGCGCATGGTGTGCAGCGCTTTTTCCCGCGGCGCACCTTCGAGCGTCTGCTCCTGCATCATCTCCAGGTAGCCCTGCAGCACCGTTAACGGCGTGCGCAGTTCATGGCTGACGTTGGCAAAAAAGTTGCGCCGTGCCCCTTCCAGTTGATGCATTTGCGTGACGTCGCGCGCCACCAGCAGCAGGTGTTCCTCGCTGTAAGGCATCACGCGGATTTCCAGATGGCGACCGGTGTTGAGCACCAGATTCAGCGGCTTGCTAAACTCTTGTTTTTTAAGATACTGCGTAAATTCCGGGTAGCGCAGCAAGTTAAGGATATTCTGCCCGCTATCGTCCGGCCAGCGCAAACCCAGCACCTGTTGCGCCAGGCCATTACACCAGAAAATCGCCCCCTCTTCGGTGGTGAGGATCACCGCATCCGGCAGCGACTCCGCGCCGCTGCGAAAGCGTTTAATCAGGCTTCCCAGCTCGCGACGGCGCTTTTTATTACGCATCTGCATCTGGTGCAGCCCATACAGCAGCGGCTCCCAGCTCCCTGTACCCGGCGGTGGAGTCATACTTTTATCGACCCATAACCACCAGGAAAGACGCAGCAAATTCCAAAAGTGCCAGATCAACAACCCGGTTACCGCAGCCAGTAAAAACCACGGCAGGTAACCGAACATGACGCCGAGAATCAAGGCGGGGATACAACAAAGGAGGAGCTCCAGCACCAGCCTTTTCCATGACAGCCGTTCCAGCACGCGTCACACTCCTGTTAAATGTCAGAAACGGGTCGAAAAACGGTAACCCGTGCCGCGCACTGTTTGCACCATACGATCGTGGCCGCTGTGTTCCAGCGCTTTGCGCAGACGACGAATATGCACATCCACCGTCCGGTCTTCAACATACACATTGGTTCCCCATACGTGATTCAACAGCTGTTCACGGCTGTAAACACGTTCCGGATGGGTCATAAAGAAGTGTAAGAGTTTAAACTCTGTCGGCCCCATATCCAGGGGATTTTCACCGGTCATGACGCGGTGAGAGGAAGGATCAAGGCTCAGGCCCTGCATTTCGATCACCTCTTCCACCGCCATCGGCGAAATGCGGCGCATCACAGCTTTAATGCGCGCCACCAGCTCTTTGGGTGAGAAAGGTTTGGTAATGTAGTCATCTGCCCCGGTTTCCAGACCGCGTACGCGATCTTCTTCTTCGCCGCGCGCCGTCAGCATCATGACCGGAATATCGCGGGTCATCGCTTCACGTTTCAGGTGTTTAATAAACTGAATACCGGAACCGCCAGGCAACATCCAGTCCAGTAAAACAAGATCGGGCCAGGGTTCATTAAGTTGGTTCACCGCACTGTCATAATCTTCAGCTTCCACCGGTTGAAAACCATTTTGTTCGAGCACGAAGCACACCATTTCCCGGATTGGAGCTTCGTCTTCTACGACCAGAATTCGTCTCGCCATAATTTGCCCTGTCTTATTTAAGTCATCAATATATATAGCGGCGCCATTATGCGTCAGTTTTATGACAGATTTATGAATAACATGACCGCCAGATGACCCCAGCAAGTGCTATGTGACAGTCCCTATTTTCGTCAGGTTATGTCCCTCATCTGCTTAATGTTTATAATCTGCTTTATGCTTTTTTGCCACGGAACCGCTATGCGCATTATTCACACCTCTGACTGGCACCTGGGTCAAAACTTCTATAGTAAGAGCCGCGCCGCTGAACACGCCGCTTTCCTCGACTGGCTGCTGGCCACGGCGGAAGAGAATCAGGTCGACGCCATTATTGTGGCGGGCGATGTTTTTGACACCGGCTCCCCGCCCAGCTACGCCCGTGAGCTGTATAACCGCTTTGTGGTCAAACTTCAGCAAACCGGCTGCCAGTTAGTGGTGCTGGCAGGCAACCATGATTCGGTGGCCACGCTCAACGAATCGAAAGAGATCCTCGCGTATCTGAAAACTACCGTCGTTGCCAGCGCAGGCGTAGAGCCTTTCTGGCTTTACCGCCGCAACGGTGAACCGGGCGCGGTATTCTGCCCGGTGCCCTTCCTGCGCCCGCGCGACATTATGCTCAGCCAGGCCGGGTTGTCCGGACAGGAAAAACAGCAACACCTGCTGGCGGCGATCACCGGGTATTACCAGCAACAATTTACCGCAGCCAGCGAACTGCGCGGCGATAAACCACTGCCGATCATCGCCAGCGGCCATTTAACCACCGTCGGCGCCAGCAAAAGCGACGCCGTACGCGACATTTATATCGGCACGCTGGATGCGTTCCCGGCGCAAAACTTCCCTCCCGCCGACTATATCGCTCTTGGGCATATTCACCGGGCGCAAAAGATCGGTGGTGAGGAGCGCATCCGCTATTGCGGCTCGCCGATCCCACTCAGTTTTGACGAAACCGGCAAAAGCAAAAGCGTCAATCTGGTGACCTTTACCGCAGGCAAACTGGCCGACGTTACCGCGCTGGATGTTCCCGCCACGCAGGCGCTGGCGGTTATCAAAGGTGATTTTGCTGAGATTTGCCGCCAGCTTGAACAGTGGCGCGGCAAACCTGGCGACACCCCCGTCTGGCTGGATATCGAAATCGTCAGTGGCGAATACCTTGCTGATATGCAACGAAAAATCCAGCAGGTGACGGAAGATCTCCCGGTTGACGTCCTACTGGTTCGCCGCAGCCGCGAGCAGCGGGAACGTATACTTGCCGGTGAATTGCGCGAGACCCTCAATGAATTAAAAGTCGAAGAGGTCTTTGCCCGCCGCCTGGCTCAGGAAGAACTCGACGAGACGCAGCAAGGGCGATTACAGGCGCTGTTCAGTGAAACATTGCAGGCGCTAGACGAGGAGAAAGAAGCATGAAAATTCTCAGTTTGCGGCTGAAAAACCTTAACTCGCTGAAAGGCGAATGGAAAATCGACTTCACCGAAGAGCCCTTTGCCAGTAACGGTCTGTTCGCCATTACCGGCGCGACCGGCGCGGGCAAAACCACATTGCTGGATGCCATCTGCCTGGCGTTGTACCACGAAACGCCGCGCCTCAGTACGTTGTCACAATCGCAAAACGATTTAATGACCCGCGACACCGCCGACTGTCTGGCAGAGGTGGAGTTTGAGGTCAAAGGCGTGGCCTACCGCGCGTTCTGGAGCCAGAGCCGCGCCCGCGGTTTGCCGGACGGTAATCTGCAAGCGCCGCGCGTGGAGCTGGCAACCTGCGCCGACGGTAAAATCCTCGCCGACAAAGTCAAAGATAAACTCGATCTTACCGCCTCGCTAACCGGGCTGGATTACGGGCGCTTTACCCGCTCGATGCTGCTCTCACAGGGGCAATTCGCGGCCTTTCTCAATGCCAAACCTCGCGAGCGCGCAGAACTGCTGGAAGAGCTGACCGGCACCGAAATTTACGGGCAGATTTCCGCCCGGGTGTTTGAGAAACACAAAGCGGCGAAAACCCGGCTGGAAACATTACAGGCGCAGGCCGAAGGGGTGGTGGTGCTGAATGATGAGCAGCGCCAACAGCTTGAGCAAGGTTTGCAGGCGCTCACTTCACAAGAACAGCAGCTCATGGCAGGGCTAGGCAACGCCCAGGCGCAGGCAAACTGGTTGAACCGCGATGGCGAGCTACGCGCCGCCAGAGGCCGTGCGCAGGCGGCGCTGGTACAGGCGCAACAGGCGCAGGCCAGTGCGCAGCCGCAACTGGCGGCGCTGGAACGCGCGCAACCAGCGCAGCAGCTTCGCCCCCTTTGGGACAGACTGGAAGAACAACGCAATGTGCGGCGTCGCACCCGCAACCAGAGCGAAGAAGTAAACACTCGCTTACAGGCCAGTCTGCTCCAGCGTGCACGCATTCGCGCCAGCGCCGTGCAACAACTCGCGAGCCTGCAAGCCACGCACAAAACGCTGGAGAGCTGGCTGAGCGAACATGCGCGTTTCCAGCGTTGGCAAAGCGAGCTGACCGGCTGGCGGGCGCTGTTTAATCAGTTAGACGATGAGAAAAAGCAGTGGCTGAGCCTGCAACAGCGCATCCAGAGCCATGAGACCAAACTGCGCTCCCTGCCGATCGCCACGCTGGAACTCAGCGTGGAAGAGACGGCCGCCGCCATGAACCTGTGCGCGCAAAACCGCCCGTTGCGCCAGCAACTGACCGCCCTGCACGCCCGTTTTGCACCACTGCGCAAGCAATTAAGCCTGCGCCAGCAAAGTTTGATCGACCTGAAAACCGAACAGGAGACGCTCAGCGCCGGACTGGCGCGCAAGCGCGAGGTGTATAAAGAAAAGAACCAGCTGTTGAGTGAGGTCACCACCATTTGCGAGCTGGAAAACCGCATCAAAGACCTGGAGAGCGAACGCGCCCGTCTGCAACCGGGGCATCCCTGCCCGCTGTGCGGCGCAACCGAGCACCCGGCAATTGCGCACTATCAGACGCTCGAACCGGGCGTTAATCAGGCCCGACGTAACGCGCTGGATCTGGAAGTCCGCCAGGTCAAAGAGGAAGGCGTTGCGCTCGGCGAGCGGTTGAAAGGGCTCGGCGAACGCTATGAAAAAGATGAGCGCGAAATTGCCACGCTGCAGCAGGACGAGAAAACGTTGCTAGAGGCATGGGCGAAAGCCTGTGCAGAGCTGAACGTGACGCTGGAGCCGCATCGCGAACTGACCAGTTGGCAAAGCGCGCAGGACGCGTATGAGCATCAGTTGTATCTGCTCAATCAGCGCCAGACACTGCAACTTCAAATCCACGAATTACACCAGCAGGGCGAACATTATCAGCAGGCGGTGGTCCGTCGTCGCGCCAGTCTCGCCGAGGCCTTGCAGCCGCTGGCGCTGAGCCTGCCACCGGAAGGTGAAGAGGAAGCGTGGCTGGCCGCGCGTGCGCAGGAAGCGGAGCAGTGGCAACAGCAACAACAACAGCTGACCGCCCTGCATGAGCGTATGGCATTGCTTACGCCCATCATCGACACGCTGCCCGCCGATGAAATAGCGGTGGATGAGCAGATTATCCCGCTGGAGGGCTGGCGCCAGGTGCATAATGATTGCATTTCGCTGCACAGCCAATGGCAGACGTTGCAACACCAGCTTGCACAGCAGAGCGAAAGCGAAAAGACGCTGGAAAACCAGTTTTCCGACGCGTTGAAAAACAGTGTGTTTGCCGATCAGCAGGCGTTTCTCGCCGCCTTGCTGGATGACGGCGAACGCCAGCGTCTGGAGCAGTTACGGCAGCAACTCGAACGCGATTGCCAACAGAAGCAGACGCTTGCCGCCAGCGCTGAGCAGGCCTTCGCGGCGCACCAGGCGCAACTGCCCGCCGGAATGGACGCCAATAGCACGACGGAGAGCGCCAGCCTGGCGCTGGAACAACTCGGTCGCCAGTTACGGGAAAATACCACCCGCCAGGGCGAGTTCCGCCAGCAACTGAAGCAGGATAGCGATAACCGCCAGCGCCAGATAAACGTGTTGCAGGAGATAGAACAGGCCACCGCCCGCTGTGACGATTGGGGGCATCTGAACGCGCTGATTGGCTCCAAAGAGGGTGATAAGTTCCGCAAATTCGCGCAGGGCTTAACGCTGGATAATCTGGTGTGGCTGGCGAACAATCAACTGACGCGTCTGCATGGCCGCTATCTGTTGAAACGCAAAGCCAGCGAAGCGCTGGAGCTGGAAGTGGTGGACACCTGGCAGGCGGACGCCGTGCGCGATACGCGTACGCTCTCCGGCGGCGAAAGTTTCCTGGTCAGCCTGGCGCTGGCGCTGGCGTTATCCGACCTGGTGAGTCACAAAACCCGCATCGATTCACTGTTCCTCGACGAGGGTTTCGGCACACTGGATAGCGAAACGCTGGATACCGCCCTCGATGCGCTGGACGCGCTCAATGCCAGCGGCAAGACCATTGGCGTTATCAGCCACGTCGAAGCAATGAAAGAGCGTATTCCGGTGCAGATCAAAGTGAAGAAGATCAACGGCCTGGGTTACAGCAAACTCGACGGCAAATACGCCGTTTTGTCGCGCTGACTGGCAGGCCTGATAAGCAAAGCGCCATCAGGCCTGCACACTCACACACTCATTAATTACTCGTCCAGCGGCCATAACCAGGCCGCGCCGCGCACGCCGCTGGAATCGCCGTGCAACGCCTTACGGATTGGGGTCTCGCACTCACCGCCAAAGACCCAGTTTTTCACCAGTCCAGGCACGGTCTGGTACAGACGATCCACATTGCTCATCCCGCCGCCCAGCACAATCACATCCGGATCGAGAATGTTGACCACATGCGCCAGCGACTTGGCAAGTCGCAGCTCATAACGGCTCAACGCTAACTCCGCCACCGGATCCTGCGCCTCCGCCAGACGAATAATCTCGCTGCCCTTTAACGGCTGCCCCCCTAAACGGTGGTAATCGGTCGCAAAACCGGTGCCGGAAATAAACGTCTCAATGCAGCCCTGTTTGCCGCAATAACAGGCAACTTCCGCGCGGTAATGCAGCTCGTCGTCATCCATCCACGGTAGCGGATTATGCCCCCACTCTCCCGCCGTGCCGTTACCGCCAATATGTGAATGCCCGTTGATCGCAATACCGGAACCGCAACCGGTGCCAATAATCACGGCGAAAACGGTATGCTCGCCTGCCGCCGCGCCATCCACGGCTTCAGATACCGCCAGGCAGTTGGCGTCATTGGCCAGTCGCACTTCGCGGTTCAGCCGCTGACTCAAATCTCTGTCGAACGGTTTACCGTTCAGCCACGTGGAGTTAGCATTTTTCACCACCCCGGTGTAGGGCGAAATCGAGCCTGGGATCCCCATACCGACCGTGCCGGTCTGGCCCGTCTCTTTTTCCGTCAGATCCACCAACGAAGCAATCAGCTCTATGGTTTGCAGATAATCATGCGGCGTAGACTGACGATGGCGAAATAACGCGTTGCCGCTATCGTCCAGCGCAATGATTTCTGTTTTTGTCCCACCTAAATCGATACCGATACGCACATCAAACTCCTCATAGTGGACCACGCATTAGCAATGCAACGACGACAACAATTCGCTATCATGCCCGCTGCATTTAACGACAAGGCCGTGGAAAAAAATCATGCTGTGGTTCAAAAATTTAATGGTATACCGTCTCAGCCGCGATGTTGCGCTGCGTGCGGAAGAGATGGAAAAACAGCTTGCCCCACTATCGTTTACTCCATGCGGTAGTCAGGATATGGCGAAAACCGGATGGGTTCCACCGATGGGTTCACACAGCGACGCGCTGACCCATACCGCCAATGGCCAGATTATTATCTGCGCCCGTAAAGAAGAAAAAATTCTGCCGACGCCGGTGGTCAAGCAAGCACTGGAAGCCAAAATTTCCCGTCTCGAAGCTGAACAGGGCCGTAAACTGAAAAAAACAGAAAAAGACTCCCTGAAAGATGAAGTGCTGCACTCCCTGTTGCCACGCGCGTTCAGCCGCTTCAGCCAGACCATGATGTGGATCGACACCGTCAATGGCTTAATTATGGTTGACTGCGCCAGTGCCAAAAAAGCGGAAGATACGCTGGCGTTGCTGCGTAAAAGTCTCGGCTCGCTGCCGGTGGTTCCGCTGGCGATGGAAAACCCGATTGAGCTGACGCTGACCGAATGGGTCCGCTCTGGCACCGTCGCACAAGGGTTCCAGTTACTGGATGAAGCTGAACTCAAAGCGATGCTGGAAGATGGCGGCGTGATCCGCGCGAAAAAACAGGATCTGGTGAGCGACGAAATTGCCGTCCATATTGAAGCCGGCAAAGTGGTCACCAAACTGGCCCTCGACTGGCAGCAACGCATCCAGTTCCTGATGTGCGACGACGGTTCCGTTAAGCGCCTGAAGTTCTCTGACGAACTGCGCGATCAGAACGAAGATATCGATCGGGATGATTATGCTCAGCGCTTTGATGCCGATTTTATTCTGATGACCGGCGAACTGGCGGCATTGATTCAAAATCTGGTGGAAGGCTTAGGCGGCGAAGCGCAACGCTAAACCGATCTTGCCGGATGGCGCTTCGCTTATCAGCCCTGCAAAATTCCTTGCAGGCCGGATAAGGCGGAGCCGTCATCCGGCGGCATGATTTACAAATAGCGGCAGAGATAAGAGCTCGGTTCCGCAACCTGCAAATGGAATTCACTGTGGCCTGGCACGTTGAACACGTCACCGGCACTGTAGACTTTCCACACGGTTTCACCCGGCAGCAACACATTCAGCGCGCCGCTCACTACCGTCATCTCTTCAGGCTGCGCAGTCCCAAAGGTGTATTCCCCTTCCGCCATAACGCCAACGCTGGCACGGCCAGTGCTACTGCTGGTAAACCCAATGGATTTCACTTTACCGGAAAAGTATTCGTTACTTTGAAGCATGAACTGGCCCTTTTAAAAATGTATGAAAAAACAATATAGAGGCCGTGCTTTGCTTCTGTCACGCGAAATTGCGCAGTACTGCGGCCTAGACCAGCAGTTCTGACGCAAGGCGCGCCGCCAGTACATTAGATAATAAAACCGGAACATCCAGCGCTTTCTGGAGTAAATCACGGTGCTGCTGATGGAAACCGAGACAATCGAGCATTAACACGTCTGCGCCTTGTTCCAGCAATGTCTTCCCGGCGCTGATCAATTCAGAGTCTGTCGCCAGCCAGGGATGAGCCAGCACATAGTAAGGCTCATTTTCCAGCACCCGCCATTTTCTTTTTTGCTGCGCCATCAATTCCGGGATCGGCACCATCACGCCGACCTGGTGCCCGTCGACAATTGAGGCCACCAGAGGAGGGATAATGCGCTGCGGCTCCACGAGGATCGCATTACGCGCCACCAGCCCCTGAATATCCGCCGTACTCAGTAGCAGGATGACATCGTAGCCCTGGTTATCCAGCACTTCGATGACGCTTTGCAGATCGCGCTCGACTTTTGCGCGGGAGAGCATCCCCAGGCTGTCATCCTGCAGACGCGTCGGAACAGCGACATCGCCAGCTTCAACGCGGTATTCACTGCGCACCTCATCGGGAGACATTTTACCCAGCAGGCTGATATGGGTGATCTGCTGCGCTGACACATGTTCTGTCAGGAGCGGTAAGGTCTCTTCTACCGGCACCACACCAATGGTGAGGATCGCCAAAGTCGCACTCATTCTGCTTTCCGCCTTTCAATCATTCAGACTGCTTATGCGTTAACCACTACCCCGGCAGATGCCACTGCGCGTAGGGTCAACGAACCGCTCCCGTGTTCATGTAGATTCCAGTAATAATGAAATATACCAACTGAGGGGCAATCAGCCAGCCCCAAAATGTGATGTAAGTCCGTTTCTAAAATTTTCAGAAAATAATACCGCTGGTTGACTATCCGGCTTAGCTTTTATCCGGATCTTCATAGCGTTTTTTAGCATCCAGCGCTTCCTGCTCGGTAGGATGCTCACTGATTAATGCATCGGGCTTAGGATGGTCTGCACGTAGCTGGTACCAGGTCACCGTCTGAGTGCCTGTACCTTTTTCAACGGCAACAATGCGGGCTTCACGCGGATAGGGTGGTTTCGTCGGCATAGCTCTTCCTTTTTTATCGGTCGGGCTATTAAGTATAGACAAACGTTTCGCTAACTGGCGCGAGCCAGCTGTAAGGCCGCTTCAATGTCCGTCACCACCTGCTCTGGCGGTAGCGCCGCATCCACCACATAGTGCGCAGCTTCGCGGTATAACGCATCGCGGAGCGCCAGCACTTCACTCACCTCTTCGCTGATAGGCTTCCCGGTTAGCGTTGGGCGCTGCCCCTCTTCCGGGAACGCTTCCAGCCGATCGGCCAGTACAGACACCGGTGCACACAGATAGATCACCACACCTTTTTCACGCATAAAACGGCGGTTATATTCGCTAAGCACAATGCCGCCACCGGTGGCGATCACCCTTGCCGGCGCGGTTACCGCTTCCAGCGCCGCCGTTTCTTTTGCACGGAATCCGTCCCACCCTTCATTATCAACAATGGTCGCAATACTCTGCTTAACCTCTTCCTGCAACCAGTGATCGGTATCGATAAACTCGCATCCCTGCGCCAGTGCCAGCGCCAGACCCACGGTGGTTTTACCGCAACCGCGTGCGCCAATTAAAAAAATGGGTAGCGTCATGAACTGGTGTTTCCTCCGGGTCCTGCGCAACGCAGGACGGATAATGAGACAGCGAATGATATCACTAAACTAGTACAATATTCACTGTAAGATTTACGTTACACTTTTATGTCCACCACGGAGCATAATCTCATTTTACCCAGAGCGGATAACGAGTAAGACTGTAAAGATTCCGTGGCAACACATGTAGCGGCAACATTACTGAATGTATCACAGGCTGACAAGCCCGCAAGGCGGCAAACCATACCCTGTTACGCGAGGTTGCGCAAAATTTATTCTGCCTGGCGGCGCTTAACCTCCAGCAGCCATTTATCCAGTTGCGCGGCAAACTGCTGACGATCCCGCTGCGAAAGGCTATCCGGGCCGCCAGTCTGAATGCCGCTGGCGCGCAGCGTATCCATAAAATCACGCAGGGTCAGTTTTTCACGAATGGTCGCTTCAGTATAACGTTCACCGCGTGGGTTCAGCGCCGCTGCGCCTTTGGCCAGCACTTCCGCCGCCAGTGGGATGTCCGCCGTGATCACCAAATCTTCTGCGCTACACAGCCGCACGATTTCGTTATCGGCCACATCAAACCCTGCCGGCACTCTTAGCGTACGGATCACCCGCGACGGTGGAACGCGCAAACTCTGGTTAGCCACCAGCGTCAGCGGGGTTTGCGTGCGCTCAGCGGCGCGGAATAAAATCTCTTTGATCACGTTCGGACAGGCGTCCGCATCGACCCAAATCGCCATAGTTGCTCCTTTTGATTGCGCCGCATTGTCGCTTTAATTCCCCGCAGTGGAAAGTCGTACGATCGTCGCAGAAGCTTTAGCCCTGCACGGCAATCCACGTTAAGCTATATGCCACAAGCAATTACAAGCAGAGAGACAGACGTGATGGAAAAAAAAATCGGTTTTATCGGCTGCGGTAACATGGGTAAGGCGATCCTCGGCGGCCTGATCTCCAGCGGGCAGGTTCTGCCCGGGCAAATCTGGGTATACACCCCGTCGCCAGATAAAGTCGCCGCCCTGCACGATCAGTTTGGCATCAATGCGGCACAAAGCGCGCAGGAAGTGGCGCAGATCGCCGACATCGTCTTTGGCGCTGTTAAGCCAAACATCATGGTGAAAGTGCTGAGCGAAGTGGCCTCCAGCCTGAATAAAGAGACGCTGGTTGTCTCTATTGCCGCCGGCGTGACGCTCGATCAACTGGCGCGCGCACTCGGCCACGATCGTAAAATTGTGCGCGCCATGCCGAATACCCCCTCGCTGGTCAACGCCGGGATGACCTCCATTACGCCAAACGCCCTCGTCACGCCGGAAGACACCGCCGATGTCCTCAATATCTTCCGCTGCTTCGGTGAAGCCGAAGTGATTGCCGAACCGATGATCCACCCGGTCGTCGGCGTGAGCGGTTCCGCGCCCGCTTACGTGTTTATGTTTATTGAAGCGATGGCGGATGCCGCCGTGCTGGGCGGTATGCCGCGCGCGCAGGCTTACAAATTTGCCGCCCAGGCGGTCATGGGCTCAGCCAAAATGGTGCTGGAAACCGGCAAGCATCCGGGCGAGCTGAAAGATATGGTCTGCTCCCCCGGCGGCACCACCATTGAAGCGGTAAAAGTGCTGGAAGAGAAAGGCTTCCGCTCGGCGGTCATTGAGGCCATCGAAGCCTGCATGGCAAAGTCCGATAAACTCAGCAAGTAACCCGCCACCTCTCCCCAACGGGGAGAGGATTTCAGCGCCTGTCAGGCCAGCATTTCGCTGGCAACATTGAGGCTGACAGGCTGCTGCATTTTCAACAGTAATCCCGCCGTCGCGCTGTACTCGCCACAGCTTAATACCGCTTTTAACACTCCCGCTTCGCCGTACAGCACCGCAAAACGTTTATCATCAAACGAACCGAGCATTTTCATGCTGTCCCACTCGCGGGCATAACCGAGGTACTCGAAACGGGTGCCAAAGTGGGTGGTCCAGAAAAACGGCACCCGATCAAATGCATGATGTTCGCCCAACATATTCAGCGCTGCAATATGCCCTTGCTGCTGCGCGACGCGCCAGTGTTCAATCCGTCTGCGCCCTTCTGGCGCCGGGTAACTGGCAATATCGCCAACCGCCCAGACGTCCGGCGCGGCGCTCAGGGTTTCATCCACGCTCAGGCTACCGTCTTGTTCATGGGGCAGATCGTGGGCTAACTCCGTGGCGGGGCGCACACCTGTCGCGAAGACCACCACATGCGCAGGCAGGGTGTGACCATTTTTCAGCTTCACCCCCTGCACATGGCCGTTCCCTTCCAGCGCGACCGGCTCGCCGGTCATAAATTTCACACCATTTTGCTTATGCAGATCGCGAAAGCGCCGCCCTATCTCTTCACCAAATTGCGGCACAAACGGCAGTGCATGGCGCGACAGCACCGTGACATCAATATCCTGGTTACGCAGCGCCGCCGCCAGTTCCATGGCGATAAAACTGTTGCCGATCACCACCAGTTGTTGTTCCTGCTCCACCTCGTTGAGCAGGCGCTGTGCCTGATGAATATCCCGTAAGACATGCACACCCGCCAGATGATTACCGGGGATCTCTGGCCATACTGGCTGACCGCCCGTTGCCAGCAACAATTTGTCGAAGTGAACAGGCCGCCCATTGGCAAGCGTTAGCTGATGCGCGTGGTAATCCAGCGCAGTCACCTCGTCACGCAGACGCTCAACACCGGGCTGGCTGTAAAATGTCTCATCCAGCAGATGGGGAACCTCGCTGATTTTCATTTTGCCGGCAGGGACAAATTTACTCAGCGCCGTGCGATCGTAGGGTGCGCCATCGTCTTTATCGATCAAGATCAGATGCCCCGAAAAACCGGCGTCACGCAACGTGATCGCCGCTGCGCTGCCTGCTGCGCCCGTACCGAGGATCACCGCTGTTTGCGGGCGATCGCCGCGGATGTTCGGTCTGCTGGCGGGAGATCGTGGACGCGGGTTCACTAACACACGGTTTTGCTCAATAAGCACCGGGTACTGTTTGAGATTGGTTAACGCCAACGGTTCGCGCCACTCACCATTGGTAATGTCGAACGCCGCTTTATGCCAGGGGCACACCAGTTTGCCGTCGCAAATCGCCCCCTTCTCCAACGGCCCGCCCGCATGGGGGCATTTGCTCTGAAAAGCGCGAACCTGACCAAGCGTGCGGATAAGGATCAGAGTGGTTCCCGCCACATCCACTTTTACCGGTTGGTTTTCCGGCAAGGAATTGAGGTCGGTAACATATTGATAGTTCATCATATTGCTCCCGTGTCAGTGTTGCAAAAACGGGCGTCACGCCAGACAGCGCACAACCACGAGGAGAGGAAAAAAGAGAACGTTGCTCACCTGTTAAGCCTGGCAGAGATTAGCCAGCGGGCAACCGGGTGAAGAAGACAGGAACAGGAGGGTGAGCCCGAACAATCGCTCACCCCTTTTCTAGCCCTGTTTTTTCAGGCAGGCGCTCATGAATTTACTGCGATCGTTGCCTTTCAGCGATTGCTGCGTCGCCTGCGCATTACACTCGCGCATGCGTTGCTGCTGCGGCGTCAGGCTTTTCTGACCGGGTTCAGTTTTGGTGTTCTTCAGGCAGTCGCTCATGTAGTGCTTACGGGCATCGCCTGAGAGCGTTTGCGCCGTGGCCTGTTGATTACAGAGGGTCATGCGTTGCTGCTGAGGGGTAAGATTTTTTTCGGCGGCGCTCAGCGCCGTGACAAACAGCAGACCGAATACGAGGGTAACCAGGAATGTTATTTTCATCGCACCATCCTTCTGTCAGTGTGGCTCTTTAAGGATGGCCCTGAACAGGGAAAAAACCACCCGGCGGCAAAGATTTACCGCCGGGCAGCAATCATTTCAGGCTCAGCGCCGCTTTCATGGTATAGAACAGATCGGTCTGATCGGTCAGTCCCACCACGTTTCCGGCATGCGGGCCATAGGCGGCAATGCGAACTTGCGCACCGGTATGCTCCATCGACTCCTCTTCGGAGTTGCCATACGTCATCGCCATTACCGCACCATCTTTGGTGTTCAGTAACTGACTCAGACCAGGCGCTTTGCTGTCCGGCGCGATGATCTGGCTGGCGTGGGCATGATCCGCCGTGACGATCACCAGCGTGTTACCGTCTTTCTTCGCGAATTCCAGCGCTTTCTGCACCGCTTCGTCGAGATCGACCGTTTCACCAATCTGGCCGCACGGGTTAGCCGCATGATCCTGTTTATCAATGGAAGCGCCTTCAACCTGCAGGAAGAAGCCCTTCTCATTTTTGCTCAGCAGTTCAATCGCTTTTTCGGTCATCGCCGCCAGCGTCGGTATGCTGTCGGTACGTTTCGCGTTCGGCGTACAGGTCACGGCAGGCTTATCGAGATTGCCATGCAAAGAGGCTTTCGGCCCTTCCCAGCGCACCGGCATGTTGCCATCAGAGAACAGCCCCAGCAGCGGTTTACCCTGGTTCGCTTCCGTGATAGCCGCCAGCGTTGACGCGTCGCCCACCAGTTGATAACCGCGCGCCTGCGCCTGCTCACGCAGCGTTTTTCCTTTCCATTCGCCCGCTGTCGCCGTTTCGCTAAAGGTTTTTGCCCCGCCGCCCAGCGTCACATCCGCACGGGCATTCAGCAACTGTTCGGTAATCGACCCTTTACCGCCTTTTTCTAGCGCGTTGAGGGCGCATTTTTCACTGGTCACTGTCGGACCATAGCAGCGACGAGAGATCACATGGGAAACCAGCGCCGCAGGCGTCGCATCCTGCAATTCAGCCGTGGAGACGTTACCGGTCGCCAGGCCTGCCGCTTTCGCCATTTCGAGGATAGTCTGATGATCTTTTTCGTGAATATCGACGCCGAGTGCGCCGTTATACGTTTTGACGCCGGTGCTCCACGCCGTTGCCGAGGCCGCGGAATCCGTCACGTAGTCCGGTTTCCCGGTTTTTTTGTCCAGCGCGTAATGGGTGTATTGACCCGTTAATGGCAAGGCGTCGATGCCTTTAAACGCACCGCCCGCCCCTTCGGCATAATTTCGCGCAGCGGTAATTTCGGAGTCGCCCATGCCATCGCCAATCAGCAGAATAATATTCTTCGCCGGTTTGTCATTCAGCGAATCGCGCAACGCAGCGGTCTGATCGCCGATCAAACGGCGCGCGCCGCCTGGCGTGGAAATATCCCCCTGCGCTGCACGATTATCAAGCACAGCGGTAGAGGTAGTATCAGCATAAATAGCAGGGGTAAATAACAGCGGTAATAAAGCAAGGTATAATGCGCTCTGTTTCACTTTAATATTCTCCATGTACAAATACTTAAAGAAAATAAAACAGAGCGACTATAGGCAGCGCGCATGACAGTCAGATGACAGTCCTGTCGATGTATCCGGGGGTTAGCTGCGCGGGTGCCTTAACAGCTTTTTTACGTACTGTTGCAGCAACTCCGTATCCTTACTGGTCACGTGGGAGCCAGGACGGGCATCATCCAACGCCCCTTCGATACTTTGAATTAACGCCTGTTGTTCAGAAGACGCCATATGACGCAGCAGCGCAGTCACGACAATTTCCAGCGCTTCGACCTGGGCGACCAGCTCTTTCGATTCCTCTTCTTTTTCGGCAAGCTTCACCAACAACTCTGCAATGAGATTTTTCATAGCGCTATTTCCTGATGGGATATTCGACGACGTTAACACTCTGCCCAGATGTTGCAAAGTAGATACATGTATTATTTTTGCGGATTTTCTCACAACGCTTACGGGAATTTAAAAAGCGCAAGTAACGAAACGTTTCTATGAAAAATCAGAGCGAATTAATTTAAGGCGTTAGCCCCAAATTATAAATTCCAACACGCGGCTTATTTATATAAGAAAACATTATAGAAAGGCCGGGAATATCTTCCCGGCTCGTTTATATACTTAGCGGCGAGCGCGACGAAATGCCAGACCCAATTGCCAGAGATTAATAAACACCACCACGGCGGTAGCCGCAAATACCCAACGGAAACCGGCCACGGCCGACACGGTTGCGCCCATCAACGGCCCGGCGACATTGCCAAGGTACATAAAGGACTGGTTGTAACCAAAAATTCGTCCGGTCACCTGATCGCTGGAATATTTCAACAGCAGCGTCTGCACGGCGGGCAACATGGCGCCATCGACGAACCCCAGCATAAAACGCAGGATCCCCAGTTGCAGCGGCGAGGTAACAAATGACATGGCGAAAAACAGCACCACTGCGATGCCCATAGTGCCCATCAATATGCGCGACGTGCCAATGCGATCGCCCAGTTTGCCAAGCCGCGGTGCGGAGATCAGCGCAGAAACGCCCGGAATGGCGGCAATCAGGCCACTGAGAAATGCAATATTCGTGGTATGCGGCGCAAGTGACTGGATAAATAAGGTGAGGATCGGGCCAATCGAACCGTTGCACAACTGGATCACCAGCGTCGTGACAAACAAGCTAAGCACCAGGCCAGGATAAGGCAGCGTTGAAAAAACCGCTTTGCCACTGAGGCGTTCGCCCTTCTTTACCTTCGGCCTGACGCCTTCTTTGATCAGAAACAGCGTCACCAGAAAGCTGACCATTAACAACAGGGCGGTGATAAAGAAGACCATCCGCAACCCTAAATGGTCGGCGAGAAAACCGCCCATCAACGGCCCGCCAATCACGCCGCTGATTTGCGCGGTGGATAAGGTACTCAGCGCCCAACCGCTGCGCTCACGCGGTACCTGGGAAGCTACCAGCGCCATCGCATTCGGAATATACCCCGACGTTAACCCCATCACGCCACGCAGCAACAGCAGTTGCCAGACGTTGGTGGCGAAGGCCTGCAACAGAATGGCAATCGCCATGCCCAGTGAGGCGCGCAGCAGCATCAGTTTGCGGCCCTTGCGATCCGCAAGGCTGCCCCACATTGGCGAGACAATGGCCGACACCAGGAAGGTCACGCTGAACGTCAGCCCTGACCACATTGACAGCGCTTCATGAGACGTCACGCCTAATTGCGCAACATACAGCGGCAAAAACGGCAGAATTTGACTGATGGCGAGGCCGGTAAAAAAGCATCCGAACCACACCGAGATAAGATTAACCTTCCAGGATTCCATAAACAGGCGTAATTATTCAGGTTTTGACAATCAGCGCACAGATTAACAATAACGTGCGCCAGATGGGTCGCCAGAGATGCGTTTAACAGAACTTTGGTGTTTTATCTGTTAAGTGTCGGACATGGCGGTGGTCCGATGAAAAAACCACATTAGTCACAGTGATTTATGCTTTAACGACACAGACCAAAGCCACGCATGCCAAGGTGAAAATGGTTAGCATGTGCAGCGTTATACTCTGGCCCCAACCCGTTACCGTAGTAACCGCAACTGGCGCTGAGCATTGCCCGTAACCAGGGTTGCGTGCGCGCCTGTCGCCAGCCATTCAGCACCGTGACCTGCTGACCGTTCGCCAGATGAAAAGCGCTGATATCCAGCGCTTCGGCGCTGGCATGCTCGCTACGCCGGGCATCTGCGCGGTTGTAAATATTGCGGCAGGCATAGCTGCCAAGATGATCAATTCGCACCAGCGCACTGCCCATCAAGCGCTCGGTGAGCGGTCGTGCTTGCTGCTGCACAAACAGCGCCGAACTGAGCGCCAGCGGGCAGCTCGCCAGGAAACTGCTGTTCAGTTTTACTGCGCCAAAGTCCTGCACCCGCACTACATTGCTGAGCGGGCAGTCGCCCTGACTATCCGCCACCGGCCGGGCGGAGATCACCTGTTGCTGATTCGCCTCTGTTAACAGTGCGCGACAGGCTTGCGGGGACAAACGACGAAGTTTGTACTGCGTAATGCGACCCGGCGGATCGTTCAGTTGCAGGGGCGCAAACGGATTGTAGTAAGACGGCAGGTAGCGATAACCGATGAAAATCAGCGCCAGCACACTGCTCAGCGCAATCAGGCTTTTCCCTCTCACGTCTCCCCCTTCAGGTATACAAAAAACATTATGGCAGAAGGCCGCGAATCGTGCGTTTTGACGTGCTATCGTATGGGCTTTGTGGAATCAGTGTGAGTGAACGTAGAAATGGCAAAACTGCGGGTAGGGGTGGTCTTCGGCGGTAAATCGGCAGAGCATGAAGTGTCGTTGCAATCGGCGAAAAATATCGTCGACGCGATGGACAAATCACGGTTTGAGGTCGTGCTGCTGGGGATCGATAAACAGGGTCAGTGGCATATCAGCGACGCGAATAATTACCTGCTGAACGCCCACGATCCGGCGCACATCGCGCTTAATCCTTCCGAAAACAGCGTTGCGCTGGTGCCGGGTATCGAGCAACAGCAGTTGATCGAAGCAGGAAGCAGCACGCCGTTGCCGAATGTTGATGTGATCTTCCCGATTGTCCACGGTACGCTCGGCGAAGACGGCTCCCTGCAGGGCATGCTGCGTCTGGCGAACCTGCCGTTCGTGGGTTCCGATGTGCTGGCGTCCGCCGCCTGCATGGATAAAGACGTCACCAAACGCCTGTTGCGCGACGCAGGGCTGGCGATCGCGCCTTTTGTCACCCTGACACGGGCAAACCGCCAGCAGATCCACTTCAGCGACGTGGAAGCGAAACTCGGCCTGCCGATGTTTGTCAAACCGGCGAATCAGGGCTCTTCCGTTGGCGTCAGCAAAGTCACCAGCGAAGCCCAGTACCATGAAGCGGTGCGCCTGGCGTTTGAATTCGACAAAAAAGTGGTGGTGGAAAAAGGCATCAAAGGCCGCGAGATCGAGTGTGCGGTGCTCGGTAACGATGACCCGCAGGCCAGCACTTGCGGCGAAATTGTGCTGAACAGCGAGTTCTACGCCTACGACACCAAGTATATCGATGATAACGGCGCGCAGGTTGTCGTCCCGGCGGCGATTGATCCGGCGATCAACGACAAGATCCGCCATATTGCGGTGCAGGCGTACCAGACGCTGGGCTGCGAAGGCATGGCGCGTGTAGACGTGTTCCTGACGCCGGATAATGAAGTCATTATTAATGAGATCAACACGTTGCCGGGCTTCACGAACATCAGCATGTACCCGAAACTGTGGCAGGCGAGCGGCATTGGCTATTCAGCGCTGATTACGCGTCTGATTGAACTGGCGATTGCGCGCCATCAGGCCAACAGCGCGCTGAAAATTTCCGTTAACGGTTAAGCGTTACTCTGGCTTATCCGCCGTCTCTTCGTCATCGGGGCGGCGGCGGATAATCAACCCGGCCAGCCAGAAGCTAATGACCCAGGTGACCAGCCCTACCGCGTAAGTCTGCCAGCCTTTGGCCTCAAACCCCAACAGTCCCACTACTCCATTCAAAATAAAAATCAACCCAATCGCAAATGCGTAATAGTGCCAGTCACGGCGGATTTTCACAGGCAGCTTCATGACAACTCCGGCAGTTAAAAAGGCATCATCGCATAACCGGCGCGTCGGGTCTGTGGCGTATGCGTTAAATCTGAAATGTTGCGATAGTAATTAAAACGTTACAAAAATGTGAGCGCGTACAAAAATAGATCAACCGGGATCCTTCCCGTGGCGAAATTATCACCTTTCTGATGTTGACAACGCGTTACAACTGCCAAAATCACCCCGAACTGAGGTCACTGAACCCATTACGTTGCGTGTCAGGTTGTTGTTTAATTGTTAAAAAGTACCGGAGGTCTTATGGCTGACTTTACACTGTCAAAACCCTTCACGGGTGCAAAAAAACGTGACGCCTCCAGGCCGGGTAATATTGCTTATGCTGTGTTCGTTCTGCTCTGCTTCTGGGCTGGCGCCCAGTTGCTGAACCTGCTGGTGCACGCACCGGGCGTGTTTGAACACCTGATGCAGATGCAGGACGCGTCCCGTCCCCAGGTAGAGATGGGGCTCGGCGTAGGTACTGTCTTCGGCCTTGTGCCTTTTTTAGCGGGAAGCGCCCTGTTTGGTGTCATCGCCCTTGTGCTGCGCTGGCGACGACACCACTTACGTTAATTCTGCGCCATGCAGGCTGCCCGTCGATCATCCACGCGCTTTGCAAACCATGCGGTTGTCAGGTTGCGGGTGATCTTCGGGCTTTCTAACTGAATGCCCGGCAACATTTCACGCGCCAGCGTTTTGCCACTCTTCTTCTCCGCCAGACGATACACTTCACGCCACAGCGTAGTCTGTTCAAACGCCTGACTATCACCGCGCTCCAGCTGACGACGAATATCGCGGTCGCTCATCCCAAGCTGGGGACCGAGTTTGCGAATAGCCCGCTCAGTACTGCCGGTATCACTGCTGCCGTAGAGGATCAGATCGCCATCCAGCGCCAGTTTCACGCCGGTTGCGATGCTGACCGCATGCTGGAACGCCGCGTTGCGGCTGGCATACAAACCGGCATTGAAATCCGCAAAGCGGTAAATCGGCGCAGTATAACTGGCGGGATAATTCAGCAGATGATAAGTCCCGAACCACAACCCACCGCGACGGCTGAACACTTCCTGACGCACCGTGCCTGCCATCTTCCACGGATAACCGTTCGTATGCTGCTGGGCAAAAGCGACGCTGATTTGCATCGGCCCGCCGGTACGCACCGGGTTCAGGGAACCGAACAGTTTCTGCCCCATTGGCACCATGCCGATAAAGTCGTCAAAAATGGCGCTCAGCTCTTTTTCGGTTCTCACGTTATCCAGCCGTTCGCTGTAACTTTTGCCATTCGGCGAGGGGATTTTTAACGCGGTATGCACCAGCACCGTCGGAATGTGCATGCGTTCGGCACGCTTATCGATCTCTTTCCAGGCGATTTTACTGAGCCCCGGCACAACGGGATCGGACTGATAGTTAGACTCCTGCTGCGCCACCGCCAGCACTGAACAGATGTTTTCAAGCGTTGGCGCAAGCTGCTGGCTACTAAACGTGGTGGCAAGATCCTGCGCCCAGCCCTCGCGGTCTTTCACGCTGGCGGGAATTTTCTGGCGCACAACGCTCGCCACATCCAGCGGTTGTGCTTCCTCCCGCTCTTTTTCTTTCTCCACTTCTTTCTGCGATACCGGGCCTTGCGTCGCACAGCCAGCGAGGATCAATGCCGCCAGCAACCAGGAAAAACGGGGCACGTAAGACATACCGTTCCTTGTATTAACCGAAAATAGAGGGCACGGGCCGGCTCTCCTGCCCATCCAGCTCACGCTCAAAACTGCGCAAACGTTTATAGATAGACATCAGCTCCACCAGCGTCGTCCAGGAGGTGATTAAATACTGGAACGAACTGCGCACCTGTTCAAATACGTTAGTTATCTGGCGCATCAGACCGAAAGTGATGGCTCCGGCGGCAATGGTCGGGAACAGCACAATCAGGCCGAACACCACATCAACCTGCATATACAGAATACGGGCGATGTTGAAATACATATAGTGGAAATAGAGGCGGAAATAGTTACGTCGCACCGCAGAGAACAACTCGCTAATGGTATTCGGTCTTGCGCGCCCGGCATCATCTTCACCGTACACCAGCTCTTTGCGGTATGCCGCTTCCACACGCTGATTTTTAAACTCCAGCCCTGGCAGCTTGATACCGACAAAGGTCAGCAACGCCGTTCCCAGCAACGCCCAGCCAATGGCGGCGATAACCAGCCCGTAGGCCACATGCCCGACGATCGGCAGTTGCTGCACATGCGGCGACAACGCCACCAGCACCGGCAAAAACGCAATCAGCGTCATCACTGCGTTAATAAAGCTGGTGCCCATATCTTCCAGCGTCGTGGCAAAACGCATCGTGTCTTCCTGCACACGCTGCGCTGCGCCTTCGATATGGCGCAGATGCTCCCAGTGCGCCATATAGTATTCGTTCATCGCGGTGCGCCAACGGAACACATAATGGCTGACAAAAAAATTGTTCAGCACCGCAACCGTCACGGCAATGAGTGCTATCCACAAAAACACGCCAATCTCGCTATAGAGCTGGCCGATGCTGACTTTATTCGGCGCACTGAGCGCAGTCTGAATCAGATCATAAAACGGCTGATACCAGGCGTTGATGGCCACATTCACTTCCACCAAAAACCAGGTAACAAAGATGATCAGCGCAGTGCCTAAAATCGACCAGCGCTGCCAGCGGTGCGGCGAGAAGGTAAACCAGCACAGGGCAAACAGGCCAACGCAGAACGCATAATAGGCATAGAACAGCAGGTAGCCCGGCGCCCAGAAACGCGCGGCGCTAATCGGTACGTCCACCGATGCCCCCGTCAGGCGCATCAGCCAGGCTTCGCCACCCGCCTGCCAGAAAATGACGGCGATAGCGGTCCAGATAAAGGCCGACAAAAAGAACAGTGTCGGTCGGGGGAAGAAGGACTTAAACATCGTGCTCTCCTGCTTACTTCTTATTATTTACCACACATGCTGTGCAACCTGGATTTTGCACCGCACCAAAACGCGCAGTGACAAAAAAGCGCCGCAGATGCGACGCCGGATAATCTCTTCAGACCTAAGGGTAACCCCTTAGTTCGTTTGCCATTCGTGAACAATTGTTTCGACGGGTTTCACCCGCACAGGATTGCCCGGTACGGTGAGCGTCCGCCACACCTCGTTATAGTGCTCAATTAACGTTGCCGCCTGCGCAGCCGGGCGGTTGGCGGTGGTGTGCGCATCCTGCGCCACGGTTATCGCATAGCCGCGACTGGCGCCGTTTTTCAGGGTGGTGTCGACGCAGTAGTCGGTGGCGCAACCGCACATGACGAATGCATCAATATCATGCTCGCGTAATACGCTTTCCAACTGTGTTTTGTAGAACGCATCGCAGGCGGTCTTAGTGACGTACAGCGCGCCCGCTGGCTGGTTCAGCTCCGGCAACAAATCGAACCCGGCGCTGCCCTCTTCCAGCCCGCCCGCCTCGGCATGCTGAATGAAGATCACCGTGTCGGCGGCTGCCGTTAACCGGTTGATGCGCGCCACACACTGCTCGCGCTGAATACGCGGTGTCGCGAACACGCCGTTTTGCATATCCACCACCATCACTACCCGTTTACCTGTCATTATCTGACTCCTGTTTTCGGGAAAGAGAGAGGTTATCACATGCGCTGGCGGGCGCAGTCATAGGGAAAAAATTTCATATTTACCCATCGTTACGTATTAGGGCGAAAGAATACGCTTATTAGTGCTTTGCAACGGGACGCTAAGTAGTATAAATACGCTCTATCTTTCCCATTATTCTATGGATCCCTTCGTTGAAACGTTGTTTGCTTTTTTCTGCGATGCTGTGCGCACTCAGCCTGACCACTGCCCAGGCGGCGCAACACTCTCCTGACCCGGTTTTTGCTTCGGATATCGTCGACCGCTACGCCAATCATATTTACTTTGGCAGTGGCGCGACAGGAATGGCGATCGTCGTGATTGACGGTAATCAGCGCGTATTCAGAAGTTATGGAGAAACCCGACCAGGCAATAATGTACGCCCACAACTGGACTCGGTGATTCGTATTGCCTCACTGTCGAAGCTGATGACCAGCGAGATGCTGGTGAAGTTGCTCGATCAGGGTACCGTGCGTCTGGATGATCCCTTAAGCAAATATGCGCCGCCGGGCGCACGCGTCCCGACGTATCAGGGGACACCCATCACGCTGGTGAATCTCGCCACGCACACCAGCGCCCTGCCCCGCGAACAACCGGGCGGCGCGGCGCACCGCGATGTGTTTGTCTGGCCAACGCGTGAACAGCGCTGGAACTGGCTCTCAACCGCCGCGCTAAAATTTGCGCCCGGTACGCAGGCCGCCTATTCCAACCTGGCGTTCGATCTGCTGGCCGATGCGCTGGCAAAAGCGGCGGGAAAACCGTATCCCCAACTGTTTGAAGATCAGATCACGCGCCCGCTGGGCATGAAAGACACCACCTTTACCCCCTCGCCGGATCAGTGCAAGCGCCTGATGGTGGCCGAGAAAGGCGCCAGCCCCTGTAATAACACGCTGGCGGCAGTCGGCAGCGGCGGCGTCTACTCCACGCCCGGCGACATGATGCGCTGGATGCAACAGTTCCTCTCGTCGGATTTCTACTCCCGCAACAACCAGGCCGACCGTATGCAGACGCTGATTTACCCGCGTAATCAGTTAACGAAAGTGATCGGGATGGACGTCCCCGGTAAAGCGGATGCACTGGGTCTGGGCTGGGTGTATATGGGGCCGAAAGAAGGGCACCCTGGCATCATTCAGAAAACCGGCGGCGGCGGCGGATTTATCACCTATATGGCCATGGTGCCGCAGCATAACGTCGGTGTGTTTGTGGTGATCACCCGCTCGCCGCTGACGCGCTTTACCGCGATGAGCGACGGCGTCAACGACCTGGTTAGCGAGCTGAGCAACAACAAGCCGCAAGTGGTTCCCGCCTCCTGATGCGAAAACCGGGGCAGGCGGCAGTCGCCTTGACCCCGGTTTTTAACAGCGATTTTGGTAAAACAGCGCCTCCCCTTTTCAGTTACAATGGCGTCATCTGTTCCACAAATATCAGGCATACCATGACCGATTTAATCACTCGCCCTCGCCGCCTGCGCCAGTCCCCTGCGCTGCGCGCGATGTTTGAAGAGACAACACTGAGCAAAAACGACCTGGTGTTGCCGATCTTTGTTGAAGAAGAGCTGGACGACTACAAAGCCATTGAGGCCATGCCGGGCGTCATGCGCATTCCGGAAAAATACCTCGCTCGCGAAATCGAACGCATTGCCAAAGCGGGCATCCGTTCGGTAATGACTTTCGGTATTTCTCATCATACCGACGAGACGGGCAGCGATACCTGGCAGGAAAACGGCCTGGTGGCGCGTATGTCGCGCATCTGTAAAGAGACCGTGCCGGAGATGATTGTGATGTCCGACACCTGTTTTTGCGAATACACCTCGCACGGCCACTGCGGTGTACTGTGCGACCACGGCGTGGATAACGATGCCACCCTGCTCAACCTGGGCAAACAAGCCGTGGTTGCCGCCGCCGCTGGCGCAGACTTCATCGCGCCATCCGCCGCCATGGACGGTCAGGTAAAAGCCATTCGCCAGGCGCTGGACGCGGCAGGCTTTACCGACACGGCCATCATGTCTTATTCAACCAAGTTCGCCTCGTCGTTCTACGGCCCGTTCCGTGAAGCGGCAGGCACGGCGCTGAAAGGCGATCGCAAAACCTACCAGATGAACCCGATGAACCGCCGCGAAGCGATTCGCGAATCGCTGATCGACGAAGCCGAAGGCGCAGACTGCCTGATGGTCAAACCGGCGGGCGCGTACCTCGACATTCTGCGTGACGTTCGCGAGCGCACCGGACTGCCGCTGGGCGCTTATCAGGTGAGCGGCGAGTACGCGATGATCAAGTTCGCCGCGCTGGCGGGCGCCATCGACGAAGATAAAGTGGTGCTGGAAAGCCTGGGCGCCATCAAACGCGCAGGCGCGGATCTGATCTTCAGCTACTTCGCCCTCGACCTCGCCGAACGCGGTATCCTCTGAGTTAACCCTGCCTTCCGCCCTCTCCCACCGGGAGAGGGCACATGTGACAAAACATGCCATTTTGTATTGTCATATGTTCATTGTAATGAAACGTAAACGTCATCTTCTGCCTTTACTGTCTTCGCAAGACGGGAGGAGAAGCCACCATGTTTAGTCTCGACAATGTACTCGACGACCTCTGGCCACAGGCCAGACCCGCACCCTGGCAAAAGAATCTGCTCAGACGCCTGCTTTATGAACGCGAGTTCCAGCAATTTGCCGAACGCCATCCCCACCTGAAAGGGCTGGATATGGTGGAGCAAGTGCTTGAACACCTGCAGATCCGCTGCACGGTTCCCGCTCACGACCTTGAACAGATCCCCGAACACGGCCCCTTAGTGATTATCGCCAACCACCCCACCGGTACGCTCGATGGGCTGGCGCTGATGTATGCCGTTTCCCGCGTTCGCCGCGATGTCAAAGTGGTCACCAACCGCATGCTGACTCACCTGGAGCCGCTCAGTTCACTGTTTATTCCGGTGGATAACATGGGCGGACGCACGCGTAAATCGTCGCTGCAACAGATGGAAAACCATCTGCAGCGAGGCGGCGTGCTGATTTTCTTCCCGGCAGGAGAAGTCTCACGCGTAACGCGTAAAGGTATCCGCGATAAAAGCTGGCATACCGGTTTCATTAAACTGGCGAATAAATTCCGCGCACCGCTGCTACCGGCCTGGATCGATGCCCGTAACAGCGCGCTGTTTTACGCAAGCGCAATGGTTTCGGACACGCTACCGCTGTTGCTGCTGATGCAGCAGATGTTTCGCCGCCGCAACAGCAACCTGCCGATCAAAATCGGTCAGCGCATTCCCTGGAATAGCTGGCATACGCCGCAACTCTCCTCGCGGGAACTGGCCGATAAGTGTCGCAAGCATGTCCTGCGTTTGGGCAAGGGATTGCCCGGCCCCTTCAAAACCGAGTGCGCCATTGCGCGCCCGGAAGAGCGGATCACGCTGCGCCGTGAACTCAACAACGCCGAGTGCCTTGGCCACACGGCGGATGGCAAAACTATCTACCTCTGGCAGCGCAAGGGGCAGGAAGATGCGCCGTTGCTGCGTGAGCTGGGACGGCTGCGGGAAATTGCTTTTCGCGCGGTGGGCGAAGGCAGCGGTAAACGTCGCGATACGGATAAATATGACGACGATTACCTGCACCTGATCCTCTGGGATGAGAACGATCTGGAAATCGTCGGCGCGTATCGCTTTATGCCTACCGCACAGCAGGTTGAAGCCCGCGGCATTGAAGGGCTCTACAGCCACAGTCTGTTCCACTATGACGATCGGATGGCGGACGTGCTGCGGCATGGCATTGAACTGGGGCGCAGTTTTATTCAACCGCGCTACTGGGGACGCCGTGGTCTGGACTATCTGTGGTCGGGAATTGGCGCGTACCTGGCGCGGTATCCGCAATACCGCTACTTGTTTGGTCCGGTGTCGATTTCCGGCGGTATGCCGCCTGCGGCAAGGGATCTGCTGGTGGCGTTCTACCGTTTGTGGTTCCCGGCGACCTGGCCACTGGCCGCGTCACGTCGCCCGTGGCCTGCCACCATGCCGGACGTACTGGCGCAGTTTACCGGTGAGGATTACACCGAAGATCTGACGCGTCTGAAGTCGCTGCTGGGCAATCTGGGCTGCGGGATTCCGCCACTGTATAAACAGTATTCCGAACTGTGTGAAACGGGGGGCGTGCAGTTTATTGATTTTGGCTGCGATCCGGAATTCAACAACTGTGTCGATGGTCTGGTATTGGTGGATTTAACCTACCTGAAAGCCAACCGCTACGAACGTTATATTGCCGCACATCTGCCCGAGCAGAAAGCCAGCTAGCTACCCGCCCTCTCCCTCTTCCGGCCGGAAGAGGGAATATTACCCATGCACCAGGCGCAGATGCGCCCGTCGACTATTAAGTTGCGGATTATGCGTGAAAATGACATATAAAATAGGACGCCAGGCCATTATTTGCTCCTTCGTTAAACATACCCGAAAATTGCGCTGAATTTTTTGCTACAAACTAAAGTGCCGGACAATTCAGGTCAACCCATTCTCACGGATTACATTTAACATCAGGCTCGCGCCTGAATAATATGCGGAACACTTCACAAAAAATTATTAAATCAAACTATAAAATCAACATGTTAAGTTAATGTGAAGCAATTCAATATTTTAAACTACAATAATATAATTAAAGCCTGCAATGAGAATAATAACTTAAGAATATTCGCATTTAATTTGTCTTTATTAGCTACAAAATACCTTCACCTTGTAACAAGTCATTATTTTCCCAACCCAGCGGCAATAAATTTACGCTTAAGCAACACATCCTCTGTTAGCGCAAACTTCACCATCGCAGGGCAGCGCCTGCACCAAAAACACGCCTGCAACCAGGCCAGATCGGCTCACCTCACGTAACCGCATGAATAATAAGGCTTCTCTTTTCTGGCACTCCCTTTGCAATCGCCATAGCAAGATATTCAATGGCGAGGCAGTACATTATGAGCACACAAACAACACTAAAAAGAACACTGGGCAGCTTCCGGCTGTGGGGGATCGCTGTCGGGTTGGTGATTTCCGGGGAGTACTTTGGCTGGAGCTACGGCTGGTCGCAGGCAGGCACGCTGGGCTTTCTGATTGTCGCATTACTGATTGCAGCCATGTATTGCGCATTTATCTTCAGCTTTACCGAACTGACCACCGCGATCCCGCACGCAGGCGGCCCTTTCGCTTATGCCTATCGCGCTTTCGGGCCGACGGGCGGGTTTATTGCGGGATTTGCCACCCTGATTGAGTTCGTCTTTGCCCCACCGGCGATCGCCATGGCGATCGGGGCTTATCTGAATGTGCAGTTCCCGTCGCTCGATCCGAAATGGGTGGCCTGCGGGGCGTACATCATCTTTATGGCGCTGAATATTCTCGGCGTGGGGATCGCCGCCACCTTCGAACTGATTGTCACCCTGCTGGCGATTTTCGAACTGCTGGTGTTTATGGGCGTGGTCGCCCCGGGCTTCTCCTGGAGCAACTTCACCGCCAACGGTTGGGCGGGTGCCGACAGCTTCAGCGGACTGGCGCTGTCGGGCATGTTCGCCGCGATCCCATTTGCTATCTGGTTTTTCCTTGCCATTGAAGGCGCGTCCATGGCGGCAGAGGAAGCCAAAGATCCGCAACGCACCATTCCGCGTGCGCTGGGCGGCGGTATTCTGACGCTGACCGTGCTGGCGGTAGGCGTGATGATGTTTGCCGGTGGCGTGGGCGACTGGCGTGCGCTGTCCAATATTAACGATCCGTTGCCGCAGGCGATGAAAGTGGTGGTCGGCAACAGCAGCGGCTGGTTGCACATGCTGGTATGGCTGGGCCTGTTCGGTCTGGTGGCTTCTTTCCACGGCATTATCATGGGCTACTCCCGCCAGATTTACTCGCTGGCGCGCGCGGGTTACCTGCCGGCAAGCCTGGCGAATCTGAACCGCAAAACACGCACCCCGCATCTGGCCATCCTCGCCGGTGGCGTGGTCGGGATTGCGGCGATTTTCTCTGACTCGTTAATCACCATCAGCGGGATGCCGCTGACCGCCTGCATTGTGACGATGTCGGTATTCGGGGCTATCGTTATGTATATCACCTCGATGGCGGCGCTGTTCAAACTACGCCGCAGCGAGCCGGAACTGGCGCGCCCGTTTAAAGCGCCGCTGTTCCCGTATGCGCCCGCATTCGCCTTAGGTATGGCGGTGCTCTGCCTGGTGGCGATGGTCTGGTACAACACCCTGCTGGCGCTGATCTTCGCCATTATGATGCTCGGCGGTTATATGTGGTTCCGTAAAACGGCGCACGCCCGTGAACGTGCCAGCCTGGATCCGCAACTGCGCGCGATTTCCTGAGGAGTATCAATGTATAAAACCACTCTGGCGCACCGTACCTACCGGTTCGCCAGCCTCAAAGAACTGATGGCAAAAGCCTCCCCGGCGCGATCCGGGGATGTGCTGGCCGGGGTGGCAGCGCAGTCGGCGGAAGAGCGAATGGCGGCAAAAATCGCCCTCGCAGATGTGCCGCTGCGCGATATCCTCGCCACCCCGTTAATTCCTTATGAAACGGATGAGGTCACGCGCCTTATTCTCGACACCCACGACAGCGCCGCTTTCGCGCTGATTGCCCACCTGACGGTGGGGGACTTTCGCGACTGGCTGCTGGCGGACAGCACCGACACGGCCATGTTGAGCCATGTTGCCCGCGCGATCACCCCGGAAATGGCCGCCGCCGTCAGCAAACTGATGCGCAACCAGGATTTGATCCTCGCTGCCAGCAAATGCAGCGTGATTACCCGCTTTCGTAATACTATCGGCCTGCCGGGTCATCTCAGCGTGCGCTTGCAGCCCAACCACCCGACCGATGATCTGAAAGGTATAGCCGCCAGCATGCTCGATGGGTTGCTGTACGGCGCGGGGGACGCTGTGGTCGGCATTAACCCCGCCAGCGACAGCCTGCCAGTCCTGGAAAAGCTCAATTATATGATGGCGGACATTATTGACCGCTTCGATATTCCCACACAGTCGTGCGTACTGACCCATGTCACCAACACCGTGCAGTTGATTGAACGCGGCGCACCGGTGGATCTGGTGTTCCAGTCGGTGGCGGGCAGCGAAGCGGCGAACAGCGGCTTTGGCATCAATCTCGCCCTGTTGCAGGAGGCGCACGAGGCGGCGTTAAGCCTGAAACGCGGCACGCTGGGCAACAACGTCATGTACTTTGAAACCGGCCAGGGCAGTTGCCTCTCCGCCAATGCCCATCACGGCGTCGATCAGCAGACCTGCGAGGCGCGCGCCTACGCCGTCGCCCGGCATTTTAACCCGTTGCTGGTGAACACCGTGGTCGGCTTTATTGGCCCGGAATATCTCTACGACGGCAAACAGATCATCCGCGCCGGGCTGGAAGACCACTTCTGCGGCAAACTGATGGGGCTGCCGATTGGTTGCGATGTCTGCTATACCAACCATGCCGAAGCGGATCAGGACGACATGGACACCCTGCTGACGCTGCTGTGCACCGCCGGACTGACCTTCCTGATTGGCGTGCCAGGCGCGGATGACATCATGCTCAATTACCAGAGTACCTCGTTTCACGATGCACTCTACGCCCGCCGCCTGCTGGGGCTTAAACACGCGCCCGAGTTCGCCGCATGGCTTACCCGCATGCAGATTATCGACACCCACGGGCAGCTACGCCTGACCGGTGCGAACCACCCGCTGCTGGCTGCGTTACCGCAAGGAGCACCTGTATGAACGGTCCCGATGCCTGGACACTGTTGCGCGAGTTCACCGATGCGCGTATCGCGCTTGGCCGCAGCGGCGCCAGTTTGCCCACGCGCGAAGTGCTTAACTTCGGTCTGGCCCATGCGCAGGCACGCGATGCCATTCACCAACCGTTCGACAGCGAAACGCTGGCGCGCCAGCTACATGAACTGGGGTTGAACACGCTGGAGGCGCACAGCGCCGCCCCGGAGAGACACACCTATCTCAACCGCCCGGACCTGGGAAGAATGCTCAGCGACGAGAGCCGTCAGGCCCTGGCGGAGCGCCGTCCTCCTGCTCACGATCTGTTGCTGGTGATTGGCGACGGGTTGTCGTCACATGCGGTGCACCGCCAGTCGGTGGGGCTTATCAGCGCCCTGTTGCCCTATTTGCAGACGCTGGGGATTTCACTCGGCCCGGTGGTGTTGGCGCACCAGTCACGCGTGGCGCTGGGCGATGACATCGGCGAAACGCTGGGCAGTAAAGCGGTCGCGATCCTGATTGGCGAGCGCCCGGGTTTATCCTCACCGGACAGCCTTGGCGTTTACCTGACCTGGAAACCCGCGCGGCAGCGCATTGAGTCCGAGCGCAACTGCATTTCAAACATTCGCCCGGAAGGGCTGGGCTACGACGCCGCCGCCTTTAAACTGGCGTGGTTGCTGGAGCAGGCTTTTTTACGCCGCCTGACCGGGGTACGGCTGAAAGACGAAAGCGACAACCCCGCGCTGCATGGTCGGGTTACGCCACGTCTCCCCGCTCACCACTGACAAACCGGCAAAGCGCTTTTCACGAAGCGCTTTTCACGAAGCGCTTTCTGTTTTCCCCTGCACACGCGCATCGTTAATAACCTTCTGCCCCCCTTAACAGGGTATACCTCCGCACCGCTTCGCCTCTTTTTAACCTGGCCCGCCAGCCGTTCCTTTTTATAAATCAGCGGAATGTTACATCGCTAAAAATGGCATCAAAACAGGCTTATTATGATAAATATGATTGCGATCACATTTTAATTTTTAATTAAAATTCAATTAATTAAAAAAAATAAAACCAAATTTATGACAACCGTCATCATAATGACAAATCCCGCCAATTGATCTTTAATGCACACGTGTGCATTACTAATTGCATTCCTGAGCAACATTCACTGTGTGGTGACGCATGGCAACGTGTTTTAACGATCTTTCACTCAACCAGGATGCAATACGCGAGGTTCTGCAGAACATGGGGTTAATCACCCCGCAGGATCCGTTGCAGGTCACACCGCTCACCGGCGGCGTCTCCTCGACGATTTTAAAAATCAGCACGGGCGAGCGGCAATTTTGCCTGAAACAGGCGCTGCCAACGCTGAAAGTCGCCAAAGCGTGGCATGCGCCGCTGGAGCGGGTTTTCGCTGAAATCGACTGGATGAACACCGTCGCCGACATTGCGCCGCAGGCGGTCGCGCATATTCAGGGGGTGGATCGCAGTGTCCTCTGTTTTGTGATGGATTATCTCCCCGCCGGGAAATATGAAAACTGGAAAAACCGCTTACTGGCAGGTGATATTGACGTCGATTTTGCCGCCCGCATGGGCGATGTGTTGGGCACTATCCACCAGCAAACGGCCAATAATACGGCGCTGGAAAAGCAGTTCGCCTACGACGACAACTTTTTTTCACTGCGTCTGGATCCCTACCTTGGGGAAACCGCCCGGGCTCATCCACGCCATGCCGATCGTATTCTCGCGATCCTCAACCGCACGCAGACCACCCACCGCGCACTGGTGCATGGCGATATCAGCCCCAAAAACATTCTCTGCGGTCCGGACGGCCCGGTGATCCTGGATGCAGAATGCGCCTGCTACGGCGATCCGGCATTCGATTTAGCCTTCTGCCTCAATCATTTCTTACTGAAAACAGTCATTGCGCCCAACATCGCACAGCAAACACACCTGCTGGCGGCGTTTGAGGCGTTATACCGCGCTTATCTTCGCCGGGTGGACTGGGAAGCGACCAGCGCCGTGGAAATGCGCGTGGCAACGCTGCTGCCCTGCTTACTGCTCGCCAGGGTCGACGGCAAATCCCCGGTGGAGTACCTCAACGATCAGCATGCGGCGTTCGTCCGCCGGGCTGGCTGCACCTTACTGGAACAGGCATTTATTCACCTGCACGCGATCCAGGCATTCTGGAGAAAGGAGATTGGGTTATGAGTCGCATTAAAAACGTACGCGGACGCCGCATCTGGGATTCACGCGGCTGGCCAACGGTGGAAGTGGAAATCCGCCTTGAAAACGGCATAACCGGCCGTGGTCTGGCCCCGGCAGGCGCGTCCTGCGGCACGCATGAAGCTGTTGAACTGCGCGATGGCGGTACGTCACTGGCGGGCAGAGATGTGCAAAAAGCGCTGCGGAATATTCACACCCTGATTGCACCAGCGCTGGCGGGTATCGACATCCACGATCAGCAACAGATCGACCGCATTCTGACAGAGCTGGATGGCAGCGGAACGTTTTCACGTTTGGGCGGTAATGCCGCAGTCGCCTGCTCGATGGCGGCAATCAACACCGCCGCCGCTGATGCCGGTCTGCCGCTGTGGAAATACCTCGCCGGGGATCAAACGGTGGCGCTGCCGCTACCACAGATCCAGATTTTTGGCGGCGGCGCGCATGCCGGTCGCCGCATTGATATCCAGGATCTGATGGTCATCGCCACCGGCGCAGACTCTTTCCAGCAGGCGCTGGTGATGACCGCCGAGGTCTATCACAGCGCCGGGCGCATCATGAAACAGCGCGGGCAGTTAAACGGCGTGGCAGATGAAGGCGGCTGGTGGCCGGCGTTTTCCAGCAATGAAGAAGCGCTGGATACGCTGGTGAAAGCCATCGAAGGCGCGGGTTTCGTACCTGGCGAGGAGGTGGCCATCGCGCTGGATATCGCCGCCTCCGAATTCGGCAAAAACGGGCATTACCGGCTGGCGCTGGAGTCCTCCGACTATGATTCCGACGGCATGTGCGAATTGCTGCTCGGCTGGCTGGAGAGGTATCCGATTGTCTCCATTGAAGATCCGCTGGCAGAAGATGATGAACAGGGGCTGATTGCCTTTACCAAAGCCGCCGGGTCACGGGTGCAAATTGTCGGCGACGACTATTTCGTGACCAATGCGCAACGGGTGATAACGGCGGCGGAAAAAGGCGCCTGTAACGCGGTGTTATTAAAAGCCAACCAGGCGGGCACCCTCAGTGAGTTACGCCAGGCGTTTAGCGAAGCGAAAAAGGCGGGCTACGGCACGATTGTTTCCGCGCGTTCCGGTGAAACCGAAGATCACCTGATTGTGCACCTGGCGCTGGGTCTGAACGCCGGGCAATTAAAAGTCGGCTCAATGGCCCGTTCCGAACGCACGGCGAAATGGAATGAAGCAATACGACTGGAAGATTCGCATCCGCTGGGATTCTTTGGCGTAAACGCGCTTAACCATCAATAACACGCTGACCTTTTTAATATTCTGATGATGTGAACAGGCGTTACCTCTTCAGGCCCTACACCCTGCTGAACCGAGTCTTTGCAATGTCTGTTCTGGTTGTATGAGTTTTTCCAAATTGTCCAAATACATTGAAGGAGATTCAAATGACCGAGTACAGCAGCGAGGCATTGCCTGCCGCCAGAAAGAAAATTCAGGTAAAGCCCATCGTCCAGGTGGGCGCAGGCAACGCGCTCGAAATATATGACTTTATGGTGTACGGCTATTATGCCCGTTATATTTCGCAGGCCTATTTCCCGTCCGATAATGAATATGTGTCATTAATGCTCACCTTAATGACCTTTGCATTAGGCTTTTTCGCCCGCCCCTTTGGCGCAATTATCTTAGGCGCGTATACCGACCGTCACGGACGCCGCAAAGGGTTAATTATGGCGCTGACGTTAATGTCGATCGGTATTTTGTGTATTGCTCTGACGCCAACCTATTCCGCGATTGGTATTGCCGCGCCCATCATTGTTATTTTTGGCCGTTTGTTACAGGGCTTCTCCGCAGGTGCTGAACTGGGTGGCGTGGTGGTTTATCTGGCGGAGATTTCCCCGCCAAACCGCCGCGCGTTTTACACCTGCTGGCAGGTCGGTTCACAGCAGTTTGCGGTGATGGCCGCCTCGCTGATTGGCCTTGTCATGCTCTACACCCTGGAGACCAAAGATTTGCATGACTGGGGCTGGCGCGTTCCGCTGCTAATCGGCTGTGCGGTGATCCCGCTGATGTTCTGGCTGCGTAGCAATCTGCAAGAAACCGAGGTCTTTGCGAAGAAGAAAACCACGCCGTCCGTCAAAGAGATCTGCACCAGCCTGATCACCGGCTGGCGGGTGATTGTCACCTGCATGGGGATGGTCGCCATGGCTACCGTCACCGCCCAGACCGTGACCACCTATGCGCCGACCTTTATCAAGAGCCTGAATCTCGGCGAACACGTCGGCTTTATCACCCTGTTTTTTGTCGGCTTGTCGATCCTGTTCTGGCTGCCGATTACCGCCATGATCGCCGACCGCGTCAACCGAAGAACCATGCTGATTGTCGTCACGCTGGTCGGGGCCATTTCGGCCTGGCCGCTGCTCTCATGGCTGGCGGCCGATCCGACAGTGTTCAAATTTGTGGTGTTTGAACTGTGGTTCTCTTTTATGTACGCCTGCTATAGCTCGGTGCAGGTGGCAGCGATGGTGGAACTGGTTCCGGCCCATGCCCGCACGGCCGGTTACTCCTTCGCCCAGGCGGTGGCGGCGGCGGTGCTCGGCGGACTGACACCGGCAATTTGCACCTGGCTCAACCATACCTTTAACAGTAATGCGATGGTGGGCGTGTGGCTGGGCTTTAACGCCGTGCTCAGTTTGATCGCGGTCCTGACGCTCGATCACAAAAAAACCGCCCGCAACCAGACCATGGAATTGCATTAAAAAAGTGCTTACCACCCGGCAGCGCATCGGCTAGGTTGATGTACTGCCGAGTAAAAAACCAAATGGGTAACGTATGAAAATTGTTGTGTTAGATGGCGGTGTGCTTAACCCCGGCGATCTGTCCTGGGAGAAGCTGGAACAACTGGGGACCGTTGCCGTTTACGACGACACCCCTGCGGAGCAGGTCGCCGAACGGCTTGGTGATGCCGATGTCGCGATCACCAATAAAGTGGTGCTGAACGATAACGTGTTCCGCCAGTGTCCAAACCTGAAGTTTATTGGCGTGACGGCCACCGGCTATAACGTGGTGGATATCGCCGCAGCAAAAGCGCGGGGGATCGTGGTCTCCAACGTTCCCACCTACGGCACCGCCACGGTGGCGCAATTTACCACCGCGTTGATGCTCGAATTGTGCAACCGCGTTGGCGAACACGATACCGATGTCCATGCGGGCGGCTGGAGCACGCGCAACACATGGTGCTACTGGCTACAACCGATGATCGAAGTGGCCGGGAAAAATGTCGGCATTATTGGTTATGGCCGCATCGGTCAGGCCTTCGGCGCGGTGGCGCAAGCGCTCGGCATGAACGTACTGGCCTGTTCGCAGGGGCAAAAAACCCTGCCGGAAAGCGACAACCTGCGCTATGTCGACCTCGACACCGTGTATGCCGAAGCGGATGTGATCAGCCTGCACTGCCCGCTGACGCCGGAAACCAAAGGCATGATCAATCGCCAGGCGCTGCAAAAGATGAAGAAAACCGCCCTGCTGCTCAACGCCTCGCGCGGCGATTTGGTCAATGAAGCGGATCTTGCCGCCGCACTCAACGAGGGGCGGATTGCCGGGGCGGCGGTCGACGTGCTCTCCCGCGAGCCCGCCCAGCCGGAGAACCCGCTGCTGACGGCGAAAAACTGCCTGATCACCCCGCATATCGCCTGGGCGTCGGTTGAAGCGCGCGGTCGTATCCTGTCGACAACGGTAGAGAACGTCGCCGCGTTTTGTCACGGCAAGACGCAAAACCGGGTCGATATGTAATGTTAACCCACACAAGGAGTTGTCCGCGTGGAAAACAGCATCAGAACAGCCGGCGATCTTCTGCGCCAGGCTTATGAAAGCGGCGTTGCTCGTGAACCGATACGCAGTCTCGTCGACGATGAAAACCTCGCCACCGCCTATAAGGTGCAGGACTATAACGATAAACAATGGCAGGCGCAGGGTCGCCGCCGGGTCGGACGGAAGCTGGCGCTGACCAACAAAGCCGTGCAGCAACAGTTCGGCATTTCGCAAGCGTGCCACGGCACTCTCTATGCCGATATGGTACTGACCGACGGTGCGGAGATCACCCAACGCGCACTGAGCGATCAGCGCGTAGAGACGGAAATCGCCGTGGTGCTGAAAAAAGATCTCACCCACAGCCAGCATACCGTGCTCGACATTATTGATGCCTGCGACTACCTGCTGGCGGCCTTTGAGATCGTCGACAGCCGGATGATCGACTGGAATGTTAACGCCTGCGATTTCGTCGCTGACAACACTTCCGCAAGCCTGGTGGTGCTCGGCACCAAACCGGTGTACCTGAACGCGTGTGATATTACCCGCTGCGTAATGACCACCAAACGCGGCGATGAGGTGGTATCGGAAGGGCTGGCGACCAACTGCCTGGGTCACCCGCTGCATGCCATGGTCTGGCTGGCGGATGAGATGGTGCGCGCGGGTAACCCCCTGCGGGCCGGTGAATTTGTCATTACCGGCGCGATGGGACCGGCGATTTCCGCCAAACCCGGCGATGTTTTCACGGCCGAACTCAGCGGTATTGGCGCGATCTCCGCACGTTTTGCCCGGTAAATGACAACGCAGGAAACGTCCCCTCACGCACGGTTAAGGAGCCGTTATGGAACTCAGAAAAAATTTGTTCAAACAGGCCATCCGTCAGGGTCAGTTGCAACTGGGACTGTGGACGCAACTGGGCAGCGCGATCACCAGCGAAATCCTTTCCGGCTGCGGTTACGACTTTATCGGACTCGACGCGGAACACGGCCCCAGCGAATTTATGGAAATCTATGCGCAATTACAGGCGTGTGCCGCCGGAGGCCCGTCGCAGCCCATTGTGCGCATCCCCAACCACGATGCGTCACTGATCAAGCGCTACCTGGATGCCGGGGTGAACACGCTGATGGTGCCGCAGGTCGATACCGCCGAACAGGCGCAAGCGCTGGTCTCCGCCGTGCGTTATCCGCCGCATGGCGTGCGCGGTTACTGCGGCGCGCCGCGCGCGTCCGGCTTTGGGCGGATCAAAAATTACGCCACCGCCTGCGATGCGGAGATCTGTCTGATCGTGATGCCGGAAACCCGGCAGGCGCTGGAAAATATTGAAGCGATGGCGGCTATTGAAGGGGTGGACGCCTTCTTTATTGGCCCCGGCGATCTGGCCGCCAGTCTGGGCTATATCGGCCAACCTATGCACCCGGAGGTGATCCGCGTGATTGAAGAGACCGGCAGACGGATACAGGCGGCAGGCAAAGTGGCAGGTATTCTGTGTACCGATGATGCGCAAACCCGCCGCTACATTGATGCGGGCTTTAAAATAGTGGCGATTGGCTCCGATCAAGGGCTGCTGCTAAAAGGCGCGGAAAAGCTGCTGGCGACGTTCAGATAGTTTCCTCGAAGCACTTTATATTGGCGTTTCATTCCGGATGTCAGCCTGGCTTGCATCCGGTTTTTTTACGTTTAACGCCGTGGCCTGAAAGCGGTGGTTGAGCCGCCCGGAACCAGTTGCGGCGTAAAAATGTGGCTCTGCGTGGCGGCATAAAACGCCTCCGGCGTCACCGGCGTTTCCGCGCTCATCCACTGGCGAATGATCGCCACGCAGGCACTGGCAATCTCCGTTTCCGGTAGCGTAATGGTGGTCAGCTTCACGTCCAGCAAGCTCCCCCACGACACATCGCCGTACGCCACCAGCGACAGATCGTCAGGAATGCGAATGTTCTGCGCTTTCGCCGCCAGCAGAATGCTCATCGCATAGCGCGGGCTACCGAGCACCAGTGCGCTCGGCGGGTTGGCCGATCCCATAATGCGTGCAAATGCCTCGCCGCCAAACGCCGCCTGTGGCGGCCCCATTGCGATGACATCCTCAAGTGCGGCCTGCTCCTCAGCGCTGAACCCTTGCAGGAACCCCTGCAAACGTTCCACGCCGGTGCTTAATGCCAGCGATGAGCCAATGTAGCCAATGCGCGAGTGCCCCAACCCGCGCAGATGCTGTACCGCAAGGTGAATGCCATAACGATCATCAATGGCAATCACCGGTGCGGGTAAACTGTCGTGTCGGCGTAATAGCTGAACGGCATTCGTGCGCAACAGCAGCTCTCGGCTCTCGTCCAGCGGGCTGGCCGTCGGGGCGAAAATAATACCGTCCACCCGCGCCGTCATTAAGCGGCGCAGCACGGTGTGCTCCATCTCCGGTTTATCGCCGGTGATCGCCAGCATCATTTGCCAGCCCTGCTCCGCTGCCTGGTGGGCAATGGCATTGGTGATAGTAATAAAAAAATCGTTTTGGATATCAGGAATGACTAAACCAAATGCGCCGGTACTGGCATTACGCAATGCCCGGGCGGCGCTGTTGGGAATATAGCCATACTCCCTGGCGGCCTGTAATACGCTGTTTTTTGTCGCCTGGCTGATCGCAGGATGATCGTTTAACGCACGGGAAACCGTGGTGTGCGATAAGCCCAGAATGGCAGCCAATTTTTTGATTGTCACCGCGTTACCTTCATATCGTCCTTTTGCCTTAAGAATATCAGCCATTGATATGAATCTCGCCCTCTTTATAACCGCAGAGAGCGAGGAAAAAGACGCGGGTGGCAATGTATGTGACGGGGATTGCTCAGAGCATCTGCAAATAGATCTTCCGCAGCAACAAGGTGACAGGTCCGGGTTTCCCGTCACCGATGGTCTGCCCGTCAACCGCGATCACCGGCCAGACAAAGGTCGTCGCCGAGCTGATAAACACCTCACGGGCATTGCGCGCCTCCTCCGGGGTGAACAACCGCTCCTCGATCGTCACGCCGTGCTCCTCTGCCAGGCGCACCAGCGCTTTACGGGTAATCCCGTGCAGAATGCTGTTGCTGAGCGGGCGGGTTACCACGGTGTTGTCCGCCTGTACGATATAGCAGTTACAGGAGCTGCCCTCGGTGATATAGCCATTTTCCACCAGGAAGGCGTCATCCGCGCCTTGCGCTTCGGCAAAGGCTTTCGCCATGCAGGGCGCAAGCAACTGCACGGTTTTAATATCCCGCCGCTGCCAGCGAATATCCGGGCAGGTCACCACGCGAATCCCCTTACTGGCGGCGGGATGATCCACCACCGCACGCGCCTGCGTAAACAACACCAGCGTGGGGGGCGTGTCAGCAGGCGGATAGTGAAAATCACGATCGCCGCCATTACCGCGCGTCAGTTGCAGGTAGATGCCCCCTTCCTGTAGCGCATTGTCCACAATCAGCCGCTGGTGAATGTCACGCAGAGCGCGTTCATCCAGTTGCAGCGTTAAACCCAGCTCGGCGCAGGAGCGCACCAGCCGCGCATAGTGGCCGTTAAAATCGACCAGCTTCCCGTTAACCACCGCCGTGACTTCATACACCGCGTCGGCAAATAAAAACCCGCGATCGAAAACCGATATTTTCGCCGCCTCTTCCGGCAGAAACTCGCCGTTCACATATACCGTGCGTGACATCACCCTCTCCTTGATTTACGGCGTCAGCCCCACAGGGCTGGCGTCGGGGGAAAAAGTTCGCTGCCTTCATAATGCAGCCCATGTTCGCGGTCTTTCGCCAACAGCAAAGGACCGTCGAGATCGACAACGCTCGCGCCTTGCGCCACCACCACCGCAGGCGCCATCGACAGCGAGGTCGCCACCATACAGCCCACCATCACCTGTAACCCCAGCCGCCCGGCTTCCGCCTTTACGCGCAGCGCTTCGGTTAACCCGCCGCTCTTGTCGAGCTTGATGTTGATCATCTCATAGCAGCCAGCAATGCGCGCCAGCGAGGCCACATCGTGGCAGGACTCATCGGCGCACAGCGGAACCGGGTGCGGCAGTTGCGCCAGCACCGCGTCTTTACCCGCCGGGAGCGGCTGCTCAATCAGCGTGACGCCAAGCTTGCCAAGGGCAGTGGCCTGTTGCAGGTAGAGATGTTCATCCCACCCTTCGTTGGCATCGACAATCAGCCGCGCATGCGGCGCGCCTTCACGTACCGCCGCAACGCGCGCGCCATCCTGATTATCGGCCAGTTTCAGCTTCAGCAGGGGGCGCCAGGCGTTTTCCCGCGCCGCTTGCTGCATCTTTTCTGGCGTATCCAGCGACAGGGTATACGCAGTCTGCAAATGACGCGGCGGCTGGCTGGCAGTGCGTTGCCAGATGGTCTGCCCACTGCGTTTACACTCCAGATCCCAGAAGGCGCAGTCCAGCGCATTTCGCGCCGCCCCCGCCGGGAGCGCAAGCTGCAACGCGTCGCGGGTCATGCCGTTTGCCAGCGCCGCACGCATCTGCTCAATCTGCGCTATTACGCTCTCGACCGACTCGCCGTAACGGGCATACGGCAGACACTCCCCACGCCCGGTAACGCCATTAACCGTTAAGGCCACCGCCACCACATCCGCAACGGTGCGACTGCCGCGGGCAATGGTGAACGCCTGGCGCAGTGGCCAGCGTTCATGTGCAACCAAGAGTTCCATTACAGCGCCGCCAGCGCATCAACGATCGCCCCAACGCCCTGGCGGAACGGATCGACCACCGGCAGACTGAGGCGTTGTTGCAGCGCGTCCATTAACGCACAGGCTTGCGCCTCGTCCAGCGCGGCGGTATTGACGGAAACGCCCACAAACCGGGCATGCGGATTGGTCAGCTGCGCCATTTTCAGGCTTAACGCCATGCAATCACTGAGGTCGGGAATCGGGTAATCGACACCGCGCATATGCGTGCGGGTCGGTTCATGACACAGCACCAGCGCATCCGGCTGCGCACCGTGGATAAGCCCGGTGGTCACTCCCGCGAATGACGGGTGAAACAGTGACCCCTGACCTTCGATGATATCCCAGTGGTCGGCATCGTTATCCGGCGACAGCGTTTCCACTGCGCCAGAGACAAAATCGGAGACCACCGCATCGATGCTGACCCCGCTACCGCTGATCAGAATGCCGGTCTGCCCGGTAGCACGAAAGGTCGCTTTACCGCCGCGCGCCAGGATCGCTTTTTCAATGGCCAGCGCGGTATACATCTTGCCGCAGGAGCAGTCCGTTCCCACCGGCAGCAGTCGCTTACCGCTGCGTTTGCGCCCGCTGGCAACCGGATAGTGCTGAGTCGGATGGCGCACATCGAACAGTGAGCGCCCGAGGCGATCGGCCAGCGCTTTTAATTCCGGGACATCAGCCAGCTTATTATGCAGCCCGGCCGCCAGGTCCAGACCGCTTTCCAGCGCCTGGCTGAGAATAGAGACCCAGGCCGGAGAAATAACGCCGCCACGGTTAGCAACGCCCACGACCAGCGTTTTCGCACCGGCTTTTACCGCTGCGTTAATATCCATATCCGGGACATGACAATCTGCATGGCATTCCGCCATCCGGTATTGGCCCACGCAATATTCCGGGTGCCATTGTTTAATCCCATCGGCAACTTTCGCCGCCAGTTGATCGTGCGCATCACCAAGAAAAAGCAGATAGGGCTTTTGAATATTCATTATTTACCGTCCTCAGAATAAGGCTGAACAAAATAATTAACGCAGAAATAACATTTCCGAAAAAAACAGGTAATAAGCTGACTGCTAATACAAAATAACAAGGGTTTTATTATTGTCAATAGCGGTAATAACAGGCGTTATTTACCATATTAATTGCGATTATCTGGTTTTTTATTCTGTCGATGCGTTTATTAAAATCCGCAAAAAATATTTTCTTTCTTAAATCCACGCATCGCCTTCATAACGCCAGATAATTATTTTGATCCCTCTCACAATGATGGTATTCGCGCACCAACAAAGCGCATACGCACTATTTTAGCGCGCCAAAACGGTGCTATTGCGCCCGTTAAATCTATAAGAAGAATGGATGAGAAAAATCTAATTAATGGATGTAAGGTTGATTTCGTTATTGACAGTAAAACCCTTCGTAATTTAGCGCCATAAATCAAAAACATTATGCGTTATTGACTATTTCTCCAGGCGCATCGGTATTCATCAGTGTTACGCAGTAATTGATGGTTAAACATAAACAATCAACTGACGGACGGTGAGGTAACAATGAAGAGTTTTTGTGGGAAAGTCTCTTTAATGGCAGTGCTGGTCTCTGGCCTGGTGGGCGCACACAGCGCGCTGGCGGCGGAAGTGAAAATCGGCGTGGTGCTGCCACTTAGCGGTGCACTGAGCGGTTACGGCCAGCCGTCGCAAAAAGGTCTGGAGCTGATCCAGGGCATTACGCCGACGCTGAAAAACGGCGATACCATCAAACTGGTGGTGATCGACGACAAGAGCGACAAGGTGGAAGCCGCTAACGCCATGCAGCGCCTGGTTTCCAGTGATAAAGTCGACGCCGTCATTGGCGAAGTCACCTCCTCCAACACCCTGGCGATGGTCAAAATCGCCGATGACACCAAAACGCCGCTGGTCTCCTCTACCGCCACTAACGACCGCGTCACCCGTAACCACCCGTATGTCAGCCGCGTTTGCTTCTCCGACAGCTTCCAGGGCGTGGTCGGCGCGAACCTTGCGTCCCGCGATCTGAACGCCAAAACGGCCGCCATCGTGTTTGACAGCAGCAACGACTACTCCGTCGGCCTGGCAAAAGCCTTCCGCACGCAGTTCCTGAAAAACGGCGGCACCATTCCAATCGAAGTACAGGCGCCGTCGGGCAGTAAAGACTTCAAAGCGCAACTCTCCAGCGTGAAAGCCAAAAACGTCGACATGATCTACATGCCTATCTACTACACCGAAGGCGCATTGATTGCCGTTCAGGCCAAACAACTCGGCCTGGATAAACCGGTGGTCGGTGGCGATGGGCTGGCAGCGGATCCGGTGTTCTTTGACGTCGGTAAAGACGCGGTTAACGGCTATATGACCACCGATTACTACTCGCCAAACGCCAAAGAGCAGACGCCTTCCGGCGAAGCGTTTATCAAAGCGTGGGAAGCGAAATTTAACTCTCCGACCCACACCTGGGGCGCGATGGCAGCCGACGCCTATAACGTGATCGTCAACGCCATGAACCAGTGTAATGATCCGCGCGACCGCGTGTGCGTTAACGAAAAAATCCGCGCCACCAAAGACTTCCAGGGCGTGACCGGCGTACTGACGCTGAAAGATGGCGACGCGGTGCGCAGCGCGGTGATCAACGAAGTGAAAGATGGCCAGCTCGCCTTTAAGACCGTGGTTAATCCCTAACGCAGTGACAGGCCGTTGTTAACAAGAGGTGCTTCAATGGATGGTGCCATTTTTCTCCAGCAGGTGGTCAACGGCATGAGTCTGGGCGGTATGTACGCGCTGATCGCCATTGGCTACACCATGGTTTACGGGGTGCTGCGCCTGATCAACTTCGCCCATGCGGACGTCATGATGGTCGGCGCATTCGCCACCCTGTTTCTGTTCTCGTCAATTGGGCTACCCTTTGGGGTAGCCATTTTACTGACCCTCGGTTTATGCGGCCTGCTGGGCATGTTTATTGACCGGGTCGCCTACCGCCCTCTGCGCCAGGCGTCGAAAATCTCGATGCTGATCACCGCCATCGGGGTGAGCTTTTTTCTCGAAAACCTGTTCAACGTCCTGTTTGGCGGCAGCTCCCGCTTCTTCTCGGCACCGGACTATTTCAACAGCACCCTGACCTTCGGGCAGATAATCATCACCAACGTGGCGTGGATCGTGCCGTTGATCACCGTCCTGTTGCTGTTGGCGATCCTCTGGTTGCTCTATCGCACCCGCTACGGTATGGCGATCCGTGCGGTGGCGTTTGACGTGAACACCGTGCGGCTGATGGGCATCGACGCCAACCGGATCATTTCGCTGGTCTTTGCATTGGGCAGCAGTCTTGCCGCGCTGGGCGGCGTGTTCTACTCCATCAGTTACCCGACGATTGACCCGTTAATGGGTGTGCTGATTGGCCTGAAAGCCTTTGCGGCTGCGGTGCTTGGCGGGATAGGAAGCGTGACCGGCGCGGTGCTCGGCGGCTTTATTCTTGGCTTTACCGAAGTGGTCGCCGTCGCCCTCTTTCCTGAACTGGGCGGCTATAAAGACGCCTTCGCCTTTATGTTCTTGATTCTGGTCTTGCTGTTCCGCCCGGTTGGCATTATGGGTGATGAACGTCTGGAAAGGAGCCGTTTCTGATGCGCAACCCCACAACGACGCTTGCCGCGCAGGGGCGCAATCTGCTGATTATCCTCATCACCATTGCGCTGCTGGTCGCCATCAATACGCTGTTTAACGATTACATTGTCCGGGTGATCAGCACCGTTTTCGTCTTTATGATCCTCGCGGTCAGCTACAACCTGATCAACGGCGTTACCGGGCAGCTATCGCTGGAGCCGAACGGTTTTGTCGCCGTGGGCGCGTACGTCACCGCGCTGTTTATTCTCTCCAGCGACAGCAAACTGGATATGTTCGAAATGGCGGCCCCCAGTCCCTTTATTATGCTGCTGCACGCCAGCTTCCTGCCGGCGCTGTTGATAAGCGGCCTGTGCGCCGCAGCGCTGGCGGTGTGCCTGGCTTTCCCGGTGTTTCGCGTGCGCGGCGACTACCTGGCGATCGTCACGTTGGGCTTCGGGTTCATTATCAAGATCCTCGCGATTAATAATCCGCAAATCACCAACGGCGCGATTGGGCTCAACGATATTCCGCAACAGCCGCATTTGCTGTTCTGGTGCGGGCTTATCGCCCTGCTTGCCACCGGGATGATTCTGCAACTGGTGTGGTCAAAGTACGGCCGCATGATGAAGGCCATCCGCGATGATGAAGATGCCGCCATTGCGATGGGCATCAATACGTTCCGCATTAAAACCTGCGCCTTTGCCACCAGCGCCTTTTTTGAAGGGATTGGCGGCGGTTTGCTGGCGTCGCTGCTGACCACCATCTCGCCGGGATTGTTCGACTTTATGCTCACCTTCCAGTTGCTGATCATCATTGTGCTTGGCGGACTGGGCAGCACCACCGGCGCACTGCTCGGCACCATTGTGGTGGTCGGCAGCGGCGAGTGGCTGCGTTTCCTCGATCAGCCGCTGTCGCTGTTTGGTCACGATCTGGGTTCCTATCCGGGGCTGCGCATGGTGGTGTTCTCCCTGCTGCTGCTGTTGATCATGTTGTTCGCCCGCGAAGGGCTGCTCGGCAAGAAAGAGATCTGGCAATTACGCAAAAGGAGCCGCCATGACAGCCAGTAACGTCATTTTGCAAGTGCAGGACATTGTGATGCAGTTTGGCGGGCTGCGGGCCATCGACGAGGTGAGTTTTCACGTCGACGAAGCCGAGATCTTCGGCCTGATTGGCCCGAATGGCGCGGGCAAAACCACCCTGTTTAACGTGATTACCGCCAACTATAAACCCACCAGCGGCAGCGTGACGCTGGCGGGGAAATCCATCAAAGGGCTGAAGCCTAACCAGGTGGTGAATGCCGGCATTGCGCGCACCTTTCAGAACATCCGGCTGTTTAATTCCATGACGGTGCTGGAGAACGTAATGGTCGGGCTGGATCACGCCAGCCGCTACTCCCTGCTGGAAGCGGCGCTGCATATTGGCCGCTATTTCCCGGCTGAACGCGCCGCTCGGGCAAAGGCGATGGAACTGCTGGACTACATTGGTATTGCCGACTATGCCAATGTACAGGCCACCAACCTGAGCTACGGCAACCAACGTAAAGTGGAGATCGCCCGCGCGCTGGCCACGGCGCCAAAACTGCTGTTGCTGGATGAACCCGCCGCCGGGATGAACCCGAAAGAGACCGAAGATCTGGCCGGGCTGATTTTCCGCATGCGCAAGGATTACCAGTTAAGCGTGTTGTTGATTGAGCATGATATGCCATTCGTTAACGCGCTCTGCGAGCGCGTGATGGTGCTGGAGTACGGCAAGCCGTTGTTCAGTGGTTTGATGGCGGACGCGATCCAACATCCGGAGGTGATCTCCGCCTACCTGGGAGAGGTACGTTATGCTTAGCGCACGCGAGTTAAACGTCTTTTACGGCGTCATTCAGGGGCTGAAAGGGGTGGATATTGACATCCATGATCGGGAGATCGTCACCCTGATCGGCAGTAACGGCGCGGGGAAAACCTCCACGCTGAACGGCATTGTAAATATGGTGCGTTCCACCGGCACGGTGAACTTTCTCAATGAGGATATCTCGCGCAGCCAGACGCACCATATTGTGCGAAAAGGACTGGCGCTGGTGCCGGAAGGCCGAAAAATCTTCACCAACCTGACGATCGAAGAGAACCTGCGGATGGGGGCCTATAACAATCTGGCGAATTTCACCCGCCTGCGGGATCGCATGTTTACCCTCTTCCCGCGCCTGAAAGAGCGGCGTAAGCAGATGGCGGGCACCCTGAGCGGCGGTGAACAGCAGATGCTGGCGATAGCCCGCGCGCTGATGAGCGAGCCGGTATTGCTGATGCTCGATGAACCGAGCCTTGGCCTTGCGCCCAAGATTGTCGGCGAGTTGTTTACCACCCTTCGCCAGTTGCGCGACGAGAACATCACGATTCTGCTGGTGGAGCAAAACGCCACGGCGGCACTGACCATTGCCGATCGGGCTTATGTGCTGGAAAACGGCAAAATCGTGCTGAGCGGCGCAGCGCAGGAGGTGTTAGCCAACCCGGATGTGAAAAAGATGTACCTTGGCGGGTAGCGCCCGGATGGAGCCGCAACCCGGCGTTTTTGGCGTTACGGCTTGTTTTTTACACGTTATCCGCCGCGGTTTTCTCCAGCAGCCAGTCGCGGAAATCGTAGCAAACCGGCTGCAAAATGGCGGCTTTATCATAGACCAGCGCCATATTGCCGCCCGGCAACCGGGGCGCGTGAAGCAACCGGTGCGACACCCATTCCGCAGCGGCATGCGCCTCATGACACACGGCAAAATCGATCCCTTCACTGCGCAGATCGACGGTGCGGTGGGTGGTGTTAATGATCACTTCCACCCCCGGATGATAGTACTCAAAGCCCCTCAGGCGGGGTAACAGCCACTGGCTGGCGATCTCGGCCGTACAACTGACGGTCACCGTCGTCTGCCAGCCAGAGTCCATCAGCCGCTGCGTCGCCCTGGAGAGTTGATTAAACGCAGGCTGGATCTCGCGCAGATAGATCTGCCCTTCCGTCGTCAGCGTCAGAAAACGCGGGCCGCGCATAAACAGCCGCACATTGACCCAGGCTTCCAGTTTGGCGATTTGCTGACTCACCGCGCTGGCGGTGATGTGTAACTCTTGCGCCGCCTCTTTCATACTCCGGTGTCGTGCTACAGCTTCAAAACAGATCAGCGCCTGCAGGGGCGGTAAGGTCATCGCAGATCTCCGCTTCAGTTCATCACACTAAACTGTAGCAAAAATACGCGGTTGTCATCCTCCCTGCGCCCGCCCGCGCTACGCCTGTCAGGCGGAAAGAAAGACCTGCGGCGCATCCCCGTCCGGGTGTTCGCCGACCAGCACGTCTGCGCCATACCATTTGGCAATGACGGCGCGCTGAATCACCACCTCCGGTGCGCCCTGCGCCACCAGCTTGCCGTTATGCAACAACAGGATGCGGTCCGCCCACAGCGCAGCCAGATTCAGATCGTGCAGCACCGCGCAGACATGCAGTTTTCCTTTCTGCGTGAGCCGCTTCAGCAAGCGCAACAACTGCTGCTGATGGTAGAGATCCAGCGCCGAGGTGGGTTCATCCAGAAATAACCAGCCTTCAGGGGCATCGTCACGCCAGAGTTGCGCCAGGCTGCGCGCCAGTTGTACCCGCTGCTGTTCACCGCCGGAGAGGGTGGTATAACGCCGTCCGCATAACGCATCGCAACCGGTCAGCGCCAGCACCTGCTGCACAATTTCTCGCTCGCCTTTTTGCCCCCAGGGCGCACGCCCCATGGCAACAATCGCCTCCACGGGCCAGTCGAACCCCGGTTGCGTGTGCTGCAACATCACTGCGCGATGACGGGAGAGCGCCGCAGGCGACCACTGGCTGAGCGCGCGCCCGGCAAGCGAGCACTCCCCCGCTGCCGTTGGAAGGTAACCGGTCAACAAACGTAGCAGCGTTGACTTTCCTGCACCGTTAGGGCCAATGAGCGCCACCCTTTCACCGCATGTCAGCGTTAACGACACATCCTCAATCAGTTGCCGTGCGCCAACCTTCAGGTGCAAATGGGTGGCGGTTAACGTGTTATCCACGTGCAGTTCTCCTTTGTCGGAAGATCAGCCACAAAAACCAGGGTGCGCCCAGCAGGCTGGTGAGCAGACCCACCGGCATCTCGGCAGGCGCTACCGCCGTGCGCGCGACTGTGTCGGCAATCAGTAGCAGACCGGCCCCTGTCAATAACGAACCCGGCACCAGCCCGCGGTGATCCGGCCCCAGCCAGATGCGCATCAGATGCGGCACCACCAGTCCGACAAAGCTGATAATGCCGCTGATCGCGACGGCCGTGGCCACCAGCAGTGCACTGCACACCAGCAGTAACCGCTGAAGCGCAGGAACATTGACGCCGAGGTAGTGCGCCTCTTCCTCCCCCAGTTGCAGCAGATTAAGCGGCTGCGCCACCTTCCAGATCACCACCGAAGCGGGGAGGATCAACGTCGCAGCAACCCCCAGCGTTAACCACTCTGTCTGCCCGAGACTGCCCATTCCCCACTGCGAAAGTTGGCGTAGCTGTGCGTCGTTACTGATCCACGACAGCACTCCCACCCCGGCGCCACACAGCGCATTAATGGCAATCCCCACCAGCAACAGGCGCGACAGTCCGCTCTCCGCTGTTTTGCTGAGCAGATAAATCACCACCATCACCGCCAGACTGCCAATAAATGCTGCCAGCATCGGTGCGTACAGCGCGACCAGCGCCGGAACCGACACCGGCAGCACCAGCCAGCACGCCACCATCAGCGACGCGCCACCGCTGATGCCCAGCAACCCCGGATCGGCAAGCGGGTTACGGAACAGCCCCTGCATCACACAGCCGGAGAGCGCCAGCGCCGCGCCGACCAGTAACGCCAGCAGCACGCGCGGCAGACGGATGGTCAGCCAGATCTGACGCAGTCCCTCATCCCCCGCAGACCATAAGCTTGCGAGCGGCAAGCGCATCGCCCCCTGGGTGGTCGCCAGCATCGTCAGCCCCAACAGCAGCAGAAACAGTCCCCAGAGTATGCGGGACACGGCGCGACTCATTCTGGCGTGTGCTCCGCTTTACGGCGCAACTCCAGCACCGCGTGCGGCGTGCTCAGGCCAAAACCCAGCAGCGCCGTATCATCAATGATCAGCGCCTGTTTATTGCGCCCGGCGGGGGTTTGCGCCAGACCGGGCAGCGCCCAGAGACTCGCTTCACCACCCATACTTTTCACCCCGTCGGCGGAGATCACCACCAGGTCCGGTTTGCTGGCGATCACCCCTTCCTGCGACAGGGCGCGATAATGGGCAAAGCCCTGCATCGCATTCTGCAAACCTGCCGCGCGGATAGCGCCGTCCGCCGCCGTCTCCTGTCCGGCAACCATCGCCCCCATGCCGCCATGACTGAGAATAAACAACACCCGCTTATTCACTGGCTGCGCGGGCAGTGCGGCAATCTCCGCCGCCAGCTTTTTACGCACCGCGTCGCCTGCGGCGGTGCGCCCGACGGCCGCCGCAATCACCGCGACTTTTTTATCGATATCCGCCAGCGTATAGCCGCCCGGCACGGAGACTACCCGGACATGGTTCTCCTGCACTTTTTGCAGCACCTGCGACGGCTGCGCCTGGGTGCTTGCCAGCACCACGGTCGGGCGTAGCGAGAGAATACCTTCCGCGTTGAGCTGCCGCAGATACCCCACATCCAGCACTGTTTGCGCCTGCGCAGGCCAGGTGCTGGTGCTGTCGCGCCCCACCAGTTGCGCCTGCGCGCCCAGCCCGTACACAATGCCGGTGACGTCGCCACCAAGGGAGACGATTTTCTCTGCCGCCGCGCTGACCGCCAGCGGCAGCGCTAACAGCAACATCAGTACTGTTTTCATGCTGCTTTTCCTTTGCCGATCAGGGCATCAATCTGTGCTCGCCACTGCGCTTGTTCCGGCTGACCTTCGCTGCGCTGACCATACAGTTGCGCTATCTGCACGCCATCGTCGGCGAAGAGCTCAAGGCTGGTGACATGACCGCCGTCGGTCGGCTTGCGGGTGACCCAGCATTCGGCGATCCCCGCGTCGCGCAGATGCAGGGTGAAGGTTTCGTTGAAAATGTTGATCCACCCTTTCATCGGCGTCAGCTTCTCCAGCACGCCGGTAAAAATCTGTACGCAGCCGCGATTCCCCACGAAGATCATGATTTCATTGCCGTCCTGCAATACGCTCTCCAGCAGAGTCGGCAGCGCGTCATTGCTGACCTGGCAGGCCAGATCGTCGCCCACCAGCCGGAACGCCTGCTGACGGGAGAGGTTGTACTTTTTCAGTAACCCGAAAAACTGGTGGACATCGGTCATCGCCCGCCACGCCTGATCCAGCGCTGTAGCGTCGGCGGAGTGCGCATACTGAGTCGCTTTGGCGGCGACGATCGTCAACGGCTGCGCAGAGGTGGCGCGAAAACGGGTGATCACCGCGTCCCATGCCGCCATATCGGTACGCGCCGTGGTGTAAACCTTCAGCAGCGCATCGCCCTGGCGGTCGAAAAACTGAATGCTCTGGCGCTCGCCGCGCGGGCTTTGTTCGCAGAGGTGAAACACGCTGGCCCATTCACCGAGGAACAGACGCAGATCGAGCGCGCGCGGGTTAAGCACCAGCCCGGCGTGTTCGCTGATATGTTGATGGGTAAACTCGCCCAGTTGCTCGTGTACCGCATAGTCATTGCGGCAGATCGATTTGATCTCGCCCACCGGTTCCAGTGCCGCGAGAATGTCACGCACGTCGCCCGTCAGGCGCACCGCATCGTGCCCGACGCGGGAGTGGGTTAATTCTGCTTCGCTGATCGCCATCTCACTGGCGATGTCACGGGCGTATTTTGCCGGTTCTTGCGTTTTGATGGTCTGATACTGACGCCAGATGGCGGCGAAGTCGTGTGCAGATGCAGGCATAAACATAGCGTCCTTTAGGATGTGAAAAACCCCGGCAGCGATACCGGGGAGAAACGTTAACGGTGGAGACCTATTCGCCCGGGCAGCCCGAGCGATAACATCGCCTTAGAAGTCGACATTGACGCCCAATTGCCAGGTGCGTCCCGGCATCACCGCCAGCGCTTTATCGTAGGCATTCTGGTTGGTGGACTCTTCCTGAGTGCGGCTATTCAGGTAGTCCCAGTACTTACGATCGGTGATGTTGTAAACGCCGCCGTTAACTTTGACGTGTTTCGCCACCTGCCAGTACGCCGTCCAGTCCAGCAGACCGTAGCCCGGCACGCGCATATACTCGACACTGGAATCCCCCAATGCACCGCCGGTATTGGTGTAGGACTGGCGGTTGGTGGCGGTCGCCTGCTTGCCTTTGACAAAGGTGGCGGTCAGCGCGGTGCCGTAGCGTTTTGCCGGATCATCCCAGGCAACGCCGACGATGGCTTTCATTGGCGCGACGCTGTCGAGATCGACGTATTTGTCGCCGGAGTAGCTGGATTTGGACTTCCCTTGGGTATAGCCGTACGCCAGCGTGGCGCTCAGGCCGTTCAGCTGTTCGAACCAGGTGCCAACGTTGAATTTCGCGCTGACTTCACCGCCATAGATAAAGGCCTTGTCGCGGTTTTCCGCCTGATAAGTGGTGTAGATATTGGAAGGAACGTTGGTGAATTTATCCGGGTTGCCTGAACGGGTGTAACGGGTATAGGCGATAAAGTTTTTATAGCTGTTGTAGAACAGCGCCGTACGCAGCGTTACCCCTTCGGTGACGTCGCCCTTCATGCCCCATTCCAGGTTGTTGCTGGTTTCGGTTTTCAGATCGGTGTTGCCGATCAACGCATACTGCCCACGCCCGGCATAGCTTGAACCCAGGTTCCAGGAGCCATACAACTGGCTGGCGTTAGGGAACTCCGCCCCGCGCTTATATTGCAGGTAGGTCATCAGGCGCGGCGTGAGGTCGTACTGGAAGGTCAGCGACGGCAGCAACTGGGTGTCTGAATTTTTACCGTACAACGACGAGACGGACGACTCCGTCAGCACGCTGCTGTTGGTCGTCAGGCTGGAGAGGTTATCCGGTTTGGTGGACTGATGCACAACGCGTGCGCCGGGAATGATGGCGAAGTGGTGACCATCTGCATCGAAGTTAATCTGATCCTGCACGAACCCGCCCACGGTGTAGCTGCGGCTGTTCGCTTCCGGTTGCATGATCACACTGTAGACGCTCGGTACCGGCGACTGACTAAACGGGCGCTCGGTTTTGCTGGTGCTGGCGTTAAAGCCTGCGCTCAGATCATGACGACCGAGCGTTTTCGCCAGCGCATTCTGAATGCCCCAGGTATCGGTATCATAGTTGGAATAGACCGTCTCCATGCTACCGGTGGTGCTGTCTGGCATCCAGGTGCGGTCATGCGCCTCGGTGTGCTGGTAGTAGACTTTGCTGGACATGCTATCGAGCCAGTCGTTCATTGGCGTCCAGTCATCTTTCAGGCTAACGCCCCAGCGACGGGTCTGGCTGGTTTGCTGCGCATCGCCGAGGATCGTGCTGCCGCTGCTGTTCCAGCTATCGTAGTGGGTGTGGTTGGTCTTGTGGTAATAATCCAGCGTCGCCGTCAGTTTGTGCGCCTCATTGGGCTGCCAGATCCCGGAGGCCATCATCGCATCGGAGTGCCAGTTCGCCGGATAAGCGTCCAGAGTTCCGCTGTTGTTACGGGTCTGCTGACCGTCGCGGCGGCTGTAGACAAAAATGCCGCGCAGGGTGTCGTCCCCGGCCGCGCCGGTTATGCCGTTGTGCCAGCTACGGTCTGCGGAGTCGTAATCGCTCTGGTAACCAAAGTAGGTCTCTTTCCCCTGACGCAGGTAGTCGTCGGCGGATTTCGGTTTAAAGGAGACATTGCCACCAATCGAGGTGTTGGCGTTATCCGTTGATGTCGCGCCGGACTGAATATCGACGCTACCGTACATATACGGATCGATGTAATCGCGGCCAATGCCGAAGGTGTTCAGGCCTGCGCGACTGACATAGCTGCGGCCGGTGGCATCGGGCTGAGGGATCCCGTCAACATCAATGCCGACACGGTTACTTTCCAGACCACGAATGTTATAGCCGGTGTAACCGCCGCGATCGAAGCCGCTTTTCCCGTTGCCGGAACCGCCGCTGGCGCCGGTGGCGCTGATCAACGGCTCATAGCGCATGATGGAGCCAAAATCTTTCGCGCCTTTATTTTGCAGATCCTGCGCGCTGACCGAATGGTCGCTCCCGGCTTTTAATACCGGCGCAGGCGCTGTGACGACCATCTCTTCAGCGGTATCTTGCTGGGAGTTGACGGAAATTGTGGGGGTATCAGCCGCACTGGCGGAGGTCTGATACAGTGCTGCGAGTAGTGAAGTCACCAGCACGCGCTTGCTAAAGCGAGGCCGGGAAAGTTGCGATGTATACATAGTTTTGCAAGCCCAGGTGTTATTAGTATCAGGCTCACTGCTTACTTCCAGTCGTACGTGGAATTGTGCCGTGTCCGCACCCGACACTGATGGCCAACTCTCATCTTATTGAGCCAGATAATAATGATAATAATTATCACTTGCAATAACTTAATTATTCTTCACATTCCTCCCCACACATTGCCTACAATGATTGTCTACTACGCGCTTACGGTGACGATAAAATGAGCAAACCCACCCTCACTCTGCATTACTGCTCCCAGTGTAACTGGATGCTACGCGCCAGCTGGATGGCGCAGGAATTACTGCATACCTTCAGTACCGATCTCGATGCGGTCACCCTGAAGCCGGGCACCGGCGGGATTTTTGTTATCGATATTGACGGTCACGTTATCTGGGATCGCAAGCAGGATAGTGGTTTCCCCGATGCCGCAGAATTAAAACGCCGCGTGCGCGACTACTGCTTCCCGGAAAAACCGCTGGGTCATGTGGAGAAAAGCATGTAGGGAGGGATAAGGCGCAAAACAGCGCTTCGCGTCTCAGGCCCGTTGAAGTTCCCCCCTTTGCTAACACGCAGAAAATAGCCTGTTGCGTGGGCAACAAAAAGGTCGCCGTAGCGACCTTTTTGTTACTTTTTCACCGGTTGCGGCTTTTTATCGCCGGACTCGGGTGCGTTGTGTGGATCATCTTTTTCAACTTTCAGCACAGGATCCTCCCTATTGCCTTCCGTCCTTTGACTATAGATACCCACAGCGAAAAGAAGCCAGGCGGCAAACGAAAAAAAAACCGCTCAGTCAGAGCGGCTGCAAGTGCGACACCAGGGTTTGGTAAAGTGTAGAACTGCATGAAATATAAACATTTTTTGGATAACTTCAATGCAATTACCATGAAAAAAATCATTCCAAATGATCGGTATATTTCATTACAACAAACTGTTTTATAAGGATATTCTTGTACACATTTCGCGAATAGTTAGCAGGCTCATTGTTAGTAACGAATATGCAATTGCATACCTTCAGGTACAGAGCGGATTTCCTGTCCCTGAGGGTGATTTTTTCGTCATTTCTCCGCAGAAGAAGAATGCGCTGTCAGCCTGGATTATCGGCCTTGCGCATCTGTATCCGGTTAGCCATTTTGTCAACCAGACGCCGTTGGCTGGGGGTAAGATGAAGGGTTACTGCTGCCTCATTAATAAAAATAAGTGTTGATATCATTCTGTTAGGGTCGATATACAGGAAATTCTCACACCCTTCTATTGCCATTATATCACTGGGGTTTTCTTCTTTATTTTCTCTCATCATTCTACTCAGGTTTTTATTTCATAGCACAGCAATGTACTCGTTGCGCTGATGAACAATAATCTTTGCAAAAGATTACCGTTGCATAATATTATGCGGGTCATCATATTTTAATTTCACAATAAAGAATCAGCTAACGTAATATCACTCTCACAATAACGAAGTAAACGAGCCGTTTCCGACCCGCTTGCTATTGACGTACCATTTCAATGATGACTGGCCATTATAAGCCACTGTCAGGACTCAGATTTCCGTCCGCCACCATGGCTGTTTTTCCCGCCTTTCTTACCGGCTTCGGATGCACGTTCGGGATCATTTTTAAAGTTGCCCCCGCTGTGTTGTCCACCTTTACGTCCCGCTTCAGAAGCCTTCTCACGATCTTCTGCGAAATTTCCGGAACCACCTCTATGTTCGGCCATTTTATATCTCCAAGGGTATTTTACGTATAATCGAAAAAGTCATTATGTACTCTAATCGATCGCGTTAGAGATTTAAGTTTGGTTGCTAATTAAAATTAGTCAACGCCATTCATAAAATTAATCACAATAAAAATTACGCAGCTTATTTTTACATTTAGATGTATATGTTGCATTTAAAATAAAACTTATATTTATAAAGGAGTTGAAAATGGATATATCTTCTAAAGAGATAATTCAGAGGTGCCATTTATTTTTACGGAATATACCGAAGCGGTTATTCAGAGTGCAGGGAGAACGCACGATCCTCCCTGATATGTAGATCAAAACAACGCGTTAACCACCACAAATCCCAACGCCGTCATCAAAACCGATCCCACGACATGCACCAACACGGAAGTGAGCGCCCACAGATAATCCCCCGCTTGCAGCAGTGCAAAGATCTCCAGTGAAAACGTTGAAAAGGTCGTCATGCCGCCGCACAAACCGGTAGTGATCAACAATCGCCAGGTGGGATCAAGATGCGGCTGCCGGGTAAAGAACGCCAGCGCACCGCCAATGATTAACCCGCCGAGCAGATTCACCAGTAATGTGCCTGGCGGCAGATTGGGAAACAGAACATTCAACCGAATGGAGAGCAGCCAGCGGATAACGCAGCCCGCAGAACCACCAATAATCACGGCAAATAGAGATTTCAGCATGTTGTCCTCATTAATCACGCGAATGAATGAAAGAGACATGCCGGGAGGGGTAAATCAAAAACGCCCGACATGCCTCCGTCAAAGAGTCATATCAGGCGTCATCAGCTTCTCAGGGAAGCGGTTGGGAAAGGTGGAACGCCATCACCTTAGCGCGCATTGTTGACGATTTTGGCTTTCCAGGCAAGCGCAGGGCTGGCAGTAAGCGTCAGGAAAATCGCCAACGCGTTTTCTCTGTGTTGACACAGACGGCAAAATGAATTGTTATATTATAACATTTCAATCTGTCGCAAAGGATAACCAGGGACTACACGATGATCATGAAGAAATCCGCGTTTTTACTCGGTATGGGCGTGCTGCTTGGCAGCGCACAAAGCGTTGCCCACGACCACCATCACGGTAAACCGCTGTCGGAGGTTGAACGCAAAGCCAGCGAAGGCATTTTTGACAATAAAGAGGTAAAAGACAGAGCGCTGAGCGACTGGGATGGCGTCTGGCAATCTGTGGAACCCTATCTGCTGAATGGCGATCTGGATCCGGTGCTGGAGAAGAAAGCGAAACAGGGCGACAAAACCGTGGAAGAGTACCGGGCTTATTACAAAAAAGGCTACGCGACAAACGTTGAGATGATCGGCATCGAAGACAACGTGATGGAATTCCACACGGGCAACACGGTGAACCGTTGCCGTTATGATTACGCCGGGTACAAAATCCTCACCTATACCTCCGGTAAGAAAGGCGTTCGTTACCTGTTTGAATGCACAGACAGCCAGTCCAAAGCGCCAAAATATGTGCAGTTCAGCGACCATATTATCGCGCCACGCCAGTCACAGCATTTTCACATTTTTATGGGGAATGTCTCCCAGGAGGCGCTGCTCAAAGAGATGGACAACTGGCCGACGTACTACCCGTACAATATGACCAAAGCGCAAGTGGTCGAGGAAATGCTACATCACTGATGTTCACTGGCGGGCGGTAACGACTACACCACCCTCCGGGCTGCGATGGCGTTACACCGCATCACTCGATTTGTGCGTCCACTTTAATTATCGCCTGACAATCTTTTTCGCGCAGACCATAAACCTCTGCCAGACCGTTCTCGCCGCAGCCTGACGTGGCTAAATCCCGTAATGCGGCTTGCGCATAGTCGTAGCCGTTTTTAGCCAGCAATTTCTGCGCATCGTCACCAAGCGTACTGCTCGTTGCCCCGTTGCTCATTGCATCCAGACCCGCGTTACCAATCGCGCCCTGCTGAATAGCAGCCTTGATGGTTGGATTCGTCGCCAGCTCAGGCCAGGCATTAATAAAATCGGCCACGGTTTTGGCGTGTGAAGTGAAAGAGAGACAGACCAGAGAAATGATGAAAACAGTGCGTTTCATATAACCTTCTTACCTTTATTATTTGAACGCCCATCATATTCCGCGCCAGAGCAAAAAAACAATTATCGCAATAATTATAATGCCTTATTCCACGGGGTTCGTTGCCACGCGCGCCACCATATTGGGAGACGGTGGTCTGGTCTACCCACGCCAATAATCGTACTCCGTCACACTTCGGCGGCAGATTGATTTCCCCCTCAACCGGCTGTGATAGTATCCATCGCGTTATTCCTTTCTACGCTCACCGAGGCTTTGATGCTGGAGAATGTCACCATCAGATAATCAGCGTCCCGACCTGCACAGGCCGGACTGATTATCGCTGCGCTTAAACCTTACGCGAACACCTGCGGGTGTTGGCTCGTTTTTGCTCATGATGATGAACAGGTTTTCAGTATGAATTTATCCCGTCCGGAACAACGTACCTTACACGTTCTCGCCAAAGGCGGACGCATTGCGCATATCCGCGATGCATCAGGCCGTATTACCACCGTTGAATGCTACACCCGCGAAGGATTACTGCTCAGCGACTGCACTCTTGCGGTGTTCAAAAAACTCAGGACCAAAAAGCTGATCGCATCGGTAAATGGTCAGCCATACCGTATCAATCCCACCGGACTGAGCCATGTTCGCGCCCGGACAGACAACCAATAAGGAGCTGAAGATGACAATGACGCTGCACACGCCATTTACCGACCATTATGACCGCACTTTTCTTCTGGAGACCATGATGGGACCGAATGCGATGCGCATCACCGAAGAGATGGCGGCCATGCTCCCTCTGTCTCCCGGTATGCGCATTCTGGATCTCGGTTGCGGAAAAGGCATTTCCTCCATCCTGCTGGCGGAAAAATACGATGTGACGGTATTTGCCGCTGATTTGTGGATCGCGCCGACGGACAATGCGCAACGCTTTACGACGCTGGGTCTGGACAAGAAGATCTTTCCTCTGCGGGTGGATGCCACTCAGACACTCCCGTTTGCGGATGACTACTTCGATATGATCATCAGCGTGGATGCGTATCAGTACTTTGGCAATAACCACAACATGCTGGCGAAGCTCCTGCCGTTGCTGAAAAAGGACGGGCTTATCGCTGTGGCCGTACCGGGGTTTATCGGGGATTATACAGAAGGCAATGTGCCGGACGTGGTGAAACCCTTCTGGACGCCGGACTGGTACTTTTACTCCCGTCACTGGTGGCAAACGCTTTGGGAGCAGGAACCCGGCATTGAAATTATCCAGTCGCGGGAGATGGCCTCATGCCAGCAGGCCTGGGATGACTTTATGGCCTGCGCCCTCGCACAGGAAATGATGGTTCCGATAATGGAAGCCGGCGCGGGTGACTATTTTTCATTCATCCAGCTTGTCGGGCGAAAAGTGCCACTCTCCCAGTGAGATAGCGCTTAATAATGACAAAAAGCGCCTCTTCTCTGAGGCGCTTTATCGCCCCTCCCCCTGGAACGTGAGCCACTTCACAGCCATCTGCGGATAGCAGATTTTTACTGGTTGATAGCGAGAGTTTCATGACTGCGGCCTCACTGAAAAGGTAATTTGCTGGGGACAAAACCCCTGTACCCAGGTTCCGATAATGTGAGGGCATCATGATAGATTCAAATAAAAACTATTATATGAGCTGTCTGTTTTTTCTTTTCTTCTTTATTGGCTGGGGATGTTGCTATCCCTACCTCTCACTATGGCTAACAGAAACAATTGGTATTAACTATGGCGACGTTGGACTGGTCTATTCATTTACTGCGATAGTGGCTGTGTGTATCCAACCGTTGTTTGGTTTTATTTCCGACAAATTAATTTACCGCAAAAACCTGATGTGGATGCTGGCCATTATCATCACGTTGTTCGCGCCTTACTGGATTTATATCTTCGCCCCATTACTGAAAATAAATGTGGTGCTTGGCGCGCTGGCGGGCGGTATTTATATCGGGATGGCCTATGGCGCAGGTTGCGGGGTTTGCGAAGCCTACATCGATAAAGTCAGCCGCGCTTCCGGGTTCGAATTTGGACGCGCCAGGATGTTTGGCGGTATCGGTGCAGCCATTGGGACATTTGCCGCCGGGAAATTATACGGCATTGATCAGAACCTGATTTTCTGGACAGCAAGCGGCGCGGGCATCTGCTTGCTGTTTACCGTCTGGAAAACGCAGGTCAAAACCACCGCCCCGCAGACGCATCATCGGGTGACAACGCCCGTCACGCTGGCGGACGCTACCGCATTGTTGAAAATGAGGAAGTTCTGGTTCTTTGCGCTCTATATGATAGGCGTCGGCGCGGTGTATGAAACTTACGATCAGCAATTTGCCATTTATTACAGTCACTTCTTTGAAAGCAAAGCGCGAGGCGCAGAAGCGTTCGGCTACCTGACGACCGGGCAAATCTTCCTTGACGCCGTGGTGATGTTTTTCGCCCCCTGGTTTGTGAATAAGATCGGCCCGAAAAATGCCCTGCTCTATTGCGGGTTGATCATGAGCCTGCGCATTATCGGTTCCGCCTGGGCGATTGGCCCGGTATCGATAAGCCTGATAAAACTGCTTCACGGTTTTGAAAGCTCGGTCCTGCTGGTGGCTGCGCTTAAATATATTGCCGCTAATTTTAACCCGCTACTTTCGGCGACCGTTTACCTTATTGGCTTCCAGTTTTCAAAAAGCTTCAGTTCAATATTTCTGTCGACGGGGATTGGTCATATGTACCAGAAATTAGGGTTCACCGACAGTTATATGGTGCTGGGATCTATTGCGCTTTTATTTACGCTGGCGTCGTTTATTACCCTCGACAACGCCCGTTCTTTTAATGCTGTACCTGCAACGCAGGTTTAATCCGGGAGGTGGTGAATGGCTGAATTATATTATGGCGTGGCTTATTATGATGAATATATGCCACAAGAGAGGCTGGAGCAGGATATTTCATTGATGCTGGAAACGGGTATCAATGTAGTGCGCATTGCAGAATCGACCTGGAGTACCTTAGAGCCGCAAGAAGGCACCTATAACTTTTATCATATCGATCGCGTTCTCAATGCCATGCACGCCGCCGGAATCGCGGTCATTATTGGTACGCCAACTTACGCCATTCCGGCCTGGCTGGCAAGAAAGCATCCGGAGGTGCTGGTCACCACCGTTGACGGGCAGCAAAAGTACGGGCCCCGGCAGATCATGGATATTGTTAATCCGGACTTTCGTCGCCATGCGGAGAAGATCATCCGGGTGTTGATGGCGCACGTCAAAAATCACCCCGCGGTGATCGGTTTTCAACTGGATAACGAGACCAAGCATTACGACAACGTCGGGCGTTATATGCAGGCAGGATTTGTCCGCCATCTGCAAGAAAAGTACGCCACGCTGGCGCAACTCAACAAGGATTTTGGCCTCGACTACTGGAGCAACCGTATCGATAACTGGGAAGATTTTCCCCCGGTCGAGAATACGATCAATGCCAGCCTGGCGTGCGCATTCAGCCGTTACCAACGCCAGCAGGTAACGGAGTATCTGGCCTGGCAGGCCAGCATTGTGCGCGAATATGCCCGCCCCGAACATTTTGTCACCCATAATTTCGATTTCGAATGGCGGGGCTACTCTTTCGGTGTGCAACCACGGGTCGATCACTTCGCCGCGGCGCAATGCCTGAGCGTGGCCGGGGTCGATATTTATCACCCGAGCCAGGATCAGTTAACCGGCAAAGAGATCGCCTTTGGCGGCGCGGTCACCCGTGGGCTGAAAAAAGGGCACAACTATTTTGTGCTGGAAACCCAGGCGCAGGGATTTCCGCAATGGACCCCGTATCCGGGTCAGTTACGGTTACAGGCCTTCAGCCATGTCGCGTCGGGCGCGTCGATGGTTTCCTACTGGCACTGGCATTCGATTCACAATGCTTTTGAAACCTACTGGAAAGGTTTACTGAGTCATGATTTCGCGCCCAATCCGACATGGCGCGAAGCCACCACTATCGGCGCTGACTTTAAAAAACTGTCGCCTCAGTTAGCAAACTTACAGGCAGAGCATGACGTGGCGTTGCTGGTAAATAATGAAGCCATGGATGCGCTTAACCACTTTAAGCCGGGAACTGCACAGACCAATGTCTATAACGATATTGTTCGCCGCTTCCACGATGCGCTCTACGAACAGAATGTCGCGGTCGACATCATTAATGATATCGACGACAGCGCGGTGCGCTATCGCGCCATTATTATTCCTGCGTTATACGCCGCCGACGATGCGCTACTTGCACGCATCAATCGTTATATTGAACAGGGGGGGCGCGCGCTGATCGGTTTTAAATCAGGCTTCAGCGATGAGCATGTGAAAGTCCGGACCGGTGCGCAGCCCGGCGGCTTAAGCGAGGCCTGCGGCGTGCATTACAACCAGTTCACTCTGCCGGAAAATGTCACCGTTGCCGCCTGCGTGGAAGAGATCACGTGCCAGCAGGATAACAACGTGGAGTTGTGGATGGAGTTGCTGACCCCGGCGCCCGAAACCCGTACCTTGCTGCGTTACCAGCACCCGGTGTGGAACGCCTATGCGGCGGCTACGGAAGCACGTTTCGGGAAAGGCGTGGCGATGTATGTCGGCTTTCTGCCGGAAAAAACGCTGATAGCCAGCCTCTTTAACCATCTGACGCGTGACCTGCCGCTACGCTCCCGGACATCCGACTACCGCTTCCCGGTGATCGTCAGAAAAATGCGGAACCGCAACGGTCAGAAAATCACCTTCATTTTCAATTACTCAGGAGAGCCACAAACCCTGAAGAGTGACACCGACGGCACGCTGCTATTGCAAGACGCGGCAATAACCCGCGGCGCACCGTTGCGGTTAGGCGCATGGGATTTTAGTATCATCGCAAGCTGAACCGGAGCCGGGGTTATCAACGAGGCAAACATGGAACTGGATATCAATGAACTGCTGAATTTTTCTCCATTGATAAAAACCTTTACCTTTAATGCATGGATAGTCTCCGGCTTTACACCTATTTCCAGAGGTTCCTCGCTGGATTATTACATTAACCGCCCCAACGGCATGAAAGGCTATATTATCAACCTGACATTACGCGGCCAGGGGCGGGCGAAGGTGGGAGAGAACACGCTGCAATACGAGGAAAATGATCTGCTACTTTTTCCGCCCGGCGTGCCTCACCAATATGGTCGCGACGAACACAGCGAATACTGGGATCATCTGTGGATCTACTTTATTCCGCGCCCCTACTGGCTGGACTGGCTAAAGTGGGATAAAAATATTCTCGGCATCGGAAAAACCCGGGTCACGGAGCCGGTAAAACAGGCGCATCTGCGGGAACTCTTTTATGAGGTGATCCGCCACAATTCCGACGACGCGCCCTTGTCCGAAGCACTGGCGATGAACGCCCTCGAACGGTTGATCCTCGCCTGCTTTCAGCTACAGCCTGTCAGCAATCACCACGCTCACGATCCCAGAATCAATGCCGTCTGCGACTATCTCAACGATCACATTGATGAAGAACTGAAAGTCGAAAAACTCGCCAGCATGGTGTTTTTGTCTCCTTCCCGCTTAGCGCATCTGTTCAAAAAAGATTTGGGCGTTACCATTTATGCCTGGCGTGAACAACAACGCATAAACCGTGCGCGTTTACTTATCCAGTCAACGTTATTGCCCATATTTAAAATTGCTCAATCTGTGGGTTATAGCGACCCGGTCTATTTCACTAAAATATTCCGCAAACATAATGGCATCCCGCCGGCGGAGTATAAAAAACGCTATGAGAAGATGAATAATTTGCCTGGTAATCAAACACTCAAACCGGGCAAACGCTAAGCCGATCCTTATTGCCGTTTGCCATAGGGATAGGGCGTAGCGCGTATGACTCTCATTCGCGAAAGCGACGGCAAACCGTTTCCCCTCCTCTCCCACGCTGCCTGTATGAAAATTCGCCCCGTAATATGATGCCAGATCAAATCTGTACATACCGTTACACAGCAACGCTCATCATCCGCGAGGCGTCTGGTATATAGTGTCGTGAACATAGAGGTCGGTTTGCTGTGAAGATAAAAAGCAACAAACTTTAAACAAATAAATATTATGCTTTCTTAATATTATAATGAAACTTAAAAATACACTCTGCCTACATATCTCGATGGCGGTCCTTGCCATCCTGTTTTTAGCTGTTCACCCGCTGGTGAACAGCTTTGATCCGCCGCTGACTTTCCAGCCGTTGATTAAATCAATGGAAGGCACCCAAAAAGAACAAGCCGAAAAAATAGCCACTATTTCTCATGCATTACAGGGCAATGCGATTTTTTTCATCGGCGCTTCTGAAGTCGCTACCTCAGAAGATGAACATTACGCTGTATATAATTACTTTAATAATGATTTGCACCGTCCGGTTGTCGCATTTGGTGACAGCTTCGATGACAGTGTTACACATTTTTTACTGTTCTCACGTTTTAAAAACGACCTTAATGCAAACAGTAAAGTGGTGTTGTTACTTTCCCCGGACAGTTTTTATTCATTCGGTGTTCCACCCGCCATTTTTGCGGATAATTTTCCGGCACCGGTATTTAATCCGTTAATCCAGGATGAGCAAACCCGCCCTTTCCTGGTCAATTACTTACGCAATATTGATAAAAAAGAGATCAGCCATTTAACCTTTTCGCAAATGAACGTCTATGGCTGGCACGCGGAAAATATCTGGCAGGAAGTGAGTTTCCAGTTTGCTAATTTCTGCACACTGATAAAAAACGACTGGCTGGCAATGCTGCACATTGAGCCGGAAGAGGCGCAACCGTGGCCGCAACAACCGACATCCGTAGCAACACCGGACTGGGATAAAGAGCTGGCTCATGCTCGCGAGCTGAACGCGTATCGCCAACAAAGCGCCGCCACGCTGTGGATGGACAAATCCATTTATGAGCCGGGCGAAAAACCGGAAGTGTGGGATGACTCCCCCGTCGTTCCGGCGCAAATACAGGCGTTTGAGGCCACCATCAAGTTGCTGAAATCCCGCCATGTTCAGGTCGTGGTCATTATTGATTCCATTAACCGACGGGCAGTGCAGAACCCGGAACTGGTACAGCCCGCCGTGACTCAGGCGACGGCAATTCTGAAGGCAAATCAGATCCCTTATCTCGATATGTACTCAATGCCTTATCAGGAGGGCTGGAACTGGGATCGCCTGCATCCCACCGACCTGGCATGGGTACCGATGGACCGCTTTATTCTGGAGAGTTTTAAATGATGAAAAACGCTATTCGCCTTTTTTTCCTTTATCTCCTGCTGGCGGTCACCATCATCGCGTGGTCTTCGGTGGATGAGAGCATGAATTTGAAAGTGCATTTTGAATATCAAAAGTTCTGAGGAATGAATGATGTACAGCTCCGGAACGTTTTTTTTATATCTGTTCTCATCGGCGTTGATCTTTGCGCTGGTTAACCGCGTATTGCACTACCGGTTGACCTATTTGTCCGCCTTTTCCGTCCTGGCGGCAGTGGGCTGGGGTTATATCTTCCAGGGGGATTATGCGGTTCCCGTGGCGGTTTTCTTCAGCTTTTACGCGATTGTCACCTTAAAAGAGAAAGGCTGGTTGAAAACCTGGCAGGCAGTCAGCCTGACGCTGCTGCCGCTGCTGTTGGTGAAACTGCACCTTAACAACCACTGGGGCATGATCGGCTTATCGTTTATGACCTTCCGCGCCATTGATGTTCTGCTGTACCGCAGCAAAAAAGATGGCCGCCATTTCCTGCACTATTTCTGCTACCTGTTTATGCCATTTATTATCCTGGCAGGCCCCATGTATCGCTGGCGGACCTGGGTGACTGACATCAATAAACCGGTATTCAGCCTTACCCGTGAGCAGTTTTTAACGGCGATGGAGCAAATTTTCACCGGTATCGTGCAGAAGTTTCTCTTCGCGATGCTCATCGACAACCTGGTGATCCAGTCATGGAGCCATCGCCCGTTTACCCTCAGCGTGGGGGTGGTGATGTCGCTGGCTTACAGCGCCTATTTGTGGTTTGACTTTGCCGGTTACAGCAATATGGCGATTGGTGCTGGGCGCTTGTTTGGCCTGAATATCCCGGCGAACTTCAATATGCCCATTCTGGCGAAAAACCCGCAGGATTTCTGGCGACGCTTCCACATCAGCCTCTCTGAATGGCTGAGGGACGTGGTGTTTATGCCGATTTACATGAACTTAATGAAGCTCGACTTTTTCCGTCAGAACAAAACGCTGGCGCAGAACATCGGTATCTTCTGCACGCTGTTTTGTATGGGGGCATGGAACGGGCTCGAACGGCACTATGTTATCAGCGGCGCGCTGTTTGGCGCTATTTCCGTTGCGCACAACATGCTTCAGTGGTCAGCCAAACGCAGTCCGGCGCTGACTACCGGGTTACAAAACCCGGTGGTTATCTTCCTGGGCCGTATTTTAACGCTGGCAAGTGCTGCGGCTTCTCTTTACATCTTTAGCGGAATGTCACCTCTATGAACCTTCACAACGAGCTTCAGGAACTGCAGGATTTCCTGCGTGCGGCATTACTTGATCCCGCGAACCCACAGCAGTTGGCCATCAGCGGTAGCGATGAAGCCCTGACCTGGCAACAGCTAAGCGTCGCCGTGACAGACTGGTCACAGCGCTTACAGCAGTGCCAGTTGCCCGCCGGTATGCCAGTGGTGCTGTACGGCCACCAGCAGGCGGAGTTCGCGGTGGCTATCTATAGCTGCCTGCTGCATAACATTCCGTATATTCCGGTGGATTGCATTTATCCGCAGGAACGGCTGAAAGAGATATGCTCGCTGGCAAGCGCGCCCTGGTACTACGATATTGCCACCCGGCAGTTCGTGGCGACCGGTGAAGCAGGTAAGACGCTGGAAGAGCAGGATCTGGCGTACATCATGTTCACCTCCGGCAGCACCGGCAAACCCAAAGGCGTGCAGATCGGGCGTGAAAGCCTGTGGCACTTTATGAAATGGGTTAGCCAGGACTTTTCACTGCCGGCATCGCCGGTGCTGATGAACCATGCGGTGTTCAGCTTCGACCTCTCTTTGATTCCGCTGCTGGCGAACCTGGCCACGGGTGGGCATATCGTGCTGAATGCGAAAGAGGATATCGCCGCTGACAACTGGCTTGGTCGCCTGAAAAGCAATGCGGTTTCCGTGTGGGTATCCACGCCGTCCTTTGCTTACCAGCGCCTGCTCTCGCCGCAGTTCAACAGCGAATACCTGCCTGACCTCAACGTGTTCGTGTTTATTGGCGAGGTGCTGAACAAGGCGCTGGTCAAACAGTTACGCCGCCGCTTCCCGCAGGCCAAAATCCTTAACTCCTATGGCCCGACGGAAGCCACCATCGCCACGACGGTGATTGAAATCACCGACGCGATCCTGAACAGCGAGAACGATCTGCTGCCGGTTGGCGCGATGATGCCGGACTCCAGAATGGAAATCACCCCGGAAGGCGAGCTGATCATTTGGGGTAAAAATGTGATGCGCGGTTACCTCGGGCTGCCAAAAGAGAACGCCGAGAAGCTGCTGCGCCGGGAGAACGAAGCGTTCCGCGGCTACAGAACAGGTGACCTTGGCTACGAAGATGGGCTGCTTTACTGCCAGGGCCGTAACGACAGCCAGATCAAATTGAATGGCTACCGTATTGAGATCAACGAGATCGAAAACCGCCTGCTGGCGATGTCCGGTATCAGTGAAGCGGTGGTTCTGCCGCTGATGAAATCCGGCGGCGGGGTGCTGCGTATTGCCGCATTCTGTGTGACGAAACTGGCGCCGGAAGCGATTAAAACATCGCTGTCGAAGGTGATCCCGCCCTATATGGTGCCGTCGCAAATCATTATCAAAGACGCTTTGCCGCTCAATCCCAACGGCAAAATTGACCGTAAGCTGCTGGACACTCATGCCCGCACGAACTGATGATTCAGGAAATAGAGATGGAACAAGAAATTCTCGCGCTGTTTGAAAAGATCTTATCCCGCAAAGTGGGCTTTAACGATGAGCTGATTGAGTCCGATATCCTCGACTCGATTCTGGCGGTGGATATGGTGCTGGAAGTGCAGGACGTTTATGGCTGCATGATCCCGCCTACCGAAGTGGCGACCGTGCTGAAAACCCCGGCGGATCTCGCGCACTTTATCGAAGAGAACCGCAGCTAAGCACGCGGGCGACGGCTCATTTTTATACGCTTCGAAGACCCCGGCTTGCCGGGGTCTTTTTTTGTATCAACAGGCAGGGCTGGCTGCTGTTTAGGGTATGGCTTCGTCTTTACCCGCCTCTGCTTTACGCCACCCGCGCCGATTCGGGAGATAACATGTTCAGCGCAGCCACCAGGCGCGCGGCATGTTCTTTGGCGGCCATTTTCTGCTGCGCAATCAGGGCGTCATCGCGACCGGCGTAGCTTATCCCACTGGTATAAACAGGTGGCTGCAAATCCAGATTGCACAGCCGTGCCGTGGTCTCAAACTGAACCAGGTAATCCTCAATCGTGTGACCGAAAAATCCGTCAGTGGCATAAAGCGCCTGCGGTGCGCCGGTGGTAAAAGAGAGAATGAGTTTTTTACCACCCAGTTTTGCCGTGGAGCCATGAGCAAAACCATGCACCATGACCTGATCGATCCACAATTTCATTAAGCCCGGTACCGAATACCAGGAAAAAGGAAACTGCCAGACAATCACATCCGCGTTCAGCAGCGCGGCCTGCTCTGCGGCGACGTCGATTTGGTAGTCCGGATAAAGCGTATCCAGTCTGCGGATTTCTGCCTGCGGCAACGCCTGTGCAACGTCGTGCAGAATGGTCGCATTGCCAACAGATTCCTGAAGATTGGGGTGCCCTGAAATAATCAATACGTTTTGCATTTTCAATTCGTTAACGGTGAGTGAGTGAAGAGATGCGATCGGTTCGACGACGCGGGTTAGCCTGTTCAGGCAAGGTTTTTATAGTCGGGAGAAAAGAGACTTTCCCAGTCCGCGAATGAGCCCAGAGGAATGCATTCGAACGTCAGCAAACCTGCTCTTGCCAGTGGGAAGTCCGCCACGGCGGCGCTGGCGTCTTCGACCGAATCACACTCGAGAAACATCGCCACACCTGGACGATCCTGGCGGAAATAGATATCCCGGATAACACCGGATTTATATAAATCCCAGGCATGTAAAACCTCGGCGGTCAGATGAGGGGCATAGGCTTGTGGGGTCGCGCCAGCAGCGGGGATATCCAGACACAAAATTCGCATTTCAGGCTCCTGAGAGGATCACATCGGTGAAAAAGTCAGGAGGAGTATAAGCTCGCGATTTCGATAAAATTAGGCCACTATTGGCTCATGGATAGTTAGCCATTGGCTAATAATCCTCACTCCATTGCATAACGGATGGCGCTATGAATAACGCGATTTACAATCAGCTACGCATCTTCCAGAGCATTGCACAGGAGGGGAGCATTTCGGCGGCGGCAAGAAAACTGGAAATAACGCCCCCCTCCGTCAGTAAAGCGCTGAAACTTCTGGAACAGCATATTGGCCATCCGCTGTTTACCCGCACCACACGCCGTATTGAGCTGACTGACGCCGGGCAGCAGTTGCTGGCGCAGACGACAGTGGCCGTGGACGCGCTGCAAAAAGCCGTCGAAAGCATCAAAGACCAGAGCCAGCAACCGTCAGGTCTGGTAAGGATCACCCTCTCCCGTTTTGCTTATCTGCTGATCCTCAAACCTTGTATGGCCGAATTTTGCCAGCGTTATCCCGGTATTCAGCTTGAGGTTTCTGTCAATGACGGGACCATCAACATTATCGATAAACGGTTCGATCTCGGCATCCGCTTCGGCGACATCCTGGAAGGCGGCGTGGTGGCGCGCCAGTTGATGACGCCTTTTCGCGAAGGGCTGTATGCATCGGCCGCTTACCTTGCAGCCTTTGGCACGCCAGAATCACCGGCCGATCTCCAGCAGCACAAGCTGATCGGCTATCGGTTCATAACGAACAACCGCATTCTGCCGCTGATGCTGGACGACAACGGAGAACAGTTAACCGTCGAGATGCCAGGCCAGCTTATTGGCAATGATATCGAGGTGATGGCGGATGGGATCCGCAGCGGGCTGGGGATCGGCAGGCTGTTTGAGCCGATTCACGCATTGCAGCCGGATAAAGAGACATTTATTCCCGTTATGGAACCTTACTGGAAGAGGTTTCCTCCCGTGTATCTCTACTACCCGAAAAGCGCCGGAAAAACCAAACGTGTAAAAACGCTGATTGATTTTCTACTCAGCAAATCGGCTTAACCCGGTGTTATCACTGTTTTAAAAGGCGCGGAGTAGAAACAGGCCTGATAACGCGCGTGTTATCAGGCCCTGATCATTTTTCTTAAGGTAAAACGAACGTGTTACGGTCTGGAAGCGGTACCGTCAGGCGTGCGTGCCATTGTCCATGAGGGAATACCGCCTGCACAGGGATATTTCGCCGCTTTCGCTTCATCAATATCAATGCCCAGTCCGGGTTTGTTATTCACATAAGCATAACCCTGGTCAATCTCCGGACAGCCCGGGAAAACGTCCCGTAATGCATCATTCACCGGCGTGTACTCCTGAATACCGAAGTTCGGCGAACTCAGGCCAAGATGCATGTTCGCGCACACGCCGACGGGCGAGATATCGCCCGGCCCGTGCCATGCAGTGCGTACACCGTTCAGTTCACTGTACACCGCCAGTTTTTTGGCCGGGGTAATGCCGCCAATGGTGCTGACATGACAGCGAATGTAATCAATCAGTTTATTGTCGATTAACGGCTTCCACTCGTTCACATTAACAAACAGCTCGCCCATAGAAATCGGCGTTGAAGATTGCTGGCGCAGCATTTTCAGCCAGTCGATATTTTCCGGCGCAACAGGGTCTTCAAGGTAAAAAAGCTGATATTGTTCAAGGGTTTTCGCCAGCTTTATCGCCGTTACCGGTGTGACGCGTTCATGTACGTCATGAATAAATTCAATACCAAAACCGAGTTTATTGCGCAGATGGTCGAACAGGCGCGGGACGCTTTTGGCGTAAGCATCCGGGTCAAAATAGATGCCCGGCGTTTTGCTACGAGGAGAACGTTTAGGCTGAATGTTCTTCGCACGCGCCAGTTGTGTGGCAATCAGTTTGAGATCATCGGTCCCTGCGCCGCCGTACATCCCCATCTGACAACGGACATACTGGTAACCCTCTTCCATTCTGGCGCGGATGTTATCTTCAACTTCCACTTCGTCGCCACCGTCGGTATGGCAGTAGAGCGGGATCCCATCACGGCATTTTCCGCCCAGAAGGTCATAAACCGGCATCCCCGCCAGCTTGCCTTTGATATCCCACAGGGCCATATCCACGCCGGACAACGCATTGTTCATGATCGGGCCATTACGCCAATAGCCGCTGACGGCCCCCGACTGCCAGATGTCTTCAATACGCGTCGGATCTTTACCAATAAGAAAGGGTGCCATGTATTCATCAACCGCACTTTTTACCGCGAAGATGCGCTGGGTGAATGTGGCGCACCCCAGACCATACAGTCCGGGTTCATTTGTCTCGATCTTAACCACCGCGAGGTCGATACCGCCTGGCGCTGTCAGAATCGTTTTCACGTTGGTGATTTTCAGGTTACTCACGTTAACTCCTCAATTTAGCGAACGCGCTGAATGTCATCTGGGTTTGGACGACACACAACATATTTGTAAGTTGTCCTACAACTTAATGCTGTTTTAACACACTCGCACCGTTTTATTATCAGGGGATGTTTTATTTTGTGACGATGATCAACCTGCACTATTTTTAATCATAAAATCCATTTAAATACATAATGTTATTGAAAAATAAACACCATTACCCGGCAACGAAATGTGATCATTGTTGCAAATATATTTTTACGCTATTGCTTTTACAGAACCGAAAACTCACCCTTTAAAGGACAGTCGTCATACAAATATCGAGTGAGGTAAACAGAATGAGCGCATTATTTGACTTAACGGGGAAAACAGCGTTGGTGACAGGATCGGCGCGGGGTTTAGGGCTTTCCTATGCAGAAGGTCTCGCTGCGGCGGGCGCACGGGTAATACTGAACGACATCCGCGATACATTAATGGCCGAAGCTGTCGATAAGCTGGTAACAAAAGGCTATAGCGCACAGGGGCTGGTGTTTGATGTCACGGATGAAGCGGCCATTGAAAAGGCGTTTTCCGCACTGGATGAACAGGGTATCCATGTCGACATTCTGATCAATAACGCCGGTATCCAGTACCGTAAACCGATGGTAGAGCTGGAACTGGAAAACTGGCAAAAGGTGATTGATACCAACCTGACCAGTGCTTTCCTTGTTTCCCGCGCTGCGGCGAAACGTATGATCGCACGTAACACGGGCGGCAAAATTGTGAATATCGGTTCATTAACCAGCCAGGCCGCCCGCCCGACCGTTGCCCCTTACACAGCGGCAAAAGGTGGAATTAAGATGCTGACCTGTTCCATGGCGGCTGAGTGGGCGCAGTTTAATATCCAGACCAATGCCATTGGGCCGGGGTACATTCTCACGGATATGAACACCGCGTTAATTGAAGATAAAAAATTCGACGCCTGGGTGAAAAGCAGCAACCCGTCACAACGCTGGGGACATCCGGACGAATTAATCGGCACGGCTGTTTTTCTGTCATCAAAAGCCTCTAACTATATTAACGGGCAGATTATTTACGTTGATGGTGGTTGGCTGGCAGTGCTGTAAAAAAACCGTACTCTACATTTTGCCTTTAACATCTACGATATGCCTGTTGTTAACCGCAATGGCATATCGATAATAATGCAGGTATTTTCATGAAGGCTTCAAGATCACGACTCTTTATTCTCACATTGCTGTTTATCGTTACTGCAATTAATTATATGGATCGCGCCAATCTTGCAGTTGCAGGCACGAATATCCAGAAAGATTTCGACCTGTCGCCAACGCAGCTGGGGTTATTATTTTCGATGTTTACCTGGGCTTATGCTGCGAGCCAGATCCCTGTTGGCTATGTGCTGGATCGCATTGGCTCACGCGTTCTTTACGGGGGAGCCATTATTCTGTGGAGCGTTTTTACCTTTATGATGGGGTTCTCGTCGCATCACTTATTTGCAACCGCGACGGCGTCTTTTGCCATGTTACTGGCTTGCCGCGCATTAATCGGTGTCGCCGAAGCGCCCTCTTTTCCCTCTAACACCAAAATCATCGCCACCTGGTTCCCGGATCATGAACGCGCTCGCGCCACGGCCATTTACTCAAGTGCGCAATATATTGGCCTGGCGTTATTAACCCCGGCGTTATCCTTTATTGTGGCTAACTACGGTTGGGAAATGTCCTTCTATTTGTCTGGCGGCGCGGGCATTCTGTTTGGTATCTACTGGCTTATTTATTACAGAGACCCGCAGCACAGTAAATCCGTTAATCAGGCGGAGCTTGACTACATTAAGGCAGGCGGAGGCTACGGCTCGGTTAACCAGTCTACGGTTAATGAAAAAATCAGCTGGCAAGACATTCGCTTCTTTCTCAGCAAAAAAACCGTCTGGGGACTTTTCATTACCCAATTTGCCTGCTCTTCCACGCTCTATTTTTTCCTGACCTGGTTTATTGTTTATCTGGAAAAAGGGCTGCATCTCTCGGTTTCCAAAGCCGGCATTGGCGCCATGCTCCCCTATATTATGGCGATGTTCGGTGTTTTATGCGGCGGCACCCTTAGCGATATGCTGCTGAAAAAAGGAAAATCCAGAACGCTGGCGCGTAAACTTCCTGTAATGGCAGGGCTTTGCGTCACCATGATTATTGGGCTGGTTAATTTCTTCGAAGACCAACCGATTATCGCCATCGTTATTCTCTCTATTGCCTTTTTCGCTAACGCTTTTTCAAATTTAGGATGGGTGGTCTGGAGTGATGTTATTCCACGCAATTTCCTCGGCACGATGGGAGGGTGTTTAAATATTTGCGGGAATTTATCCGGAATTGTCAGCCCTATCGTGATTGGGGTCATCCTGCAACGCACCCAGAATTTCCAATATGCCATGTGGTATATCGCCGCCGTCGCCGGGTTGGGCCTGTTAGCTTACATTTTCCTGGTAGGCAAAATCGACGTCATTTTGCCTGAAAATAAAAAGGCGAACAGGGCCGATGAGAATGCCATTGCTCCGGCAACCGCTAACAAATAAAGAGGTCACAATGAGTACTGAAAAAATAACCTGTAACGCCTGTCTGGCACATGCGGAAAAAGATGTTCGCTACACCTCCCGTGAAATTGAGCACGGCGAAAAGGATGTCGTTGTCAAAGTCGCCTGTGGCGGTATTTGTGGCTCGGATATCCACTACTATCAACATGGTCGTGCGGGGATGTCCATCCTGAAACACCCGATGGTGATTGGGCATGAATTCGTTGGCGTCATCCAAAAAGTACCGGCAGGCAGCACATTAGAAGTGGGTCAGACAGTCGCCGTGAATCCTTCCTGCCCGTGTAACCAATGCGAAATGTGTCTTTCCGGGCATCAGAACTTGTGTGGGTCGATGCGCTTTATGGGCAGCGCGCAGTTCAATCCCCACGTTAACGGCGGATTCTCTGAATATGTGGTTGTCAAACCGGAACAGTGCATCCCTTATAACAGCGCGGTTCCGGCCAACGTTATGGCGTTTTCGGAGCCGCTCGCGGTCTCGATTCATGCTATAAACATGGCCGGTCAACTCACCGGAAAGCGCGTGCTGGTGATTGGCGCAGGTCCGATTGGTTGCCTGATTCTGGCGGCGGCAAAAAGCGCGGGGGCATCAGAACTCGTGGCCTCGGATCTCAGCCCACGCTGCCTGAAACTGGCACAGCAGATGGGTGCCACCGCGGTGATGGACCCGCGTGATGAAGATCAGGTGGCCCATTATCAGCAGCATAAAGGCTACTTTGATGTGGTGTTTGAAGCCTCCGGCGCACCGGCGGCAGTGGCGTCGACCGTCGATTTCACCCGCCCGGCAGGAACCATTGTTCAGGTCGGGATGGGAGCAAGCCCGGTCAGTTGGCCCGTCTCTCCGATGCTGGTCAAAGAAATTAACTGGGTGGGTTCGTTCCGGTTTATCAATGAGTTTGCCACCGCCGTGCGCTGGCTTGAAGACGGGCGCGTTGATCCGCGTCCTTTAATTAGCGCGGAATTTCCGCCGGAGAAAATCGAAGAGGCGCTGATTACCGCCACGGACAAGAATCTCTCTGCTAAGGTCCTCATTCGCTTCAATTAAATGCAAAAGCGCCCGCCCGGGCGCTTTGTTCTTAAAATTGAATTGCTATACAATAACACATTAACGGCATTTTACCGGACATCGATCTTGAGCATAAAATCCATTCAAAAACAGAATGTTGTAAATGAAATTTATGATCAGATAAGTGCAAAGCTTCTGGATGGTAGTTGGGCGCCAGGTAGCCGCCTTCCTTCTGAAGCTGAGCTCACCACGTCTTTTAATGTCAGCAGGGTCAGCGTACGTAGCGCGGTTCAACGCTTTCGCGATCTGGGTATCGTCGTCACCCGGCAAGGGAGCGGAAGCTACGTCAGTGAAAACTTTACGCCTCAGATGTTGAGCAACGATCCGCGCCCTATTATGCATCTGAGCCGCGAAGAGTTTCATGACATGATGGTTTTCCGCCAAACGGTGGAATTCAAATGTGTCGAGCTTGCCGTTGATAATGCCACCGATGACGACATTCGCCAGCTTGAGCAAGCGCTGAATAATATGCTGATTAACAAAGGCGACTATAAAAAATACTCGGAAGCCGATTACGAGTTTCATTTATCGATTATCCGGGCGTCGCATAATAGCGTGTTTTATAACGTCATGAACTCGATTAAAGATATTTACTACTATTATCTGGAAGAGCTTAACCGTGCGCTGGGCATTACCCTTGAGAGCGTTGAAGCGCATATTAAAGTCTATATGTCCATCAAAAACCGTGATGCCTGCACGGCAGTAAAAGTGCTCAATGAAGCGATGTCGGAAAATATTGTCGCTATCGAAAAAATCAAATCAACAACGCCTGTCGATAAACGTTAACCAGCCCCTGGTTCGCCCGAACCGGGAATCATTTTCCTCTGACGCATTCGCGATTGAGCCAGCCCGTAAGCGCTCGACAGCGGTGACGCTCGATCCGGCTAACATTATCCGCTGTGAATGACCGCTATACTGGCGACACGCAAGGATGAGACATTAACGTTAGCGACAGCCATTATGCGAAACTTAATCAGTGAAGATCATTTTTTTGAAAATTTAGAAACATCGACTGAGCTGGATTACGTCTTACGCGCTGGAGAAGGCGTTCCGGAAGAGGGATTAGAGATCAAACCGCATATGCATCTGGAGCATGAAATTATGTGGTTTCATAAAGCTCAGGGCAGTTACAGTATTGGCAGTGAAAAATTCGCAATAAAAGACAATACGTTAATTTATATCAGCCCGTTGGTACTCCATGATATGGCACTGGAATTCACCTGCGATCATGAACGTTTTCTCTTTCAGTACGACCGTGCGGTACTCAACAGGTTAAAATATCCCATTCCCGCCATGAATCCACACATTGGAGTCATAACCCAGCCAAATGAACTGGAAGCCGAACGATTACAGTTTTTATTCAAATGGCTGGCTCAGGTGCACGAAACCGGGCATTCAACGGACGACATCAACCCGGTCATGATCCTCTTACTCAATACCGTTTTTCAGTGCGCCTCCCGCGCGCAACCAATCTCACCGGAGAAGGACAACCTCTCATTATTTGAAAAAATCATTACTTTTATGGGGGAAATGGAAAAGCGAACCTCGTTGAATATCAGTTTGAATGAAGCCGCTGCCGCTGTAGGTCTGTCTTCGTGCCATTTCTCCCGAACGTTCAAAAAAATCATGCAAATCAGCTTCAAAGAGTATCTGTTACGCAAGAAAATTGCCCGCTCCGTAGATATGCTGCGCAATACTGCGCTAAGCATTACCGACATTGCTTATCAGTGCGAGTTTACGGATGCGGCATATTACTGTTTTCAGTTCAAAAAACTGATCGGCGTTACCCCGAAAAAATTCAGAAACCATAGTCTCACCAGCGTGCAACTTCACAAAAATCGCTGATGTTCGGTTCGATACCCCTTGCTGACGTTTTTACGCTAAGTGTGATCGATGCGGACGTGCTGGCGCAAAAAAATTATATAAAAACGCCTCGTCGATACATTTTTTATGATTAATCAGAATTACCTTTTCATCAGGTAACAGAGTGTTCGCGTTAACGCTATTTTAAACTCCTTATGAAAAGGTATGGTTATGAATAGAATCGGATTCAAAGAAAAGATTGGTTATGGAATCGGCGATGGCGCATCGAATATTATCTGGCAAACCATCATGCTATTTATGGCCTATTTTTATACCGATATTTATGGGCTTAGTGCTTTTCATATGGGCACCATGTTTCTTTTCGTCAGGGTAGTTGATGCGTTCGCCGATATCTATATCGGCTATATTGCCGATCATACCCAAACCCGGCATGGTCAGTTCAGACCCTATTTATTATGGTTCTCGCTACCCTTTGGTATTTTTGGCGCATTAACCTTTTACACGCCAGAATTGGGTGAAACCGGCAAAATCATCTATGCCTATATTTCTTATACCGCCCTGTCCATTTTTTACTCACTGGTGAACGTTCCATACTGTGCGTTGATCAATAATATTTCTCAGGACGCAAAAGAACGGGTGTCAATTCAGGCATACCGTTTTGCCTTCGCGGCGTTAGGCGGCATTATTGTCTCCGTTATTGCACTGCCCTTAACTAAAATTTTAGGCAATGGCGACCTGCAGAAAGGCTACTTCTGGAGCATGATCATCATGGGCAGCCTGAGTACCATACTGTTCTACACGTGTTTTTCCATGACCAAAGAGCATTACCGTAAAGAGGTCGACAGAACGCGGAAGTTTAGTGGCATTTATAAAGAGCTGTCAGTGCTGATTAAGGATCATAACTGGCGTTGTATCTTTGCACTCAACATCGTGAGCCTCATCGCCGGGATATTAAAAACGGGCGGTGCCATGTACTTTGTTCACTATTATTTGAGTCGTCCCGATTTAACCAGCACTATTCTATTAGTGATTCTCGGCACCCGGTTTGTTGGTGCTGTGTTCACCACTTCATTATATGGAAAGTTTGATCGCTTAGTGTCCTATAAAGCGTCGTTACTTCTTCAGGCTGTCATTCTGGCGGCACTGTTTATGGTCCCCTCTGAATATATTATCGCAATCGGCATTATCATCAGCGTGATTCATTTTATCGACGCGAGTTCAGCACCGCTGCAATGGAGTCTGCTGAGCGATATTATCGATAATGTCGAGAAAAAGTCGGGAATATCGCTTAGCGGCCTGGTTTTCTCTACCAATCTCTTTGCCATTAAAATTGGCATTGCGGTTGGCGGCGCGATTATCGGCTGGTTACTGACTTTTGGCGGTTATGTGGGTAGCGCCGCAGTACAGGCAGATATGGCTGTTCTGGTCGTCCGGCTGATCTTTACGGTTATCCCTGCTATTTGTGTTGTCATGATGTTTTTTATTATGACCCACTATCGAAACAATACTGTGTATACAGAATCGGCGACAACCATGATGTAAGAACAAACAAAACAGTCGCTAATTTATTCATATTTACCTTATAGGGAGTCATATATGACAACAATTACTAACCCGGTTATTGCAGGCTTTAATCCTGACCCGTCAATTATCAGAGTCGGTGACGCGTACTATGTCGCCACGTCCACATTTGAGTGGTTTCCCGGTATTTGTCTCTATAAATCCTACGATTTAAAAAACTGGCAACGGATCGCTTATCCGCTTAATCGAAAAAGTCAGTTGAATATGATCGGCAACCCCGACTCTGGCGGCATATATGCGCCCTGTCTGAGTCATGATGGCGGACGTTTTTATCTCATTTTTACGGATGTAAAAAATGTCGCCGGGCGTTTCTGGGACACCAATAACTATATGGTGACCACGGATGATATTGAAGGCGAATGGTCTGAGCCTGTTTATCTTCACAGCCGCGGAATTGATCCTTCTCTGTTTCATCATAGCGATGGCACCAAATGGCTGGTGAGTATGGAGATGAGCCATATGGATGGCGGCGAACCCGGTTTCCCGAAATGGAACGGTATTATCATTCAGCAATATGACGAGCAGACGAAAAAATTAGTGGGCGAGTGCCGCAAAATTTATGCAGGTAGCGCGCTGGGCATCACCGAGGGCCCGCATATTTATGAAATCAACGGTTGGTTTTATCTGTTAACCGCCGAAGGTGGGACGTTTTACAATCATGGCGTCACGATAGCGCGTTCACGTCATCTGTTTGGGCCCTATGAAACCGATCCTGTCGGCCAGATGATGACCTCACGTTACGACTGCCGTTTGCCATTGCAGAGGGTCGGGCATGCGGATCTGTTTGAAAACAGCGTGGGTGAGTGGTTCATCATGCACCTGTGCGGCCGACCATTGCCGTCAAAAGGGCGCAGCCCAATGGGGCGTGAAACGGCTATTCAACAGGTTTACTGGAGTGATGACGGCTGGTTACGGTTGGTTAATGGTAAAACAACGCCAGAAATGACAGTGCACACGCAACTGGAAGAGCGTGCGTGGCCTGAGCAACCCGCACGGGATGATTTTGATTCACCGACGCTCCCGCTGCACTATCAGTCATTGCGCATCCCATTAGGCGAGGATATGTGCACGCTAAATGAGAGAAAAGGATGGTTGCGTTTACGGGGTCATGAATCGCTGAGCTCGCACCATTATCAAAGCCTGGTGGCCAGAAGACAGACGGATTTTGCGTTCACCGCGCAGACCTGTGTAGATTTCAACCCGCGTTCTTTCCAACAGATGGCCGGCTTAGTTTGTTTTTACGACACCACAAATTACATTTATTTGTATCTCTCCTGCGATGAGAGCGGAGAGCGAACCGTGAATTTGATGGTCAATGACCTCAATAAATTCTCGATGCTAACCGGTGAAGGTATAAAAATAGCCTGCGAAGGCTACGTTTATCTTCGGGTTAACGTGCAAGATGACCGGGCTAATTATTATTACTCCCTGGATGAAGAGACATGGATCCCGGTAGGGGGCTATGTGGAATACAGTAAACTCTCCGATGAATATTTCAAAGAGCGGGGCATTGAGCGCTTCACTGGCGCGTTTGTAGGCATGTGCTGCCAGGACTTTACCGGCGAACATCGGCATGCGGATTTTGACTACTTTCACTATTCAGCGAACAACCGCTAACCGGTTCGGACGGACACCGTAGCGATCAGAAATAAGCCTTCCATACGGTACCAGTAACTGTGTGGAAGGCTTTTAAATGTATTCAACCTTCGCATTTAAACCAGCGTGCGACACAAACGTCAGGAGCGGGAGGGATCGAATGCGTGAACGGGCAATCACCGCATCATGCATTGCCGCCAGGCAGTAATGCCTCTATCCCGGTAAGCGCTACCGCACGGGAAAAATACCAACCCTGCGCACAGCACTCCGGCAAATTCTCTTTAAGGAACAGATATTGCAGTTCATTTTCAACCCCTTCGAAGACCACTATTCTCGGCATATTTCTGAACATGCCAATCAATCCGGGAAGGATATGTTTATTGATTGACTCGGTACCAATCGAATCGGTTAACGATTTATCAATCTTTATTTCATCAACATCAATTAAGGATAACCAGCTCAGATTCGAATAACCGGTACCGAAATCATCCAGAGCAAACAGGATGCCCTGCGATTGATAAAACTCAACAGACTGTTTGATCTCTTCGATACTTGCACTCTGTCTCTCGGTGATTTCCAGCATGAGTGAACCACCGGAAATACCTTCTTTCTGCATGGTGTTGATCAGCGTTTGACGAAACAACTCAGAGCAGATATCTGAACAACTGACGTTAATACTGAGCGTTATAGCGTGTTTCTGTAATATCGGCGCACACTCTTTTATTGCATTCTCAACAACATACAATCCAATCTTATTAATTAAGCCATTTTTCTCTGCGAGAGGAATGAAGATATCCGGGCCAATATTCCCCACTTTGTCATCGTTCCAACGGATAAGCGCTTCAATGCCAATAAGGCTGTTATCTTTCACTCGATAAATAGGCTGATAGACAAAATGCAATTTTCGGTGATCTATTGCGTATTCAAGCCGGGAAAGTAACGACTGGTTTCTCTCAAGATTATTAATAATAAGCGCACTGACAAGCAGACCAATAACCAGTGAAATACTTAACAAAAAAAACAGCGCATATACATTACCGTAAAAAAAGAAAGGAAGCTGAGTTCCAACGATAACACAAATGTCATTTACTGAATTACAGGCTCTTATCAAAATAAAAGATAACGATTTTTCTCTTCCATGCTCTATGGCTTCAAGCCTGTTAACATCCTTGCCTATTCTGAAAAAATGAGACTCATGTTTATTATCGCCGACAACAGCATTAAAATTCATTTTATCCGCATCTTCCCAAAAGCGCTGAAACGCAAAAGGCGATACGGTAATGGCAAAATTATCGGTATAAAGAATATCGGCGGTAATCCCCTCTTCTATCATGGCATCAAAAATCCAGGTATAGCCTGCCCGGTCAACTTTATTCCTGAAGACATTCAGCGAAAGCGGAACAGTAAACTTGCCCCACAGCGCTGAGCAGATCACCCTGTCGTCTTTGATGTAGGAGATATCTTTGATCAGCGGGTATGGCCACAGACGCTTTCTGAGGGAATGCAAATATTGGTCGCTGCACGGGCTATAGACAGCGAATTCATTGCGCAGATCGTCAATTTCCTTCACCTGCGAGATGAGACTATTACTTCGCATAAGTATCGATTCGGCATACTTTTCTAATTTTTCGTGGACGTATGCATAGGAAATGATCTGCGCAACACCATAAAAAAAGAGGAACGATAGCGCTAATGTCATTATGGATACAGATACTCTGTTTTTTAGAATTCTTATCAATTTTGGCACCTTGTGAGCAGACATCTGCTCTTGCTTCACGCTTTCTGACTTTTGATCATCCCATCAAGCAGAAAAGTCGAGATCATCATCCGTATGCCCGTTCTTTTCATCGACATCATGCCACATCAACACGACGTGTTATGGTTATCGGCGGTTTGGATAGAGACTTTAAAAATGACAAATAAAAGCGTTATCTTGATAAGTCACTGAAATGCAGAGGATAAATTCAGTGAGGAATGAAGCGTTTGGTCTTTGGGAATGTTGAGACTAACGAGATATTGAACCGGCAGTAAAGATGCCGGCTCCGGGCCTGACGATGCCATAATGGCTTCAGTATGAGAAACTAATTCTGTATAACATTCTCTATTATTGTAGCAATATCAGTCGGGTATACCGTTTCCGTTGTTTCACTAAGTTCGTTTATATTCCACCAGCGATGTTGATGCATAACCGTTTTTTCATGACGACTCCAGCCCTCGCGACTGATTTCATTACCATCAACCTTTACCCAATAAAAACGCTCCATAGCCAGAACGTTTTCTCCGCTGGGTAGCAGCATTTCAAACGTTCGTTCCGCCACGCTGTCCCCAATAACGTCGCGGATAATCCCGGTTTCTTCGCGAAGTTCTCTTAACGCAGCATGTGCAAAAGACTCATTCTGTTTAACCCCACCGCCAGGCGTCGCCCAGTATGCACGCCCTGCTAAAGCATCATCCGTATGCACGAAACGGAACAGCAGTACCTGACCGGCCGGGTTGATAATCAGTATTCGTGACGCCTTACGTGTTCGCATCGAAAAATCCCTTTATGAAAGACAAGAGTCATCATTTTGTCGGGCTTAATATAACAACATTCCGGCCATGGTTCTATTCGTGGGTCAGTATTTAATCTACAACGCCTACCACATGTTTATCATTGCTAATTCGGCCTTTAAAAAACCTTCCACTGTAAAATCACCGCAATAAATAGTTATGTAATTTATCACCTAAAAAAACGTTATTAACGATCACAATTATACAGCCACTTAAATTTATACTTTTTTTACTTAACCCATTTTATTCTTTATGTGTTTTTTATATCAATGCGCATTGCCGTTTTTTATACTCCTGTTGTCGCCGTCAGGCTTAGCTGAAAGATAACAATGAACACAATGCTGAAGTTTCCACTTTTACAAAACATCCGCACGCTTTTGACATTAGCGCAAACGCCCCAGATAGCAGAGGTTGAGTCTAAAGAAAAAGGAAATAGTGACAATGCGTTCCAGCGTGCATTTCAACAGGAAGTGCAAACCTATCTTTTACACTATCCGGCAACAAAACACGTTGATATCTATCTGAACGATATTAACGGAACCTTCAGAGGAAAGCGGATTGCCGTTGGGGATCTTTATTCTGCTGCAAAAGGGTGTTATTTCCCGCAATCTGTTTACTCAATGGATCGGGAAGGTAAGGTGGTCTGCACTGCGGCTGACCACCAGGTTCTGGATGAGCCCGACCGGATTTGCCTGCCGGTAAAAGGGACATTGCGCCCCTCCGCTTACGATCCCCATGAGAACGCCCAGCTTTTGCTATCCATGCAGGATGCCAGCGGCGCACCGTATGCGCTTGAGCCAAGGGTGATTCTGGAAAACGTTGTTCGCCGGTTCCATCACCATGGTTTGTATCCGGTGATCGCACCAGAGATTGAGTTTTACCTTATCGACCAGCAGGCCCAGGCGATGCGCAGTCAGGGGTGCTTCCACATGGCCGTCCCTTCCACCTACGCTCCCTTCATCGAGCGACTGGAAGAGATGGCTGCTGCACAGAATCTGCCGTTAACGGGGATTGTCAGCGAAGCAGAGCCTGCACAATTCGAGCTTAACCTGCGCCACTCTCACCAGGTTGTCGAGGTCTGTGAGAATGTGCTGGCGCTACGCAGGTTAACCAGCGTGATCGCTAATGAATTCGGCTATAAGGCCAATTTTATGGCGAAACCTTTTTCCCAGCTTGCTGGCAACGGCTTGCATTTTCATATCAGCCTGAATGACAGACAGGGCGATAACCTCTTTGCCTCTCCCGCCCAGGAACTGAACGAGATGACGCGCCTGTGCCTGGCCGGGTTACTTCATCTTATGCCTGCGTCGCTGGCGATAATGGCTCCCGGGGTAAACGCTTTTCGCCGTCTGCGAAAAAACCTGGACGAACCCGTGTTTAGCTCATGGGGTTACAACACGCGTTCCGCTGCGTTACGCATTCCCTGCTCTACCGAAGAGAATCGTCGCATCGAGTACCGACTTGCTGGCGCGGATGCCAACCCCTATCTGGTGATGGCCACAATTCTGACCGGCATGTTGTATGGTCTCGAGAATATCGATGGCGATTCAGAAGAGGATATTCTGCGCGCGGCCCCGCCTTTACCGTTATTTCAGCACCAGGCAATCGCCGTTTTTCAGGAATGCCCGTATCTGCTCGACAGCCTGGGACAGGCATTTTCCCGGCAGTGGATCCACAGCAAACTGGAGGAACTGACCCTGTTCGAAGGCATTGTTACGCAAGAAGAAACGGCGATTTCGTTCTGACCCCTGTTTTACTTTCCGTCACTGCCAATGACAAATGTGAGGTGATGATGTTGCGGTTTATTATTCTTTCTCATGTCCGGGAAACACAGGGGTAATAAACTGCAGGCAACATTACGCCTGGCCTGCTCCTGAGCCCTGATGTTTCAGCACGATACTGCAGGTGTATCGCCCGGCAGGATGCAGCGACACGGTGGTTTCGAATGTTTTTCCTTGAGCATCAAGGTAACGCCGTACAATTCTCAACGCAGGTGACCCGGCTTCCACGCCCAGTATTTTCGCGATTTTGACCGGCACGCCAACGGCCGTTATCGACTGATGCACTTCATGGCTGCGGATACCGTAGTGCTTTTCAATCAGCGCGCTGATTAATGCATACGGATCGCTACGCACCAGTTTTCCGACCTTCACATACGCAATGCTGATATAGCTGTCGGTCCAGCAGATGGGGGCATTTTCTTGCTGAGGATCTTCGCGGGTACTGGCGATATGCAGCCAGCGTGAACCCGGTTCACAACCAATCACCTGCGACAATTCGACGTCCGCCACCACCTCATCGGTCTTTTTCACCACTCGCAGGTTGTTTTTTGCCAGCACCAGTAAATCTTCAAGTGAGGCCAGGGGATGATCCTGCATTTCCGGCTTCTGTTCGCAGACGCGTGTCCCTGCGCCTTTTCGCCTGCTGATAAGCCCCTGCTCCGCGAGTTCCCGCAGTGCTTCACGCACCGTATGACGACTCACCTGCCAGCTTTCACATAGCTCCATCTCCGTTGGAAACAGCGATCCTGGCGGGTATTTCCCCTGTGTGATCGCCAGCGCCAGTTCACGGGCCATTTGCTTATACAGAGACTCTTTCATCGTTTCACTCTTCAAAAAAATTAAATGATCGACATCACAAAGGTGAGCGATAGCGCTTCCTTGCTAACTGTGTGGTCATTATAAATGTCCGTACATATTCAAATGTCCGGACAAATAAAATCGAAAGACTGAGATATGTCAGGACAAAAAAATGGCCGATTCAGCGTAAACAACCCCTGATTCTGACTGTTTTTTCTGTCCCGCAGTCTATCACCAATCAGACCCCCAAGGAGTGGTTATGCCTTCAAATGTGCTTGATTCTGTTTTGTTCAGGGATTCCTTCGGAACGCCGGAAATGCGCGCAATTTTCGACGATCACGAGTTGATTCGTAAATACGTTGAAGTCGAGATTGCCCTCGCGCAGGCCCAGGCAAAATGTGGCGTTATCCCACAAGAAGCCGCCGATGAGATCGCGGAAAAATGCACTGCGGATACGCTGGATTTTGATCTCCTGCGCCATGAAACCGAAATTGTCGGTTACCCCATTTTGCCGCTGGTGCACCAAATTTCTAAACAGGCAGGCGAGTCAGGCGGCTACGTCCATTGGGGTGCGACCACTCAGGACATTATGGATACCGCCGTTGTCTTGCAGATTCGCGATGCCTTCGACCTTATCGAAAGCGAATTAAAACAGCTTTGCCTGACGCTGGCCGGTCTGGCGCGCCGCTATCGGGACACACCGATGGCGGGCAGGACGCACCTGCAACAGGCGCTGCCGATTACCTTCGGATACAAAGCGGCTATCTGGCTGGATATGATTGACCGCCACACCGAGCGCCTTGCCCAGGCACGACCACGTATTTTGGTGGGGGAATTTGCCGGAGCGGCCGGCACACTTGCGTCGCTTGGCGATAAAGGTCTCGCGGTACAAGAGGCCATGATGGGCATCCTCAAGCTGGGCGTCCCCTCTTCCACCTGGCATGTTGCCCGCGATGGCTTTGCCGAAGCGACGAACCTGCTCGGGCTTATCACCGGATCGCTTGGCAAAATCGGCTATGACGTGATGCTGCTTGCTGCCAATGAATTCGGCGAGCTGTACGAACCGTTTGTGAAAGGCCGCGGTGCCAGCAGCACCATGCCACAAAAACGTAACCCGATTTCCAGTGAGCTGATGCTGGCATGTGCAAAAGGGGTACGCCAGCACGCCGGATTAATGCTGGATGCGATGGTGCAGGATTTAGAACGCGCCACCGGGCCGTGGCATGCGGAATGGATTGCGATCCCGGAGAGCTTTGTGCTCGCCGCCGGGGCATTACATCAAGCCAACTTTATGCTCGCCGGCCTGATTGTGGATGAAGCGGCGATGGCGAAAAACCTGGATATGACCAAAGGGTTGATCGTTGCCGAAGCCGTCATGATGGGTCTGGCGCCATACATTGGCCGTCAGGATGCGCACGATGTTGTGTACGATGCCTGCCGCGTGGTGAACGAACAAGGGGGACGACTGGCTGATGTGCTGAACAGCATGCCGGGGGGTTCCAGCCGCCTTGATCCGCAGCTCATTGAGCGCCTGACCGACCCGACGAATTATCTGGGTATGGCACCAGAAATGGTGGATCGGGTTCTGGAAAAATTCGCACAACGGCAATAATCCTGAGGGATAAGGAGAGACATATGCCATCCGCTTGTTCTGCACGGAAATCTGTTATCGCCTTTCTGGTTCCTCTTATCCTCGGAGCCGCTATCTGGTTCTTTCCTGTTCCGGAAGGATTGACTCCGGAAGCATGGCATATGTTTGCCATTTTCGCGGCCACCATTGCCGCTATCCTGACCCAGCCTCTCCCGTCCGGGGCGGTGATGCTGATTGCCCTTTGCGTGGTCATTTTTACCAAAACCTTGTCAGAAGCAAAAGCGCTGTCGGGGTTTGCTTCGGGCACGGTGTGGCTGATTTTCTGTGCGTATGTACTTTCGCTGGGCTTTGTGACATCCGGGCTTGGCAAACGCATCGCGTATAAGATGCTGTCGCTTTTTGGCGGCAGCAGTCTGGGGATCGCCTATTCACTGGGCGTGTCGGATCTCATCATGGCCCCTGCCATGCCATCGGTGACCGCGCGTTCAGGGGGGATTATTTTTCCCATCGCGCGTTCGATTAACGACGTTCTGGGCTCTTCACCCGGCGAATCGGGTAAACGCATCGGCGATTTTCTGACCATGGTGTGCTTTCAGTTTACGCCCATCACCGGGGCGATATTCCTCACCGGGATGGCGGCAAACCCGCTGGTCGGCAGCCTCGCGAAAACCTCGCTCGGTGTTGATATCACCTGGAGTAGCTGGTTTGTGTCAGCGGTTGTCCCGGCAATGGCATGCTTCTGCCTGATGCCTCTGCTGGTGTACAAGTTACTGAACCCACAACTGAAACGAACGCCCGAAGCCAAAGCCATGGGGAAACAGTTCCTGGCCGAATTGGGTGCGATGAGCAGTGCGGAAAAGAAAGTGGCATTCGGCTTTGTTCTGGCACTCATTGGCTGGGGAACCAGTCTGGTTACCGGCCTTTCCGCAACCTCCGTCGGGCTGGGGCTCGCGGCATATTTATTTGCTTCAAAAGCCGTAAGCTGGAAAGCGTTACTCAACGATCACGCCGCCTGGGATACAGTTATCTGGTTTAGCGTCATTATCTCTCTGGCCAGTGGGCTCGCCGACCTCGGCTTTATCAAATGGATGACCCTCAAGCTTGGCGGCAGTATCCATGGCTTTAGCGGAATGGAATCCTTTGTCCTGCTGGGGCTTATCTATATCTACGTGCATTATTTATTTGCCACCGCCACCGGGCATGTGGCCGCGCTGTATGCCCCGTTCGCCGCAACCGCCATTGCGGCAGGCGCACCGCCCATGATGGTGGCGATCTGTTTCGGTATTTTCAGCAATCTGATGTGGGGGAATACGGAATATGGCGGCGGTCCTGGCCCTATCTATTTTGCTCAGGGGTATTTTGAGCGCCCCCGGTTCTACAAAATTAATTTCTGCGTTGTCACGTTTAATGTGGTGTTGACTTTTGCCATCGGAATGGCCTGGTGGAAAATGCTCGGTTACTACTGATTGTTCTGCCCGTTGCGGCAAGGCGGACATCCGCCCTGCCGCATCTTCGTTTACCGGCAACGGAATGATAATGGATAGTTGTCAGCAATCGTGCGATACCGCATCCCCAAAAAACGCACCACCGCGAAGGAAATTCGCAAAGTAGATCACTTGAAAGTTCATGAGTTGGGAGACATTCTGTTTCACCTTAAACTGAATTAAGGTGTCATCAGTGTTCGTGGCAAGGGGATTTTCATTGATTGTACTGCCTATCAGCAGTGGTTATGTTCTGAGTGGCAAAGGATTTCGGGTCAGGGTCATTTATTTTAGAAATACTACAAGACGGGCTGCGCCTTGTAGTTAATGATTCTAAGGTTCTTCAGTTACATAAAACTTATGGTCACGATCCAAGAAAACGACATAAAAAGTATTACTATCGAATGGCTGAGGAAGGTCTATAGTTTCAGCACATTTGAACCCCTTAGGAACAATAAATCCAACTAGTCTTACTAAATTTTCTAATCGGAATCTTGCCCACGAGACATCATGAGGAACATGTTTTGGATGAATAAAGTTACTTTTCTTAGGAAAATCACCATAAATTTCGAAAACTTTCAATCCCCCTCTTCCGACTCTTTGATGGCGCCAGTATTCTAAAGAAGAGCCTGAATAGTTTTTCAATTTATCCATCAGTTTAATCAGTTCATTATGAGACCAGTCCTGAAAATCTTGCCCGTGTGGTTGAGTGCAATCAAAAAAAGAAAAATTAAACTTGCAACGCTCGACAATCTCTCCCGACTCAAGACTAATAGAAGGCAGATTTTCAAGAAAAGCCAATTTCCTTTTATTTATAAACTCCTTGGCGCTCATAATTTAGGCACTCCACCAATCTTACCTTCGTTGTAAATAGGTGCAATCGCACGTCCGTGCCTTAATATATCCCCTCCAATCTCATCCAAACGATAGCAAAAACATTCATTATTCTCTTTATTAACCAAATAAGTCCTATATTTACTTAGTTTTTCAAGAACCTCAGTAATATGTGAAGTAAATATAAACTGTGCATCTAGTGGATTAGTCTCTCTGGATTCAAATAACTCTAGTAACTTAGGCAAAATAAAAGGATGACAATTTAGATCAAACTCATCTAAAACCAAAACACTACCTAATGACAGAGCTCGCCAATAATGATTTAATTTGACATATAGAGACTTCGTTCCGCTTGATTGATCATATATCGTCAATCGAAATTTCTTGCTCCCAACCCTGTGCTCGAACATTGGAAAATAGTATTTTTTGCTATTTTCATCTACGCCCTGGACAATTTCAACATCGCTAATCCCCAGATCACTTTTAACGATGATATCCTTTACGAAATTAAAAGCCTTTTCATTTTTAAAATAATATTCTGATACAGACCTAATGCTATCTGTATCCAGAGAAAAATCTTTAAGTCCTGTATAACGGACATTTGTAATAAATGAAGAGAAAAAACTATACACTTCATTTAATATTTTCAACGGCTCATCAAATTTATAATGAAATGCACTACTAATTAATGAAGCATTATCTTTTAAAGATATAATTTTCACTTGGCCTATCTCTGATAGGCAATCAGAGATCTCATTCCCCTCTCGAATAAAGACAGGAATCTTTCTTGTTTTTTTTGAATCCCCTTCGGTTTTATTACTTTTTCTGAATAATTTCTCATGAATAACTTTATTGACAGTTACAGCTAGTTCATAGGTATAAACATATTCTCCATAAAGAAATTCGATATAAAACTCAGAGGGAGATTTATTATTAAAGTATGGATCTGCATCAATCGTTTCTTCTTCTTTTGAATAAAAAGAATATGAGCAAAACGAAGAAAGAAAGTAAAGTGCTTTTAATAAATTAGTTTTACCCGCACCGTTAGCACCTTTTACTCCCAGTATCGTGGCAACGTTACGACCATATGACACATCCTTAGGCACCCTACCATTAAGGAGGAAAGAAACGTTAGCCCCTTCCTTGAATCCAAAATAATTTTTGAAACCATATGAGTAAATCATGACAACCCCAATAAATGCTTAACACACCGCATTTTTACACTAAATAAAGTTACAGAATAACTAAACAGTAGCATAACATAAGAACTTGCGACAAAAAAGTCGCGAAGCTCAGATAAGACGTAAAAGTGAAATGCATCAAAACTGAAAATTACCACACGATCAAAACTGATACACGATTAGATCGCCGTCACTCGAAAGCATGAATGCCATAGTCACGCAGTCAGATGCCATGGCGGACCTATCAGGACAGTGTGCCAATCGCGCGTACTTGAATGCGCTATACGCCACTAATGCTAAAGTACACACAGACATACCACGGCATTTTTATTAGTGTAGCCCTGCCAAACATGCACAGACGTACACCCGAAAATAAATACATCTCAGACAAAAACGGCACTACACCGCACCCACCAGCCCTTTCTGTATCAGTAAAATTTTTCAGTTTTGTTTTTCTACAAATCGTTCAGCCATACGGCTCTCTGGCATGAAAACCAGACTGAAAAAATTGAAACGGATTTCAGCATTTTTCAGTTTCTGCACTTTCAGGACTGCCGCAAATTTTTTCAATTCATCGTTTCAGAATGTTTTTTTTAATTTTACGTCACTGTTCGGGAAGGGATAACGTCGAACACGAAATAATAATATGATTAAATTCAGTTAGTTATTAGAAGGGGATACTGAAAAAGCTTCATCACATTTTAGCAGTACCGGGCACACGTTCCGTATCCCGGTCTGCCGCCATTAAGCCCGTTTTTTTGCCTGAAGCAGAAGTTCCAGCGACTTATCGCGATCCTGTTCCGGCAGGGCATCAATCAGTTCTTTAACCCTTCTCTGCCCCTTAAGGGCGCTGGCTTATGGTATGCGAAAGGGACATGCTCATTACAAAAGTGTGGCCGGAACCATTTAAAACAGTCGTAGAGTTGCGCTTTCTACTGGCTTAAGACAGAGACATCATCAATCAGGAATGGCAGCAGATAAAAATGCAGTGGATCCCCCCTGAGTGGAGTAAATCAAGTAAGGCTATTGGTGTGGCGCTCAATAAGACTGTTTGCCATGTGCTGAAAAAGTAAATCGGCAATCATCACAAATGGGTGTTTGTCTACCGTGAAAGCAGCACTAAGCCAGATGGGACGAAATCACCGGTTATCAGGAAGATGCGCTATGACGCTAACACAACATGGCGGGCTGCATTAAAGCGGGCTGGCATAGAGGATTTCAGATTTCATGACTTACGGCATGCCTGGGCAAGCTGGTTAGTACAGACTGGAGTGCCGATATCGGTATTGCAGGAAATGGGAGGCAGGGAGTCTATCGAAATGGTTCGCTGGTATGCGCACCTGGCACCGAATCACCTGACCGAACATGCGCGGCAAATTGACTCAATTTTCGGGCTTTCTGTCCCAAAGTTGTCACATAGTAAAAATAAGAAGGGTATGAATGATGTGTAACGTATTGAAAATGTTGGTGCGATAATAGGAACCAACAAAACACTATAATATACTGATTTTAAATTAAAAATTAATATCTAAGAATAAAACTATACACATAGCTATACACATTGGCGGTGGCGTTTATTTTTCCCACAGCACAACAAGATGAAAAAAACTTTTTTTTGGCGGAAACTGTTCACCTTGCAGTTTTAACCTTTATTTTCAATATGATATCATATGAACAATTGGTGAATAGTGGATAGTTTACTATTCACCTCAACGAGCTTAAACACAAATAGTAGGCATCATTAAAAGATATAAATGATACTGCGAGTACTTATCACACAACCTCGCCCCCCAAATTAGCACTATCATAAGTATCACACGTTAGGTGGAATAGTCATAACCAATTGATAATTAATACAAACACATAGATTCAATAGTTTTAATATTAATGTAGTTTTTATCCTAAAATAACGATATTCTTTCCTTCAATATTTTATCGCATATCACTACCTTAATGAACCGACTTGATTGGGAATAAAATGCATGAGTAGCATAATCGAAAACAACACTGTCTATCGCTTTCGCTCAATGAATAGTTTGCTTGGAGATGCATATCAAGAACTGGAAAGACAGAGTATTTTTTTTGCACCTCCAGAAATTTTAAATGACCCAGCAGAAGGATTTCGTGATATTTATTTCAAGGGAGATGATATATTATGGAAAAATCTTTTCACGCACTATCTGGCAAGCTTATTTAACATTACCTTTGATTATTATATTTTTGGCGAGGATACACCTCTCGTAAATTACATACAAACATTCTCTCCTGAATCAACAATACCAGAAGAAATCAAGCCTTCCTGGGAAGAGATAAAAAAATCATTTTTCAGTGAAGAAAGCGTTGCAGCATTGATATCCAATATAGTTGAATACAGAACAGAGGTATCACAACCTGAGTTATCTTTTTATCTTGGTTCATTACACCCACTTGCACTAACATGCATCTTCAATCAATTAGAAAAAACAGACACACCGAACTCTCCAAAAGATATTAAAACCATCATGAAACGCACAAAAAAGCCTGATGGTAAATTCTTCGAGTCATTAAAAAAAATGGAAGAGAAAGATAAAGAAAATAAAATATACGTATTAATGCTCCAGTATCAACTGCAATCTCAATTCATCCCATTAACTATTGAGTACAATAGAGAAAAACAAGAACCTAACAAAAGATTGCTCGTTTGTGATTTTCCATTTACATATACAAAAAAACTAGAACAGTTAATGTATCCAAATTGGCTTACTGCTTGCTTCATGAGTTCACCTACAAACTCATCAATTTGGGGGAATTATGGAAATAACCATTCCGGCGCATGTCTAATATTCAACACTGACTTCGATAACAATAGTCACAGCTTAACCCTAGACAATGACATTATAGGTTACGGCAGCGACGGACAGATAAAAGGAAGATCAATATTTTCATTTCATCAAATACGATACACCCATAAACAAGATGCATTAAACTTCTTCGAATCCATTGGACAACTCCCGATACCAGAAGTGAACAAGCAATGGCTAACTGATAATGGAATTAGGAGTAAATACTTCTCCAACTTCAATGATGAATGGCGAAAAAAGCACTGGGAAAACTTCTACGTACCAATAACACAAAAAAGCAAAGAGTGGGCGTATGAGAACGAGCACAGACTTATAATTAATAATATGGGCGGACAGCATGATCGATCTGGCGTCACACTTAATTATGAATTCAAATCATTAAAAGGAATAATCTTTGGAATTAACACATCCCCAGAAAACAAACTCAAGATATTCAAGATAATAGAAAAAAAAGTGAGAGAGAATGATTGTTACGACTTTAAATTCCACCAAGCATACTACTGTCGATATACTGGTGAAATAAAAAACGCCGAAATAAGCACACTAAGATTCTCCAAATAAAAAATGATAAATTATGTGTGATAACTTTACTATATTCACCCTATATTTATTTTAAAAGGACCGGCATAGCCGGTCTCTTATAGTTTATTTTGCAGCGGATTCATCGCATTTCGGCAACCAGTCGGCGTTACTTTCCTCTCTGAGTGCCAGATTGGTCTGCATCCCCTGATTTGTCCGGCGTTTGTCGTAATTCAGGCCGTACTCTTTCAGCATGGTTGGCAGTCCCTTGCCGAACGAGGTCAGGCTGAGGGTGTTTTTGTAGCCGTGCGCCTCCATATACACCAGATAGGCGTGATACAGGTACAGGCGAGGCTGACGTGGAATAATGTTGGCATTACCCATATACATCCCGTCGGCGTCAGGCAGCGCTTCCAGATAGCCGCAAAAATCAAAGGCCGGGTCGGCATCGCGCTTGATGCTGAGTGCCTCGCCGGAGTTCTGCTGTGACTGGAGCAGTGCACGGGCGGTCATCGGGTCGCTGAAACGCTGCATAAGCTGGCGCGCAATGACGGCCAGCTCGTGAGCGATTTTGTCCTTCAGGTGCGGGTCGCGCTCCTCCGGGGCAATCTGCTCCTGGAAGTGGATAATCACCCGGCGACGGGACACGCCGCCGCTGCGGTCAGTGAAGCGCATAGGGTTATTGTTCACGGCCAGAATCACCGCCGGAATATGCGTTGAGTACGGATTCTGGTATTTCGGGTCAACAGAAACCGCATCCCCGCCGGTGATGGCTTTGAGTCCTGCGCCGTCACCGCTCCATTTTTCCTGGTCAGGCAGACGGATAAGCGAGAAGCCAATCAGGGATGCACGCTTGCGCGGGTCTTCCAGTGTGTCGATATTGGCTGATGTGGCGTTGTCTTCCCCGGCGAGCAGAGTCGCTATTTCGGCCAGAATACTTTTACCACTACCACCCGGCCCGGTAACTTCGAGAAAGAGCTGCCAGTCGTACCGGTTTGCCAGCACCATAAACAGCGCGGCGAGTATCACGTCGCGTTTTGCGGCATTGCCACCGGCAGCCCGGTCGAGCCAGCGCCAGAAATGCGGCGCGTGGGTCTCCAGCGTTTCCCCTTCCACAGGCGGGGTGAAATCCACATCGCACAGGGTGCGCAGCCAGTGTGATTTATGGTGCGGGCTGAATATGCCGCTCTGGGTATCGAGCACCCCGTTACGGAAGCCAATCAGACGACGTGCCGGTGCATCCTGCTGCGGAATAACCAGTTTCAGCGTCTCCACCACCGAGGTAATTTTCCCGGATGAGAACGGGGCGCGTATGCGCCGGAATAAATCAGCAACGTTCCGTGAAAAAGTGGCGGCAGGGATATTTTTCCAGATGCCGTTTTCATACCGGGACAGGAGCTGGCCGTTCGCATCCACCGCCAGCGCCTCGCCGTAGTGCTCATGCACCCGCAACGCCTTCTCGCTGGCACTCATGGCGGTAAATTCCGCCTCGCTCATGGTATCGAACGGGCTGGCGACCGGCGGCTTAATGGCATCGTAAAGCGCCCGGCGCGTGGCGTCTTCACCATTCAGGGTAAACGCATCATTCCAGTCACCGAACACCGGCGGCAGGACAACCACACCGGCGCAGGCCTCTGCGGCCGCAGCGGCTTTTGTCTGGCCGTCGCCGTTCAGGTCACGGTCAGCGGCGAGGATAATCTGACCACCCGGATGCCGGTTGCGGGCGAGGCTCGCCAGGGAAAGGAGGTTCACGGACGACAGCGCCACCATCACGTTTTCGCCGGTCAGGTGATGCACCGTCAGCGCCGTGGCATACCCCTCGGCTATCCACAGACGTTTCCCCGCCTGTTTCTGCCCTTCTATGATATGGCATGCCCCTTTCACCTGGCCGCCTTTCAGCGTGCGTTTGTCGCCGTCAGCGTTAATGAGCTGGACGTTAACCAGCGCGCCGGTGTCGTCATACAGCGGGACAACCACATCCCCGGCGCGGTACGTCACACCGCCAGTTTTGTGCGTGGTGGTGAGCGTCAGGCACTCGCGGTCAGCCAGCCCCTTGCGGGTCAGGTAGGCATTACCGGTGGCCGGGCGGGTTTTCATCATGATGGAAGCCGCCAGCGCGGCGGCTTCCCTGCGGCTGGCTTCGGTTTCCGCTGTATCAGCAGCAATTACCTCCGGGGCAACCGGCGGCAGGCTGCTGGTCACGGCATTCACCCGGTCGGCGGCTTCGTTGACCGTCACGCCCAGCGCCTTTTCAACCAGGCTCAGACCGTCGCCCGCGCCGCACTGGTTGCAGAACCACGTCCCGCGCCCCTCTTTATCGTCAAAGCGGAAGCGGTCAGCGCCGCCGCACACCGGACAGGGCTGATGCCGGTTCTTCATCACTTTTACGCCCAGCGCCGGGAGAATGCGCGGCCAGTGGCCGCATGCCTGTTTCACGGTTTCCGTTACGTTCATTTTCATTATTTTTCCTCAGTGCACGGCCGGCGCGGTGATATGGCGGGCGCATAACTCTTCCATCACGGCGAGGCCGAGAAAGGAGAGCGACGGCGCGGTTTTGAGCGGTGCGGCATTCATTAAATCTTCCAGCAGCGCACAGGCAATCTGGCGGCCTTTATCCTCGCCGTGCTGGCGCAGATAAAACCCTTCCAGCTCGGCGGCGATGGCGGATTCCAGCGCATCGAGTGTCAGATGCGGGTAACGGTGCTGGCGCTGACACAGGGTCAGCCAGGCACAGGCCACGGCGCGGCGGTAAAGTGCAGCGCGCAGGGCGGGCGGTAACGGCTGTTTCATACCTTTTCCTCCCCGTCGAGCCAGCGCCGGTTGCAGCGTTCGATCACGGCATCGAGTTGATCCGTCATCAGGTAAATCAGGGAAATGAGTTGCAGACGCTCAGCCGGATCGCGGCGGAGGGTGACATTGTCCTGTTCCGCTGCCAGCTCGCTGACCAGATGGCCGATATTGCGCAGGTGCTCGAGATACCGGAGATCGTCAAGGGTGAGGATGGACTGGTTCATGCGCGTACCTCCGCAACCGGTAAACGACCGGCGAACGAAAGGACATACTCGCGAACGAGGGAACGACGGGCGGTGCGTTCATCAGCGGCAACGGTGCGCAGCATACAGACACGTGGTTTACGCCCGGAACGGCGAACGGCAGCGAAGACAAAGATAAATTGCGGGTGAGACAGGGTGAGGGTCGTAGCCATGATGGCAGCCTCCTTGAAGTAGTGTGAAAAACTACCACCGGAAACGCCAATTTCACTGGTGGCAGCCCGAACGGGGTTGGCGTAACCGGCCTTCAAGGGTACCGGCCAGCCCGAAGGCTGCCCCGCCCGGACTGCCATTATCTGAACGAAACCATGGTGCAAAATTGGACACCACAGCCCGGAAAATGGGTATGTCTGAGCCACGACATAAAAAAACACGCCTGGCGCGTGTTGTGTCGCCTTGAAGTCATTCGGAACGCCAATTCCGGCTGCCGATTTTGCGGCAGCGGGAAAACTATACCTGGAAACGCCGACAGGAAGCAAGCCAGAAAAAGGGGCGTTTTGCTGACCGGACAACATCATGCATCACAGCTCCGGTTACGCGCGGCGATACGATCACTCATCCATGCGATGATTTCACTGTGCGCCCACGCCACGTTTTTTCCGCCGAGAGAGATTTGTTTCGGGAAAGCCTCCCGGCTGATGAGGTCGTAAATGGTCGAGCGGGACAGGCCGCATAAATGCATCACTTCCGGCAGACGTAAAAAGCGCTCCTGAATAACGTCAGAAACCGGCATTAATGGCGCGGCAGGGGCGGAAGACGGGGAAGAAAAAACTGTGTGCATCGGGCTACCTCATAATGTCCATACAGTGCCGGTCGTGTCTTTCCGGCTTCGGGTAGCACTCTATTTTGTGAATATTTTCACCGGATGCAACAAGTGGAAATTGACCTCAGCGTCGTTAAGGTACGCGTAAAATTTAACCTTCCGGGTAATAAAGGGCAGTAAAGGTTAATAAGGGGCTGGAAAATTTTATAGTGAAATTCTCATCGTTATTTCGCATTAAATCCGGGCTAATTAAAAGGAACAAACATTCAATAAATTTACTGTCGCGCTAAAAGAAAAAGAAAGGCCAGTGAACAGTAGTGAACAGTCGGTGAACACTTAATTTCTCAACTGTTCACCCTTTAACTGACTGTATTACTTATTCTTTTATTTCACAGTGAACAGAGTGAAGAGTTAATTACAGAAAAACAAACAGAAAGAGGGGCTTACGGAGACCTCTTTCTGGCGAGCCGGTTTTTTCAGCGGCTTTCTGTGCCATCCCGGCCACAACTGCAATCAGTCGTATCGTTGTGCAGGGCGCGGCAGAATGCACTTACATTGACAATACAGAGAGCCCCGACATGAAAACTGAACTGATTACCGCCGTCATGAAAACCCTCGGTAGCACCCAGGACGCGAAAACCCGCACCGCTATCGACAGTGCCCTCGATGCCATGAATAAAAAGGCCAGCGAAGAGAGTGCGGTCGCTGTAAATCGTGCCGTAGAGACGTTCACTCAGGCAAAAGCCGCCCACACCGGCAATATGATGAAGCTGAACGATATCGGCGCGGCCATCACCCGCAGCGAAAAGGAGCGTGAGAACGCCCTGACAGAAAGTGCCGAAGCGGAACAGAGCTGGCGCGAGCGTTTCCGTACCCTGCGCGGTGAAATGACCCCGGAGCTGAAAGCCGAACATGGCAGACGCATTGCCGGTCGGGAACTGGCGGAGGAGTTCACCACTCTGATTGCGGAGCTGGAAACCGATAAATCCCGCGCCATGCTGGCCGCCTGCGCCTCCGGTGAAAAGTACGTGGAAGAACACCGGACAGCGTTTGGCCTGTACGCTCAGAGCGAATGGGCTGATGCCATGAAGACCATCAGCCCGGCGCTGGTCAGGGCATTCGCGCTGCGTCTGCGCGCGCTGGAAATGCAGCAGACGGAACGCCCGCTCAGTACCCTGATTCAGGAGCTCGGCGGCCATGTTTCCGTTCAGGCCGGGTTTTACACCTTCGATATGGACAGGGAGCCGGTGCTCTCACAGCTCGGTATGCACCGCCCGCCGCTGACCGGCGTGGATATGGCGCTGTATAAAAGCCCGGTGAAGCGAACACTACTCGCCACACGACTGGCCGAGAAAAGAAAACAGGCGGAAGGCTGAGGCATGTTTCACTGTCCGTTCTGCAAACAGCCCGCACATGCACGCACCAGTCGCTATCTGACGGAAAACCTCAAACAGCGCTACCACCAGTGCACCAGTATTGAATGCTCGGCCACGTTCCGCACCACCGAGACGCTCGACGGTGTGATACGCAAACCGGCTATGCCGGAAAATCAGGCCTTGCAGGCAGATATTCAGCCGCAATAATTCCCCGAAAATATCCCGATTTATGTGCGCCGGTACGCGTTACCGGCTGCGCCCTCTATACCCCGAAAAAACGCAAAAAAATCCCGTTATTTTTTTCGAAAAATACCCTGCATGCATCAGGTGCATTTAATTGCATTTATTTCCCTGCCCGCCAGAACCCCGCCAGCGCCAGTCCCGGTGCGGCCTGAGCCCGGTCATGCATCTGCATTTAAACCACCCTGCAAAGCGGGCAGGCGAGGCGGGGAAAGCATTGCGCGCCAGCATTAAAGTATTTATGTAATTTAACGGCCTGTGAGCGCTGCAGAGACACGCGGATTCACAGGGATACGATGGACATTGTAAGGGAGTGTGAGGTCATGACGGGGTTCTGAGGCGGCTTGTCTTGGGGGTAAAAAACAGGTGGCGTAAACGGCGGAAATCAGCCAATTACGGTCTCCAAGGTGTCGTTCCTGAAGTTGCGCATCTCCTGCCGATTCATTGACTCAATGTATCAGGGCCAGAAGCGGCCTGAGACCATCCATGCACCTGCATTAAAACTGCCCCATGAATCGGACGAGTGCGGCGGGTGTGGAGAGAATAGCGCGCTGAGGCTGATGATATTATTTCCTTTAATTTAAATTGATATTTAGTCTTTATTAAGGAGTGGGAATATTTAGAACCAAGTATTTTCATAAAAATTGCCGCATGAAAAATCAATGTTTTTATTTATTATGAGAATCTATTTAGAAAAAAGCCGCCACAATGAACTGCAGCGGTTTAGTATGATGTCTAACGTTGCATTTCAGTTACTATGAAATTTTCCTCTGTTATAGAATTCATTATCTCAAAGTACAATTCTTCAGGCTGAATAAATGCTAGCTCTTTGCAAAGACTGACAATAGAGTCACTATAAGTGATACCCATTCGAGGATTGAAAAGTTCAAACCTCTTGATATTTCTTTTATTTTTTGAGTAAAAGTTTAAAGTAAAATATATTAGCACCTGTCTAAGATCGTATACACTAAACTTCCTGTCACCTGACTTTATTTCAACAAGAACATTTGGATAATAAATATCGCCGTATGAATTATTAATTACCCCGCATCCATCGAATTGTGGGGATACTTCTACTTGATTTTCCATACCATATCGAGAAAAAATATTCTTCGCTATCTCCCTGATGGTATTATACTCAATCATGCTCAAAGGTAGTTTGAAGTTAGAACCGTAAGCGAACCTCTTTAAATAATCTTTTGTTTGTTCAAAAATGGCTTGAAACTCATGGTTGTGAAATAGGTCTTGTGCTGAAAGAATATTTCTATCAAGTGAATTTTTTTGTATGGCTGTATATAAGTTAAATGCGCACTCATTGACAAAGACGTTATTTGACCTGTTGGCGCTATCATCCAGAGGAGGATAAACATCCTCTATGAGACTGCCGTTAATGATACGTATGAAGTTATTAGCATTCGGAAGTAATTGATTCCAGAATGAAGTGAATTTTCTAGAAAATGTTAATTCGGAGATCATAGCGCGTCCCCAAGATTTCTTGCGGTTTGTCTTTGACCCGCCCAGTCCCTGTAGATTATCTCTATGAAATTAAAAGATTTTCTGTTGTGTTCTCTCCAGTGTCTTCCTTCATCACCCAAGATGTAACTGGAAACAATCAATAATCTTCTCTGTAATGGATGCATCGTAGAAAAGTTCTTTTTGATATCAGAAAGCCATGCGTAAGAATTGATTTTTGCCATTGACTGAGTGACGATATTCTTGACTAAGATGCTTTCTGAGTTGTTATTGTAAATTTCACTAAGAATTAGAGTCGATTTTTCTGTGTTTTCTTTAGATAGCATTCGAGCTACATAGGCTAAGTTAAGCTCTGTGCTCAAAATATATGAATCTTCTTTGATTAATGTATTTATTTTATCAAGAATAATACCTTTTGTTTCTATGCTTAATTTTTGCCAGTTGGAATTAGCCACTTGAATTATAATTGTAAATATTGGATATAACTCGTGCAAATTATTGAACATTATTTTGAAAGCACTATTTATTATTTCATCAGAAGTTGCTGAGAATGCTTTTATTAAATGTTTGCTAAAAGATTGGTTGATTTTTGATTTTTGTAATTCGCTACTCAACATAGCTAACAAGTCGAAATCTTTTAAAGATTCCTTGATTTCTTCATATTCTTCGATTGCATTCGCTGAATAAGGATCAAATCTTATAGGTAGGCTCATAAACTTAGCCTTCATAGGAGATTCTTCGTCTTCATCATTGCCGTGCAATTTAGCTTTAGTTACTGAAAGGAACTCTTCTTTAGTAACAATATTGGTTTTTTGTTTCTGTAAGGTTAGCCCTTCATTTTCCATTAATTTTTTACTAAGCAAAGTTAAAGTTTTATGAGCATACTCTCTGGAGTCACAAAAGATAACAAAATCGTCAACATAACGTTTGTAGTTAATTTTATTCATAGACAATAATTTATCAATGGAATCTAGAGCTAATTCTGCCAATATTCTAGATGCAGGACACCCAACTGGTACTCCATAAGATTTTGTTTCACTAAATATCTGTAGTAATTTCTTAATTTTACCAGCATATTCTTTATTGGGGTCTATTCTGTCTAACGCATTTTCTAAACGATGGTGATAAATACGTGGATAAAAATCTGCTATATCGCATGTAAGTACATATTTGACTTCATCTTTAGTACATTCAACAATGCTGTCTTCTTGATATTTTCTCCATGAAGTATCTTTATCAAAAAGAGAGCCCTCAGCAGGGTTTGGCTTGAAACGATATGAATAAACCTGCGTGTTGATAGATCTGGTTCTTTCTATATCTCCAGCGATTTTTAAAACTACACCAAGAAAAAAAGCATTCCAAAATGGATCAATTTGGGTTGCCCACCTGTAACCATAATACCCAATGCTTGAAAAACTATTAATTACGTTTGGTGGAACCTCTATCCGTTTATTTTCAAAATCATTAAATGTTTCCATTAATGCAGTTTTTACTATATCCTTATTATCTTCAAACAACCGACTTTCGAAAGGATAAGGAAAAATATCTGTATCACCGTGCTTTATAATATTTTCCAATGCGAGATCAAAACAATTCTCTAATTTGTTACTATCAAATTCATTGTCCATTAATAACTCCTTTATTTGGCTGCGTTTATGAGTGTGACTGGGACAAAATAGTGAGTTGCTCTAAATAAAAAATATGCTTTATGAACTTCATTTTATCTATAACTCAATGCAATTTTCATAGCATCTTAATAAGCTCTTGGCGCATTAAAAGGCTTTGTTTGTGATAGTCAAAATTCCCTTACAACTAACTGGCCTCGACATAAATAAATTTATTATCGGAATAGCAGAATAAATTAAAATTATTTTATAAAATAGATAAGAAATTTTGTATTGCATGTTCAGTACTCCGAGTGATTATCCATTAATCAAAATGTAATTTGAATACCACTGCATCATATCGCGGCGCTTATCAATATATTGAGCATGATTATATGTGCCTCTGATATTATTCTTATCGATGTGAGCAAGCTGCATTTCAATCCAAGCCGAATCGTATCCCTTATCATGAAGGATGGTAGATAAAGAATGTCTAAAACCATGGCCAGTAAGTTTCCCACCATAGCCAATACGCTTGATAACCTGGTTAATACTCGCCTCACTCATAGGCTTGTTCGGATCATTCCGCCCCGGAAAAACATAACGATAGTTCCCTGTCATGATCTTGAGTTCATTGAGTAAATCTAACGCCTGAGTAGACAATGGCACAAGATGTGACCTGCGCATTTTCATCCTTTCAGCAGGAATTTCCCAAATAGCGTTACCTAGATCAAATTCCGACCACAATGCAGCACGTAATTCGATGGTTCTCACACCCGTAATCATTAGTAATTTCGTAGCAATCTGGACAAGCCTACTCCCTGTGTAACTATCTAAGGCACGTAGAAAATCGGGTATCTCATCAGCTTTTAGGAACGGGAAGTGATTCGATTGATGTACTTCGAGGGCGCTGGAGAGATCTGCCGCAGGGTTAAACTCAGCTCTACCCGTAGCAATAGCATAGCGAAAAACTTCCGAGCAGCGTTGTCGTACTTTGCGCATTTTCTCTAACGCCCCACGCTTTTCGATTTTACGCAGCACATTAAGAAGTTCTAGCGGTTTGATTTCTCCTACTGGTCTCGTACCCACATAAGGAAAAATGTCGTTCTGAAACGCTTCCATGATGTCTGACGCATAACCTGCCGACCATTTGGAAGATTTCATCTGGTGCCACTCTGTGGCTATCTTTTCGAACGCGCTTTCAGACTCGGTTTGCAAAGCAATCTTCTGCTCTTTTCGAACCTCACTAGGGTTCTTTCCTTCCGCGACCAATTTCCGAGCTTCATCACGACGAGAACGAGCATCAGCAAGTGTGATCGTTGGATACACCCCAAGTGAGATCATTTTGGGCTTACCGGCAAAGCGATAGCGGAACCGCCAGCTCTTACTTCCATTTGGTTCAATAAGCAATGATAGCCCCAGGCCATCACCCAATGTATAGGCTTTAGCTTCAGGCTTAGCGCGGCGAATCTGCATATCGTTTAAAGGCATGTGTATAGGAATCCAAGACCGAACAGGAACATATACACAATCCTATACACATTCAGTACCGGATTCTACTGGATGGTTATGGACTAACACGGATTAAAGATGCAGTAAAAACGTTATAAATCAGAGACGTTATGGATGGTTACGGACGTTTGAGGAAGTTGAAGTGGTGCCGATAATAGGAGTCGAACCTACGACCTTCGCATTACGAATGCGCTGCTCTACCAACTGAGCTATATCGGCCCTGCGATGCGTTCACGAGCGTGAATCACGGTGTAGAAGGTTAAAACTAAGAGGGTGATGCGTCAATGCCCTTGCGAATCAAACGGCTACTTTTGCATCACCCTTCTTCAATTAAGCACGAATGGTATCGTCGCCGAAACCCACCCACTTATAGGTTGTCAGCGCTTCCAGCCCCATCGGGCCACGCGCGTGCAGTTTCTGCGTGCTAACGGCCACTTCTGCGCCCAGGCCAAACTGCCCGCCATCGGTAAAGCGCGTGGAAGCATTCACATACACGGCAGAGGAGTCCACTTCGTTCACAAAGCGATTCGCATTGCCCAGCGTACGGGTCAGGATCGCATCAGAGTGCTGGGTGCCGTGCTGGCGAATATGATCGATGGCATCATCCAGGTCGGCAACGATTTTCACGTTCAGATCCAGCGACAAAAACTCATCGTCGTACTGCTCCGCCCTCACCGCTTCGACTTTTGCCGGACCGTTTTGCAACAGCGCCAGCGCCTGCTCATCCGCATGCAGCGTCACGCCGCTTTCCGCCATCTGCTTGCTCAGCGCAGGCAGGAAAGTCTGCGCAATGCCCTTGTGCACCAGCAGCGTTTCAACGGTGTTGCAGGTGCTCGGACGCTGGGTTTTAGCGTTAACGATCACCTTCAGCGCGGGCGCGATCTCTGCCGAGTCATCCACCAGAATATGGCACACGCCAATACCGCCAGTGATCACCGGGATCGTCGACTGCTCGCGGCACAGCTTGTGCAGGCCTGCGCCACCGCGCGGGATCAACATGTCGATGTACTTATCCATGCGCAGCATTTCATTGACCAGCGCGCGATCCGGGCTTTCAATCGCCTGAACGGCACCCGCCGGCAAACCACACTCTTCCAGCGCTTGCTGGATAACCTTCACCGTGGCCGCATTGGTGCGCCAGGTCTCTTTGCCACCGCGCAGGATCGCCGCATTGCCGGTTTTCAGGCACAGCGAGGCGACATCAACGGTCACATTAGGACGGGCTTCATAAATCACACCAATCACGCCCAACGGCACGCGGCGACGCTCAATGCGCAGGCCGCTGTCCAGCAAACCGCCGTCGATCACCTGCCCGACCGGATCCGCAAGCTTACAGACCTGGCGCACATCGTTAGCAATGCTGCTTAAGCGCGCCGGGTTCAGCGCCAGGCGATCGAGCATCGCATCGCTCAGCACGTTACGACGGGCTTCCAGCAGATCCTGCTCGTTTGCCAGTAAAATATCTTCCGACTGGGCTTCAAGGTAATCGGCTATTTTTTCCAGCACGCGGTTTTTTTCGCGGCTGGAGAGCAATGCCAGCTTATACGATGCTGCTTTCGCAGCGATGCCCATCTGTTCCAGCATACTTCTGCTCCTTAACGGGTGATCATATCGTCGCGGTGGACAGCGACGGGGCCATACTCGTAGCCCAGAATGGCGTCAATCTGCTGCGAGTGATGACCCGCAATACGGCGCAGCGCATCGCTGTTGTAACGGCTAACGCCGTGGGCGATGTCGCGGCCTTCAAGATTACGAATACGGATCACTTCACCACGGGAGAAGTTGCCTGTCACGCTTTTAATGCCTTTTGGCAGCAGCGAACTGCCGCGCTCAAGAATGGCGGCGGTAGCGCCTTCATCGACGGTGATCTCGCCCGCCGGCGGCGCACCGAAGATCCAGCGTTTACGGTTTTCAAGGGGAGATTCCTGCGCGTGGAAACGCGTGCCCACGGCAATGCCTTCCATCACATCGCCAATCACGCCAGGTTTGCTGCCAGCAGCAATAATGGTGTCAATGCCCGCACGGCACGCCACATCGGCAGCCTGCAGTTTGGTGCCCATGCCACCCGTACCAAGGCCAGAAACACTGTCACCGGCAATGGCGCGCAGCGCATCATCAATACCGTAAACATCCTGGATCAGCTCAGCATCGGGGTTATTACGCGGATCGGCGGTGAACAGCCCTTGCTGATCGGTCAGCAGCAGCAGTTTATCCGCACCGGCGAGGATTGCCGCCAGCGCAGAGAGGTTATCGTTATCGCCCACTTTGATTTCAGTAGTGGCAACGGCGTCATTTTCGTTGATCACCGGCACGATGTTGTTATCCAGCAGCGCACGCAGGGTATCGCGGGCGTTGAGGAAACGTTCACGGTCTTCCATATCGGCGCGGGTCAACAACATCTGACCAACGTGGATGCCATAAATGGAAAACATCTGTTCCCACAGTTGAATCAAACGGCTCTGCCCTACCGCCGCCAGCAACTGTTTAGAAGCGATGGTCGCAGGCAGCTCCGGGTAACCGAGGTGCTCGCGCCCGGCGGCAATCGCGCCGGAGGTCACAATTACAATACGATGCCCGGCGGCATGCTGCTGCGCGCACTGGCGCACCAGCTCCACAATATGGGCGCGGTTCAGGCGACGGGAACCGCCTGTTAAAACACTGGTGCCGAGTTTTACCACCAGCGTCTGGCTGTCACTCATGATTCTCTGCCGTTTATAAGGAAAATTTACGATAACTGAATGTAATCAGACGTTGTAACAGGACTCAAGGCGCTTGCCAACTGCCAGTGTAAATAGCCTCACGTTTGTTGCGCGGGATCAGCAAGCCTAACGGCACGATTTGACACTTTTATGGCAAACACAAAAAAACATACATTTTTAAAAATATTCTGAATTTGTCATAAATCTTTAATTTCGCAGCGTTACAACCCTTTCTGTTTTTTCACGGGGCCAAAAGACCCAGCGAATATTAGCGCGTTTGTTAAATCAGGAACTTAAAATGAAGAAGAGCACTCTGGCATTAATGGTGATGAGCGTTGTCGCATCTGCTTCTGTTCACGCAGCAGAAGTGTATAACAAAAACGGCAACAAACTGGACGTGTACGGCAAAGTGAAAGCCGAGCACTACTTCAGCGACGATACCAGCAACGACGGTGACAAAACTTACGTGCGTTTCGGCTTCAAAGGCGAAACTCAGATTAACGATCAGCTGACCGGTTTTGGTCGCTGGGAAGCTGAATTTGCGGGCAACAACGACGAAACAACGTCAGGTCAGAAAACCCGTCTGGCGTTTGCTGGTCTGAAAATCAAAGATTTTGGTTCTCTCGACTACGGTCGTAACCTGGGCGTGCTGTACGATGTAGCCTCTGTTACTGATATGTTCCCGGAATTCGGCGGCGACTCCCTGACCCGTACCGACAACTTTATGACCAAACGCGCCACTGGCGTTGCAACTTACCGCAATACCGACTTCTTCGGTGCGATTAACGGTCTGGATATGACCCTGCAATACCAGGGTAAAAACGAAAACGGCCGCAGCAGCGTCATCAAACAGAATGGCGACGGCTGGGGTACTTCTCTGGCCTATGACTTCGGCGGTAGCCCGGTTACCCTTATCGGCGCCTATGCTAACTCTGACCGTACCAACGCACAGAACACCAGCCTGGCGCTGGGTCGCGGCGAGAAAGCCGAAGCCTGGGCAACCGGCGTGAAATACGACGCAAACAATCTGTACCTTGCCACCATGTACGCCGTGTCTTACAACATGACACCGGTCTCTTCTACTCGCGGCTTTGCTAACAAAGCGCAGAACTTTGAAGCCGTGGTCCAGTACCAGTTCGACTTCGGTCTGCGTCCGTCCCTGGGCTACGTCCTGACCAAGGGCAAAGACATGGAAAACGGCATTGGCGACGAAGATCTGGTTAACTACATCGACGTTGGTGCAACGTACTACTTCAACAAAAACTTCTCTGCAATGGTTGACTACAAAATCAACCAGATCAAAAACGACAACAAACTGGGCATTGCTGACGACGACATCGTGGCTGTTGGCGTGACTTACCAGTTCTAAGTTGTTCTACCCGTTACACCCTCGTTATATGAAATGCCCTCGCAAGAGGGCATTTATTTAACCGGATTCGGTACACGCTGGCGCATGCCAGTCCCGGCCCGATACGCATGCTGCGATCGGGCTTTTTTTTATGGAGGGCGTTACGCGGGGAGTTTCAGGTTTTCTTTGAAGTTTTCAGCGGGTTCGAGCTTCAGCTCAAGTGAAGCCAGCATATCGCGTGCGCGTTCGTGGAATTCACGCAGCGTGTGCTCCAGACGATCGAGCACTTCCTGATCTTTAATCGCGGTGGGTTTCCACTGGCCTTCTTTGTCAAACAGGCCGAACTGATAGCGGTAGGTAAAACGGCCCTCCTGCGCTTCCATTTCCATCCACCAACCCCAGAATTCACGCTTTTCCGGCGCCGGTTTTACGTTGACGCAAACGGCCAGGCAATCAAAGAAAAAGCGGTTATCTTCGCACTGCTCTTCGCGGATATAAGGCCCAAGCGCAGTAAATTTTTTGATCAATCTGCTTTTCGGATGTCCACTCGGTAACGTCATTGCGATCTCCTTTTGTGAAGCAACTGTTTTACCAAACCAATAGAATTTATCAATCTATTAACGGAAATGGTGGTCGATCCATCCGGTTATTTGCTGCAACGCCTTATCAAAATTGCGATACACCGGGTTAAACGGGATCTCTAACAGTTTGCCATCACAAGATGACGAGGTGATTAACCGCGACTCCTCTTCCGGGCTGAACGGATCGTTTTGCCAGAAGCCGGAAAGCATCGGCGTCGGGCAGCGTCGGCCCAGCAAGCCCTGGGTTTTTAGCGAATAACGGTTCAGTTCCACGCGCAACGCTTCGTCAGACGCATCATGCATACCCAGCCGGCTGGCCAGCACATCCAGGTACATCTCCGGGACGTTGCCCTGCCGTAAGGGCTCATTCAGCAGTGCGTGCACCACCGGGCCAAGACAGGCCACCGCTTTTAGACGGTGCGCTTCCAGATACGCCAGACGCACCGCCACGTTAGCGCCAAAACGGAAGCCAAACGCCGCAACCCGCGTGTGATCCACCCAGGGAATATTCGGCAGGGCCTGCAACACATGCTGATGCAGCAGGCTGGACTCCTGAGTCAATTTCCACTTTGAGGAGAAACCCACAGACGGCATGTCCAGCGTCAGCATCGCCATGCCCTGCGGCGCGAAATAGCGCTCATAAAGGGTGTAATAATCGCTTTGCAGGCTGTCCAGCCCGCCGCACATCAACACCGTCGGGAAAGGCCCTTCGCCGGGCGGCATATGCAAAAAGCCGGTCACCGGCGCACCGCCGGGGATGGCAAACTCCATCTCTTTAATGGTGCCGGGTAAACGCTGCGCGGCTTCTTCATAGGCGCGATTGGCCAATGCCTGCGCCTGCTCGGCAAGCATATCGCCTTTGATATGGGGGTAGGCGGCAATGCTGTACAAACTACAGGCATGCAGCCAGTGGCGACCGCTTACGTCGACACGCTCTTCCTGCATCGCTTTTTGCTGCCAGAGCATCGCCTGCACGGACCACTCATAGATCCAGTTGCCATTGCGATAGCCCACCACCGTATCGTACAACTCCGGCTCGGTGCGTTCGGCCTGAGACATCACGATACGCGCCTGCACTTCGAGGATCTCTCGTGCATCCACGCCGCGCCAGATCCACATCAGCCGGTTTAGCATGCGATACCAGTGCGGTACGTTTTTGCCATCCAGCGTGGATTGCACCTGCGGCTGCGTGCCCGGGTTAAAACGGCGCACCAGCGTAGACGTTTCCGGATGCTTAAAGCGGGGTTTGAACAGGGTTTCGCTGAGATTTGACTGTGACATTGTGCGCAGCCTCCATGTATCTATCACTGGAGGTTATTGTAACCTGTTGCGCGCTGAAAAGAACAACGCCCGGTCAAACCGGGCGTTAGCAGAACGTGCGCAGGGAATTAGCGGCCGCTGATAGGCGGTACAAAGACCACGCCCATATCCCACGGTTGCTCAATCCAGGTATCCTGAGGAATATCAATCACATAATCATCAACCAGCGGACGACCAGCCGGTTTAGCGAAAATGGTCACAAAATGCGCTTTAGGATACATTTCACGGATAGCCACCGCCGTGCCGCCCGTGTCCACCAGATCGTCAATCACGATAAAGCCTTCACCGTCGCCTTCCGCGCGTTTCAACACTGTCAGCTCACGCTGATTATCATGGTCATAGCTGGAGATGCATACGGTATCAACATGACGAATGCCCAATTCACGCGCCAGCAATGCACCCGGCACCAGACCGCCGCGGCTAACGGCGATAATGCCTTTCCATTGTTCAGAAGGCATCAGTCGGGCGGCCAGTTTGCGTGCGTGAATCTGCAACATGTCCCAGGTGACGACGTATTTTTCGCTCATGTGAAGTGTCCCAGCCTGTGTTTTACGGCTTAAAAAGTATTCTAGGGGGAAATAGGTTGCGCGAGATTATAGAGATCTGAAGCGGTAAAAACCAGTGTTACCCGGCAATGCAGGTGCTTTTTACATCTTCCTGTGCTCGCAAACAGACAATAAGTGTTATTCTCAACGCCATCTCGCAAGGTCTCTTGCGACGTCGTTTATTTAACCCTGTGACCTGTAAGGCAATGTTTAGCAGGTCCTTTGTAAGGAGACTCATTGTGTCTGAACTGTCTCAACTATCTCCACAACCGCTGTGGGATATTTTTGCCAACATTTGCGCCATTCCTCACCCGTCCTACCACGAAGAACAGCTGGCCGAACACATCATGGGTTGGGCAAAGGAAAAAGGCTTGCACGCGGAGCGCGACCAGGTTGGCAACATCCTGATCCGTAAACCCGCCACGGCCGGAATGGAAAACCGTAAACCGGTAGTATTGCAGGCGCACCTGGACATGGTGCCGCAGAAAAACAACGACACGGTGCACGATTTCACCACCGATCCGATTCGCCCGTATGTCGATGGCGAATGGGTGAAAGCACGCGGCACCACGCTCGGTGCGGATAACGGCATCGGTATGGCTTCCGCGCTGGCGGTGCTGGTGGATAACAGCGTTGAGCACGGTCCGCTGGAAGTGCTGCTGACCATGACCGAAGAAGCGGGCATGGATGGCGCGTTCGGTTTACAGCCCAACTGGCTGCAGGCCGATATCCTGATTAACACCGACTCTGAAGAAGAGGGTGAAATCTACATGGGTTGCGCGGGCGGCATCGACTTTATCACCGACCTGCCGCTGACCCGTGAAGCCGTTCCGGCAGGTTTCGCGACGTTTACCCTGACGCTGAAAGGCCTGAAAGGCGGTCACTCCGGCGCGGAAATCCATGTTGGTCTGGGCAACGCCAACAAACTGCTGGTGCGCTTCCTTGCCGGTCATGCGCAAGAGCTGGATCTGCGTCTGCTGGATTTCACAGGCGGCACCCTGCGCAACGCCATTCCGCGTGAAGCTATCGCCACCGTGGCAGTACCGGCGGATAAAGCTGAGCAACTGAAAACGCTGGCCAACGACTATCTGGCAATCCTGCAGAACGAACTGGAAATGAAAGAGAAAAACCTGACCGTTCTGCTGGCGAGCGCAAGCAGCGATAAAGCCGCACTGACCACCGCGTCGCGCGATACCTTTATCCGTCTGCTGAACGCCATGCCGAATGGCGTGATCCGCAACTCGGATGTCGCCAAAGGCGTGGTGGAAACCTCCCTCAACGTGGGCGTGGTTACGCTGGCGGATAACAATGCTGAGATCGTCTGCCTGATCCGTTCGCTGGTAGATACCGGTAAGGATTATGTGGTGAGCATGCTGGAATCGCTGGGCGCGCTGGCAGGTGCAACAACCCACCCGAAAGGCGGTTACCCTGGCTGGCAGCCGGATGCGCATTCACCGGTGATGGCGCTGGTGCGTGAAACCTATCAACGTCTGTTCAACAAAACCCCGAACATTCAGGTGATCCACGCCGGTCTGGAGTGTGGTCTGTTCAAAAAGCCGTATCCGAATATGGATATGGTGTCGATTGGGCCAACCATTACCGGTCCGCACTCTCCGGATGAGCAAGTGCATATCGAAAGCGTGGGCCACTACTGGACCCTGCTGACCGAACTGCTGAAAGCCATTCCGGCGAAATAAGCCTGCTGTCCGCGCCGCCCGGCGCGGACATTTTCTTTCCGCTTTTACTCCGCGTTAAACGCCATGCCTTTAAAGGTCCGCATCGGGTTTCCCCGCGCAATATGATGATGGAACAACCGCCGTTCCGACTTCAGCGCCGCGCGTTGGTCATCCTGCATCTGCTCCAGACGGTGAGCAATCAGTAACGTCGCCAGCCGTTTGTTGGCATGCTGACTGCGTTCCGACTGCACCTTGACGCTAATGCCTGTCGCGATATGCGTAGCGCGCACGGCGGAATCCGTTTTATTGACGTGCTGCCCGCCAGGACCGGATGAGCGCAGCGATTCAAAGCGGATTTCACGGCTCAGCGCCTGACTCTCTGGCGTAAACGCTGCCACACCGATGAACCAGTTTTTCCGCGCATGATGCGGGCGGTACGGGCTCGGGCAAATCCACTGCACCGTGCCGCACCAGCGCGCGCTGAGCGCCTTTTCGTCTGCGCCATCCAGTGAAACCAGCACCGAACGGTAAGCGCCGTCATGACGCCCGGCTTCCCTTTCCACCACCGCCAGCGCCACATTTTGCGCCAGGGCCTCTTCCATTAAACGGGTTAATGCTTTCCCCACGGCCAGGCAACACTCGTCTGGCCCCTGTGCGGAAGAGAGCTGCAATAACATCATTCGCCCGCCTCCCCGCTGACCTTCAGCGTCAATACCGGACGCAAACGGGCCACCGGTGCGATCAACCCGGCGTCCGCCAGGCAATCAATCACGCTCTCGACCGATTTATACGCCTGTGGCGCTTCTTCATAAATCAACTGACGATCGCGACAGATCACCCGGCTGCCAAGAGCTGTACGCGAAAGCTGCGCCAGAGTGAATTTCCCCGACAGCCGCCCCTTGCACTCGGTACGCATCCATTTACGTCCCGCGCCATGCGCAAGCGAGAACAGGCTCGCTTCGCTTACCACCGGCTTAACCAGCCAGCTGTAATCGCCGCGCGAACCGGGGATCACCACCAGCCCCTGCCCGCCCGGCGTAGCGCCTTTGCGGTGCAACCAGCCCGACATTTCGCCGACGGTGCACGCTTGTACAAAGTTATGCACCACATCCAGCACCGGCGCGCCCTCCGCGTTGATCTGCCCGAGAATACGCCGGGCAATCAGGTCGCGATTCACGCGAGCAAAGTTCAGCGCATCATCATGCTCAGCCAGATAGTCGCGGGCGGCATCACTGCCCTCTACCAGCCCATCATGGGAGAAAGCCGCAATGTGACGACGCAGGATAGCCTGCCCCAAACCCCGTGAGCCACTGTGCGCCAGCAGCAGCAACTGCCGATCGTTAAGCCCATATTGTGCGAACGTCACGGCATCCGTCACACTGTCGATCTGCTGCAATTCGGCAAAGTGGTTGCCGCCACCAATTGAGCCTAGTGCGGCGCGATACGGATGCGCCTGCAGCGCCTGTGGGACAACGTCGTCCAGCCACTCAGGCGTGGCGGTATCGCCCAATGCGCCAAGCCGTTTTTCCAGCTTATCGGCGTTGTATTTACGCAGCGGTAAGTCGGTTTGCCACAGCGCCATGCCGCAGCCAATGTCATTACCCACCAGCGCCGGGTAAAAACGCCCGGTGGAGAAAAATGCCGCGCCAATCGGGTAGCCGCGCCCGGGGTGCAGATCCGGCATGCCCACCACTCGGGTCATGCCCGGTAATGCAGCCGTGGTTTGCAGTTGTTGGATCGCTGAACCTTCGATCCAAAGATTTTCTGAAGCAATATACGAAATCGCTTCTGAGATATGACAAATAGAATTGCCCATATACCAATCCATATGCAGAAAAATAAAAGGAATTGGCAGACGTAACCAGGGGCAATATTACGGAGAATTAATCCTGGAAAGGTCTGCAAAGAGAAATCAGGGCATGGTGTGTCATGGTGAACCTCCTTTGCAGTAACGTGGAATGAATAAACGCCGGGGATGATAGAGAAGCCAGCATTAAATTACTACCGTTATTTATGGTAGTTTTTATAAACCTAACACCAGTTGTCGCTCGAGTTGGGGATCGAGCAGAGTGACATGCAACCCCACCAGCCGGACACCACGCCCGCCGCGGCGCTCATCCCAGGTTTTACGCGCGGTTGTCAGCAGATCCTCTTTATTTAAACGCGGCCAGACATGCTCCTGAGTGGTGAGCTGAAAATCATTAAATTTCAGTTTTACGCCCTGGCGGGCAATTAACAGATCCGGTTTGACTTTCGCCAACCGTCTTTCCAGCTCGGGATATAAATGCTCAATAATCGCCTCGCACTCTTCCCAATGATGAATATCCTCCGCCAGCGTACGTTCCACACCGACCGATTTACGCAGGCGCTCACTGTTTATTTCACGCTCATCAATCCCCTGGCTGCGTTCCCATAATATACGGCCAAACTTTCCAAAGCGTTTGAGCAGCATCGCCAGATCGCTGTTTTGCACATCCTCGCAGGTGCGCAACCCCATGCTTTCCAGCTTTGCCGCCGACACTTTTCCGACACCGGGGATTTTGCTGAGCGACAGCGTACGCAAAAACGCGGGCACCTCCGCTGGCGTGATCACATATTGCCCGTTGGGTTTATTGAGATCGGAAGCGATCTTGGCAAGAAATTTTACCGGTGCGACGCCCGCTGAGGCGGTCAGTTGCGTCTCGGTAAAAATAGCCTGACGGATCTCCTGCGCCATCAGCGTTGCCGAGCCGTGGCAGTGCGGGCTGTCGGTTACATCCAGATAAGCTTCGTCCAGCGAAAGCGGTTCGATAAGCGCAGTGTAACGGGAAAAGATCTCACGGATTTGGTTGGAGGCTTCTTTATAAGCATCGAAACGCCCCGGTAACAAGGTGAGGTGCGGGCAGAGTTTTAACGCCATCGCCGTTGGCATGGCGCTGCGTACGCCAAATTTGCGCGCCGGATAATTGGCGGTGCTGATAACGCCACGTTTAACGCGGCTGCCGCCAATGGCGATGGGAATATCGCGCAGGGCCGGGTTGTCGCGCATTTCTACCGCCGCGAAAAAGCAGTCCATATCGACATGAATGATTTTGCGCATGCGTACGCCCTCACAGAACACTGGATAAGTATACAGCACATTCAAATGAAATGAGAAGCCAGCGCGAAAAACGGGGAGATAAATCACGATCTCGCTGTTAATTCAGCGTTTATGCGAACAGAATAACCGGCAAGCAAACGGCAAACGAACACAAAATCATTTGCGCTGCATCGCTGTAGCAGGTCAGCAAAGAGGTAGCGGAAGAATGACGTGTTATACACAAAATCATTCGCGCTACGTCGCGGCGGCAAGGCTGAGCATCCCCGGGAGCTTACACAAGTCAGTGACCGGGGTGCGAAGGCGCAGCCAACAAAGAGGTAGCGTGAAGGATGACGTGTATTGGGGCTTGCGAAAAAATGCCGTAATGCTAATGTGGGCGCTCCAAAACAGAATAGTCTGAATTTTGGGCGTCTTTTGCCGTCCTGGCAATGTGGTATTAGCTTTATCAAGGAAACAAGTAGTATGCGCAAAATCGCATTATTTATTGCGATGCTTCTGATTCCGTGCGTCTCGTTTGCTGGCCTGGTGAGCAGCAATGGTTCAATCACGCCGGTCAGCAAAGAATATAAGCAGCAGTTGATGGGGTCGCCGGTTTATATCCAAATCTTCAAAGAAGAGCGCACCCTTGATCTTTACGTCAAAATGGGCGAGCAGTACCAGTTGCTGGACAGCTATAAAATTTGTAACTACTCCGGCGGGTTAGGCCCCAAGCAGCGCCAGGGTGATTTTAAAAGCCCGGAAGGGTTCTACTCCGTGCAGCGCAGCCAGCTCAAGCCGGACAGCCGTTTTTATAAAGCCATCAATATTGGTTTTCCGAACAATTATGACCGTGCGCACGGCTATGAAGGCAAATACCTGATGATCCACGGTGCCTGCGTCTCGATTGGCTGCTATGCCATGACGGACTCAAACATCGACGAGATCTTCCAGTTTGTCACCGCCGCGCTGGTGTTCGGGCAACCGAATGTGCAGTTGAGCATTTATCCGTTCCGCATGACCGATGCCAATATGCAGCGTCATAAATATTCAACCTATGCGGATTTCTGGAAACAGTTGAAGCCCGGCTACGACTATTTCGCCGCCACCCACCAGCCGCCGGTTGTCTCGGTTGTGGATGGCCGCTACGTGGTAAACAAACCGCTCAACACATCGACGCAGCCGCAGCTGGCGTCAAACTACACGCTCCCCCAGGCAAAATAACGCCCACTCGCCTGGCATGATCTTGTGCCAGGTTTCATTGCCTGTTAGCGGTTGTGTGGCAATCACGGTAACCACATCATTGGGTGTGGTTTCCCGCTGAAAATCGATCTCCACATCCTGATCCAGCAGTTTCGCCACACCAAACGGCGCACGACGCGTGATCCAGAACAGATTGGTGGAGCAGAACGCCATCACATAGCGCCCGTCTGACAGCAGCATATTGAAAACGCCCTTCTCCCGCAGTTCCGTCGCCAGCGCCGCAATGTACTTAAAGACCGCCGTCATATTGCCCGGCGTACGCGGGTAACGCTCCGTCAACTTATGCAGTAACCAGCAGAAGGCTTTTTCGCTGTCGGTCTCCCCCACAGGACGAAAATTACCGGTTTCCAGCGATTTATACCCGGTAAGCTGCCCGTTATGGGCATAGGTCCAGTTACGACCCCACAATTCGCGGGTAAACGGATGGGTATTTTCCAGCGCCACTTCGCCACGGTTTGCCTGGCGAATATGGGCAATCACCGAGCAGGATTTAATGGGGTAGTCCTGCACCAGTTTAGCAATGGGGGAATTAAAGCTGGGTTGCGGATCTTTAAACGTGCGGCAGCCTTTGCCTTCATAGAAGGTAATGCCCCAGCCATCTTTATGCGGCCCGGTGCCGCCGCCACGCTGAACAAGCCCGGTAAAACTAAAGCAAATATCGGTTGGCACATTGGCGCTCATCCCGAGCAGTTCGCACATACACACCCCCACACAGCGCCCTTACCAGAGAAGGCGTAATTGTTCAGTCAGTTTGGGCACGGACAGCACACAGAAACCGGAGCGTACACGCAGTACGTGAGGATTTCGGGCACTGCCCGGGGTCAAAATGGCAAATAAAGTCGCCTTCTTGATTAAGCTTTAACCATCTCTTTTTCGATCAACTGAATCAGGATATGAATCACTTTGATGTGAATCTCCTGAATACGATCGGCATAACCAAAATGCGGCACGCGAATTTCTATGTCCGCCGTACCGGCCATTTTGCCGCCGTCTTTACCGGTCAGGGTGATCACTTTCATGCCTTTCTCACGCGCTGCGACAATCGCTTTGATGACGTTACCGGAGTTACCGGAAGTGGAAATCCCCAGCAGCACGTCGCCTTCACGGCCTACGGCTTCGACATAGCGCGAGAAAACATAATCGTAACCGAAGTCATTGCTGACGCAGGAGAGATGGCTGACGTCGGAAATCGCAATCGCCGGGTAGCCAGGGCGGTTTTCGCGATAGCGCCCGGTCAGCTCTTCTGCAAAGTGCATGGCGTCGCAATGCGAGCCGCCGTTACCACAGGACAACACCTTGCCGCCGGCTTTAAAGCTGTCCGCCAGCAAGACCGCCGCGCGCTGAATAGCGTGAATATTGGCATCATCTTTCAGAAAATTCGCCAGCGTTTCCGCCGCTTCATTCAGTTCGTTACGAATCAGATCCTGGTACATGAGGATATCCTTCAGCATAAATGTAAATAACACCGGGCAGTTTACCGGATAGCATGCCGGGCGAGAAGCTAAAGCCTTACCTGCTACCAGGGGTTTTCATTTTCCGTGCGCGAAATGCCCTCAACAATGTGAACCAGGTTGTAATTATTTTGTAAACGCATTGATAAAAGATTTCGCATCCACTACAACCATATCATCACAAGTGGTCAGACCTCCTACAAGACAGGGAGCTTTTCTTTATGATGACGTTGAGCCTTATCGCTACGGTTGTACTGCTCGGGGTGCTGTTTTACCACCGGGTGAACCTGCTGCTGAGCAGCGTGATTTTACTGGCGTGGACCGCCGCGCTCGGGGTATCCGGCCTGTGGTCTGTTTGGGTGTTGCTGCCGCTGGCGATCATCCTGGTGCCGTTTAACCTGCCGCCCATGCGGAAAGCGCTGATTTCCGCCCCCGTCTTCCGCGGTTTTCGCAAAGTGATGCCGCCGATGTCACGCACGGAAAAAGAAGCCATCGACGCCGGGACCACCTGGTGGGAAGGCGACCTGTTCCGTGGTAACCCGGACTGGAAAAAACTGCACAACTATCCGCAGCCGCGTCTGACCGCCGAAGAACAGGCGTTTATCGACGGCCCGGTGGAAGAAGCCTGCCGTATGGCGAATGACTTCCAAATCACCCACGAAATGGCCGATCTGCCGCCAGAGCTGTGGGCATTCTTAAAAGAGCACCGCTTCTTCGCGATGATCATCAAAAAAGAGTACGGCGGTCTGGAATTCTCCGCTTACGCTCAGGCTCGTGTGCTGCAAAAACTGGCGGGTGTATCCGGTATTCTTGCCATCACCGTAGGCGTGCCGAACTCCCTCGGCCCGGGTGAATTGCTGCAACACTACGGCACCGAAGCGCAGAAAGATCACTATCTGCCGCGTCTGGCACGCGGCCAGGAGATCCCCTGCTTCGCGCTGACCAGCCCGGAAGCGGGTTCCGATGCGGGCGCTATTCCGGATACCGGGGTGGTGTGTATGGGTGACTGGCAGGGTCAGCAAGTCCTTGGCATGCGCCTGACCTGGAACAAACGCTATATCACACTCGCACCGATTGCCACCGTACTTGGCCTGGCGTTTAAACTCTCCGACCCGGATAAACTGCTGGGCGGCGAACAAGAACTGGGTATCACCTGTGCGCTGATCCCCACTTCAACGCCAGGCGTAGAAATTGGTCGTCGTCATTTCCCGCTCAACGTCCCGTTCCAGAACGGCCCGACCCGCGGCAACGATATCTTTGTGCCGATTGATTACATCATTGGCGGGCCGAAAATGGCCGGTCAGGGCTGGCGCATGCTGGTGGAATGCCTGTCTGTCGGGCGCGGTATCACCCTGCCATCCAACTCTACCGGTGGTGTGAAATCCGTCGCCCTGGGGATTGGCGCTTACGCCCACATTCGTCGTCAGTTCAAAGTCTCCATCGGTAAAATGGAAGGGATTGAAGAACCGTTAGCACGCATTGGCGGCAACGCCTACGTAATGGATGCAGCGGCGTCGCTGATCACCTACGGCATTATGCTCGGTGAAAAACCGGCGGTGCTGTCGGCGATTGTTAAATATCACTGCACCCATCGTGGTCAGCAATCAATCATCGATGCGATGGATATCGCAGGCGGTAAAGGCATTATGCTCGGCGAAAGCAACTTCCTCGCCCGTGCTTACCAGGGCGCACCGATCGCCATCACCGTGGAAGGGGCCAACATTCTGACCCGCACCATGATGATCTTTGGTCAGGGCGCGATTCGTTGCCATCCGTATGTGCTGGAAGAGATGGCCGCCGCGCAGAATAACGATGTGGACGCCTTCGACAGACTGCTGTTCAAACACATTGGTCATGTTGGCAGCAACAAAATGCGCAGTTTCTGGCTTGGCCTGACGCGCGGCTTAACCAGCGCCACGCCGACCCGCGACGTCACAAAACGCTATTACCAGCATCTGAACCGCCTGAGCGCCAACCTCGCGCTGCTGTCAGATGTTTCCATGGCCGTGCTGGGCGGCAGCCTGAAACGTCGCGAACGTATCTCCGCACGTCTGGGGGATATTTTAAGCCAGCTCTTCCTTGCCTCGGCGGTACTGAAACGCTATGACGACGAAGGCCGCCAGGAAGCGGATCTGCCGCTGGTGCACTGGGGTGTGCAGGACGCGCTGTATCAGGCGGAACAGGCCATCAGCGACCTGCTGGAAAACTTCCCGAACCGCTTTGTCGCTGGTGCGTTGAGCCTGGTTATCTTCCCGACCGGACGCCACTACCGCGCGCCGTCGGACAAACTGGACCACAAAGTGGCGAAGATCCTGCAAACCCCGAGCGCCACCCGCTCACGCATCGGTCGCGGTCAGTATCTGACAGCAAGCGAGCACAACCCGGTGGGCCTGCTGGAAGAAGCGCTGCTGGATGTTATGGCAGCGGATCCTATCCATCAGCGCGTGTGCAAAGAGCTGGGTAAAAACCTGCCGTTCACACGTCTGGATGAGCTGGCTCAGCAGGCACTGAGTGCAGGGCTTATCAATCAGGAGGAAGCCGCACTGCTTATCAAAGCCGAGGCCAGCCGTCTGCGCAGCATTAACGTCGATGATTTCGAGCCCGACGCACTGGCCACTCAACCGGTGGTCGCCACGCCAGAAAAGGTGCGTAAGATAGAAGCCGCCTGACCAAAAGGGGCGCGAAACGCCCCTTTTTCCTCTCATGCCTGAACCCGCATTTCGCGGTTTTTTTTATCACGCCTCATGCTACAGTGTGAAAATGCTGTCTTACGGGGAGTCGACACTGTGCCTGGTTTAAAAATTACACTGTTACAACAACCGTTAGTCTGGATGGATGGGCCAGCCAACCTGCGCCATTTCGACATCCAGCTTGAAGACGTCACCGGGCGTGACCTGATTGTACTGCCAGAAATGTTTACCACCGGCTTTGCGATGGAAGCCGCAAAACAGTCTCTACCGCAGGACGAAGTGGTGGTGTGGATGCATGAGAAAGCCCGCCAGACTAATGCGCTGGTCGCCGGGAGCGCCGCACTGCAAACCGATCGCGGGCCGGTAAACCGCTTTTTACTGGTCGAGCCAGGCGGCAACGTGCATATCTACGATAAACGCCATCTGTTCCGCATGGCCGATGAACATCATCATTACGAAGCGGGCAATGAGCGGGTGGTGTTTGAGTGGCGCGGCTGGCGCATTCTGCCGCTGGTCTGTTATGACCTGCGTTTCCCGGTGTGGTCGCGTAACCGCAATGATTACGACCTGCTGCTGTATGTCGCCAACTGGCCAGCGCCGCGCTCGCTGCACTGGCAATCTCTGCTGGTGGCCCGCGCCATTGAAAACCTTGCCTGGGTGGCAGGTTGCAACCGCGTCGGCACCGACGGCAATGGTCACCACTACCGCGGCGACAGCCGGGTTATCAGCCCGCAGGGCGAAATCATCGCCACCGCCGAACCGCACCAGGCCACGCGCATTGACGCCGAGCTGTCATTAAGCGCGTTGCAGGAGTATCGCGAGAAGTTCCCCGCCTGGCAGGATGCAGACCCGTTTATGCTGGGTTAACCCAGCATCGTGCAATCCCCTCTCCCCCTCACGGGAGAGGGGAAAATCAGAACATCAGCTCACCAGTGCCTGACCATCCTTCCGGCTTTCTGTCGCCGCCACGTAGTGGCCTTCCGCCATCCGATAAACCACCTGCGCACCGCCAAAGTTATAGCCCGCCAGCGGATCTTCCACCGTAATCTGGTGCCCGCGCTCGCGCAGCGCCGCAATCACATTGCGGTCGAACGTCGCCTCAACGGAGACGTCCCGACCCTGCACCACGCGCCAGCGCGGCGCATCAATGGCCGCCTGCGGGTTCTGCCCGTGCAGCATAATACGCAGCGCCATTTGCATATGCCCCTGCGCCTGCATCGGCCCGCCCATAACGCCAAACGACATCAACGGCTTGCCGTCTGCGCCCAGCGCAAAGCCGGGAATGATGGTATGAAGCGGTCGTTTACCGCCCGCCAGTGCATTCGGATGTTTGGGATCAAGCACAAAGCCGCAGCCGCGGTTTTGCAAACTGATGCCGGTATCCGGCACCACCACGCCAGAGCCAAACCCCATATAGTTAGACTGAATAAACGACACCATCATGCCGCTGGCATCGGCTGTAGAGAGGTAAACAGTCCCGCTTTGCGTCGGTTCACCGTAGACAAAATCCGAGGCCTTATCCGGATTGATCAACGCCGCGCGCGACTTCAGGTAATCGTCGCTGAGCAACCGTTCCGCCGCAAATTCCAGATGATCTTCATCGGCGACATAGCGATCGAGATCCGCCAGCGCCAGTTTCATCGCTTCAATCGACAGGTGCAGCGACTGTACCGAGTCCGGGTGATGACGACTAATATCGCACTGCTCAAGAATGCCCAACGCAATCAGTGTCGCAATCCCCTGCCCGTTGGGCGGCAACTCATGCACCGAACCCCCGGCAAACTCACGCGACAGCAGCGTTACCCAATCCGCTTTGTGGTTCGCCAGATCCGCTTCGCTCAGGTGCGCGCCATGCTCTCTGGCAAACGCGGCGATCTTCTGCGCCAGTTCCCCACGATAGAACGCCTCACCGTTGGTCTGAGCGATCAGCTTGAGCGAACGGGCCTGCGCCGGGTTACGGAAGATTTCGCCAACAGCAGGCGCACGCCCTTGCGGTGCAAAACAGGCGCTGAAACCGGGCTGATCCTTCAGCTTGCGGTAACCGCGCTGCCACAGATGGCCAATCAGCGGTGACACCGGAAAACCGTTACGGGCATACTCAATCGCAGGCTGCGCCAGCGTGGTTAACGGCAGCGAACCGAAACGCTCCGCCAGCGCCACCCAACCGGATACCGCGCCAGGCACGGTTACCGCGTCCCAGCCCAGTTCCGGCACCGCTTTTTTTCCCGCGAACATATCCGCATGCCAGCTTGCCGGGGAGCGCCCGGAGGCGTTCAGACCGTGCAGCGTATTCCCATCCCAGACAATGGCGAACGCATCACTGCCAATACCGCAGCCGGTCGGTTCCACCACCGTCAGCGCCATTGCCGTGGCGATCGCCGCATCCACGGCATTACCGCCGAGCATCAGCATACGCATTCCCGCTTGCGCCGCCAGCGGCTGGGAGGTCGCCACCGCATTACGCCCCATCATCGGCGCGCGCTGTGAGGCATAACCGACGTTAAAATCTATCGCTTTGGTCATCGAAACTCCTTAGTCGTGGCGCGGATCGAGCGCGTCGCGCAGCCCATCGCCGAGTAAATTAAATCCCTGCACGGTCAGAAAAATCGCCACACCGGGGAAAATGGACATCCACGGCGCTTGTTCCAGAAAACCTTTGGCGGTATTGAGCATCGCCCCCCAGGAGGGATCCGGCGGCTGTTGCCCAAGGCCAAGGAAAGAGAGGCTGGCTTCCGTGATGATCGCCGACGCAATCGCCAGCGTGGCCTGCACAAGGATCGGTGACATCACATTTGGCAGCACATAACGCACGATTATCCAGCGGTCCGGCAGGCCAATCGCGCGTGCGCCGTCGATGTACTCTTCATTGCGAATGGCGATCACCTGCCCCCGCGTCAGGCGGGCAAAAATGGGCATCGCCGACAACCCTATCGCAATCATGGCGTTCGTCAGGCTGGGGCCAAGAAACGCGCCGAGGGCAATGGCCATAATCAGAAACGGACAGGCCAGCAGCGCCTCAATCACGCGCGAGATCACCCCATCCCAAATGCCCTGAAAGTAGCCCGCCAATAGTCCCAGCGGCACGCCAATCACCACGGCGATCACCACCGAGACACAACCTGCCAGCAGCGAGGTGCGCGCCCCCCAAATCATGCGCGATAAAATGTCGCGCCCCAGCTCATCCGTACCAAACCAGTACAGCTCAGAAGGCGGTTTACGCACGGCCAGGAAATTCGCCTTTACCGGATCAAACGGCGCAATCCACGGTGCCAGCAGCGCGATCAACACAAATACGCCGACGATCGCCGCGCCAATGACGGCACTCCTGTTGGCGAGAAAGGCCTTCAATACCCGGTTTTCCGCGCGCGGCAACGAAGCCGCGACACTGTTGGTAGTCAGTTCGGCCATTATTCGCTCCGCATTTTCGGGTTAATCAGCACATACAACACATCGGCCAGCAGGTTAAGCAGCAAGAAGCCGATAGCCACCACCAGCACCACGCCCTGCACCACCGCGTAGTCGCGGTTAAACACCGAATCGACAATCATCTTGCCAAAGCCGGGAATGGTGAACACCTGCTCCGTAAGCACCGCACCGCCCAGCAACTCGCCAAACAGCAGCGTCGTCAGGGTGATAACCGGCACCAGTGCATTACGAAACGCGTGCTTCATGATCACCGCTTTTGGCAACAGCCCTTTGGCGCGCGCCGTACGGATATAATCCGCCTTCAGCACGGCAATCATGGATGCGCGCGTATGACGCATCAGCGTTGCCGCCAGCCCGGTGCCCAGCACCAGCGCAGGCAGCAGCAGCGTGCGCAGGTTCTGTAACGGATCTTCGCTAAACGGTACAAAACCGGACGCGGGTAGCCACTGCAAGTTGACGGAAAAAATCAGGATCAACAAAATCCCCAACCAGAAATGCGGCACCGAAATCCCGGAAATCGCCACAAAGTTCGCACCGTGGTCAACCCAGCTATGACGGTTGACGGCCGCCAGGATGCCCATGCTGATACCAAACACCAGCGCGATGATCATCGCCAGCAGCGACATTTCCAGCGTCACTGGCAACTTGGTGGCGATCAGGTGCGTCACCGGTTCCTGCGTGCGTAACGAAACGCCAAGATCGCCCTGTAGCGCGCGGGTCAGCCAGTTGAAATACTGCACCGGGATCGGCGCATCCAGGTTTAGCTCGGCACGCAACTGCGCGATCACCGCCGGGTTGCGCTCCTCGCCGAGCATGGCGGTCAGCGGATCGCCGGGCAGCAGTTTTTGCAGCCCGAAAACCATCATACTGACCAGCAGCAGCGTCGGAATGGCGAGCAGCAGGCGTTTGCAAATCAGTTCCAGCATGGTAACTCCTCAACCCCAGTTACTTCGCCAGCGTCAGCCCCGCCAGACGCACAATGCCGTCCGGATAGGGTTTAAAGCCCTGCACGCTTTTGTTTAGACCAAACAGACGCGGCTCAAAGTAGAGATAGGCAATCGGCATGTCGGTTTGCAGTTGTTTCACCACGTTTTCATACAAGCCCTGACGAATCGCCGGATCGTTATGCAAACGCGCCTGCGTCAGCCAATCGTCAACCTGCGCATTGCTGTAGCGGCCATCGTTAAGCGTGCCTTTGCTGTGAATAAAACCAAAGATGCTGCCATCCGGATCCGGGCGTCCCGACCAGCCGGAGAAGCTGAGCTGGAAATCGCCGGTTTGCTGCCTGTCCAGCAGCGTGGCGAACTCGGTCATTTGCAGGTTGACGTTAAAACCGGCTTCGGCGGTCATGGCCTGCAATACCTGGCCGACCTGCTGCGAGATAGGGTTGTTCGGCACCAGCATTGAGACCGTCAATGGTGTGGTAACCCCCGCCGCTTTCAGCAGCGCTTTGGCTTTTTCCACATCACGCGGCGGCACTGCCAGCTTCACGTGGTACGGGCTGACAGGGGAAAACGCCTGGTTTGCCGGGGCATACAGACCTTCGAACACCACCTGATTCAGCGCTTCGCGGTCAATGGCCTGCGAGAAGGCTTCACGCACGCGGGCATCTTTAAACGGATCGTTAGCCGCAACCTTGCCATTGTTGATGTTAAAGGTGATGCCCTGATAACCCAGCCCGGTCACTTTCGCCAGTTGCAGCTTGCTGTCGTTCTGCACGGTTTTCACATCGCTGGCGGCAATGCCTTCTGTCAGATCCAGATCGCCGGCGCGCAGGTTTGCCAGCCGCACGGAGGCATCCGGGATCGGCAGGTAGATAACTTTGTCGAAGTGATAGGCGCTTTTGTTCCAGTAATTCTCAAAGCGCGACAGGACAATGCGATCCTGCGATACGCGGCTGTCGAACTTGTACGGCCCGGAGCACACCGGGTGCGCGGCGAAGTTCGGCTTTTTCGCCGCTTCCGGCGCCAGCATCGCCCCGGCGCGATCGGTAAGCTGCATTAACAGCGCGGAGTCCGGCGTTTTCAGATGCAGAGTGATTTGCAGCGGCCCGCTCACCTCAACGGATTCAATAGAAGAGATTTCGCTTTTGCGCAGCGAACCCGGCAGCGTCAGCGCGCGATCCAGGCTGAATTTTGCCGCCGCAGCGTCAAACTTTTCGCCATCGTGGAAGGTCACGCCTTCGCGCAAATTCATGGTCAGGGTCTTGCCGTCTTCACTCCATGACCAGTCTTTTGCCAGCCCCGGCACCACTTGCAAGTTTTCATCAACATCCACCAGCCGGTCGCACAGCGACGCAAACACAAAGCGGCCATAGTAGGTGCGCGCCAGATGAGGATCGAGCATATCCGGATCGGCTCCCAGCCCAATGCGCAGCACATTTTCAGCCTGCGCAGGCAGTGCCGCGCCCAGCAACATAACGCTTCCCAGAACGGTCAAAAGAGAATTTCGCACAATCATTAACATATTCCTTTAAGGAGAGGAGTGAGAGGCCGCCTGTTCAAACAGTGCGCGACGGCGCAGGAACGCGGCGGAGGGCGGAGCGATATGAATCACACTGCGATCGCGGTTGATCTCTTGCCAGCGATGGCAGGAGACCTGACGACCGCCGTCGAGCACCTGAGTAATGGGCTCGCGTTGACGACACTCTTCGGTGACATAAGGACAACGGGTATGAAAACGGCAGCCCTGCGGCGGGCTGGCCGGGTTGGGTAAATCGCCTTGCAGCAGCGGCGTTTGCCGAGCAAGACCTGGCTGCGTCTGCGGTGCAGAAGCAATCAATGCCTGGGTGTAGGGGTGCAATGGCGCATCGAAAATCTCATCAACACGGGCCATCTCGACAATTTGCCCGAGATACATCACCGCCACGCGATCGCTCATATGGCGGATCACCGCCAGACCGTGCGCCACAATGATCAGCGTCAGCCCAAGCTGCTGTTTGAGATCTTCCAACAGGTTCACCACCTGCGCCTGTACAGAGACATCCAGCGCGGAAACCGGTTCATCACCGAGCAGCAGCTTCGGCCCGGACGCCAGCGCACGGGCAATGCCAATACGCTGGCGCTGTCCGCCAGAGAACTCGTGCGGGTAGCGCCGCGCCCAGGCCGCCGGCAACCCCACGGTGCTGAGCAATTCAGCGACCCGCGCCTGGCGATCCGCTTTGCCCATTTTTTGATGCAACCACAGCGGCTCACTCACAATCTGCTCCACGGTCATTCTGGGGTTCAGCGAGGCAAAGGGATCCTGAAAGATAATTTGCAGTTCACGACGCAACTGATTCAGGCGCGAACCGCTGGCGTGGGTGATCTCCTCGCCCTGGTAATAAACGCGGCCTTCAGAAGCGCTCAGCAAACGCAGCAGCAGGCGGCCAAGGGTAGATTTACCGGAGCCGGACTCGCCGACAATCGCCACGGTTTCACCGGGGTAAACACGCAACGAGATGCGATCGACGGCGGTGACGTAACGCTTCGGCGCAAACAGCCGTGTTGGCCCGGCAAAGCGTTTGCTCAGATCGAGCGCTTCAAGGATCGGTGTGCTCATGCGGTTTCTCCCGGCGCAATATGCTGTTCAAGGGGGGCGCGGAAACAGGCCACCTGATGGCCCTGCCCCAGCGGCTGTAGCGAAGGTTTTTCCTGATGGCAGCGCGATTGTGCAAACGGGCAACGCGTGGCGAAACGACACCCTTTCGGCATCGCTTCCGGCAGCGGCACCGCGCCGGGAATGGTGGAAAGCTGCCCTTTGCGCGCGCCGAGCGAGGGAATCGACCCCATCAGCCCAATGGTGTAGGGGTGCTGCGGATCGGCGAAAATCGCCTCCACGCTGCCCTGCTCCACTACCTGCCCGGCGTACATTACCGCCACCTGCTGGGCAACTTCCGCCACCACGCCAAGATCATGGGTGATCATTAACACCGCCGTGCCGGTTTCGGCTTTCAGGGTGTTGAGCAGCGCCAGGATCTGCGCCTGAATGGTCACATCCAGCGCCGTGGTGGGTTCATCGGCAATCAACAGACGCGGTTTATTAATCAGCGCCATGGCGATCATCACGCGCTGGCGCATACCGCCAGAAAGCTGGTGTGGGTACGCCTTCAGACGCATTTCCGCCGCCGGAATTTGGACTTTTTCAAGGATCTGTAACGCCACCGCCATCGCCGCCTGGCGCGAGAGGTGCTGATGGCGCATCACCGCTTCGCTAAGCTGATCGCCGAGGGTGAACGCCGGGTTCAGGGAGGTCATCGGCTCCTGAAAGATCATCGCCAGCTCATTGCCGCGCAGGTTGGCATACTCACGCGCAGAGAGGTGGCGCAGGTCATGCTGGCGAAAGTGCATCTCACCGCTGACAATCTGCGCGCTGCCGGGCAGTAGCCCCATCAGCGCCAGTGAAGTAATGCTTTTGCCGCAGCCGGATTCCCCCACCAGCGCCAGCGTTTCACCGCTGTTTACGCTCAGCGAAATGCCATCCAGCACGCTGATGGGCGATCCGCTAAATTGCACATTCAGGTTATTCAGCCGCAATACCGGCGCGGCCTCTTTATGCGGGAGGGTCGTCATGGCGTATCGTCCCCAAGATGAATGGCCTGCATCAGGGCATGTTGCAGATCGAGCAGATGTTCACGCATTGCCGCCGCCGCAACATGCGGCTGCCGTTCCCGGATGGCGTGCATAATCCGGTGATGGTGATCGTTATAGCGATCCACTTTTGCCGGGGTGCGCGCCAGCTCCCGCAGATGGTGCCAGCCGGGTTCGCGACGCACCGCGTCAAGGGTGTCAAAAAGACCGAGCATCAAGCGGTTTCCCGCCGCTTCCGCGATGGCCCGGTGAAAAGCGCTGTCCCACAGCTCATTAAGATCCGGATCGTCCGGACTGACGTTATCGATGCGTTCCAGCATGCGTTGCATCAATGCCAGGTGCTCGTTGCTGGCGCGTAACGCCGCCAACCGTGCGAGGCCCGGTTCTATGTGCAAACGCGCTTCCATCACTTCCAGCATATTGGTTTGTTGCACCAGCCCCTGGATTGCCGCCGGTGCGACGGGCGCGGCGGGGCCAATAAAGGTACCTTTGCCCTGTTTACGCCAGATGCGCCCCTCTTCTTCCAGTACATCGAGCGCGCGGCGCACTTCGCGTCGCCCGACGCCCAGGCTTTCCGCCAGTTCGCGTTCTGTGGGCAGAGGAGTCCCTGGTGTTGACTCATGTTGATGAATAAGCCCACGAAGTTGTTCAAGCGCTGTACTGGAATTTGCCAGATAGCGTGATGGTCTTTCCATATTGGTTCATCCACGTTTGGTGTTATTTTTTATTAAATTACAAATGGTTAAATAAAAACGCATTTGCACCACCCGTGATGAATAAAGCAATTACCGAACCAATACGGCATTGGTTCGGTCATATTTTTGAAATTTTTGTTAATGCTTTGATTTGATAATGTTTATTTTTCACCCTGCAATGACGGGTGTCCGCCACGCAAAACTGGCTGTACGCAAAACGCACACTTAGCGTGCAAACCATGCACTAAAAAGGGGGCGATGCTCCGATCGGGGTTGATGACGGTGAGCCGGGGAAGACGTTAATCCTCATCCGCGGATTGTGCCCGATAGCGCTGTGCTTATCGGGCTTGCCAGAGAGGGGATCTGATGGGTTTGGTGAAGGCAGACCGGAGGCCTGGGCAGACAATGACAATCAATCAACACAACTTAACACAACCGAGCAACGCTATTCTGCTACCTCAAACCGCAGGCTGGTATGGCGGAACGTGTGCGTGGGGGTTTGCGTACTGGCGACAACAATGTCGATCTCCTCGCAACCCGCGACCTTATAGCGCGCCACCTGCGAAATTTTGTCGGCCGTGACGGCAGCAATCACTTCATTGCTCTGGTTAAACACCTCTTTTTTGAAACAGGCATCATCGTAATAGGCCGCGCTGAGCCCGGCCTGGGGATCCAGCCCACAGACGCCGATAAATGCCTGATCAAACAGCATATTGCGCAGTTGATTCACCGTCTCTGAACCCAATGCACTCCCCACCAGCGGGTTCACTTTCCCGCCCAGCATAATCAGTTCGCCGTTTTTGCGGCTGCTCAGCGCGGCGGCAATTTGGGGGGAGTTGGTCACAATGGTTAACTCCATTTCATGCGGGATGAAGTTCACCATTAAGAGATAGGTGGAGCCGGAATCAATAAAGATGCAGCTATCAGGCTTGATCATTTGCGCGCACCGGCGGGCAACCTGCTCTTTTTCTTCCACATTCTGTGCAACCCGCGTCTCGAAACTGGCGGATTGTTTGAGCTGACTGACGGCGCCGCCATACACTTTTTTGCACAGCCCCTTTCGCGCCAGCTCTTGTAAATCGCGGCGAATGGTATGTTCGGACACGCCTAACTGGCGGGCAACATCCACGCCAATCACCCGGCCCGTGTCGATCAGCATCTGATGGATCAGCGCTTGCCTCTGCTCAGGCAATGCATTGTAGTCAGTCACATTCAGCCCTCAAATTAACACAACCATGCACAAGTGAACACAATCTATCATAGTATATTCCGATCCATGATACATGTTCAGGCCGGGCATGACGACAACGTGGATAAAGAATCAACGGGTTATAAGGGGAGCAGAGTATGTATCAGGACATCATCTATCAGGATCTGGATAAAACCCTCGACCATCTTGAACATCGCACCGTCGCCTGGTTTACGGAAAATAAGCACCAGCCGCCAGCCGGGCTGTTTTATCTCTACCTGCGGGCCTCCCGCACGGGGGAATTTTGCGCGGACTATGCCCGGCTACTGGATGGCTCAATGGAGTGTCTGACCGGCGTCCTGCCACAGCTAACCAATCGTTTAGCACCGCGCATCGCGACGGTGGCAGGCTTGTCCGGCCTGAAAACGCGGCGCATTCTGAGCATGCTGCTTTACTGGCTGAGTCAGCACCACAGCGGCCAGAGCGACGCGTTACCGGGGCGTGAAGAAGTGATGGACATCTTTTCCAGCATTCTGGAAAACACCACGCTGCGGCTGTGGTAAGCCGCAGCGCGCTACGGCTTCAGCACCAATTCACGCACCGCCAGGCTCATCGCCCGAAGCGCCAGCGCCACATCACTCACCATGACGTTTTCCGCCGGGTGATGGCTAATGCCTTTTTCACAACGCACGAACAGCATGGCCGACGGCCAACGTTCGGCAATGGCAATCGCGTCATGGCCTGCGCCACTGGGCAACAGCAACACCCGCCGCTGAACGTTTCGCACCGCATCAGCCAGTTTGTCGCGCAATGCGCCATCGCACGGTGTGGCGGCAATGGTATAAAAAATATCGTGGCTAAAATCCACGCCGCGCTGTTCTGCAATGCGCGTGGCCTGCGCCAGTAAGTGGTTCAGCAACGTTTCCCGCTGCGGGTCATCGGGGCTACGGATATCCAGCGTCAGCGACACCACGCCGGGGATCACATTGACCGCTCCGGGTTCACACTGCAAGGTTCCCACGGTGGCAACCAGCTCCGGAGCGGCTTGCCGCGCGGCATGCTCAATCAACACCATCCATTCCGCTGCGGCGGCAAGCGCATCGCGGCGATGGCTCATCGGTACAGTGCCAGCATGCCCGGCTTCGCCGGTAAAGCGGCAGTGCAAACGGCGAGCGCCGTTAATGGCCGTGACGACGCCGATCGCCAGGTCTTCCTGCTCAAGCACCGGCCCCTGCTCGATATGCAACTCCAGATAGGCTGAGAAATCCGCCGCCGGGCGTTGCGCATCGCCAATACGCGCCGCATCAAGACCGGCGTGCGCCAGCGCCTGCGCCACGCTTATCCCCTGTGCGTCTTCACACGCCAGCCATTCAGCGGGCCAGCTTCCGGTAAGACCGCGGCTGCCAAGAAGCGTGATATTAAAACGGGTGCCTTCTTCATCGGCAAACCCCACAATCTCAATCGCCTGGGTTCCACGCACGTTTGCCCGGTGCAGCCCGTCGACAATTTCAATGGCGGTCAACACGCCCAGCATGCCGTCGTAGCGCCCGGCATCGCGCACGGTATCAAGATGCGACCCCAACAGCACCGCCGGAGCGCCTTCCGAGGCGGCTTCGTAGCGCCCACAAATATTGCCTACCGCATCCTGCCAGGTGCGCATCCCCGCCTGCTGCATCCACGTGGCGACCAATGCGTTGGCCCGCAGGTGTTCCGGCGACAGATAGACGCGGGTTAGCTGCCCCGGCGTTTCACTGATACACGCGAGTTCATCGCAGCGCGCCATTACCCGCTCTGCGGCGCGGGCGGCCTCCTCTGCGGTCATCATCCGTTCGCTCCGTCGTAGATATCCCACGCGGCCTGCATGCCCGCGCCCTGAACGGTACGCAACCCCAGACGGTTAAGCACGGCTTCCAGCGCCGTCAGGGTTTGCAGGACGCAATCTTTCCGTGCGTTATACCCCATGGTGCCAATGCGCCAGATCTTGCCCTGTAGCGGACCAAACGACGTCCCGATCTCAATATGGAAATCATCCAGCAGCCGTTTACGCACCTCTTCGCCATGCACTTCCTGCGGAATTATCACCCCCAGCACGTTATTCATCTTGTGGGTGACATCGCCGAATACCGCCAGCCCCATCCCCTGGATGCCCGCCAGCAGCGCGCGACCGTGCAGTTCATGGCGGGCGATCAGCGCATCCATGCCCTCCTCCAGCATAATGCGGGCGCATTCGCGGGCGGCAAATAACATGCTGGTCGCCTCGGTGTGGTGGTTCAGACGTTCCGGGCCCCAGTAATCCATCACCATGCCAAGATCGAAATAGTTGGAGTAGATCATCTCATCCGCGCCGTCCTGATGCGCGTCGGTACGGATCCCCTGTTCCACGCATTTACGCGCGCGGATCGCGGCTTCCATCGCCGGGCTTAGGGTCACCGGCGAGCTACCGGACGGGCCGCCCAGGCATTTTTGCAAACCGGCGGAGACCGCATCCAGCCCCCAGGCATCGCTCTCCAGCGCGTTACCGCCCAGCGAGGCGGTCGCGTCGGTATAAAACAGCACACCGTGACGGCGGCAGATCTCACCGAGGTGCTCCAGCGGTTGCAGCATAGTGGTGGAGGTATCGCCATGCACCGTCAGCAACAGGCGCGGCTTAACCCGAACGATCGCGTCTTCGATCTGCTCCGGCGTAAAGACCTCGCCCCAGGGAACCTCGATCGTGTGTACTTCCGCACGACAGCGACGGGCAATTTCACACAGCAAATGGCCAAAGCGACCAAATACCGGTACCAGCACTTTATCTCCCGGACGAATGGCCGACACGAGGATCGCCTCAATACCCGCGCGGGAGGTGCCGTCCACCAGCATCGTCCAGCGGTTCTGCGTGCGGAACACCTGGCGGTAGAGCGCCATCACCTCGTTCATATAGCCGGTCATCACCGGATCGTATTGCCCCACTAACTGACTCGCCATGGCACGCAGCACGCGCGGATCGGCATTGATCGGCCCCGGCCCCATTAACAAGCGTTGAGGCGGGTTTATTTGCGGGAACTGCTGAAAATCGAACATGGGCGCGTCCTTTGATGTGCGACAGCACAGATGATGAAACGAAAGATTCTTTGATGATATTTCTGCAACTAATGTGCCACAGACAAAAAGACGAAGCCAGTCCTGGATTAACGGGGTATTTAGCACGATTAAGCCATAAAAAACGGGACGTCACGCGCCCCGTTATGCATCATCATGGTGGTGCAAAAGCACCATTACAGTGCACTACCGTTGTTCCAGTTCATCCAGATCGGTGTACAACGATGCAATGTGATGAATGCGCTGCCGCCCTGCGGTCAGGGTGGTATGCAGCAAGGCGTTCGCCAGTAAATTCACCAGACTCATGGCGCAGCTGTAGCTATCAAATGCTGAGACGCTGTCCAGCGGTAGCCCAATATGCCAGCGGCACAGCGCTTTGATACTGGTTGCCTGCGGCTCGCTGATCGCCAGCACCGGTACGCCCTGCTGATAGAGCGCCTCCAGTACCGGGCGCACCACGCGCGGACGGCGGCGAAACGCGACCACCACCACCATGTCGGCAGGCGTGATATCCACCAACTCTTCCGCCAGCGTCTGCCCCGGCTGCGGCAACACCATCACCTGCCCCCGGCTTTGCAGCAGTTGCTGGCGCAAATGCAGCGCCACCGGTGCACTGTTGCGCAGGCCAATAATCACGATCCGCCGGGCCTCGCCAAGCGCGGCGATCACCGCGGCAAATTGCCCGGCATCGAGCGCATTGACCCATTGGGTCAGGTTTGCCATCTCCTGCTTGTAATGACGCGCCAGCAACGTATTGCCCTGCACGGCATCACGGTTCTCCGTCAGCGGCATTCCGCTCTGGCGCAGGGTGCGTAACTCGTCGCGCATCTCTTTAAAACGATCGTAGCCTAGCCGTTTAAACAGACGACTGACGGTGGCTTTCGACACCCCGCTGAGCCGCGCCAGTTCTGCGCTGTTATAGCTCACCAGATCGTCAAAATGATCGATGATAAATGACGCAACGCGTTGTTCCTGCGGGGAAAGCTGGTCATAGCACTCCCGCAGACGTTCATCCAGCTGCTGCATAGCCTCTCCTGCAACTTTTGTTTCACGATAAGCTGACACAGTGAAACGCTTGTCGTCAATCTGGAACAGCTCTTGCTTAGTCTTCTCCACTTACCGAAGACTAAAGGAAGCGTGACGATGCAAAGTAATATGGCCCCCTCTGGCATGGCGGTGACCCCGCACCATCTCGCCAGTGAGTCGGCGCTGTCGGTTTTACGCCACGGCGGCGATGCCATTCAGGCGATGGTTGCCGCCGCCGCGACCATTGCGGTGGCCTACCCGCATATGAACGGCATTGGCGGCGACGGCTTCTGGCTGATTGTGCCGCCGGAAGGCGAACCGCTCGCCATTGACGCCAGCGGCGCGGCCGGGCAACGGGCGACTCAGGCGTTTTATGCCGGACATGCCCATATTCCTCATCGCGGCCCGCTTGCCGCGCTCACTGTACCCGGCACGCTCAGCGGCTGGGATGAGGCGTTAGCGGTTTCCGCCGCGCTGGGCGCTGCGCCGTTACCCCTGTCGCGCCTGCTGGCTGATGCCATTCGCTACGCGGCGGACGGTATTCCGGTCACGCAGTCGCAGGCCAGCGCCAGCCAAAGTAAATTTCAGGAACTGGTGGACGTGCCCGGTTTCGCCAACACCTTTTTGCCACAAGGCGCAGCGCCGCAGGCAGGCAGCCGTTTTTGCCAGCCAACGCTGGCCCGCACCCTGACCCGGCTCGCAACCGAAGGGCTGGACAGCTTTTATCGCGGGGGGCTCGCGCAGCTGATGGACGATGAGATGCAAACGCTGGGCATCCCCATTACCGCCCAGGATCTGGCCAATCACCGCGCTCAGCGCCGCGTACCACTAAAACTCCGCCACAGCCAGGGCGAGGTGTTTAATATGACGCCGCCCACGCAAGGACTGGTGTCACTGGCAATCCTCGGCATCACCGATCATCTGGACATGGCCCAGGCGAGCGACGTGCAAACCATCCACCGTATTGTGGAAGCGACCAAAAAAGCGTTCGGCCTGCGCGACCGCTACATCACCGACCCGCGCCACGTCACGCTGCCGGTACAAAGCCTGCTTGAGCAAGCGCCGCTGTCACTGCTGGCTGACAGCATTGATGAACAGCGCGCAGCGCCCTGGGGCCAGGGCAAAGGGCCGGGAGATACGGTGTGGATGGGTGTGATCGACAAAAATGGTCTGGCGGTCTCGTTTATCCAGAGCATTTACCATGAATTTGGCAGCGGCGTGGTGCTACCGGAGAGCGGCGTTCTGCTGCAAAACCGCGGCGCGGCCTTTAGCCTCGATCCGTCGCATTTGCTGGCGTTAATGCCGGGCAAGCAACCCTTCCATACCTTAAACCCCGCAGCAGCGCGGCTCAACGACGGGCGTACCATGGTGTACGGCACGATGGGCGGCGACGGTCAACCGCAAACCCAGGCCGCCATTTTTACCCGCCATGTGATGCAGGGTATGCCGTTACAGGCGGCGGTCTGCGCACCACGCTGGCTGCTGGGGCGCACCTGGGGACAGGCGTCGGAAAGCCTGAAACTGGAAGGCGGTTTTAGTGAAGAGACCTTCCTCGCACTGCGCGAGATGGGGCATGAGGTGGAATGGCTGCCCGGCTTAAGTGAAGCCACCGGACATGCTGGCGCGATCCTTCGCCATGCCAATGGCATGCTGGAAGGGGCTTTCGATCCACGCAGCAATGGCAGCGCAGCCGGTTTTTAAGGAGCAATAATGAACACCACTGATTTTGACTGGCCAACCTACATCCGGCTGATGGAGCAACTGCTGGCGGTGCCGCTGGATGATGCCCGCCGCGCGGAACTGGAAGTGCAGCTCACCCGTATCGCCGCCATGGCGCAACCGTTAATGGCCTTCCCCTTACCGCACCGCCAGGAAGGCGCCGGGGAGTACCGCCTATGAGCTTATCGATTGGCGATATTCAACGCGGACTGCGGGAAAAAACCTTTAGCGCCAGCGAACTGGCGCAGCGCACCCTGGCGCACATTGAGCAGCACAACCCGCAGCTTAATGCCTTCACCGCTATCACCGCGTCGCGCTTACGGGCGGAAGCGGCGCGTATTGATGTGCGCATCGCCCAGGGTGAGCCGCTGCCTGCACTGGCAGGCGTGCCTTATGCGGTAAAAAACCTGTTTGATATCGCAGAGATCACCACCCTTGCCGGTGCCGAACTGTTCAGCACCCAACCGGCGGCCACCCAGGATGCCTTTGCCATACGCCAGCTCACCCGCGCCGGGGCGACGCTTGCCGGGGCGCTGAATATGGACGCCTACGCTTACGGTTTCACCACGGAAAACAGCCACTATGGCGCAACGCGCAACCCGCGCGATCCGCAACGTGTGGCGGGCGGATCGTCCGGTGGTTCCGCCGCGGCTGTGGCGGCGGGTATGGTCAATTTCGCCCTCGGCACCGATACCAATGGATCGATTCGCGTACCGGCGTCGCTGTGCGGTATTTATGGCCTGAAACCCACGTTTGGTCGTCTCTCCCGCACGGGTAGCCACCCGTTTGTCGCCAGCCTCGATCATATTGGCCCGCTGGCACGCAGCACGGAGGATCTGACACGTGTGTATGATGCGTTGCAGGGGCGCGATAACGACGATCGCTGGCAGTCCGCGCGTGCCGCCGATATTGCCCTGCCAGGCCTTGCCGCAGGCAACGCGTTACGCTGCGCAGTGCTGGATGGCTACTTCTCAAGCTGGTGCGATGACGATGCACGGCAGGCCGTCAACGCCGTAGCCCAGGCGCTGAGCGCAGATCGCACCGTGACGCTACCGGAAGCCGAACTGGCGCGTTCAGCGGCGTTTTTGTTGTCGGCAGCGGAAGGGGGAAATCACTATCTTCCCGCACTGCGCAGCGAAGCGTCGCGCTTTGAACCGAACTCCCGCGAACGTCTGCTGGCCGGGGCCATGACGCCTTCAGCCTGGTACACCCAGGCACAGCGTTTCCGCGCCTGGTTTCGCGATAAAACCTTACCGCTGTTTGACCAGCTTGACCTGCTGCTCGCGCCGGCAACGCCCTGTAGCGCAACACTGATTGGTGCGCCGACCATGCGGATTAACGGGGCGGATCTGCCGGTGAAAGCGAGTATGGGTATGCTAACGCAGCCGATCTCCTTTCTGGGCCTGCCGGTGGTCACCGTACCGGTAAAAACCCGTAGCGGCTTGCCGATTGGCGTGCAGATTATTGGCGCGCCCTGGCAGGAAACCCGTTGTTTACAGGCAGCATGGCGGCTCGAACAAGCCGGAATACTTTACCCACAGGACGCAGCATGAACCGAGACAATATCGATCGCCCGGCGATCCTCAACGAAGTGACGGCGGCCTTTTACCGCTACGAGCAGGCACTGATAAGCAATGATGTAGACGTGCTGGATGAGCTGTTCTGGGACGATGAGCGCACCGTGCGTTATGGCGCGACGGAGAATCTGTATGGCATTGCCGCCATTCGTGATTTTCGAAATTCACGCCCTTCCGCCGGGCTGGACAGGTTGCTGCGCAATACCACCATCACCACGTTCGGCGAGGATATGGCGGTGGCCAGTACGGAATTTACCCGTGAGAACAGCGAACGCGTGGGCAGACAGATGCAGACGTGGGTGAAATTCCCGTGGGGCTGGCGCATTGTGGCAGCGCATGTGAGCTTGATGGGGTGAGAAAACCCCCTCCATACGGGAGGGGGAGATACATCAACCTTCGTGCAGCCCGCATTCGCGTTTCAGGCCGAAGAAGCGGGTCTCTTCCTCCGCCATCCCCGGCTCCCATTTACGGGTGGTGTGGGTATCGCCGACCGAGAGATAACCCTGATCCCACAGCGGATGGTAGCCCAGCCCGTGTTTTTGCAGGTACTGGTATACCGTGCGGTTATCCCAGTCGATAATCGGCAGCACTTTAAACATGCCGCGCTGGATGCCTAATACTGGCAGGTTGGCGCGACTGCCGGATTGCTCACGGCGCAGCCCGGCAAACCAGGTTTGCGCGTTTAATTCCGCAAGCGCGCGATTCATCGGCTCGACTTTGTTGATGTCATTGTATTTCTCAATGCCTTCAACGCCCTGCTCCCACAGTTTGCCGTAGCGCGCTTCCTGCCAGGCCGGGCTTTGCTCAGCGCGGTAGACTTTCAGGTTGAGCTTGAGCTTGTCCGTCAGCTCGTCGATAAACTGGTACGTTTCCGGGAACAGATAGCCGGTATCGGTGAGGATCACCGGGATGCCCGGACAGATCTGATTGACCAGATGCAGGCTTACCGCCGCCTGAATACCGAAGCTTGATGAGAGCACATACTCGCCCGGCAGGTTTTCCAGCGCCCAGGCGACACGCGCTTCAGCGCTCAGCGTTTCGAGCTGCGCATTCGTTTCGGCAAGCTGGAGCACTCGCTCAACTTTCGGCAGCGCGTTCAGCGCATTAAGATCGAGTTTGGACATACGTTCCTCACTGTGTTCGTTGCCTGATAGCGCGACGCTTATCAGGCTTGCAGGCTGCGTTATTCCCAGAAATCCCGCGCGGGATCGAGCACCGGACGAATGATGCCGGCGCGGACGGTGAAATCGCCGAAGCCTTCACCCTCTTTGCGTTCACTCGCCCAACGCGCGACCAGCTCATCAATCGCGTTGAGAATTTCCGCTTCCGTAATGTTTTCACGGTACATCCGCGGGATCCGCGTACCAATACGGTTACCGCCAATATGCAGGTTATAGCGTCCCGGCGCTTTGCCGACCAGGCCGATTTCCGCCAGCATCGCGCGGCCACAGCCATTCGGGCAGCCGGTCACGCGCAGCACAATGTGGTCATCGCCCACGCCGTGTTTCTCCATCACCGCTTCCACTTTGTCGACGAAAGAGGGCAGGAAACGTTCGGCTTCCGCCATCGCCAGCGGACAGGTCGGGAACGACACGCAGGCCATGGAGTTTTCACGCTGCGGTTTGACCGCGTCCATTAACCCGTGCGCACGGGCCAGTTTCTCGATTTTCGCTTTCTGGCTTTCCGGGACGCCCGCCACAATCAGGTTCTGGTTGGCGGTTAAGCGGAAGTCGCCTTTATGGATCTTAGCAATTTCCAGCATGCCGGTTTTCAGCGGGCGGCCGGGATAATCCAGAATACGGCCATTTTCAATAAACAGCGTCAGGTGCCATTTATTGTCGATCCCCTTCACCCAGCCAATACGATCGCCGCGACCGGTAAACTCATACGGACGGATCGGTTCAAATGTGATGCCAGCGCGACGCTCGACTTCCGCTTTAAAGGTGTCGACGCCCACGCGCTCCAGCGTGTATTTGGTTTTCGCGTTTTTACGATCGGTGCGGTTGCCCCAATCGCGCTGCGTGGTCACCACCGCTTCCGCGACGGCCAGCGTGTGCTCCAGCGGCAGGTAGCCGAATTCGCTCGCCGTACGGGCGTACGTTTTCTTATTGCCGTGCTCAATGGAGAGACCGCCACCGACCAGCAGGTTGAAGCCCACCAGTTTGCCGTTTTCCGCCACCGCCACAAAGTTCATGTCGTTGGCGTGCAGATCAACATCGTTCTGCGGCGGGATCACCACCGTGGTTTTAAATTTACGCGGCAGATAGGTTTTACCGAGGATCGGCTCTTCGTCCGTGGTCGCGACTTTCTCGGCATCGTGCCAGATTTCCGCATACGCGCGGGTGCGCGGCAGCAGGTGCTCAGAGAGTTTTTTCGCCCATTCGTAAGCTTCGGCGTGCAGTTCCGACTCAATCGGGTTCGAGGTGCAAAGCACGTTGCGGTTCACGTCGTTGGCGGTCGCCAGCGCGTCAAGACCGACTTCATGCAGCATCTGGTGCGCCGGTTTCACGTTCTTTTTCAGAATGCCGTGAAACTGGAACGTCTGGCGGTTAGTCAGACGAATGCTGCCATAAAGGGTTTTATCGTCGGCGAACTTATCGATCGACAGCCACTGCTTAGGCGTAATGATGCCGCCCGGCAGACGGCAACGCAGCATCATGGCATGACGCGGCTCCAGTTTCTGCTCGGCGCGCTCGGCGCGAATATCGCGATCATCCTGCTGATACATGCCGTGAAAGCGGATCAGCAGAAAGTTGTCGCCGTTAAAACCACCGGTCAGACCGTCGTTCAGATCTTCAGCAATGGTGCCGCGCAGGTAATTGCTTGCGTCTTTAAGACGCTCGGCATCCGCCAGTTTTCCTTCGACCACCAGTGGGCCAGGATGTTTTTCGCTCATTAGTAGACATCTCGCTGATAACGGCGCTCAACGCGCAGCTCACTTAAAAATTCATCCGCCGCTTCGGCATCCATCGCACCGAATTCGGCAATCACGTCCAGTAAAGCCTGCTCAACGTCTTTCGCCATGCGATTGGCGTCGCCGCAGACATAAATGTGCGCACCGTCATTAATCCAGCGCCACAGTTCCGCGCCCTGTTCGCGCAGTTTGTCTTGTACGTAGACTTTTTCTTTTTGATCTCTGGACCAGGCCAGATCGATACGGTTCAGCACGCCCTCTTTCACATAACGCTGCCACTCCACCTGGTAGAGGAAATCCTCCGTGAAGTGCGGGTTACCGAAGAACAGCCAGTTTTTGCCTGGCGCGTCATCAGCGGCGCGCTGCTGAATAAAGGCGCGGAACGGCGCAATACCGGTACCCGGGCCAATCATAATGACCGGCGTTTCCGGGTTTGCAGGCAGGCGGAAGTTATCGTTGTGCTCGATAAACACCCGCACTTCGCCCTCTTCTTCTACGCGATCGGCAAGGAAGCTGGACGCGCCGCCAGCACGGGCGCGGCCTTCCACGTCATAGCGCACCACACCAACGGTGACATGCACTTCACTCTCGACTTCCGCCTGCGAAGAGGCAATCGAATAGAGGCGCGGCGTCAGCGGACGCAGCAGGCCAATCAACGCATCGGCATCCAGTTGCGCAGGGGAGAAACGCACCATATCGACAATCGGCGTGGTGGCAGCGTAATGCTGCAATTGCGCTTTATCGCCCACCAGCGGCAGCAGGGACTCGCTGCGGGTCAGCGTGGCGTAGTTTTCCACGATGTTGGCGGTGTTGACCGTCAGTTCGAAATGCCACTGCAACGCTTCTGCCAGCGGCAGCGATTTACCGTCGACGGTAACCGGCTCGTCGCCTTTCAGCCACAGCAGTTCAACCAGCTCTTTCACCAGCGCCGGATCGTTTTGATACCACACGCCCAGCGCATCGCCAGGCTGGTAACGCAAGCCTGAGTCACCCAGATCGATTTCGATATGGCGAACATCTTTCTCAGAACCGCGCCCGGTGATTTTCTGGTTTACCGACAGGTTCGCGGTAAGCGGCGCGTCTTTGCTGTACGGGCTGGAGAACACCTCATTCACGGCGCCAGTTGCGCTCGCAACCGCCTGCGCAGGCGTGCCTTGCGGTACGCGGGCTTTCAGTACGTCCACCACGCGGGCGCGCCACTCGGCCGCCGCTGCCTGGTATTCCACATCTGCATCGACGCGATCCAGCAGGCGTTCTGCCCCCAGTTCCGCCAGCTTGCTGTCGAAATCTTTCCCGGCCTGGCAGAAGAACTCATACGAGGTATCGCCAAGGCCAAAGACCGCAAACGCAGTGCCCTCCAGCTTCGGCGCTTTTTTGGAGAACAGGAATTTATGCAGCGCAACCGCTTCTTCCGGCGCTTCGCCTTCCCCTTGCGTAGAGGTCACGACCACCAGCAGTTTTTCACTGGCGATCTGTTTGAATTTGTAGTCGCCCGCGTTGACCAGAGTGACGTTGAGTTTTGCCGCCAGCAGATCGTCGCGCAGCGCTTCGGCGACGCGACGGGCGTTGCCCGTTTGCGAGGCGGAAATCAGCGTGATGCCCGGGATCGCCACAGCAGGCGCCGGAGCCGTTGCCGCCGCGCCAGGCTGCTGGTTCAGCACGCCCCAGAAATAGCCGGAAACCCAGGCAAGCTGGGTGGGAGTTAAATCAGTGGTGGCCGCCTGAAGGCGCGCCAGTTGCTCCGGATTGAGCGGGAGCAACGCGGAAGGTGGGACCTGAGTCGTCATGCGTCGTTATGTTCCAGTAGCAAAATCCCCTTCGCTTTTCACGACGCCTCCGGGTAGGCAGCAACGCAAAATCCTGCGGGGTTATAATGTAGAAAAAACCGAAGTGAAACTAAGGTTAACGGTGGGGATAATAACAATTAAAGAAAGGTTGGAAATAACAAATAACCAAAAGAACTAACCTGTTTTGGTTATAGTTATTAACACTAAAACAGGTTAATCAACTCATTGAATTTTATAGATAAAACAGACTTTACATTCTGTTCCGTCGATGTTAACCGCTTTTAGTGATTTTAATTAATGCTAAAAAAGGTCATTTCCGCTACCATGCGGCGGTTTTTTTAGCCAGAGAGTGCATTATGTCTACCACGTTGTTTAAAGATTTCACCTTCGAAGCCGCTCACCATCTGCCGCATGTACCGCAGGGGCATAAGTGCGGTCGTCTGCATGGCCACTCTTTTATGGTGCGCCTGGAGATCACCGGCGAGGTGGATCCTTATACCGGCTGGATCATGGACTTTGCGGAACTGAAAGCGGCGTTTAAACCGCTCTACGACCGACTCGATCACTACTACCTGAATGAGATCCCGGGACTGGAAAACCCGACCAGCGAAGTGCTGGCGAAATGGATTTGGGATCAGATGAAGCCCGTCGTGCCGCTGCTGAGCGCGGTAATGGTGAAAGAGACCTGCACCGCCGGGTGCGTCTACCGCGGGTGATCCACACGTCGTAAACAACAAACCCGCCGCTGGCGGGTTTGTGTATCAGGCAATATTCAGATACTTGTGCGTCTGCATCGACAGCCGCCAGTTGCGGGCGATACAGGTTTCGATACATAACCGCGTCGCGTCCTCTTTCTGGCTGATGGGCTGCAGGGCAATCACCCGGTGTTTATCATCAGCAAGCTGCGACAGCAGCGCATCCAGCGCTTCAATGTCGCGCAGACGCCCTACCGGGTGTTTGATCTCATCCGCGCGCTCCAGCGCCTGCTGTAACACTTCATAGCCGCCGCGCATATTGACCTTCGGCGAAACCGTCACCCAGGTGGTGTGCGAAGCGCGCACTTCGTGAGTGCCGCTGGTTTCTATCTGGCAGCTAAAGCCGTTTTTCTCCAGCGTTGCCGTCAGTGGGAGAAGATCGTGAATGCAGGGTTCGCCGCCGGTAATCACCACATGGCGCGCAGTCCAGCCCTGACGTTGAATAATGGCGAGCAGATCTTCACTGTTCGCCGCGCCCCACTTGTCGCTCTCTTTGGTCTTCGCGAGGATGCTGAACAGCGACACCTCCCGATCCGCAAGCTTATCCCAGGTGTGTTTGGTGTCGCACCAGGCGCAACCCACCGGGCATCCCTGTAAACGAACAAAAATAGCGGGAACGCCGGTAAAGTAACCCTCGCCTTGCAAGGTCTGGAACATCTCATTAATCGGGTACTGCATCATCACTCTTACTGAAAGTATAAAGAGGTAATTATTGCAGATTACCGCCCGTCGATCATGTGCCATTTGCGCCACCCGCGCCATGATCGCCTTTAACACCCTGAAATGCATTACTATCAGTTATGGCAAATTGTCATACCGGAAGAATAGCCGCTATTATGCTGGGGTAATTCCTCTCTTATTTGCCCTGCAAGGATGATGCATATGGCGCGCATACTGGCACTGTTGCTGGTACTGACAGGCTTTGCCACTCAGGCTCTGGCCTCCCCAATTCCGCCGATGAACGGCTTTGTTAACGATCCGGATGAACTGTTGACCTCATGGGAACGCGCGGAGCTTACCCGCCAGGTGAATACACTCAATGAACGTTCCGGCACGCAAACCGCCGTACTGGTGGTGCCTGGTACTGGCAGCGACACCATTGAGCAGTTTGCTTATCAGGTGTTTAACCACTGGCGATTAGGCAACGCCCAGCGTAATGACGGCGTATTGTTGCTGGTGGCATGGCAGGACCGACACGTCCGGATCGAGGTGGGCAGCGGGCTTGAAGGGATGCTGACAGACGCGCTGGCGAGCAGAATCATCAATGAGTACATCATTCCGCCCTTTAAGTCCGGCGAGCTGGCAACCGGCATCACAAAGGGCGTGGAAGGGATCAGTACCGTACTTGCCAGCCAGCCCTTACCCAAAGCGGAACCGCCGACGTTTTGGCAGGAGATTTCTGCGTATTTTTCCCTGTGTAAGAGCCTGCTGGCGCTGGCGCTGGTGATTATTTACCTGACGATAACCGGCAGACTTCGGTTATTAGCGGTACTTTTTGTTGTTGCCTGCCCGCTGACGCTGATACTGCTGTTTTTCAGTGACCAGTCACCGTGGCTGATGCCCTATGTCTGGTTCAGCGGTTCGATTCCGGTTGCCATTCTCATTATGGTGCTCGGCGTCCTGTTCATTTATCCTCAGCGCCTGAGCGCCGCAGGGCGGCAGAAATACCGCGAGAGCCGCCAAAGCAATCACCTGAGCAGCGCCGCAACAGTCTGGACCAGCACCGACAGCACGCATTACAGCAGTAGCGATAGCACAAGCCATAGCAGCAGTGACAGTTCCAGCTCCGGTGGCGACGGCGGTTCAAGCGATGGCGGTGGATCGTCAGGCAATTGGTAAACGCATGCTGTGACGCCAGGTGAATGACTATTACGTTGCAGGGCATTTCCCTGCAACGCGTTATTCAATCGGGGCAGAAATGATGTAACCAAACATTATTTATTTTACATCTGGAATTATCCGCACCGATAAATACCGGTCCTTTCCGGGAAAAATAACCAGCATGAAATCAACCAGATAACTATTTCATTATCCTCTGATGAATTTTTCGCTGCGCTTCACTGTCCAAGTTCAATCCCCTTTCGTACGTTCCTTAAAATAAGCTTAAGAAGCCCCCGTAAACCCCGCCATCTTATTTACATAGCGTTTAGCTTTCTGTGCCTAAAATCCGCCAAATCGACCATGATGAGATAGCACTCGTGAATACATTATTGATAACAGGCGTGACCGGGTTTCTTGGCGGGGCAGTATTAGAAAAAATCCTCAATGGCAATGAAGCAATGCATTTACTGCTGCTGGTTCGGGCGGATAACGCCGCAGCTGGTATTGAGCGCGTTAAGTCTAATATGCGTAAATTTAACCTCAGTGAAGAGACATTGCAGAGACTGACCGCTGAGCAGGTTCTGCTTGGCGATCTGGGCGAACCGGAGGGATTTCTTGACGATCCGCGACTGGAGTCGGTCACGCATGTGCTGAACTGCGCCGCGGTCGCCTCATTCGGTAATAACCCACTGGTGTGGAAAGTGAATGTCGAAGGCACGCTGACTTTTGCCCGTCGCATGTCTCAGGTCACAGGATTACAACGTTTTCTGCATGTCGGTACGGCAATGTCATGCACGCCGGAGCCCGACTCCCTGGTGCCGGAAAGCGCAGAATTTCGCGAGAATGCTGAACACCTGGTCACCTATACCCGCTCTAAGTCCACCATCGAACAGTTGATGCGTACAGAGTGCCCGCAGTTGCCGCTGGTCATTGCACGCCCGTCTATCGTCGTCGGTCACACCAGCCATGGTTGCCAGCCTTCCACCAGCATTTTCTGGGTCTTTAGCATGGGGCTGATGCTGCAAAAATTTATCTGCTCGCTGGAAGATCGCATCGATGTTATCCCTGTCGATTATTGCGCCGATGCGCTGCTGATGCTGCTTAAAGGCCAGATTGCTAACGGCGAAGTGGTGCACATTTCCGCAGGCGAAGAGAACAGTGTGCGCTTTGCGGATATCGACCGCGCGATGGCAAAAGCACTGGAGAAAGCCCCGGTTGGCGATAAGTACGCCCAGGTAAGCTATGAAACCTTAGTGAAAATGCGCCGCGAGCTGAAAAATATCTTCGGGCCGTGTAATGAACGCCTGATGCTGAAAGCCATGCGTCTGTATGGTGCTTTTGCCGGTCTGAACGTGCGTTTCAGCAATGATAAGCTGCTGAGCATGGGGATGCCAAAGCCGCCGCGCTTTACCGATTATATCGCCCGCTGTGTACAGACGACGCACGGTCTGTCTATTCCGCAACAGATGGAAGTCGATTTCAAATAGCCGCTGTCAAAAAGCCAAAAAAAATGCCAGTCAATCGACTGGCATTTTTCATTTAAGGCTGAGGCGATTATGCCTGGCCTTTGATCTCTTTACGACCGTTGTACGGAGCTTGTTCGCCCAGCGCTTCTTCGATACGAATCAGCTGGTTGTATTTAGCAACGCGGTCAGAACGGCTCATAGAACCGGTTTTGATCTGGCCAGCCGCAGTACCTACCGCCAGGTCAGCGATGGTTGCGTCTTCAGTTTCGCCAGAACGGTGAGAAATGACAGCGGTGTAGCCTGCGTCTTTCGCCATTTTGATTGCAGCCAGAGTTTCGGTCAGAGAACCGATCTGGTTGAATTTGATCAGAATGGAGTTAACGATGCCTTTCTCGATACCTTCTTTCAGGATTTTGGTGTTGGTTACGAACAGATCGTCGCCAACCAGCTGGATTTTGTCGCCCAGCACTTTAGTCTGGTATGCGAAGCCAGCCCAGTCAGATTCGTCCAGACCATCTTCGATGGACACGATCGGATACTGTTTGGTCAGATCTTCCAGGAAGTGGGTGAACTCTTCAGAGGTGAACGCTTTGTTGCCTTCGCCAGCCAGAACGTATTTACCGTCTTTGTAGAACTCAGACGCTGCGCAGTCCATCGCCAGGGTGATATCTTTACCCAGCTCGTAACCTGCTGCTTTAACCGCTTCAGCGATAACAGCCAGCGCTTCTGCGTTGGAACCCAGGTTCGGCGCATAGCCGCCTTCGTCACCCACAGCAGTGTTCATGCCTTTGGATTTCAGTACCTTAGCCAGGTTGTGGAACACTTCTGAACCCATACGTACTGCTTCTTTCAGGGATTTCGCGCCAACCGGCTGAATCATGAATTCCTGAATGTCGACGTTGTTGTCAGCGTGCTCACCACCGTTGATGATGTTCATCATCGGAACCGGCATGGAGTATTTGCCCGGAGTGCCGTTCAGTTCAGCGATGTGTGCGTACAGCGGCAGGCCTTTAGAAGCAGCAGCAGCTTTAGCAGCAGCCAGAGAAACAGCCAGGATTGCGTTTGCGCCGAAGTTGGATTTGTTTTCGGTGCCGTCCAGGTCGATCATGATCTTGTCGATGCCAGCCTGATCTTTGGCGTCTTTGCCAAGGATAGCCTGAGCAATCGGGCCGTTAACCGCGCCAACCGCTTTCAGTACGCCTTTACCCATGAAACGGGATTTGTCGCCATCACGCAGTTCCAGCGCTTCGCGGGAACCCGTGGAAGCACCTGACGGCGCAGCAGCCAGACCGACGAAACCACCTTCCAGGTGTACTTCGGCTTCAACAGTCGGGTTACCACGGGAGTCGATGATTTCACGACCGATGACTTTAACGATTTTGGACATTAGGTTTTCCTCAGTACAAGTTAAACTAAAACTCCAGACAAACAACGCGTACCCTGGGGTACGCGTTGCTGTTGTAACTTTTTTTACTTCGCCTGACGCTTCTGGTACTCGCTGGCGGCTTTCACAAAGCCTGCAAACAGCGGATGCCCATCACGCGGCGTAGATGTAAATTCCGGATGGAACTGGCAAGCGACGAACCACGGATGATTCGGCACCTCGATGATCTCGACCAACTGATCATCACCGGAACGGCCCGCAACGCGCAGACCTGCAGCTTCAATTTGTTTCAACAGCATGTTGTTGACTTCGTAACGATGGCGATGACGCTCGACGATAGTCGGCTCACCGTACAGCTGGCGAACCAGGCTGCCATCGTCAAGCTGGCACTGCTGTGCGCCGAGGCGCATGGTGCCACCGAGATCGCTCTTCTCCGAACGGACTTCGACGTTGCCGTCTTCATCACGCCATTCGGTAATAAGCGCCACAACCGGGTACTTACAGTCTGGCACAAATTCCGTCGAGTTGGCGTTCTCCATCCCGACCACATTACGAGCAAATTCAATCAACGCCACCTGCATACCCAGGCAAATACCCAGGTAAGGAATCTGGTTTTCACGCGCATAGCGTGCGGTGGCGATCTTGCCTTCCACACCGCGGTAGCCGAAGCCGCCAGGAATGAGGATAGCATCCAGACCTTTCAGAATTTCGACACCGCGCGTTTCCACATCCTGCGAATCAATCAGCTTGATGTTGACGGTCACGCGGTTTTTCAGGCCACCGTGTTTCAGTGCTTCAATCACCGATTTGTAGGCGTCCGGCAGTTCAATATACTTGCCGACCATACCGATGGTGACTTCCCCTGACGGATTCGCTTCTTCGTAGATCACCTGTTCCCATTCGGCCAGGTTTGCTTCCGGACAGTTCAAGCTGAATCGTTTACAAATATAATCGTCCAGCCCCTGGGATTTCAACAGGCCCGGGATTTTATAAATGGAATCGACGTCTTTCAGAGAAATCACAGCTTTTTCTGGAACGTTACAGAACAAAGCAATTTTTGCACGTTCGTTAGCAGGAACCGCGCGATCGGAACGGCAAATCAGAATATCAGGCTGGATGCCGATAGACAGCAGCTCTTTTACAGAATGCTGTGTTGGTTTGGTTTTGACTTCCCCGGAAGCCGCCATGTACGGTACCAGCGTCAGGTGCATGTAGAGCGTGCGCTCGCGGCCCACTTCTACTGCCATCTGACGAATGGCTTCGAGGAACGGCAGAGATTCGATATCGCCAACGGTGCCGCCGATTTCCACCAGCGCCACGTCATGGCCTTCACCGCCTGCGATGATGCGTTCTTTAATCGCATTGGTGATATGCGGAATAACCTGTACGGTCGCGCCCAGATAGTCGCCACGACGTTCTTTACGCAGAACCTCGGAGTAGATGCGGCCAGTAGTGAAGTTGTTACGACGGGTCATCTTGGTGCGGATGAAGCGCTCGTAGTGACCCAAATCCAGATCGGTTTCAGCGCCATCTTCGGTAACGAACACTTCGCCATGCTGGATAGGACTCATTGTACCCGGATCGACGTTGATATACGGATCGAGTTTCATCATGGTGACGTTGAGGCCACGGGCTTCAAGAATGGCTGCCAGGGAGGCTGCGGCAATGCCTTTACCCAGAGAGGATACGACCCCGCCGGTCACAAAAATATAGTTCGTTGTCATGCTGAACCTGAGAAGTTAGGTTTAAAAGACGATGGAATAACCAGGACGGGAAAGCAGTATACCCGATCATGGCTTGTGCCACAAACTTTCATTAACCCTCTCCTTCGTTCTTCAGGCCGCATCTGCGTTGGCTTCTTTCGCTTACCCCGTTCACGGAGTCTTTCTCTGTGCCCGGGGATTCGCTCAGTTGCCGCCTTGCTGCGACCCGAATGACTCGAAGAGGCGATTCTCAAGGCGTTTCAACAAATATAAGGAGTGTGAAAATAGCCACTTTCAGGTAAATGTTTTTGACGTAAATCAAGCGCTTGTTATTTTAAAAATCACACAAATAGCGCTTACTGGAACAAATCCGTTAAAGATCATATTCCTGGCGTTTTACCTGCTGCCAGACATTTTCCATTGTTTCCAGATCCACACCTGTCATTTCCAGCCCGCGCTCGCGGACAATACGCTCAACTTCGCGGAAACGGCGCTCAAATTTGAGGTTGGCTTTTTGCAGCGCGGTTTCGGCTTTTACCCCAAGATGACGGGAAAGATTGACCGTGGCGAACAATAAATCGCCCATTTCTTCTTCCAGCTTCGCCTCGTCCACAACGGCCTGTTTCGCCTCGTGCATCACCTCATCAATCTCTTCGTAGACCTTGTCGAGCACCGGACCGAGGGTCGTCCAGTCAAAGCCGACGGTAGAGCAGCGTTTCTGGATTTTATGCGCGCGCATCAACGCCGGCAGGCTGTGGGGAATATCATCCAGCGCCGAATGTTGGGCCTTTTCCGCCCGCTCTTCGCTTTTGATTTGCTCCCAGCGAGTCAGCACTTCCGTACTGGTTTCCGCATGCGCATCACCAAAGATATGCGGGTGGCGGCGCTCCAGCTTGTCGCTGATAGCGGCGCAAATGTCGTTAAAATCAAAACGTCCCTCTTCCTGCGCCATTTGCGCGTAAAACACCACCTGGAACAGCAGATCGCCCAGTTCACCGCGCAAATCGTCAAAATCCTCGCGGGAAATGGCGTCCAGCACTTCATACGTCTCTTCCAGCGTGTACGGCGCGATGGTGGCGAAGGTTTGTTCTTTGTCCCACGGGCAGCCGGTTTCCGGGTCGCGCAGGCGTTGCATAATCCCGAGCAAACGGTCGATTTGAGTCATGAGAAATCCCTGATCATAAAACGTTGCTCCTCTCCCCGCAGGGAGAGGATTTGAGTGAAGAGAAAATCAGCCGCCGTGCAGACGACGGGCGTCGATCACATCCGGCACCTGGTTAAGTTTACCCAGCACGCGGCCCAGTACCTGCAGGTTATAGATTTCGATATTCATGTCGATGGTGGCCAGTTGCTGCTTGGTGTCGCTGCGGCTGGCGACCCCCAGCACGTTCACCTTCTCGTTGGCGAGGATGGTGGTGATATCGCGCAGTAAGCCGCTGCGATCGTTGGCGGTAACGCGCACCACCAGCGAGTAGCCTGCCGAGTAGCTTTCGCCCCAGACGGCCTCCACGATGCGCTCCGGCGCGACCGTGCGCAGCTCTTCGAGCTGATCGCAGTCGGCGCGGTGAATCGAGATCCCCCGCCCCTGGGTGATAAAACCAACAATCTCATCCCCCGGGATCGGCTGGCAGCACCGTGCAATGTGGTGCATCAGATTACCCACGCCTTCCACCACCACGCGGCCGTTATCTTTACTGCGGGTTTGCGGCGTATAGGTTTTCTGCTGCAGTTGCTTCAGTGCAGCGGCATCCTGCTCGGCAGCGCTCGGTTTATTGAACTGCGATTGCAGGAAATTCACCATCTGGTTAAGACGGATATCCCCACCGCCAATCGCCGCCAGCAACTCTTCCATTTCGTTAAAGTTGTAGCGCGGCAGCAGATGTTTTTCCGCCTCTTTCAGACTGATGCCCAGATGCGCCAGCTCATCGTCGAGGATCTGCCGCCCGGCAAGGATGTTTTTGTCGCGATCCTGTTTACGGAACCAGGCGTGGATCTTCGAACGCCCACGGCTGGTGGTCACATAGCCGAGGTTCGGGTTCAGCCAGTCGCGGCTCGGGTTCGGCTGCTTCTGAGTGATGATTTCAATCTGATCACCCATCTGCAACTGGTACGTAAAGGGCACAATGCGCCCGCCAATTTTCGCGCCGATGCAGCGGTGACCCACGTCGCTGTGAATATGGTAAGCGAAGTCCAGCGGCGTGGAGCCTGCCGGTAAGTCCACCACATCCCCTTTCGGCGTAAACACATACACCCGATCGTCGAACACCTGGCTGCGCACTTCGTCGAGCATTTCGCCGGAATCGGCCATCTCTTCCTGCCAGGCGATCAGTTTACGCAGCCAGGCAATACGGTCTTCATGAGCAGAACGTGGGCTGCCTGCAACCGCCGTCCCCTCTTTGTACTTCCAGTGCGCCGCCACACCCAGTTCAGCGTCTTCATGCATCTGACGGGTACGGATCTGGATCTCCACCGTTTTTCCGCCCGGCCCCAGCACCACGGTATGGATCGACTGATAACCGTTCGGTTTCGGGTTGGCGACATAGTCGTCAAACTCATCCGGCAAATGGCGGTAATGGGTGTGGACAATCCCTAACGCCGCGTAACAATCCTGCAGGCGTTCGGCGACAATACGCACGGCGCGCACATCAAACAGCTCGTCAAAGGCGAGGTGTTTCTTCTGCATTTTGCGCCAGATGCTGTAAATGTGCTTCGGACGGCCATACACCTCGGCTTTAACGCCTTCGGTTTTCATCTCCGAACGCAAATGGCCGACGAACTCGTCAATATAGTGTTCACGATCGATACGCCGCTCGTGCAGCAGTTTGGCGATGCGTTTGTATTCCGCCGGGTGCAAATAGCGGAAGCAGTAATCTTCCAGCTCCCATTTCAGTTGCCCGATCCCGAGGCGGTTCGCCAGTGGCGCATAGATATTCGTACACTCTTTGGCCGCCAGTACGCGTTCATCTTCCGGCGCATCTTTCACTTCGCGCAGGTGCGCGATACGTTCAGCCAGCTTGATAACCACGCAGCGGAAATCATCCACCATCGCCAGCAGCATACGGCGGACGTTATCCACCTGTTCGGAGGAGACAGAATCGGTGTGGGTGGCTTTCAGCTGGCGGATGGCGGCCATATCGCGTACGCCATGAATCAGGTTAACGACGGAAGCGCCTACGCTTTCACGCAACACCTCTTCGCTGACCACTTCGGCATCTGCCAGCGGGAACAGGAGCGCCGCACGCAATGTGTCCGTATCCATGCTCAGCATGGAGAGGATTTCAACCATCTCGATACCGCGCGACAGCAGTATTTCCGCATTGGGATGCCCTTGCGTCTGGCGCAGACAATATTCCCAGGTTTCGGTTAAGCGTTCACACGACGGCTGACTGGTGATCCCCAGACTCGCGATCCATTTTCCCGGATCGAATTCACCCGCTTTGTTCAAATGCGCACTGCGTACCGCAACCATTGTCCTCTCCTTTCAGGGACCGGGCCTGTCGAACTCGACAAGCCGAAATTAATCATTTGTGATTCACAAACAACACCATCGATTCCAGGTGGCCTGTGTGCGGGAACATGTCCAGCATCGCCAACTGCTGAATCTGGTAACCCGCCTGTAAAAGCGCTTCACTGTCGCGGGCAAGGGTGGCGGGATTACAGGAAACGTACACCACCCGCTGCGGCGACAATTTTATAATATGTTGCATTACGCCTGCAGCACCTGCGCGCGCCGGATCGAGCAACACTTTGTCAAAACCCTGTCTGGCCCACGGCTGCGTTGTGACATCGTCCTCCAGATTTTCATGAAAGAATGTCACATTGTGCAAGCCATTCTGTTGCGCGTTTTGCTGCGCTTTCGCCACCAGCCCGGCAACGCCTTCTACGCCGACGACGCTGCCCGCGCGTTTCGCCAGCGGCAGCGTGAAATTGCCCATTCCGCAGAACAGATCCAGTACGCGATCGCCTGGCTGCACATCCAGCCACGCCAGCGCACGGGCGACCATCTGTTGGTTCACACCGTCGTTCACCTGGATAAAATCCCGCGGACTGAACGTTAAGCGTAGCCCTTCCGAGCGGTACCAGGGAACATCTCCGCGGATATGTTCCAGTATCTCGCTTTGCGGCGCCAGATACAGCGCCAGGTCATGAGAATGCGAAAACTGTTCCAGTTTTTCTTTATCATCAGCCGCTAACGGGCCGGTATGGCGCAAAACCATCAGCGGACCGTTGTCTGCGTCAACCAGTTCAACATGCCCAAGATGACGCACCGCTTTCAATTGCGCCAGACATTCACGCAGCGGCGTGAGCAATGCTTCAAGGCGGTGCACCAACACCGGGCAACGCGTGATAGCGACGATGTCGCTGTCGCCGGCTTTACGAAAGCCCATCGCCAGTTGCTGTGTTTTTGGCTGCCAGCTCAGGCTTAAGCGTGCGCGTCGGCGATACCCCCACGGCTGAGCGGCAATCACCTCTTCGACATCGTGTTTCATCAAACGTGCCAACGCAGCGCTTTTACTGCGCTGTTGCAGTGCAACGCTGGCATGCTGCTGCTGGCAACCACCGCAAACGCCAAAATGCGGGCATGCGGGCGCAACACGCTCCGGGCTGTCATTCAGGCGGCGTTTTACCTCACCGCGCGCAAATTGCCGTTTGTCCTCTTTCAGGTCGATTTCTGCCGTCTCGCCAGGCAAAAGTCCGGGAACAAACAACGCCTTACCATTATGGCGCGCAACCCCCTGCCCAAAGGGATCAAGGTCGTTTACGGTTACCGTTAGTGTTTGACGAGTCGTCACGCGTCGTTTTGCAGAGTAGAATTGCGCCATTGCCTGGAAATATCTCATTACCGATTAATGACCTTATTCTCCCATAACGGAATTCCATGACCAACTACAGCTTGCGCGCACGCATGATGATTCTGATCCTGGCCCCCACCGTACTTATCGGTGTGTTGCTCAGCATCTTTTTTGTTGTTCACCGCTACAACGACTTACAGCGTCAGCTGGAAGATGCCGGCGCCAGCATTATTGAACCGCTGGCGGTCTCCAGCGAATACAGTATGGCATTGCAGGACAGAGAGGCTATTGGTCAGCTTATTAGCGTTCTGCACCGCCGTCATTCGGATATTGTGCGGGCCATCTCCATTTATGACGGCAAGAACGATGTGTTTGTTTCATCGAATTTCCAGCTCGATGGCGACGACCTGAAACTGGCGGAGGGGCAGCCTTTCCCGCGCAAATTAAGCGTGACCCGCCGCGGCGATGTGATGGTACTGCGCACGCCAATCCTTTCTGAAGGCTACGCGCCAGCGAATACCTCGCTTCCGGCCGATAAGATTACGGGCAATATGCTCGGTTATGTCGCGCTGGAGCTGGATCTGAAATCCGTGCGCTTGCAGCAGTACAAAGAGATTTTTATCTCCAGCCTGATGATCTTGTTCTGTATCGGCATTGCACTGATTTTCGGCTGGCGTCTGATGCGCGATGTCACCAGTCCGATCCGTAATATGGTGAACACCGTAGACCGTATTCGTCGCGGGCAGCTTGATAGCCGTGTCGAAGGCTTTATGCTCGGCGAACTGGATATGTTGAAAAACGGCATCAACTCGATGGCCATGTCGCTGGCGGCCTACCATGAAGAGATGCAACACAATATTGATCAGTCCACCTCCGACCTGCGAGAAACGCTGGAGCAGATGGAGATCCAGAACGTTGAGCTGGACCTGGCCAAAAAACGTGCGCAGGAAGCCGCGCGCATCAAGTCAGAGTTCCTCGCCAACATGTCTCATGAGCTGCGTACACCGCTGAATGGGGTGATTGGCTTTACCCGCCTGACGCTGAAGTCGGAGCTGAACCCGACACAACGCGACCACCTGCTCACGATTGAGCGCTCGGCCAACAACCTGCTGGCCATCATCAACGACGTGCTCGACTTCTCCAAACTGGAAGCGGGCAAACTGATCCTTGAGAGCATCCCTTTCCCACTGCGTAATACGCTGGATGAGGTGGTGATCCTGCTGGCGCACTCCGCCCACGATAAAGGGCTGGAGCTGACGCTGAATATCAAAAACGATGTGCCGGATAACGTGATTGGCGATCCGCTGCGTTTACAGCAGGTCATTACCAACCTGGTGGGAAATGCCATCAAGTTCACCGAAAATGGCAACATTGATGTGGTCGTGGAGAAACGCGCGATCAGCAATAACAAAGTGCAGGTTGAGGTGCAGATCCGCGATACCGGCATCGGTATCCCGGAACGTGACCAGTCGCGTTTGTTCCAGGCGTTTCGTCAGGCCGACGCCAGTATTTCCCGTCGCCATGGCGGTACCGGTCTGGGGCTGGTGATCACGCAGAAACTGGTTAATGAGATGGGGGGCGATATTTCGTTCCACAGCCAGCCGAACCGCGGCTCCACCTTCTGGTTCCATATCAATCTCGATCTCAACCCGAATGCCATTACCGAAGCGCCTGCAACAGGCTGCCTGGCGGGCAAACGACTGGCCTATGTTGAACCCAACGCCACCGCAGCGCAAAGTACGCTGGATGTACTGAGCGAAACACCGCTGGAGGTGATTTACAGTCCGTCTTTCTCTGCATTGCCGCAGGATCATTACGATATTTTGCTGATGGCGATTCCGGTCACCGTTCGCGAACCGCTAAGTATGCAGCATGACCGCCTCGCGCGGGCGGCGGCCATGACGGATTATCTCTTGCTGGCGCTCCCTTGCCATGCGCAAGTGAACGCGGAAGAGCTCAAGCAGGATGGCGCAGCGGCTTGTCTGCTGAAACCACTGACGCCCACGCGTCTGCTGCCTGCGCTCACGGAATATTGCCGTTCCACACGCTTAGCCCAGACCTTTGTACCTGACGAAAGCAAGCTGCCGATGTCGGTGATGGCGGTAGATGACAACCCGGCAAACCTGAAATTAATCGGCGCGCTGCTTGAGGACCAGGTCCAGCACGTTGAGCTATGCGACAGCGGTATACAAGCCCTTGAGCGCGCCAGACAGTTGCAATTCGATCTGATCCTGATGGATATCCAGATGCCGGATATGGACGGCATCCGCGCCTGTGAGCTGATCCGCCAGTTACCCCATCAGCAGCAAACGCCGGTGATTGCCGTAACCGCGCATGCCATGGCGGGGCAAAAAGAGAAATTACTGAGCGCCGGAATGAACGACTATCTGGCGAAACCGATTGAAGAAGACAAGCTGCACAATCTGCTGCTGCGCTATAAACCCGGCCCGGACATCAGCACCTGGTTAACGCCGCCGGAGCCAGAGACGCCCCATGCAGAGCCGGAAGTTAATGCAGATGTGACGCTCGACTGGCCGCTGGCCTTGCGCCAGGCGGCGGGTAAAACCGATCTGGCGCGCGAGATGCTGCAAATGCTGGTGGAGTTTCTGCCGGAAATCCGCAATCAGGTGGAAGAGCAACTGGTGGGAGAGTCGCCTCAGGGGCTGTCGGAAGGGATCCATAAACTGCATGGCAGCTGCGGTTATAGCGGCGTTCCGCGCCTGAAAAACCTCTGTCAGCTTATTGAGCATCAGCTTCGCAGCGGCGTACCAGCCGAGGAGCTGGAGCCGGAGTTTCTTGAGCTACTGGATGAAATGGACAACGTGGTGCGCGAGGCGCGCAGATTGATTGGGTAGTGAGGTTGCCGGATCGGCGTTTTCGCGCCCTCCGGCAAACAAAGGCTACAATGTCTGACCCGCTTTCAGCACCGCCGCCACGTTACGCGCCGTCATGCGCACGTTTTCTCTGGCATTGGCCAGCGCATCGTCCAACGAACAGATCCGGTAGATGACGCTGAAAACCGCATCAATACCGTGACTGTGCACCACTCCCACATCGGCGGTCAGGCTACCGGCGATACCAATGACCGGGATCCGGTAACGTTTCGCCACTTTCGCCACCCCCACCGGCACTTTGCCGTGCACGGTCTGGCTGTCTATCCGCCCTTCCCCGGTGATCACCAGGTCCGCATCCGCCACGTACTTATCCAGCTCAAGCGCATCGGTAACGATCTCAATTCCGTGCCGCAGTTCCGCGCCGCAAAATGCGTACAGTGCCGCGCCCATTCCCCCGGCTGCGCCGCCGCCAGCCAGATTCAAGACATCCAGATCCAGATCGCGGGCAATGATCTTCGCATAACGTCCCAGCGCATCGTCCAACCGGGTGATCATCTCAGGCGTGGCCCCTTTCTGGGGACCAAATACCGCCGACGCGCCCTCTTTACCGGTGAGTGGATTGGTCACGTCGCAAGCCACTTCGATACGGCACTCCGCCAGGCGTTTATCCAGTTCGCTGATATCAATACGTTCCAGCGTCTCCAGCGCCGCGCCACCCAAAGCAATCTGTTCGCCCTGGCCGTCCAGCAATTTTGCGCCCAGCGCCTGCACCATGCCTGCACCACCGTCATTCGTGGCGCTACCGCCAATGCCAATGATGATGTGTTTCACGCCCGCATCCAGCGCGTGGCGGATCAATTCGCCGGTTCCCCAGGAGGTGGTCACCAACGGATCGCGTTTCGCCGGAGGCACTTTTTCCAGCCCGCTGGCCGCTGCCATTTCAATAAAGGCAGATTTTTCATCGCCGGAAAGACCATAAAAACCGTTAGCCTGCTCGCCAAGTGGGCCTTTCACCGTCACGTTAACGATGCGCCCTTCGGTCGCGGCAACCATGGCTTCAACTGTCCCTTCTCCGCCATCTGCAACCGGTATTTTTACATATTCCGCTGAGGGAAAAATCTCGCGAAAGCCACTCTCTATGGCGGTCGCTACATCCAGAGCACTCAAACTTTCTTTATAAGAGTCAGGTGCGATAACAATTTTCATAAGCCATCCTTACGCATATTCACTGCCGCAAGCATACACCCGGAAGCCTGAGGAAAATGCCAGCCCCCGCAAGGACTGGCGATCCCCCGTTAACGCACCATGCACGGACGTTTGTTATCAAACTTCCAGTCCGGGATCAGGTACTGCATCCCCATGGCATCATCACGCGCACCGAGGCCGTGTTTCTGGTACAGCTCATTCGCTTTCATCACCTGGTCCATATCCAGCTCAACGCCCAGACCCGGTTTCTGTGGTACATGCACCATGCCGCCTTTGATTTCAAACGGCTCTCTGGTCAGACGCTGGTTGCCTTCCTGCCAGATCCAGTGGGTGTCGATAGCGGTGATTTTGCCCGGCGCTGCCGCCGCAACGTGGGTAAACATCGCCAGCGAAATATCGAAGTGGTTATTGGAGTGTGAGCCCCAGGTCAGGCCGAACTCGTGGCACATCTGGGCGACGCGTACAGACCCCTGCATGGTCCAGAAATGCGGATCCGCCAACGGAATATCCACAGACTGCAGCGACAGGGTGTGCCCCATCTGACGCCAGTCGGTGGCGATCATGTTGGTGGCAGTCGGCAGACCGGTTGCGCGGCGGAATTCCGCCATCACTTCACGCCCGGAGAAGCCCTGCTCCGCGCCACACGGATCTTCCGCATAGGCCAGCACACCTTTCAGGTGCTTACCGATTTTAATGGCTTCATCCAGCGACCAGGCGCCGTTTGGATCCAGCGTCACACGCGCCTGCGGGAAGCGTTTCGCCAGCGCGGAAATGGCTTCCGCTTCTTCCATGCCAGCCAGTACGCCGCCTTTCAGTTTGAAATCGTTAAAGCCGTATTTTTCGTAGGCGGCTTCCGCCAGACGCACAACCCGATCCGGAGTCATCGCGGCTTCATGGCGCACGCGATACCAGTCGCATTTGTCATCCGGCTGGCTCTGATAAGGCAGCGGCGTTTTTTTGCTGTCGCCAACGAAGAACAGGTAGCCGAGCATTTCCACTTCGCTGCGCTGCTGGCCTTCGCCGAGCAGAGAAGCCACGTTCACACCAAGGTGCTGCCCGAGCAGGTCGAGCATCGCCGCTTCAATACCGGTCACCACGTGGATGGTGGTGCGCAGGTCAAAGGTTTGCAGGCCACGGCCACCGGCATCGCGATCGGCAAAGGTGCTGCGAACGGTATTGAGCACGTTTTTGTACTCACCCAGCGTTTTCCCGACCACCAGTGGAATGGCGTCTTCCAGCGTTTTACGGATTTTCTCGCCGCCGGGAATTTCACCCACGCCCGTATGTCCTGAGTTGTCTTTGATCACCACGATATTGCGGGTGAAGAACGGGGCGTGCGCGCCGCTCAGGTTCATCAGCATGCTGTCATGACCGGCAACCGGAATAACCTGCATGGAGGAGACAACGGGAGTAGAAGTATGTGTACTCATTTTTTATCCTTTTGGTCTATCAATGACGTCCAAAAACGGGGCGTTTTTTGTCAAACGTCCAGCCAGGGATGAGGTACTGCATTGGGCCTGCGTCATTGCGCGCGCCGCCAGGCAGTTTTTTGTATGCTGCGTGCGCTTTCTCGATTTGCTGCCAGTCGATTTCCACACCCAGGCCAGGCGCATCCGGTACGGCAATTTTGCCCTGGCGGATTTGCAGCGGTTCTTTCGTCAGACGGGCATCGCCCTCCTGCCAGATCCAGTGCGTGTCGATGGCGGTCGGTGTACCTGGCGCGGCGGCACCAACGTGGGTGAACATCGCCAGAGAAATATCGAAATGGTTGTTGGAGTGGCAACCCCAGGTTAATCCCCAGTCGTCGCAAAGTTGGGCCACGCGCACCGCACCAGAGAGCGTCCAGAAGTGCGGATCGGCCAGCGGAATGTCCACCGCATTCAGCATCACTGAATGCCCCATTTCACGCCAGTTGGTGGCGATCATATTGGTGGCAACCGGCAAGCCGGTGGCGCGGCGGAATTCCGCCATCACTTCACGCCCGGAGAAGCCCTGCTCCGCACCGCATGGATCTTCTGCATAGGTCAGCACATCATTCAGGCCTTTGCACAGGCTGATAGCTTCGTCGAGCAACCAGGCGCCGTTGGGATCGACAGTGATACGCGCATCCGGGAACCGTTTTTTCAGCGCCCGTACGGTGTCGATCTCTTTCTCACCCGGCAGAACACCGCCTTTCAGTTTGAAATCTTTAAAGCCGTAACGATCCTGCGATGCTTCCGCCAGACGCACCACCGCGTCGCTGTTCATCGCTTCCTGATGGCGCAGGCGATACCACTCGTGGCTGCCCGGGGTGGCGTCGAGGTACGGCAGATCGGTTTTGGTACGATCGCCGATATAGAACAGGTAACCCAGCACCGTTACCGCATCGCGCTGTTTTCCCGGACCGAGCAGTTCGCATACCGGCACATTCAGCGCCTTACCCAACAGGTCGAGCAGTGCAGCTTCCAGCGCCGCGACGGCGTTAACACGCAGTTCAAACGTCCACGCGCCTTTACCGAAGGTATCGAAGTCAGCGGCCTGGTTGCCCTTATGCACACGCTGAACCACTTTGTTCAGTCGCGCCACTTCCTGCCCCACCACCATAGGTGTGGCATCAACCAGGGTCTTATAGATAACCTCGCCGCCAGGGGCTTCACCGACGCCGGTGTTACCGGCGTTATCGGTGAGGACCACAATATTGCGGGTAAAATACGCGTTATGCGCGCCGCCGATGTTCATCAGCATGCTGTCATGCCCGGCCACGGGAATGACTTTCATCTCTGTGATAATGGGGCTTGCTTGTGTGTTCATCATTAACGTCCTGTCACAGGTTTCAGTACAATACGTTTGATATCACCGACCACCACCAGGTAGCTCAGTACCGCCACCAGCGCATGGATCCCAACATAAATCAGCGCGCCATTGAACGAACCGGTAGTGCCCACGATGTAGCCAATCGCAATCGGCGTAACAATGCCGGAAATGTTACCGAACATATTGAACAGACCGCCGCTCAGGCCGCTGATCTCTTTCGGCGCAGTATCCGCCATCACTGCCCAGCCCAGCGCACCGATGCCCTTGCCGAAGAACGCCAGCGACATAAAGGCGATAATCAGCATTTCTGAATCAGTGTAGTTACAGAACACCATGCTCATCGAGAGCAGCATACCCAGTACGATTGGCGTTTTGCGGGCAAGGTTCAGCGAGCCATAGCGACGCATTAACCAGTCAGAAATGATCCCGCCAAGTACCCCGCCGGTGAAACCGCAAATCGCCGGAATCGATGCAATAAAGCCGGCTTTCAGAATCGACATCCCCCGCGCCTGCACCAGATACACCGGGAACCAGGTGATAAAGAAGTATGTCAGGGCGTTAATGCAGTACTGACCCAGATATACGCCGATCATCATGCGCGACCCCAGCAACTGTTTGATCTGTCCCCATTTCTCAGAGAATGGAACACTCTCTTTGTTGCTTTTCTGATCCATATTGATCAGCGCGCCGCCTTCAGCAATGTACTCCAGCTCTTTCTTGTTCACGCCTGGGTGTTGGTTCGGCTCGTGGATCATTTTCTGCCACAGCAGACTGATCAGAATGCCCAGACCCCCCATAAAGAAGAACACGTGTGACCAACCCACTTCATGTGTCAGCCAGCCCATGATCGGCGCGAAAATAACGGTGGCAAAGTATTGCGCAGAGTTAAAAATCGCCACTGCCGTGCCCCTTTCCTGCGCCGGGAACCAGGCCGCAACGATGCGACTGTTGCCAGGGAAGGAAGGCGATTCCGCCAGGCCCACCATAAAGCGCAGGGTGAAGAGCGCAACGATGATGCCAAAGCCGTTGAAGACGTCGACGAAACCCTGTAACAGGGTAAACATCGACCAGGTGAAGATAGACCAGAAATAGACGCGTTTAGAGCCAAAGCGGTCCAGCAACCAGCCGCCCGGGATCTGACCAATCACATAGGCCCATGAAAACGCAGAGAAGACGTACCCCATTCCGACCGGGTCCAAACCAATGGCTTTGGACATCTCCGAACCGGCAATCGACAACGTGGCGCGGTCGCCGTAGTTGAAGGATGTGACGATAAACAGCATCACCACTATCCAGTAGCGTGCGTTTGTGCGCTTTTCAGCGCCGCTCGCCGCCTGGCTAAATGTACTCATGGTTGTACTCCCGAAGCATAAATGTTCATGTACATTCATCCTGTACGGCACAACCTGTAGGGGTAGACAGGATGATGTAGTTGTGTTTTTTGCAGTTTCCCTGCCTGGGTCGCTATCCCCTGCGGACTGCATTTTTTTAACTGGCGAGAAAAGTATAAAAAGCGCCTTACCAACACTCACCGTGCAACAACACAACATTCGTTACCCTGCACCCGGCGGTTTATTGCATTAGCCCAGGCGCGTGGGGAGTACTTCACGGAAATGAAAACCAATAGCCGCCGCAGAAGGGCAAAAGCCGGGCGGTTTTAAATAATGTGAAACAGGTCGCTTGACCCCGTGGAGATGCACTTTTAATCCCTGCAAATTCGCCGGGCATTAAGGGCAATTGCCAGAAGCTTACTCGATTCAGTCGGAACATAATGGGCGGTCGCTATCGTCATGCGGATTGCATCACGGCGAACCATCAAGACAGGTTCAAAAGGGGTTTCCCTCCCTGTAGGGGGGAGGGAAAATTCTTACTTGAGGAGGGTTACCCAGTGTTCGACCCACGGGTTGGAGACGCTTTCCGGTTCCGGATCTTCGCTGGCGTCAATCAATAACATGTCGCCAATGCGCTGAGCGCCCTGCTCCTGCAACAGCGCATCGAACTGCTTACCGCCGCCGCAGAAATGGGTATATGTGCTGTCGCCCAGGGCAATCACGCCGTAACGTAGTGCCGGCTGATAGCCTACGGTATCACGCAGATAGTGAAAAAGCGGTGCGATGCTGTCCGGTAAATCCCCCTGCCCGGTTGTCGATGTCACCACCAGCGCATACCGAGCTTTGTTGCCGTCCCAATCTGCGACGTCGGGATCTTCAAACACGGTAGCTTTATGACCGTGCGCCGTGAGGATCGCCTGCGCTTCTTCCGCCACTAACAGCGAATTACCGTACATGGTGCCAACAAAAATTCCGATCTCCGCCATGCTCTTCACTCCTTGGGTGATGTCTGATTTTCCTCATCGTGACCGCTCAGACCGGAGAACTCAACCCTTTCATTATCAGGGAGAAGTCCTTGCCAGCCGAACTGCGACAATGCGCGCATCCAGACATCATCCAACCCGGCGCGCAGCGTTAATGCTTCGCCGGTAAACGGATGCGTTAGCGTCAACTGGCTGGCGTGCAGCATTAACCGGTTGCAACCGAAGTGCTCCGCTGCGCTGCGGTTTTGCCGCAAATCTCCGTGCTTGCTGTCACCGATAATCGGATGGCGCAGATGCGCTAAATGGCGACGCAACTGATGTTTACGGCCGGTTTTCGGCTCCAGTTCAACCAGCCCATAGCGGGTGGTCGGGAACTTGCCGGTGGCAACGGGCATCTCGGTGGTCGCCAGCCCGCGATAATGCGTCACCGCAGGTTGCGGGCCTTTATCAGTGCGGGCGAATTTATCTGCAACTTTATCGAGTTCTTCAACCAATGGATAATCAAGCAACGCTTCCTCCATCAGCCAGCCGCGCACCACCGCGTGATAACGCTTCTGGATCTGGTGTTGCTCAAACTGCTGTGCAAGCAGACGACCCGCTTCGCTGGATAACCCCATCAGCAAAACGCCGGAAGTCGGCCTGTCGAGACGGTGGGCAGTGAAAACGTGCTGACCGATTTGGTCACGCACCGTTTGCATCACCACGACTTTTTCGTCGCGATCCAGCCAGCTACGGTGCACCAGCCAACCCGATGGCTTGTTGACCGCGACCAGCCATTCATCCTGGTAAATAATTTCCAGCATCAGTTACCGTCGCCGGTAAACAGTGCATCGAGCTGCTGTAAATGCAACAGCACTCTCTCGCGGTGAGGATGGGCCGCGTCCAGCGCCATTTCGTAATAGGGCGCAACGGCGAAAGCCTGAGGAAGCGGCTGCCCGCTATCCAGCAGCGCGTGCATACGCGGGATCAACACCCATTGCAGCCATTCGAATGGCTCGAGCGTATCCATACAAAAAGGTTGAGTGCTTTCAAAAGCGCTGGCTTGCGGAACCGTAGTTTGCCAAAGCTGGCGTTCGCGCAGCAGGGCTTCGAGAAGCTCAAGCTGCTGACGCACGCGAAGATGAAGCGTCATAAAAACCCCGAAATAAAACAGACTGGCGCGCAGGATACCAAAGAGATGAGCAAATAAAAAAAGGGAGCACTGTAAAACAGTGCTCCCGGTTCGTTTTGCAGCAATCCAGCTACCTATTGTGCTCCCTGCTCGTCCGTGACAACTTTTCCTGCGGTCTCCTGACCTGTTCATCCTTAAACATCGCATCATGCTCACACCACCCCGATGTGACATAGCTTTGTCCTTAAAGCGTGTCCTTGATCATCCTGATCCGCCGACCATCCCTACCGGCTCACGTTCTCCGTCCTGGAGGTGTCCCTTAACGCGTTCCTGCGTTTTCCTCTCGCTTCATCATGAAGCCTTCCTTGCAACACCCTCTGGTGTGTCCATGAAGCAACATCATCCTGATGTACGCTTCGTTGTCAGACTCCGTGTCGACAGAGATAGAATCACCCATTCTGTTTCGTCTTACAAGAAGACTTAATGCAAATAATCTTTTGAATGAAAGCATGCAACATCAAAAATCACTAACTAACTTATTAATTAATAATAATTTTATTGGAAATGTCGTAAAGATGTTAAGGAATTAGAACAGGCGATCTCCTACAGGTCATGTAAGAGATCTCTCACAACAAGAGTAGTATAGTGGATTACACAACGGGTTCGAGCTGGTTCAGAAAAGCGGCAAGATTGGGCGAAAGAACAACCCGCTGACGCGTTCCCAGCGTCTCTTTAATGACTTCCCCGCTCAGGTTGCAAAGCGAAATCACATCCAGCTCACTGTCGAGCGTGGCAATAAAAAGTGTAGGAGAAAGCTTCAATCTTCTCTGCGTGACCAGATGACCAATCAGGTTTTCCTGCACACGCCGGAAGTCATCTTCACTCCAGGTTTGCAGTAAGGTCAGGGTCTCAGAAGCAAAACGCGCCGTCATATCACCGGCAAATTGTGTGGTATAGAACGCGTGGAGCGCAGGTTGTACCACAATATCCATCGCCTGTTCAACGGGGTTTACATTTCGTTCGGGCAGGAACGGTTTAGGCTGCCAGAAAACGCTATTATCAGTTGAAGAAATAATGCACGGCGAAGGCACGCCATAAAGCGCTTCACTCTCAGGCCAACTGCCGCGTTGCGCATGCCATGCATCGCAATAACGTTGGGTAAAGGCTTCCAGAGCCAGAGCCGTTTCTTTTTCCACCGATTTCTCTCTTCACATAAGCCAGGATACACTTTGCGGCATAGTCTACCTGCAAAATGGCAATGAAACATGTCTTCTTATGATAACCATCAGGCGCTCTCTGGCCTGACGCTGGGCAAAACCACCTCTTACCGCGACACCTACGACGCCACGCTGCTTCAGGGCGTTCCCCGTTCATTAAACCGCGATCCACTCGGGCTAACGGCCAATAATCTGCCGTTTCGCGGAGCCGATATCTGGACGCTGTATGAACTCTCCTGGCTGAATGCTAAAGGCCTGCCGCAGGTCGCCGTAGGCCACGTGGAGCTGGACTACGCCAGCCTGAACCTGGTGGAATCAAAGAGCTTCAAACTCTATCTCAACAGCTTTAACCAGACGCGTTTCGCCAGTTGGGACGATGTGCGCGCCACGCTGGAGCGCGATCTGAGCGCCTGCGCGCAGGGCCTGGTTACCGTTGCGCTCTATCGCCTTGATGAACTTGAAGGCCAACCTGTCGCCCATTTTCACGGTACCTGCATCGACGATCAGGATATTGATGTAGATAACTACGCTTTTGATGCGGCGTTACTCACCGATGCCGCCAGTGGAAAAGTGGTGGAAGAGACGCTGGTCAGCCATCTGTTGAAATCTAACTGCTTGATCACCCACCAGCCAGACTGGGGATCGGTACAGATCCAGTATCGTGGGCCAAAGATCGACCGTGAAAAACTGCTGCGCTATCTGGTCTCATTCCGCCATCACAACGAATTCCACGAACAATGCGTCGAGCGCATTTTTACCGACATTCAGCGGTTCTGCCAGCCGGAAAAACTGAGCGTTTATGCGCGTTACACGCGTCGCGGCGGGCTGGATATCAACCCATGGCGCACCAATACCGATTTCGTTCCGGCTACGGGTCGCCTGGTACGCCAGTAAAACTTCGCGCGCGGGTTGTTAAACGTCATAAGCCAGGGCTATTGTAATCAAGAGGGAATATAAAATTTTCGTCCCGTAAGGAGTTCACTTGATTACACATATTAGCCCGCTTGGCTCCATGGATATGCTGTCGCAGCTGGAAGTCGATATGCTTAAACGCACGGCCAGCAGCGACTTGTACCAACTGTTTCGTAACTGTTCGCTCGCTGTGCTGAACTCAGGAAGCCTGACGGACAACAGCAAAGAGCTGCTTTCCCGCTACGAAAGTTTTGATATCAACGTGTTACGCCGTGAACGCGGCGTAAAGCTGGAACTGATAAACCCACCGGAAGAGGCCTTTGTTGACGGGCGGATTATCCGTTCGTTGCAGGCTAACCTGTTCGCCGTGCTGCGCGATATTCTGTTCGTCAACGGGCAGATTAATAACGCCGGGCGTTTCCAGCATCTGGATCTGGAAAGCTCCATCCACATCACCAACCTGGTCTTTTCTATTTTACGTAACGCCCGTGCACTGCACGTGGGCGAAGCGCCGAGTATGGTGGTCTGCTGGGGCGGTCACTCAATCAATGAAACCGAATACCTCTACGCCCGCCGTGTGGGAACCCAGCTTGGTCTGCGCGAGCTGAATATCTGCACCGGCTGCGGGCCAGGTGCCATGGAAGCGCCAATGAAAGGCGCCGCTGTAGGCCACGCGCAGCAACGCTATAAAGAAGGTCGCTTTATCGGGATGACCGAACCGTCGATCATCGCTGCCGAACCGCCAAACCCGCTGGTCAACGAATTGATCATCATGCCGGACATTGAAAAACGCCTGGAAGCCTTTGTCCGTATCGCGCATGGCATCATCATCTTCCCGGGCGGCGTGGGCACAGCAGAAGAGTTGCTCTATCTGTTGGGGATCCTGATGAATCCGGCCAACAAAGATCAGGTGCTGCCGCTGATCCTGACCGGGCCGAAAGAGAGTGCGGATTACTTCCGCGTACTGGATGAATTCATTGTCAATACGCTGGGTGAAGCCGCGCGCCGCCACTACACCATCATTATTAATGATGCCGCTGAAGTGGCCCGCCAGATGAAAAAAGCGATGCCGCTGGTGAAAGAGAACCGCCGCAATACCGGCGATGCCTACAGTTTCAACTGGTCAATACGTGTTGCGCCGGACCTGCAAGTGCCGTTCGAGCCAACCCATGAAAATATGGCGAATCTCAAACTTTATCCGGATCAACCGGTAGAAGTGCTGGCAGCGGATCTGCGTCGCGCGTTCTCCGGCATTGTCGCGGGTAACGTGAAAGAGATGGGTATTCGAGCGATTGAAGAGTTCGGACCCTATAAAATTCATGGTGATAGCGAAATGATGCGCCGTATGGACGATCTGCTGCAAGGTTTTGTCGCCCAACACCGTATGAAATTGCCAGGCTCCGCCTACATCCCCTGCTACGAAATCTGCTCCTGATCATGAAGGGCGACCAATAAGTCGCCCTTATACCTAAAACACCTCTTTTCAGTAACGCCGTTTACTCCACCAAGAATTAATACAATCCAATTGCTTTTATCGTCGATAAATCACTGTAATTGAGGCGGTTAACAGCGATTTTATCCTATTTCAACTATGTGGGTTTGATCGCAAATCTTGCCAGTGATAGCCTTCGCGCCCATAAATCTCACGTCATGATCGTTAAGTAGCGATATGGTCTAAATATACCCACATAAAAAGTAGATTATTGCAATTGCGATCCCGATCACTGATAGAGTCATAACATAAATGTATCTTTCCGCCGCAAATAATTGCGGAAAGAAATTATAAAAAAACCGTGATTGACCGGATTTAATATTACCGCTGGCGTTTCGGGCATGGTTTTTACCCGTAATGGCAGCATTTTGCTTTTCCCAGGAGATTTATCAATGGAAACGACTCAAACCAGCACGTTGGCCTCGACCGAAACGCGCAGTTCATGGCGTAAGACCGACACCATGTGGATGCTGGGCCTCTACGGCACCGCCATCGGCGCGGGTGTATTATTCCTGCCAATTAACGCCGGCGTTGGCGGACTTATCCCGCTGATCATCATGGCGATCATTGCCTTCCCTATGACCTTCTTCGCACACCGCGGCCTGACCCGTTTTGTGCTGTCCGGTAAAAACCCGGGCGAAGACATCACCGAAGTGGTGGAAGAACACTTTGGTATTGGCGCAGGTAAACTGATTACCCTGCTCTACTTCTTTGCTATCTACCCGATCCTGCTGGTTTACAGCGTGGCGATCACCAATACCGTCGACAGCTTTATGACCCACCAGTTGGGCATGACGCCGCCGCCGCGCGCGATTCTCTCCCTGATCCTGATTGTCGGCATGATGACTATCGTGCGTTTTGGCGAGCAGATGATCGTAAAAGCGATGAGTATTCTGGTGTTCCCGTTTGTTATCGCCCTGATGCTGCTGGCGGTATACCTGATCCCGCAGTGGAACGGCGCCGTACTGGAAACCATGTCTTTCAGCAGCGCTTCTGCAACCGGTCACGGCCTGTGGATGACCCTGTGGCTGGCCATTCCGGTTATGGTATTCTCGTTTAACCACTCACCGATCATCTCCTCTTTTGCTGTAGCAAAACGTGAAGAGTACGGCGTAGAAGCAGAGCGTAAGTGCTCCCGCATTCTGGCGTTCGCGCACATCATGATGGTGCTGACCGTGATGTTCTTCGTGTTCAGCTGCGTGCTGAGCCTCTCTCCGGCAGATCTGGCCTCCGCGAAAGAGCAGAACATTTCTATCCTCTCTTACCTGGCGAACCACTTTAATGTGGAACTGATTGCCTGGATGGCGCCGATCATTGCGATGATCGCCATCACCAAATCCTTCCTCGGCCACTATCTGGGCGCGCGTGAAGGTTTCAACGGTATGGTTATTAAGTCTCTGCGCAGCAAAGGCAAAACCATCGAAATCAACAAGCTGAACCGCATTACCGCGCTGTTTATGCTGGTGACCACCTGGGCGGTGGCCACGCTGAACCCGAGCATCCTGGGCATGATCGAAACCCTGGGCGGCCCGATCATCGCGATGATCCTGTTCCTGATGCCGATGTACGCCATCGCCAAAGTACCGGCTATGCGTAAATACAGCGGCAGCATCAGCAACATCTTCATTGTTATCATGGGTCTTATCGCTATCTCCGCGATCTTCTTCTCCCTGTTCAGCTAATCTTTTCGCGCCGTCCGTTATGGGCGGCGCGTTCCTCTTTGCAATGGATAATGCGTTATGATCAGCGTATTCGACATTTTTAAAATCGGTATTGGTCCCTCCAGTTCACACACCGTGGGCCCAATGAAAGCCGGTAAACAATTCACAGACGACCTGATTGCCCGCAACATGTTGCATGATGTAACCCGCGTGGTCGTGGACGTTTACGGTTCTCTCTCCCTGACAGGGAAAGGCCACCACACCGATATCGCCATTATTATGGGCCTGGCGGGTAACCTGCCGGACAGCGTTGATATCGACACCATTCCGGGATTTATTCAGGATGTTAATACCCATGGCCGTCTGCTGCTGGCAAACGGTGAACATGAAGTGGAGTTCCCGGTCGATCAGTGCATGAACTTCCATGCGGATAACCTCTCTCTGCATGAAAACGGTATGCGCATCACCGCACTGGCGGGCGATAACGTCCTCTACAGCCAGACCTACTACTCCATCGGCGGCGGCTTTATCGTCGATGAAGAGCACTTCGGCCAAACCAACAGTGCACCGGTCGCGGTTCCGTACCCCTACAAAACCGCAGCAGATTTACAGCAGCACTGCCGCGATACCGGCTTGTCGCTCTCCGGCCTGATGATGCAGAACGAACTGGCGCTGCATAGCAAACAAGAGCTGGAGCAGCACCTTACCCGCGTGTGGGATGTGATGAGCGGCGGGATTGAACGTGGCATCGTCACCGAAGGCGTGTTGCCGGGTAAATTGCGTGTACCGCGCCGCGCCGCAGCACTGCGCCGCATGCTGGTCAGCAGCGACAAAACCACCACCGATCCGATGGCGGTCGTTGACTGGATCAATATGTTCGCGCTGGCGGTTAACGAAGAGAACGCTGCGGGTGGCCGCGTGGTTACCGCGCCGACTAACGGCGCCTGCGGGATTGTTCCTGCGGTGCTGGCCTACTATGACAAGTTTATCCGCCAGGTGAACGCCAACTCGCTGGCCCGTTACCTGCTGGTCGCCAGCGCGATAGGCTCGCTGTATAAAATGAACGCGTCCATTTCCGGTGCGGAAGTGGGCTGTCAGGGCGAAGTGGGCGTTGCCTGCTCAATGGCGGCGGCAGGTCTGGCGGAACTGCTCGGCGGCAGCCCGGCACAGGTTTGCATCGCAGCGGAGATCGGGATGGAGCACAACCTCGGTTTGACCTGCGACCCGGTAGCCGGACAGGTGCAGGTACCCTGCATCGAGCGTAACGCCATTGCTTCCGTGAAAGCGGTCAACGCGGCCCGTATGGCGCTGCGCCGCACCAGTGAACCGCGCGTCTGCCTCGATAAAGTCATCGAAACCATGTATGAAACCGGTAAAGATATGAATGCCAAATACCGCGAAACCTCACGCGGTGGCCTGGCCATGAAGATCGTTACCTGCGACTAACCCCCGCACAGGATGCCTCGTTTTGCGAGGCATCTTCCTGATTGTTCCCCGTTTCATAGCCTCGCAGTGCCTGCGATGTTACCCTTAGCGCACGATTTCAAGGAGGGTATCTGTGGCTCATCTGTTAATTGTCGACGCACTCAACCTGATCCGCCGGATCCATGCGGTACAGGGATCGCCCTGCGCGGATACCTGCCTGCATGCGCTGGAGCAATTGATTGTGCACAGTCAGCCCACTCATGCGGTGGCGGTATTCGATGATGAAGCCCGCGCGCAGAGCTGGCGTCACCAGCGATTGCCGGATTACAAAGCAGGCCGCCCGCCGATGCCGGACACATTACACAACGAGATGCCCGCATTGCGCGCCGCCTTTGAACAACGCGGTATTCGTTGCTGGGCGACGCCGGGTAACGAAGCAGACGATCTTGCCGCTACGCTGGCAGTAAAAATGGCGCAGGCCGGGCAACAGGCGACCATCGTTTCCACCGACAAGGGTTACTGTCAGCTACTCTCACCGACAATCCGCATCCGAGACTATTTCCAGAAACGCTGGCTGGATGCGCCCTTTATTGCGCAGGAGTATGGCGTCACGCCACAGCAGTTACCGGATTACTGGGGGCTGGCGGGCATCAGCAGCTCGAAAGTACCGGGGGTCGCCGGGATTGGCCCGAAGAGCGCCACTCAGCTACTCACTGCCTTTCCGACTCTCGAAGCCCTGTATGACAATCTGCATGAGGTGCCGGAGAAGTGGCGGCAGAAGTTGCAGGCACACAAAGAGATGGCGTTTACCTGCCGGGACGTGGCGCGGCTGCAAACCGATTTACAGCTGGATGGCAACCTGCAACAGCTGCGACTGACGCGTTAACCGGGCCCACCGGGTGGCGGGCCTTAGCGGATTATTTCCCTCTGAACGGATGATGTTTCACCCAGTGTTCAGCAATATCCTGGCGGCGGCAGATCCACACATCGTCATGGCTCTGCACATAATCGAGAAACCGCTGCAATGCGCGAAAGCGCCCCGGTCGCCCCAGCAAACGGCAATGCATGCCAATTGACATCATCTTTGGCGCGGTTTCGCCCTCTTCATACAGCACATCAAAGCTGTCTTTCAGATAGGTGTAAAACTGCTCGGCGGTGTTGAACCCCTGCGCGGTGGCAAAGCGCATATCGTTGGCATCCAGCGTATAGGGCACGATCAGGTGCGGCTTGCCCGCCTCTGTCGTCCAGAACGGTAAATCATCGCCGTAATAATCGCTGTCATAGAGAAAGTCCCCTTGCTCCACCACCAGCTTGCGGGTGTTCGGACTGTCGCGCCCGGTATACCAGCCAAGCGGCTTTTTGCCGAACAGGGTGTGCAGGATCTCAATGGCCTGCTGCATATGCTGCCGCTCAGTCTGGATATCCAGATCCTGATAATGGATCCAGCGCCAGCCGTGACTAACGACATCGTAATCGGCTTCTTTTATTGCATCGACGATAGCCGGGTTACGCGCCAGCGCCATTGCCACGCCGAAGACCGTTAGCGGCAGACCGCGTTTCTGAAACTCCTGATGGATACGCCAGAAACCCGCGCGCGATCCATATTCATAGAGCGAATCCATCGACATATGACGTGCCGGGTAGCTGGCCGCGCCAATAATGTCAGACAAAAACTGCTCCGAGCCGCTGTCGCCGTGCAGCACATGGTTTTCGCCGCCTTCTTCGAAGTTAAGGACAAACTGAACCGCAATACGCGCGCCACCCGGCCACTGTGCGTGAGGCGGTTTTCCCGCGTAACCTGCCATATCGCGCGGATAATCGGCGGTAAAGTGCCAGAAAGGTTTGTCCGTTGCTGATTGCATACTGATTTCGACCTCTTTATTCAGTGCCGCTTTCAGCAAAGCTGTTCGAAATATCCTGAAAGCGGCTTTTTATTGGGATACGCGAGATCGCCGTATTTACTGGTGCCAAGCCCAAGAGCGAGGAGAGATTCCACCATCTTCACCGCTGCGGTGACGCCATCAATCACCGGAATACCCAGCTCCTGGGTTAGCGCCCCCGCAAGATCGGCCATACCGCCGCAACCCAGCACGATTGCGCCGCTGTTATCCTCGCGTTTTGCTTGTATACAACGCTCGCGTACCTTTTGTTGAGCAAGACCCGTGCCATCTTCCAGCACCAGCACCGGTAAATCGATCGCATGCAGCGCTGCGCAGTGGTGTTCAAAGCCATACTGGCGCAATAAATGGCGGGCAATAATCACCGTGCGCGGCAGCGTGGTGACGATCGAAAAGCGCGTCGCCACCAGCGTTGCCATATGCATTGCCGCTTCGGCGATGCCAACCACCGGACCGGCGGCCAGCTCACGCGCCGCCAGCAGTCCCGGATCGCCAAAACAGGCAATCACATGTCCCTGAGCGCCCTGCGCTTTGCCCTGTTTAATCTGCTCCAGCACCCCCAGCGCGGCGATGGCTTCATCAAAATGCCCCTCGATAGACGCCACCCCTTGCGATGGACAGCTGGCAAGGATGGTTGTCCCGGGCGACGCCACGCTGCGGGCCGCCATCTCAATGGTGTGGGTCATCTCCGGGCTGGTATTGGGATTAATAACGTGTATACAAAATTCGCTCATCGGTGTTCTCCGCTGGCGCCAAACAGGCGGGCAAAATCAGGCAACGTTTCGCCGCTGCGCTCGAAACGCAAGCTGGAAACAATATGATCAAAGTGATGGGCCATAGCGTCACTCAGCGCGGGCAGTGCTTTTTTACGCAGCAGCGCAATCAACTGATCATGGTCGTCGCAGCGGCACCCACGTTGCCACGGCGCGCCCCAGGCGGCAATCACCAGCGACGAACGCTGTGCAAGGGTGGTAATAATGTCGGTCACCACCGCATTGCCGGAAATCGCCTGCAACTGGATATGAAAAGCGGCCGAGTGGCGGATCGCCGCCGCGCCATCGTGGCACTGGTGCGCCTCTTCTTCCAGCGCGACAATTTTTTCCAGTCCCGCCAGATGCGGCGGCTGTAAATGTTCCAGTACCTGCGGCAGGTTGGCGCACTCAATCATTTTGCGGGTGGTGAAGATGGCCTTTGACTCTTCAACGCCCGGATGCGCCACAAATGCACCACGTCTGGGCGTCATGGTGATCATTTGCACTGTTGCAAGGCGCGTCAGCACCTTGCGGATCCCTGTGCGACTTACCCCAAAGACCTCCGCCAGCGCCTCTTCCGGCAGCTTGCTGCCGGGCGGTAATTGATGTTCAACAATGGCGGTCATCAACGACTGCCAGATGAAATTCTCTTTATCTTCCAGATCCGAAGGGGTCTGCAGCCCCATCTGATGATTCATGTTGACGTTCCTTTGTTACTTAGCCTTTCTATTTTTGTATACATCATTAATTTATTTTGTATACAAAAAATTAAAACCTGGCCTGGTTAATGCAACGTGAGCGTACAGACAACACGTCACTATCTGTATGCAGAGGAGCAGAATCCATGCCAAATGTTGAACCTAATTACGATGCACGTTACAGCCCACGCCTCACCAATGAGGATTTGGCCCCCACCCGCGACCAGAACTGGAGCTGGTACAATATTTTCTCTTTCTGGATGTCCGATGTGCATAGCATGGGCGGGTATGTGGTCGCCGCCAGCTTCTTTGCCCTGGGTCTTGCAAGCTGGCAGGTCTTACTTTGCCTGCTGCTGGGAATTTGTATTGTGCAGTTGTGCGCAAACCTCGTTGCCAAACCCAGCCAAATGGCGGGCGTACCGTATGCGGTGATTTGTCGCCAGGCGTTTGGCGTCTTTGGCGCGAATATTCCGGCGGTGATCCGTGGACTTATCGCCTTTGCCTGGTACGGTATTCAGACCTACCTGGCCGCCAACGCTCTGATGCTGGTGCTCCTGAAGTTCTGGCCCGAACTTGCCCCGATGACAACCGGCCATTTTCTTGGTCTCTCTCACCTTGGCTGGGTCTGCTTCGGCATTATGTGGGTATTGCAGGCGCTGGTGTTCTGGCATGGAATGAGTGCGATCAAACGCTTTATTGATGTTGCTGGTCCGGCGGTGTATGTGGTGATGATGGCGCTGGCCGGCTGGATCCTCTACCAGACGGGCTTCGAGGGGATCTCCTTTACGCTTGCCAGCAAACAACTGACCGCAGGAGAGCAAACCTGGCAGATGATCACCGCCACGGCATTGGTGGTCTCTTACTTCTCCGGCCCACTGCTGAACTTTGGCGACTTCTCGCGCTATGGCAAAAGTATGCAGGAGATCCGTCGCGGCAACCGTTGGGGCCTGCCGTTCAACTTTCTGCTGTTCTCGATTGTGACCGTGGTGATCGTTTCCGGTACGCAGTCTCTGTTCGGCAAAATGATCACCGATCCGATTGAGACCGTCAGCCATGTGGGCAACAGCCTGGCGATGGCAATTGGTCTGCTGACGATGATCACCGCCACTATCGGCATCAATATCGTGGCGAACTTCGTCTCCCCGGCGTTCGATTTTTCCAACTGTTCGCCGCAGAAAATCAGTTTCCGCGCTGGTGGCATGATTGCCGCCGTTGGCTCAGTGCTGTTGACGCCGTGGAACCTGTTCCAGTCACCGGAACTCATTCACTACACGCTGGATGTGCTGGGTGCGTTTATCGGACCGTTGTTTGGCATCCTGCTGGCGGACTTTTATCTGATCAAACGCGGGAAGGTGTTTGTCGACGATCTGTTCAGCGTGTCACCGCAGGGACGTTACTGGTACAACAATGGTTTTAACCCGAAAGCGATTGCCGCGCTGGTGCCTTCGGTGGCGGTTGGTCTGATTATCAGCTTTATTCCGGCGCTGCATGAAGTGGCCAACTTTAGCTGGTTTATCGGTGCGTTCCTGGGGGCGGGTTGCTATCGCTGGCTGGCACGCCATGAACGTGAAGACGTTAGCCACGGATTCAGTACACAGCGCGTGACGGCGAAAGAGTAAAAACGACGAAGGCCTGAATCATTGCTGATTCAGGCCTTCTGAATAGTGGCGGAACGGACGGGACTCGAACCCGCGACCCCCTGCGTGACAGGCAGGTATTCTAACCGACTGAACTACCGCTCCGCGTTGTGTTCCCTTCAGGGAACGAGGCGCATATTACGGATTGCACCTGACGCCGTCAACGCTTTTTCCGGCGTTTTGAATCGTTTGCTGCAAAAATCGCCCGCAATAATGTTTTTGCAGAAATTACAATGTGATTCAGCTGCGCCACAGGCAGCTTCCACCTTTTTTCTGCACCAAATCGAGGCGGGATTCATGGGCCATCACCTCCTCATCACTGGCTAAAACAACCCGCAGCTTGCTTGCCTGACGTGCAACACGCTGGATCCCAATTTCCCCGGTCTGCGACTGCCCCTCGCCTTCCATCGAGAACTTCATCGATGTCTGGCCGCCGGTCATCATCAAATAGACATCAGCAAGGATTTGGGAGTCGAGTAACGCGCCGTGCAATGTACGTTTACTGTTGTCGATTTCGTAACGCGAGCAGAGCGCATCAAGGCTGTTGCGCTTGCCAGGGAACATCTTACGCGCCAGCGCCAGGCTATCGGTTACTTTACAGAAGGTTTCCGTTTTCGGAATACCGCGATTCAGCTTGCTGAACTCGTAGTCCATAAAGCCGATATCAAACGATGCGTTATGGATCACCAGCTCCGCGCCGCGGATATAATCAATAAACTCATCGGCAATATCGCCAAACGTCGGCTTATCCAGCAGGAATTCGTCGGCGATGCCGTGAACGCCGAACGCTTCAGGATCCACCAGCCGGTCGGGCTTGAGGTAGATATGGAAGTTGTTCCCGGTCAGGCGGCGGTTCACCACCTCTACCGCGCCGATTTCAATAATCTTGTGCCCTTCATAGTGGGCGCCGATCTGGTTCATACCGGTGGTTTCGGTATCGAGGACGATCTGTCGTGTAATTGCAGTGCTCATAGCGGCCATTTATGTCAGACTTGTCGTTTTAAACACAGGAAGTCTACCAGAGATGCTTAAACAGGTAGAAATTTTCACCGACGGATCTTGCCTTGGCAATCCAGGCCCCGGTGGCTACGGTGCGATTTTACGCTATCGCCAGCATGAGAGAACCTTCAGCGAAGGCTACCGTCTCACCACCAATAATCGCATGGAACTGATGGCGGCGATTGTTGCACTGGAAGGGTTAAAAGAGCATTGCGAAGTGGTGCTGAGTACGGACAGCCAGTATGTGCGCCAGGGGATCACCCAGTGGATCCACAACTGGAAAAAACGCGGCTGGAAAACCGCAGAAAAAAAGCCCGTGAAGAATGTCGATCTCTGGAAACGTCTGGATGCCGCACTCAGCCAGCATCAAATTCGCTGGGAGTGGGTCAAAGGTCATGCAGGTCACCCGGAAAACGAACGCTGCGATGAACTGGCGCGAAACGCCGCAATGAACCCCACTCAGGAAGACGTCGGCTATCAACCTGAGAGTTAAGACTGGCGCGTTGCGCCAACCGTCTGACGAACCCGGGGTTTATTACGGCTCTGCTTCATCGGGTTAAGCGTTAAAGGGATGGTGCGTTTGCGCGCGACAATCAGTTGCATACACCCCAGCGCCGGTAAGTGCGTGCTGAGCAGTTTTCCACCCTGTTTTGTCCAGGGCAGCACGCGAAAACCGCTATAATGTAAGACTTCAAAATTGAGCAGCGACAGCCAGTCGAGCTGGCGCATCAGGGTAAACATTCGGCTTCTGACCACCGGGTTGCGGCGAACAAACGGCACGGCTTTACATAGCCCAAGCAGGCTAATCGGGTTAAACCCGCTCATCACCAGCCAACCGTCGTCGATCAATACGCGGTCAACCTCCTGCAACAGGCGATGCGGATCGGTGCACCATGGGAGTGTATGCGCCAGCAGGCAAGCATCCACCGATTTCTCCGCGAAGGGTAAATGCAGAGGGTCGGCTCTGACCTGAGCAGGCTCGCCGCTCAGTGACACGTTGACCTGATGGGAAATAGCGCAACTTTCGACATTGATTTCCGCGCTGAGATTACCGATCTTAAGCAAATGAAATCCATACATTTTTGCCAGCCACGGTTTAAGTTCTCCCTCCAGCGCCTCACGATAATATGCGCCTTTGGGTAGCTCGCCCCAGCCTGCAGGTGCTACGAATGTTTGAGGAGTCCTTGCCGGTTTCATCACAACCTTCCGCTACGCTTTGAGAGGTAATTTATGAATCTTAACAGTATTCCCGCGTTTCAGGATAACTACATCTGGGTGCTGAACAACGATGACGGGCGTTGCCTGGTTGTCGATCCAGGCGAAGCCGCACCGGTACTGAGCGCCATTCAACAGCATAACTGGCAACCGGAAGCGATCCTGCTGACCCACCATCACAACGACCACGTTGGCGGCGTGAAAGAACTGCGCCAGCATTTTCCTGACATAGTGGTATATGGGCCAGCAGAGACACAAGATAAGGGAACGACCCGGATCGTCGCTGAAGGCGATACGGTTACAATTTTGGGCCATGAATTTTCTGTGTTCGCCACGCCGGGTCACACTTTAGGACATATCTGTTTCTTCAGTTTTCCTTATCTTTTTTGCGGAGACACACTGTTTTCAGGTGGATGTGGAAGACTCTTCGAAGGGACGGCAAAGCAGATGTATCAATCCTTTTGCAAAATTAATGCACTTCCGGATGATACGGTCATTTGTTGCGCACACGAATACACTTTAACAAATATGAAGTTTGCGGTGAGCATTCTTCCGCAGGATAGTGCACTTAACGAATACTATCGAAAAGTTAAGGAGTTACGTGCAAAAAATCAAAATACACTCCCCGTAATTCTTAAAAATGAACGGCGAATTAATTTATTTTTACGCACGGAAGATGCTGATTTAATTGAGATAATTAACAGAGAAACAAATTTGCAACACCCTGAGGAACGTTTTGCATGGTTAAGGTCAAAGAAAGATAACTTCTGACATTTCCGGGTTGCCTTTTGAAAACTTCGCCGTTATGATCGCTCGTCTTTTAAGCAACTACTATTGACACACACATGAAGGCAAAAGCGATATTATTCGCCTCTGTCCTGCTCGTGGGGTGCCAGGCCTCAAAACACGATGGCACGGTCCAACAGCACGCACAGAGCCTTTCTGCAGCTGGTCAAGGGGAAGCAGGAAAGTTTACCAGTCAGGCGCGGTGGATGGACGATGGAACATTCGCCGCCCAAAGCAACAGTGACTTGTGGGCTTTCATTAGCGACGAGCTAAAGATGGGAATTCCGGAAAATGGCCGGATTCGCGAACAGAAACTAAGGTACTTAAGCAATAAGAGCTATCTCCACGATGTAACTTTACGGGCAGAGCCGTATATGTACTGGATAGCAGGGCAAGTTAAAAAACGTAACATGCCCATGGAACTGGTACTACTACCCATAGTGGAGAGCGCTTTTAACCCACACGCGACGTCTGGCGCCAATGCCGCAGGCATTTGGCAGATCATACCGAGCACGGGGCGTAATTATGGTTTAAAACAGACACGCAGCTACGATGCGCGTCGTGATGTTGTGGCGTCGACTACCGCCGCCCTCGACATGATGCAGCGTCTTAACCGTATGTTTGACGGCGACTGGTTATTAACCGTCGCCGCGTACAACAGCGGTGAAGGTCGCGTACTGAAGGCAATAAAAGCGAACAAAGCGCGGGGTAAACCCACGGACTTCTGGTCGCTCTCGTTGCCGCAGGAAACCCGGATTTACGTGCCCAAAATGCTGGCCCTGAGCGATATTCTCAAGAACAGCAAACGCTATGGCGTGAGTCTGCCAACACCAGACGAAAGCCGTGCGCTGGCGCGCGTCAGATTGAGCAGCCCGGTTGAGGTTGAACAGCTGGCGGAAATGGCGGGTATTTCAGTGAACAAGCTGAAAACCTTTAACGCAGGCGTTAAAGGCACAACGTTAGGTTCAGCGGGGCCACAGTACGTGATGGTGCCGCAGAAACATGCAGATCAGCTGCGTGAATCGCTGGCATCCGGCGAAATCGCCGCCGTACAACCGACGCTGGTCGCGGACAATACGCCGTTAACCAGTCGGAGTTACAAGGTTCGCTCAGGCGACACGCTTTCCGCTATCGCATCACGCCTTGGCGTGACCGCAAAGGATCTCCAGCAATGGAATAACCTTCGCGGGGCGAATCTGAAAGTGGGTCAGAACCTGACGGTTGGCGCAGGCAGCAGTGCACAGCGTCTTGCCAGCAACGGCGATAGTATTACCTATCGCGTGCGCAAAGGTGATTCGTTGTCCAGTATTGCAAAACGTCACGGCGTGAACATTAAAGATGTGATGCGCTGGAACAGCGATACTGACAATCTGCAGCCTGGCGATCAACTGACGCTTTTCGTGAAGAACAGCGCCACGCCGGACTCCTGATATAAGCCAATAAAAAAAGCACCGATCCCCCGGTGCTTTTTTTTCGCCCCTCGCCTGTCGCTACTTCTCTGTTTTCCCCGGGCTGAACTCCACCAGCAGCGGATTATGGTCGGAAGCACGGGTCACCAGCACCGATGCCTCTTGCACATTCAAACCACGGTAGAATACAAAATCCAGCGGACGACCAAACGCCCGGCGGCGGTTGTCATCGGTAAATCGCACCTGGCGCAGGGACATATCCCGTGAGAAGCGATAGAGCGCATTCATTCGCGGGCGGCTCCAGGCGTTGAAATCCCCCGCCATGATCACCGGCCCGACATGGCGCATGATCTGATCGCCAATCGGCAGCAATTGCTTGCTATACACATCAACGCCGAGGCTGAAGTTTACCGCATGCACATTCACCACCATCAGGTTGCGCGCATCCGGCAATGGGTAAACCGTCACCAATGCGGATTTGGCCAGCCGTAAAATCGGCTCACGCTCGCGCAATGGGCAACAGTAAACCGGGTGGGCAGCCGAGAGCGTCATTACACCAGACGGATGCTGCGGCAAAACAAAAGCGGGAACCTGATCGGCGGCAAGATAGTGAGTGGTCGCAAACCGAACCAGTTCCGGCGTGGTCTGCGCTTCCTGTAACAGGACAAGATGGGCGTCTTTACCAAAATTCTGCAATACCGACAGCCATTCAGCGCGTTGCTGTTTAAAGATATTCCACACCAGCACGCGGATTTTCTCATCGCTGCTGAGTGGCACGCCAGCAGGCAGCGCCTTACCAATACTCGCGAAAGATCCCGGCGGTAAAATGCGCTCCGCAGGCTGTCCGGCAACATATCGCATTGCATAGGTATTCTTTGGCACTTTCGGCTTAAAACCTCGTTGATTTTCGCACCCGACTCCCTGGTGCTCATTCAGTTATAGGGATTTTAGCGCACAGTTTCAACGCCAATAGACAGAAAAGCCATCAGTTAAGGTGAGTAAGTACTTAATAACTTTTTCGCCCACAGGCGGCATGGCATCACAGCAGGCAACATGATTTAATAGCAAAGGAATGAATAATATCGCTGAAATATTGCTACAGAGGCAAAAATGAAAACGACTTCGGAAGAACTCGCGATCTTTGTCGCGGTTGTCGAAAGTGGCAGCTTCAGCCGGGCAGCGGAACGCCTGGGGCAGGCAAATTCGGCGATCAGCCGTGCAGTCAAAAAGCTGGAGAACAAGCTCGGTGTAAACCTGCTTAATCGCACCACCCGTCAGCTCAGCCTGACAGAAGAAGGCGAACGCTATTTCCGTCGTGTGCAAAATGTATTGCAGGAGATGGCGGCGGCGGAAACGGAAGTGATGGAAACCACATCCATTCCACGCGGTACACTACGAATTGATGCCGCAACTCCCGTGGTGTTGCATTTCCTGATGCCGCTGATTAAGCCCTTCCGCGAACGCTATCCTGAAATTACCCTCTCGCTGGTCTCCAGCGAAACGTTTATCAATCTGATTGAACGCAAAGTCGATGTCGCGATCCGGGTGGGCAAACTCACCGACTCAAGCCTGCGCGCCCGGCCTTTGTTCAAAAGCTACCGTAAAATTATTGCCTCACCCGAATATATTGCCCGTTACGGCGTGCCGGAATCCGTAGACGCGCTGAGCGGTCACACCTGCCTGGGGTTTACCGAACCGGCCTCGCTTAACACCTGGCCTGTCGCCTCGGCGGATGGTCAACTGTACGAGGTGACACCGGATATTTCGTCCAACAGCGGAGAGACGCTCAAACATCTGTGCCTGAGTGGCAATGGCATCGCCAGTTTATCGGACTATATGATCGACAAGGAGTTGGCCAGCGGGGAGCTGGTGGAGGTGTTAGCGGATAAACGCCTGCCAGTAGAGATGCCCTTCAGCGCGGTGTATTACAGCGACCGGGCGGTCAGCACACGTATTCGCGCCTTTATCGATTTTATCAGCGAGCATGTGCCGCGCTAACGCGCTAACAGTAACGGGAGCAAACGCTCCCGCTGTTTTATGCCTCAATCCCACTGAGGCGCCAGCCCTTCCGGGCTAACCAGACGATCGTTGCACTCCAGTTCGGCGATCGCCGCGTTGTCTGCTGCATCCAGTTTCAGCGACTGCGACAGCAGGTTGCTCGCCAGATTTTCACGTCGGGTGGACGACGGGATCACTGCATAACCTTTGCCCATCGCCCAGGCCAGAATCACCTGTGCCGGCGTGGCGTTGTGTTTCTGCGCAATCCGGCCAATCACGTCATCCTTCAGCGCTTTGCCATAAGCCAGCGTCATGTAAGAGGTAATGTGAATGCCATGCTGGCTCGCCCAGTCAACCACTTTACGGTTTTGCAGATAGGGGGAGAGTTCTATCTGATTGGTGGCGATATTTTCTACACCAACGGCCGCAATCGCCTGCTCCATTAACGGGATAGTGAAATTCGATACCCCAATCTGGCGAGTCAGTCCCTGCGCTTTCGCTTTCATCAACTGCTGCATTGAAACGGCAACCGGTACCGCCGCGCCCGGAGAAGGCCAGTGGATCAGCGTCAGGTCAACATAATCGGTGCCCAGTTTTTGCAGGCTCTCTTGCAGGCTGGGGATCAGCTTGTCTTCGCCCAGATTTTCCGTCCAGATTTTAGTGGTGATAAACAACTCTTCACGCGGGATGCCACACTGAGCCAGTGCTTTACCAATCGCCGCTTCGTTACCATAAATCTGTGCGGTATCAATCACACGATAACCCAGTTCCAGTGCCTGGGTGACGGAGGCAATTACCGCTTCATCCGTTAACCGGAAGGTACCCAGACCAAATGCAGGGATAGACATAAGAATTCCTCTTTTCATCACTTTCCAAAATTGTGTGCAGATTATTACCAGCCGAGTCACCGGGAAAAAGAGCCAAAAAAGCAGAGGATTTTTGCGTCAGCAGCAATAGTGTTCAATGCGGAGCACTATAGTTACTTGCATTTTGAAAGTCACTATGTCACCGTGAGGACAAATCCTGAACTGTTCTCTGGTCTGAAGATGAAAAATGAACCCCTTTGCCATGCCCCTTGCCCTATCGCCCGCAGCCTGGGCCGCATTGGCGACAGTTGGAGCATCATTATCCTGCGCGACGCGTTTGCCGGTTTTACCCGCTTTGATGAGTTTCAAAAAAGCACCAATGTCGCGCCGAATATCCTCTCCCGTCGCCTGAAAGAGCTGGTTGAAGACGGCCTGCTGGAAAAAGTGTGCTACAGCAGTACCCCACCGCGTTATGAATACCATTTGACCGAGCGCGGTCGCGATTTTCGCCCCGTATTGCTGGCGCTGGCGCAATGGGGCAACCGTTATTTCTCCCCGGAAGGACCGCAGATCCAACTCGTTGAGAATGCAACTCAGCGCCCGGTAGAAGCCATCCTGGTTGATAAAACCACCGGAGATCCTATTACACCGGAGAAATACACGTTGGTTCCCGGCCCCGCCGCTTCACCGGTTATTCACTATCGCCATGGTTATTTGCAACGCAAACGCACAGGTGATACAGGGCAAAAATTCTTACCGCAGCAGCATATGGGTGACCATCATGACCCAGAGGAGTAAGAAAAAAGCGCTAATGCTGGCGCTTATTGCCGCAGCATTACTGACAACTGCGGGTTATGGCGCGTACTGGTGGCATAGCGGGCGTTTTATGCAATCCACTGACGATGCCTACGTCGGCGGCGACATCAGCGCCATTTCCACGAAGGTCTCCGGCTATATCCAGCGTATTGCCGTGCAGGACAATATGGCGGTCAGGAAAGGTGACCTGCTGGTGCAACTCGACGATCGTGATTACCAGGCAGCGCTGGCAAAAGCGCTTGGCGAAGTGGCCGCCCAGCAGGCAGCGCTGGCAGATGTGGCAGCCTCCCGGCAATTACAACGGGCGGCAATTGAAGGAGCCACTGCATCGCTGGCAGCCGCCCGGGCAGCAACAGAAAAATCCGCTAACGATAACCGGCGCTATGGCGCGCTGGTCATGTCCAGTGCGGTCTCCGCGCAGGTGCGGGAAAACGCAGCGGCGGATTATCGTCAGGCACGGGCACAAGAGAGTAAAGCCCAGGCTGACCAGAGGGTGGCGGAGCGGCAGTTGAGCGTGCTGGATGCGCGCGAGAAACAGACGCTGGCAGCGTTGATGCAAGCGCAAGCCAGTCTTGATATGGCGCGGCTAAACCTCAGTTATACCGAAATCCGTGCGCCGTTTGATGGTGTGATTGGTAACCGACGGGCGTGGTCAGGATCGTATGTCAACAGCGGCACCCAGTTGCTTTCCCTCGTACCGGCGCAGGGCCTGTGGATCGATGCCAATTTTAAAGAAAGCCAACTGGCGCACATGCTCCCCGGGCAAAGAGCGACTGTTGTTGCAGATGTCTTGCCAGGCCATACCTTTAGCGGGCGCGTCGCCAGCGTCTCTCCGGCAACAGGATCGCGCTTTAGTATTCTTCCCGCTGAAAATGCCACAGGCAATTTCACCAGGATCGTCCAGCGGGTTCCGGTACGTATTGCGCTGGACGGTGAAGCCGCCACGCTCAATGTGCTGCGCCCGGGTTTATCGGTGATCGTCACCGTTGATGAAAAGAGCGCACAATGAGCGTCAGCGATGCCTTGCACCGGCAGCATGAAATGCCGTTGTCGGTCAGCAAGAAGGTGTTCGCCTTCGCCACAATGTGCATCGGGATGTTTATTGCGCTTATCGACATTCAGATAGTCTCCGCCTCTTTACGGGATATCGGCGGCGGACTTTCGGCCGGAGACGATGAAACTGTCTGGGTACAGACCAGTTACCTGATAGCCGAGATCATCATCATTCCTCTCTCCGGCTGGCTGGCAAGAGTGATGTCCACTCGCTGGTTGTTTGCCGCGTCTGCTGCTGGGTTTACCGTGATGAGTGTGCTGTGCGGCTGGGCGTGGAATATTCAGAGCATGATCGTTTTTAGGGGTTTGCAAGGACTGGCGGGCGGGTCGATGATCCCGTTGGTCTTCACCACCGCTTTTGCTTTTTTCCAGGGGAAGCAACGGGTAATCGCGGCGGCAACAATTGGTGGGCTGGCCTCGCTGGCACCCACACTTGGCCCGACAGTAGGTGGCTGGATCACGGAAAACTTCAACTGGCACTGGTTATTCTTCGTCAATATTGTGCCGGGTATTTACATCACCCTCGCCGTGCCGCTGCTGGTCAAAATCGACACGCCCGACCCTTCGTTATTGCGCGGTGCGGATTACCTCAGCATTTTGTTGCTGGCAGTTTCCCTTGGCAGCCTGGAGTACACACTGGAGGAAGGCCCGCGCTGGGGCTGGTTTGATGACAATACCCTGGCGTTGACTGGCTGGATCGCCCTGTTGTGCGGCATCGCGTTTATTGTGCGGACATTACGTCATCCCCAACCGGTCATGGATCTGCGCGCGCTGCAAGACCGGACGTTTACCCTTGGCTGCTACTTCTCGTTTATGGCAGGCGTAGGCATCTTTGCTACGATCTATTTAACACCGCTGTTTTTGGGTACAGTGCGCGGTTTCAGTGCACTGGAAATTGGTCTGGCCGTTTTCTCGACCGGCTTGTTTCAGGTGCTTTCCATTCCCTTATACGCATGGCTGGCTAACCGCATCGATCTGCGCTGGTTGCTGATGGCCGGGTTGCTGGGTTTTGCCGCATCAATGTACAGCTTCATCCCAATCACGCATGAGTGGGGTGCAAGCGAACTACTGCTACCACAGGCGTTTAGAGGCATTTCGCAGCAGTTCGCCGTTGCGCCAACGGTCACGCTGACCCTCGGTAGCCTGCCACCTGCAAGGCTGAAACTGGCGTCCGGACTGTTTAATTTGATGCGTAATCTGGGCGGCGCCATCGGTATTGCCCTGTGCGGGACAGTGCTCAATAACCGGACCAATTTGCACTACAGTCGTCTTGCCGATCATCTGAATAACACCAATCTTTCACTGACTGATTTTCTTCAGGGAAGCATCTCAAGGCTTATGGGGATGGGTATTTCTCCCGATCTTGCCGACAGCGTCACGCTGAAAAACCTTTCAGCACTCGCGTTGCGAGAAGCGCGAACAGAAGCGTTCGCGGATACATTCTATTTGATCATGGCTGGTTTTTTGATTGCCGCGCTGCTTGTGCCATTTATGAAAAAGCCGCAGGCGTAGTAATAACGAAGGAGAATCGAGTATGAGCGTTTCGCAAAAACGCATCGTCGTGACGGGAATGGGCATTGTCAGCCCACTGGGGTGCGGCGTGTCGCATGTCTGGCAATCACTGCTGCAGGGAAATTCGGGGATTTCTCGTCTGCCTGAAGATATCGTTGACGATATTCCCTGCAAAGTCGCGGGCCAGGTTCCTTCTGTCGAACAGGATCCGCAGCATGGTTTCGATCCACTGTCGGTTATTCCCACAAAAGAACGCAAAAAGATGGATCGCTTTATCGAGTTTGCGCTGGTTGCTGCGCATGAGGCGCTGAGCCAGGCAGGATGGTTTCCCGAAGATCAGGCGGCAAAGGATCGCACTGCCACGGTGATCGCCACCGGTATTGGTGGATTTAACGAGATTGCCAACGCGGTACGAATCACGGATTCACGCGGGCCTCGCCGCCTCTCTCCGTTCACCATTCCCTCTTTTCTGGCTAATCTGGCGGCAGGACACGTCTCTATTGCGCACGGTTTTCGCGGCCCTATTGGCGCGCCGGTTACCGCCTGTGCCGCAGGTGCGCAGGCAATAGGTGACGCTGCGCGGATGATCCGTAGCGGTGAAGCAGATATCGCATTATGTGGTGGCAGTGAAGCGGCTATCCACCGGGTTAGCCTCGCCGGTTTTGCCGCAGCCAGAGCGCTTTCCAGCGGATTTAATGACTTTCCGACGGCCGCATCCCGCCCCTTTGATCGCGATCGTGATGGTTTTGTAATGGGAGAAGGCGCCGGATTATTGGTCATTGAATCACTGGAACATGCACAGGCGCGTGGGGCAATGCCGCTGGCCGAGTTGGTGGGATATGGAACCAGTGCGGATGCTTATCATCTGACCGCCGGCCCCGAAGATGGGAATGGCGCACGTCGGGCAATGGAAGCCGCAATCCGTCAGGCAGGCATCAAGGCAGAGGATATCCAGCATATCAACGCGCATGCAACGTCAACACAGGTGGGTGACAAAGGTGAGCTGGCTGCAATCAAAAGCGTTTTTGGCTCAACCCCAGTGGCGGTAACGTCAACAAAATCCGCGACAGGCCACCTGCTCGGCGCAGCCGGCGGGATCGAGGCGATTTTTACCATTCAGGCTTTACGCGAACAGATTGTTCCACCGACATTGAATCTGCACAATCCCGATGATGAAGCGGATGGCGTTAATCTGGTGGCGCTGAAAGCGCGTCCACTAGGCATGCGCTACGCGTTATCGAATGGTTTTGGGTTCGGTGGTGTTAACGCCAGTTTGTTGTTGAAACGCTGGGAGTGATCGACAAAAGGGGCTTAATTGCCCTTGTTACAGACGAAAAAAAAACCGTATCTCGCGAGAGATACGGTTCTTAAAATGAGTGGCGGAACGGACGGGACTCGAACCCGCGACCCCCTGCGTGACAGGCAGGTATTCTAACCGACTGAACTACCGCTCCACCGAATTTGTCACTTCACCGGTTTTCACACCGGTTTACTGCTTAATTTGATGCCTGGCAGTTCCCTACTCTCGCATGGGGAGACCCCACACTACCATCGGCGCTACGGCGTTTCACTTCTGAGTTCGGCATGGGGTCAGGTGGGACCACCGCGCTAGTGCCGCCAGGCAAATTCTGTTTATCAGACCGCTTCCGCGCCCTGACATAATCTGTATCAAGCTGATTATCGCGTCTCTCACGCCAAAACATCTTCGGCGTTGTAAGGTTAAGCCTCACGGTTCATTAGTACCGGTTAGCTCAACGCATCGCTGCGCTTACACACCCGGCCTATCAACGTCGTCGTCTTCAACGTTCCTTCAGGAGACTCAGGGTCTCAGGGAGAACTCATCTCGGGGCAAGTTTCGTGCTTAGATGCTTTCAGCACTTATCTCTTCCGCATTTAGCTACCGGGCAGTGCCATTGGCATGACAACCCGAACACCAGTGATGCGTCCACTCCGGTCCTCTCGTACTAGGAGCAGCCCCCCTCAATTCTCCAGCGCCCACGGCAGATAGGGACCGAACTGTCTCACGACGTTCTAAACCCAGCTCGCGTACCACTTTAAATGGCGAACAGCCATACCCTTGGGACCTACTTCAGCCCCAGGATGTGATGAGCCGACATCGAGGTGCCAAACACCGCCGTCGATATGAACTCTTGGGCGGTATCAGCCTGTTATCCCCGGAGTACCTTTTATCCGTTGAGCGATGGCCCTTCCATTCAGAACCACCGGATCACTATGACCTGCTTTCGCACCTGCTCGCGCCGTCACGCTCGCAGTCAAGCCAGCTTATGCCATTGCACTAACCTCCTGATGTCCGACCAGGATTAGCTGACCTTCGTGCTCCTCCGTTACGCTTTAGGAGGAGACCGCCCCAGTCAAACTACCCACCAGACACTGTCCGCAACCCGGATTACGGGTCCACGTTAGAACATCAAACATTAAAGGGTGGTATTTCAAGGTTGGCTCCACGCAGACTGGCGTCCACGCTTCAAAGCCTCCCACCTATCCTACACATCAAGGCTCAATGTTCAGTGTCAAGCTATAGTAAAGGTTCACGGGGTCTTTCCGTCTTGCCGCGGGTACACTGCATCTTCACAGCGAGTTCAATTTCACTGAGTCTCGGGTGGAGACAGCCTGGCCATCATTACGCCATTCGTGCAGGTCGGAACTTACCCGACAAGGAATTTCGCTACCTTAGGACCGTTATAGTTACGGCCGCCGTTTACCGGGGCTTCGATCAAGAGCTTCTCCTTACGGATAACCCCATCAATTAACCTTCCGGCACCGGGCAGGCGTCACACCGTATACGTCCACTTTCGTGTTTGCACAGTGCTGTGTTTTTAATAAACAGTTGCAGCCAGCTGGTATCTTCGACTGATTTCAGCTCCGTGAGCAAGTCACTTCACCTACGCATCAGCGTGCCTTCTCCCGAAGTTACGGCACCATTTTGCCTAGTTCCTTCACCCGAGTTCTCTCAAGCGCCTTGGTATTCTCTACCTGACCACCTGTGTCGGTTTGGGGTACGATTTCGTGTTACCTGATGCTTAGAGGCTTTTCCTGGAAGCAGGGCATTTGTCACTTCAGCACCGTAGTGCCTCGTCATCACGCCTCAGTGTTAAAGCGCTCCGGATTTGCCTGGAGCACACACCTGCACGCTTAAACCGGGACAACCGTCGCCCGGATGACATAGCCTTCTCCGTCCCCCCTTCGCAGTAACACCAAGTACAGGAATATTAACCTGTTTCCCATCGACTACGCCTTTCGGCCTCGCCTTAGGGGTCGACTCACCCTGCCCCGATTAACGTTGGACAGGAACCCTTGGTCTTCCGGCGAGCGGGCTTTTCACCCGCTTTATCGTTACTTATGTCAGCATTCGCACTTCTGATACCTCCAGCATGCCTCACAGCACACCTTCACAGGCTTACAGAACGCTCCCCTACCCAACAACACATAGTGTCGCTGCCGCAGCTTCGGTGCATGGTTTAGCCCCGTTACATCTTCCGCGCAGGCCGACTCGACCAGTGAGCTATTACGCTTTCTTTAAATGATGGCTGCTTCTAAGCCAACATCCTGGCTGTCTGGGCCTTCCCACATCGTTTCCCACTTAACCATGACTTTGGGACCTTAGCTGGCGGTCTGGGTTGTTTCCCTCTTCACGACGGACGTTAGCACCCGCCGTGTGTCTCCCGTGATAACATTCTCCGGTATTCGCAGTTTGCATCGGGTTGGTAAGCCGGGATGGCCCCCTAGCCGAAACAGTGCTCTACCCCCGGAGATGAATTCACGAGGCGCTACCTAAATAGCTTTCGGGGAGAACCAGCTATCTCCCGGTTTGATTGGCCTTTCACCCCCAGCCACAAGTCATCCGCTAATTTTTCAACATTAGTCGGTTCGGTCCTCCAGTTAGTGTTACCCAACCTTCAACCTGCCCATGGCTAGATCACCGGGTTTCGGGTCTATACCCTGCAACTTAACGCCCAGTTAAGACTCGGTTTCCCTTCGGCTCCCCTATTCGGTTAACCTTGCTACAGAATATAAGTCGCTGACCCATTATACAAAAGGTACGCAGTCACACCCCAAAGGGTGCTCCCACTGCTTGTACGTACACGGTTTCAGGTTCTTTTTCACTCCCCTCGCCGGGGTTCTTTTCGCCTTTCCCTCACGGTACTGGTTCACTATCGGTCAGTCAGGAGTATTTAGCCTTGGAGGATGGTCCCCCCATATTCAGACAGGATACCACGTGTCCCGCCCTACTCATCGAGCTCACAACCTGTGCATTTTTGTGTACGGGGCTGTCACCCTGTATCGCGCGACTTTCCAGACGCTTCCACTAACACACAAGCTGATTCTGGCTCTGGGCTCCTCCCCGTTCGCTCGCCGCTACTGGGGGAATCTCGGTTGATTTCTTTTCCTCGGGGTACTTAGATGTTTCAGTTCCCCCGGTTCGCCTCATTAACCTATGGATTCAGTTAATGATAGTGTGACGAGTCACACTGGGTTTCCCCATTCGGACATCGCCGGTTATAACGGTTCATATCACCTTACCGGCGCTTTTCGCAGATTAGCACGTCCTTCATCGCCTCTGACTGCCAGGGCATCCACCGTGTACGCTTGGTCGCTTAACCTCACAACCCGAAGATGTTTCTTGCGATCCATCATCAGTTGTGAAAATTTGAGAGACTCGCAGAACAGTTCGCACTGTTCTGTGTTTCAATTTTCAGCTTGATCCAGATTTTTAAAGAGCAAAACTTCGCAGCACACACAGAATGTGTACTCTGAAGTTTTCTTGGTTCAGACAGTAAAAGATGGTGGAGCTATGCGGGATCGAACCGCAGACCTCCTGCGTGCAAAGCAGGCGCTCTCCCAGCTGAGCTATAGCCCCATCGTAGTTAATCTCGTGTACCCGTAATTTTTCCTGAGACAAGGCGCGAAATGGCGAAACATACTTTCGTATGTGAGTCATTTCGCAACACAGTATTCAGGGAAAATTTGGTAGGCCTGAGTGGACTTGAACCACCGACCTCACCCTTATCAGGGGTGCGCTCTAACCACCTGAGCTACAAGCCTGCAGAGATTTTTTACTGCCCGTTTTTCATCAGACAATCTGTGTGAGCACTGCAAAGGCAGGTTCTTTAAGGTAAGGAGGTGATCCAACCGCAGGTTCCCCTACGGTTACCTTGTTACGACTTCACCCCAGTCATGAATCACAAAGTGGTAAGCGCCCTCCCGAAGGTTAAGCTACCTACTTCTTTTGCAACCCACTCCCATGGTGTGACGGGCGGTGTGTACAAGGCCCGGGAACGTATTCACCGTGGCATTCTGATCCACGATTACTAGCGATTCCGACTTCATGGAGTCGAGTTGCAGACTCCAATCCGGACTACGACGCACTTTATGAGGTCCGCTTGCTCTCGCGAGGTCGCTTCTCTTTGTATGCGCCATTGTAGCACGTGTGTAGCCCTGGTCGTAAGGGCCATGATGACTTGACGTCATCCCCACCTTCCTCCAGTTTATCACTGGCAGTCTCCTTTGAGTTCCCGGCCGGACCGCTGGCAACAAAGGATAAGGGTTGCGCTCGTTGCGGGACTTAACCCAACATTTCACAACACGAGCTGACGACAGCCATGCAGCACCTGTCTCACAGTTCCCGAAGGCACATTCCCATCTCTGGAAACTTCTGTGGATGTCAAGACCAGGTAAGGTTCTTCGCGTTGCATCGAATTAAACCACATGCTCCACCGCTTGTGCGGGCCCCCGTCAATTCATTTGAGTTTTAACCTTGCGGCCGTACTCCCCAGGCGGTCGATTTAACGCGTTAGCTCCGGAAGCCACGCCTCAAGGGCACAACCTCCAAATCGACATCGTTTACAGCGTGGACTACCAGGGTATCTAATCCTGTTTGCTCCCCACGCTTTCGCACCTGAGCGTCAGTCTTCGTCCAGGAGGCCGCCTTCGCCACCGGTATTCCTCCAGATCTCTACGCATTTCACCGCTACACCTGGAATTCTACCTCCCTCTACGAGACTCCAGCCTGCCAGTTTCGAATGCAGTTCCCAGGTTGAGCCCGGGGATTTCACATCCGACTTGACAGACCGCCTGCGTGCGCTTTACGCCCAGTAATTCCGATTAACGCTTGCACCCTCCGTATTACCGCGGCTGCTGGCACGGAGTTAGCCGGTGCTTCTTCTGCGGGTAACGTCAATTGCTGTGGTTATTAACCACAACACCTTCCTCCCCGCTGAAAGTACTTTACAACCCGAAGGCCTTCTTCATACACGCGGCATGGCTGCATCAGGCTTGCGCCCATTGTGCAATATTCCCCACTGCTGCCTCCCGTAGGAGTCTGGACCGTGTCTCAGTTCCAGTGTGGCTGGTCATCCTCTCAGACCAGCTAGGGATCGTCGCCTAGGTGAGCCGTTACCCCACCTACTAGCTAATCCCATCTGGGCACATCTGATGGCAAGAGGCCCGAAGGTCCCCCTCTTTGGTCTTGCGACGTTATGCGGTATTAGCTACCGTTTCCAGTAGTTATCCCCCTCCATCAGGCAGTTTCCCAGACATTACTCACCCGTCCGCCACTCGTCACCCAAGGAGCAAGCTCCTCTGTGCTACCGTCCGACTTGCATGTGTTAGGCCTGCCGCCAGCGTTCAATCTGAGCCATGATCAAACTCTTCAATTTAAAAGTTTGATGCTCATCGAATTAAACTTCGTAATGAATTACGTGTTCACTCGTGAGACTTGGTATTCATTTAGCGTCCTGAGACGTTTAAGAATCCATGTCACTTTGAGTGCCCACACAGATTGTCTGATAAATTGTTAAAGAGCAGTTGCGACGCGCTTTAGCGCTCTGTCGCGAGGTGGCGTATATTACGCTTTCCTCTTTCAGAGTCAACCCTGATTTTCAGGATTTTTCTCTTTCGACTCACCGTCGCTGCGAGCTGTTGTTCGCTGAGCGCCGTGTCGATGGAGGCGCATTATAGGGGGCCAGAAAGGAATGACAAGCGGAAAAATGCATTTTTATTTCAACCGCTCATCTTTTCATCATAACGGCTACTTTTGATGCTTTTTAATGGCTGCGGGCAGCTCCGCCAAGCTATTAATCACCCAATCCGCACTGTTTTCCGCTTCCGGCGTCACAGGCTTGCCGGTCCGCACCAGAACTTTCGTCCCGACCTGAGCCGCAGTCGCCGCCTGCATATCTTCAATTTTGTCACCCACCATATAAGACGCGGCCATATCAATGTGCAGGAAATCGCGCGCCGAGATAAACATCCCCGGATGCGGCTTACGGCAATCACACACCTGACGGAACTCTTCGACACTACCCTGCGGATGATGCGGACAATAATAGATACCATCCAAATCAACGCCCCGGTCAGCCAACGACCAGTCCATCCATTCGGTCAGTGTTTCGAATTGTGCTTCGGTGAATTTACCGCGCGCAATGCCAGACTGGTTCGTCACCAACACCAGGGCAAAGCCCATTTCTTTTAATTCGCGCATGGCATCAATGACGCCATCAATAAATTCGAAGTTATCGATCTCATGGACATAGCCGTGATCGACATTAATCGTGCCGTCACGATCGAGAAAAATAGCGGGTACTGACTTTGCCACGGGTTTACTCCTGAAAAAGGCCTATGCGCCTAGTATCTCATGTTTCGCTACGCAGGAAAGTGCTCATCGCGCAGAGCGACATTGATTTAGACGTCTGGATGCCTTACCATCCGCTGTGTTTACGGGCATCCCCCGTAACCGGCAGAAGAAAATGCCACGGCTCACTCCTATACGATAAAAATAATCTGATGATTAAACTTTCGAATATCACCAAAGTGTTCCAGCAGGGGAACCGCACAATTCAGGCGCTGAAAGACGTCAGCCTGCATGTTCCTGCTGGTCAAATTTATGGCGTTATTGGCGCGTCAGGCGCCGGTAAAAGTACGCTGATCCGCTGCGTCAATCTGCTTGAGCGCCCAACGCAGGGCAACGTGCTGGTTGACGGTCAGGAACTGACGCAACTTTCCGAAGCGGAATTAACCAAAGCCCGTCGCCAGATTGGCATGATCTTCCAGCACTTTAACTTGCTCGCCTCCCGCACCGTGTTCGGCAATGTGGCCTTACCGCTGGAGCTGGATAACACCCCGCGTGAAGAGATTAATCGCCGGGTGAAAGAGCTGCTTGAGCTGGTTGGTTTAGGTGATAAGCATGATAGCTATCCGGCAAACCTGTCCGGCGGGCAAAAACAACGCGTCGCTATCGCACGTGCGCTGGCCAGCAACCCAAAAGTTCTGCTGTGCGACGAAGCCACCAGCGCGCTGGATCCAGCAACCACCCGCTCTATTCTTGAGTTGCTGAAAGACATTAACCGCCGTCTGGGTCTGACTATCCTGCTTATCACGCATGAAATGGACGTGGTGAAACGTATCTGTGACTGCGTCGCGGTGATCAGCAATGGCGAGTTGATTGAGCAAGATACGGTGAGCGAAGTGTTTTCCCATCCGAAAACGCCGCTGGCGCAGCAATTTATTCAGTCCACATTGCATCTCGATATCCCGGAAGATTACCTGCAGCGCTTACAGGCCGAACCGCATAAAGATAGCGTGCCAATGCTGCGTATGGAATTTACCGGTCAGTCGGTGGATGCGCCGCTGCTGTCGGAAACCGCGCGCCGCTTCAATGTGAACAACAATATCATCAGCGCGCAGATGGATTACGCAGGCGGCGTGAAGTTCGGCATTATGTTGACAGAGATGCACGGCACTCAACAAGATACGCAAGCAGCCATCGCCTGGTTGCAGGAACACCATGTAAAAGTAGAGGTACTCGGTTATGTCTGAGGCAATGATGTGGCTCTTTGCCCGCAGCATCTGGGAAACGTTGTTTATGACCTTTGCTTCAGGCTTTTTGGGGTTTGTCGTCGGTCTGCCGTTTGGTGTGCTGCTGTACGTCACCCGTCCGGGTCAGATTATGCAAAACCCGGGGCTCTATCGGGTGATTTCAGCGCTGGTTAACGTGTTTCGCTCCATTCCGTTTATCATTTTACTGGTATGGATGATCCCCTTTACCCGCATTATTGTCGGCACCTCTATTGGTTTGTATGCGGTCATTGTTCCGCTAACAGTAGGCGCCGCGCCGTTTATTGCCCGTATGGTGGAAAACACCCTGCTTGAGCTGCCGGCAGGTTTAATTGAGGCTTCCCGCGCGATGGGCGCTACGCCGATGCAGATTATTCGTAAGGTACTGCTGCCAGAAGCGCTGCCCGGCCTGATCAACGCCGCGACCATTACGCTCATCACGCTGGTAGGTTACTCCGCAATGGGCGGCGCAGTAGGCGCAGGCGGCTTAGGTCAATTGGGTATCCAATATGGCTATGTGACCTACAATCCATTAGTGATGAATACCGTACTGATATTGCTCGTGGTTTTGGTTTACCTCATTCAGTTCGCTGGCGATCGCATCGTCCGGGCTGTAACGCACAAATAACGTTACACACAACATAACGACTCTGATAGTAAGGAAAATAACATGGCTTTTAAATTCAAGACCTTTGCGGCAGTCGGCGCGCTGCTTGGATCTCTGGCGCTGGTCGGCTGCGGCCAGGATGAAAAGGATCCGAATCACATCAAAGTCGGTGTGATTGTGGGCGCTGAGCAGCAGGTTGCAGAAGTGGCGCAGAAAGTTGCCAAAGAGAAATACGGTCTCGATGTTGAGCTGGTGACCTTTAATGACTACGTTCTGCCGAACGAAGCGCTCAGCAAAGGTGACATTGATGCCAACGCATTCCAGCACAAACCGTACCTGGATCAGCAGATCAAAGATCGCGGTTTCAAACTGGTTCCGGTCGGCAACACCTTCGTTTACCCGATTGCAGGCTACTCCAAAAAAATCAAAGCGCTGTCTGAACTGCAGGACGGTTCTCAGGTAGCAGTGCCGAACGATCCGACCAACCTGGGCCGTTCTCTGCTGCTGCTGCAGAAACAGGGTCTGCTCAAGCTGAAAGACGGTATTGGTCTGCTGCCAACAGTGCTGGACATCACCGAAAACCCGAAAAACCTGAAGATTGTTGAGCTGGAAGCACCACAGCTGCCACGTTCACTGGATGATGCGCAGATCGCACTGGCAGTGATTAACACCACCTACGCCAGCCAGATTGGCCTGACCCCGGCCAAAGACGGTATCTTTGTTGAAGATAAAGATTCCCCGTATGTAAACCTGATCGTCGCTCGCGAAGATAACAAAGACGCGGAAAACGTGAAGAAATTCGTCCAGGCATACCAGTCTGACGAAGTTAACGAAGCGGCAAACAAAGTCTTCAACGGCGGCGCAGTGAAAGGCTGGTAATCTCCTCAGTCTGTAATATCATTCAAGGCGGGCGAAAGCCCGTCTTGTCATTTGTGCACGCGCCTGATTCAATAAGCCGCGTTTAGAACATTTCATTGAGGATATATTATGCGTGCTTTACCGATCTGTTTATTAGCACTGATGCTAAGCGGCTGTTCCTTGCTAAGCAGATCTCCCGCCGAACCTGTAAAAAGCACCGCAGTCGCACCAAAAGCCGAGCCGGAAAAACCGAAAGTCGTACGTCCCGCGCCAGTACGGATTATCACCAACGCAGAAGAGTTAGTCGGTAAGCCGTTCCGCGATCTGGGTGAAGTCTCCGGTGACTCCTGCCAGGCAAGCAACCAGGACTCTCCGCCGAACATCCCGACTGCGCGCAAACGCATGCAAATCAATGCGTCTAAGATGAAAGCCAACGCCGTTCTGTTGCATAGCTGTGAAGTTACCAGCGGCACGCCGGGTTGCTACCGTCAGGCCATTTGCGTTGGCTCCGCCCTCAACATCTCGGCGAAATGAGCACCTTTGCTTTCGAACAGATAGGCGTTATTCGTTCGCCGTACAAAGAGAAGTTTGCCGTGCCACGCCAGCCAGGTCTGGTGAAACATGGCGGCGGCGAACTTCACTTACTTCCTCCCTATAATCAGGCCGAAGCCGTACGCGGCCTGGAAGCATTCAGCCATCTGTGGGTCCTTTTCGTTTTCCATCAAACGATGGAAGGCGGCTGGCGCCCGACCGTGCGCCCTCCGCGCCTCGGCGGCAATGCCCGGATGGGCGTGTTTGCCACCCGATCCACTTTCCGCCCTAACCCGATTGGCATGTCACTGGTTGAACTCAACGGTATTCGTTGCCAGAAAGATCAGGTTATCCTGCAACTGGGCAGTCTGGATCTGGTCGATGGCACGCCGGTCGTGGATATCAAACCGTACCTGCCTTTTGCCGAAGCGCTGCCCGATGCGCAAGCCAGCTACGCACAACAGGCTCCCGCCGCAGACATTCCGGTCTTTTTTACGCCGGAAATCGAGTTGCAACTGGCTGCGCTGGCAACGCGTTACCCGCAGTTAAAAGCCTTTCTGGTTGACGTTCTGGCGCAGGATCCGCGACCGGCTTACCGTAAAGATGAAGAGCAGGGAAAAACCTATGCGGTCTGGCTGCTGGATTTTAACGTGCGCTGGCGCGTGACCGATGCGGGATTCGAAGTGTTTGCGCTCGAAGCACGCTAATTTTATTCCCCTCTCTTTTGGCATCTCTGCCAGGCTGATAAACTAAACCACTTTTTTTGTGTCAGGCCCGCCCCGGGCCTGCTCCAATTGTCCAAATGGAACCGTAACAACATGCGTACTAGCCAATATCTGCTCTCCACCCTGAAGGAGACGCCTGCCGACGCCGAAGTCATCAGCCACCAGCTGATGCTGCGCGCCGGGATGATCCGCAAACTGGCCTCCGGGTTGTATACCTGGCTGCCGACCGGTGTGCGTGTTCTGAAAAAAGTCGAAAACATCGTGCGTGAAGAGATGAATAACGCCGGTGCGATTGAGGTGTCGATGCCAGTCGTGCAGCCAGCGGATCTGTGGCAGGAAAGCGGTCGCTGGGAGCAATATGGCCCGGAATTGCTGCGTTTTGTCGATCGCGGCGAACGTCCGTTTGTGCTCGGTCCGACCCACGAAGAAGTGATCACGGATTTGATCCGCAATGAGCTGAACTCTTACAAACAGCTCCCGCTGAACTTCTTCCAGATCCAGACCAAGTTCCGTGACGAAGTGCGCCCGCGCTTTGGCGTGATGCGCTCCCGCGAGTTCCTGATGAAAGATGCTTACTCTTTCCATACTTCTCAGGAATCCCTGCAGGAAACGTACGATGCCATGTACGCCGCTTACAGCAAAATATTCAGCCGTATGGACCTGGATTTCCGCGCAGTACAAGCGGACACCGGTTCAATTGGTGGTAGTGCATCGCACGAATTCCAGGTGCTGGCGCAGAGTGGTGAAGACGATGTGATCTTCTCTGACTCGTCTGATTTTGCCGCTAACATTGAGTTTGCCGAAGCGCTGGCACCGAAAGAGCCGCGCGCTGCCGCGACGCAGGAAATGACGCTGGTTGATACGCCGAATGCAAAAACCATCGCCGAGCTGGTTGAACAGTTTAATCTGCCGATTGAGAAAACCGTTAAAACGCTGCTGGTGAAAGCCACAGAAGAGAGCGGTTCTGCGCTGGTTGCGCTGTTGGTACGCGGCGATCACGAACTGAACGAAGTCAAAGCCGAGAAATTACCGCAGGTTGCTGCGCCGTTGACCTTCGCTACCGAAGCGGAAATCCGCGCGGTTGTGAATGCAGGCCCGGGCTCCCTCGGCCCGGTCAATATGCCGATTCCGGTGATCATTGACCGTACCGTTGCGGCGATGAGCGATTTCTCCGCTGGCGCGAATATCGACGGTAAACACTACTTCGGCATTAACTGGGATCGCGATGTGGCCACCCCGGTTGTTGCGGATATCCGCAATGTGGTTGCCGGCGATCCAAGCCCGGATGGCAAAGGGACGCTGCTGATCAAACGCGGTATCGAAGTCGGCCATATCTTCCAACTGGGCACCAAATACTCCCAGGCGCTGAACGCTGCAGTGCAAGGTGAAGATGGTCGTAACCAGATCCTGACCATGGGTTGCTATGGTATCGGTGTTACCCGCGTGGTTGCCGCCGCGATTGAGCAGAACCATGACGAGCGCGGTATCGTCTGGCCGGATGCGATTGCACCGTTCCAGGTTGCCATTCTGCCGATGAACATGCACAAATCCTACCGTGTGCAGGAACTGGCGGAAAAACTGTACGCTGAGCTGCGCGCACAAGGTATTGAAGTGCTGATGGATGACCGTAAAGAGCGTCCGGGCGTTATGTTTGCCGACATGGAACTGATTGGTATTCCGCACACCATCGTGATTGGCGACCGCAACCTCGACAACGACGATATTGAATACAAATATCGTCGCAACGGCGAGAAGCAACTGATCAAAACCGGTGATATCCTGGATTACCTGGTTAACGCCATCAAAGGCTAAGCGCCACACAAACAAAAGCCCCGTACGGGGCTTTTTTATTGCGGCTAACACAACGCGGGATTAGTCGTCACAGTTCTTTTTGGCGTCGAACTTGCCCTTGTGGTTCGTCACCAGCATCTTCTGCGGCGCGCCGGTATCCGGATTCGGCTCCACGGCAAAATGCCCGTCGACCACCAGCAAAATAGGTTTGGTCTCTGTGCCACGCGCCGCCGCATAGTCGCGTTCAAGCTGCGCATTGCTGGCAACCGCGACTTTCATGCCCGTGGCGCAATCGGTAAAGACGGCGGCATCGGCCATGTACATATACATACCACGCATCGCCATTGGTGTGGCAGGCAGTGCGGCTTTTACCGGTTGAAGTGTGTAGTTAAGCTCTGAGGTTATAGGGTTGCCTTCCCTGTCCAACATCTCCAGCGCTTCGCCTTTAGCACGGAAATAGATTTTCTCACCGTGCGTATCGGTCAGGATAAGTTTATCCGCCGTGCGCGCCCACTTGCCGTACGAACCAAAAACGGATGGCGCTTTTCCGCCCTGATAGCGCTGGTTCATTACCCAGCTACCGTCTTTGGCCAGAAACAGGGAGGTTTCAATCCCTTCGCAATCCGCGCAGGGCAACACGCCGCGCCAGCTCTGCTGCATCGGTTTCAGTTCTTCAACCTGCGTGGGCTGCACCATTTCAACATCGCCGCGGTTATTGCATCCGATGAGGGCGAAAAGCAATCCACCCACTACCGCCGACAAAATCGCCTTATTCACTCGTTATTCCTTATGAATCGTTCTGTTGAAGTCCGTCAGCCATCATGACGACGAACCTTTCCACGTAGCGCTTTCACAGAAGACTTTTGCGCTTTCGTCGTTAACCGACGCTCTTTCGAGGCGCGCGTCGGGCGCGTTGCCCGGCGGCTCTTCTGCACCACCGTCAATTCTTTTATCAACGCCACCAGGCGGGCGATCGCCGCTTCGCGATTCATCTCCTGGCTGCGGTACTCCTGCGCTTTTATCACTATCCAGCCTTCGCTGCTAATCAGATGGTGCGAAGCGTCAAGTAAACGTGCTTTGTAATACTCTGGCAGGCTGGACGCCCGAATGTCAAAACGCAGGTGAATGGCCGTTGAACTCTTATTCACATGCTGACCACCCGCCCCCTGCGAGCGAACTGCGGTGATCTCCAGTTCGTCGTCGGCAATGGCAACTGCGCGGGAAATTTCAATCATTACGGCTGTTGCCAGGATTCAAGGTGGATCTCAAGATTCTGACTGTCGTCCGAAAGCCAGATCGCGCCATCCTGCAATGTTGCCTGTAAATTCATGGTGCGATCGTCGGCAAAGCCACTCAGCCCGGCCAGTTGCGCATCATCCAGATACCAGATGCTCAGGTTGCTGAACGCCGCGCAGCGCGTCTGGTTTTGCTGCCACCAAATTTGCGCCGCGCGTGAATTATAGGTAAATAACGCCACCTCTTTTGCCTGGGTACAGGCTTTCTTCAGCCGCTTTTCGTCCGGCAGGCCCAACTCGATCCACAGATCAATGCCCAGATAATCATTGCGCAACCAGGCTTCCGGCTCATCGTCTGCGCTTAACCCGCGAGTAAATTGCAGACGTTCATCGGCATATTTTATCCAGGCCAGCAGGCGCAGCATCATGCGCTCTTGTGTCTCGGAAGGATGGCGTGCCAGCGTCAATGAGGCATCTAAAAACTGATTACGATCGAGATCGGCAACGTTGACCATTGCTTTATAAATTGTCGCTTTTAGCGCCATAACACCACTCCTTCATAAAATGGCCGCTATTGTAACGAATCCCGGCATAAAGCGCTGTTATCTCTTGCGCGTGCAGGTATTCATCACTCTGATAATGATTAACAAGCTGTGGTATAGTCACCTTGCTAAACAGAGTGTATGTTCGTAGGCTTAGTGTTATCTCACAGTAAAGTCAGGTTGCTGACAGGAGGTGATGTGAACAATTATTGTGAGTTAGTGCGTAAACGCTATGCAGAAATTGCCAGCGGAGATCTCGGGTATATCCCGGACGCGCTGGGGTGCGTATTGAAAGTGTTAAATGAAATGGCGTCGGATGACACCCTTTCAGAGTCGGTCAGGGAAAAGGCGGCGTACGCTGCCGCGAACTTACTGGTGAGCGATTATGTCAATGAATGATGCCTATCAACCCATCAACTGTGATGACTATGACAACCTTGAGCTCGCCTGCCAGCATCATCTTTTACTGGCGCTGGAACTGAAAGACGGCGAGAAACTCAGTGCCAAAGCCAACGATTTAGTCTCACGTAAAAATGTGGAGTATCTGGTGGTCGACGTGGCGGGCACCGCGCGTGAACTGCGTCTCGACAAAATTGCCAGCTTCAGCCATCCCGAAATCGGCACCGTTGTGGTGAGCGAGTCCTGATTGTTTTGCGGGCAGCGCATGTTGCCCGTTATTCTTGCTTCCACACCAGTCGCACGCCGTTCTGACCCGCTTCTTTAATGCCCTCTTGTGTCACAAACACCCCGGCCGCCGCTATCAATGTTTCGCCATAGAACAGCAGTGGTGTGGTATCGCGACGCCAGGGGGCAACGCCAAGCTCCTGCCAAATCTTCTTCAGCTTGCGTCCACCGTTACGCCCGACAATGTGCAGTAACCCCGGAGCCTGGAAACGTACCGACACCGCTTCATGCGCCTGCGGTGCGCGTAATTCACCGCCAGCCAGCAATGACAGCGTCCCCAGTTCCGCCGGTAAGATCAGCGGTTCAGAAATGCATTCCCACGCAAGCTGCGTCCCCCGCTGGCTCATACGCCGTTTGTTCCACCATAATCTACCCTGATAACGGCGAACGTCATATTCTCCCAGCCGCAGCGCAGGCTCGGCATCATCGCGGGCCAGCGCCACTTCCTGCCATAAACGGTTAAGCATTGCCCGCGAGGGCATCGCAGCCCCCTGCTGTGCCAACCAGCGACGCAGCAACGCATTGCGCCGTACCTCACTGATATCGAGCAGTGAGGCAATATTTAGTGTGCCATCGGCTGTGGTCGCCGCCGCCAGTTCACTGGCCAGCAGCTCATCCAGCAGTTGCTCCTGTTCTCCGCACAGCGCAGCGCTACGCGCTGTGGCCGATGCAAAATGTGGCCAGCGAGCGGTCAATAAAGGCAGGATCTGTAAGCGTAAAAAATTGCGATCGAAGCTGGCATCGGCATTACTTTCATCTTCGATCCAGCATAAATCATGCGTCAGCGCCCACTGATGCAACGCATGTCGCGTGTGATGAAGGAGCGGGCGAATAAGCTGTGTTCCGGCAAACGGCAGACTTTCCGGCATCGCGGCAAGCCCGGCGGGCCCACTACCGCGTTTTAGTGCCAGTAAAAATGTTTCACACTGATCATCTAAATGCTGGGCAGTTAGCAGGACTTCTCCGGCCTGCAACGTCTGACTAAACGCCTGATAACGCGCATTACGCGCCTGCGCCTCAATACCTTCGCCATTATCCACCAGCGTCACGCGCACGACCGTTAACGGGATCTGCCAGCGTGCGCACACCTGCTCACAGTGCTGCGCCCAGTTGTCGGCATAGGGACTCAAACCGTGATGCACATGGACAGCACGCAGGCAGATATCCGGCTGTTGCTCACGCAAGCACCACAGCGTGTGCAGCAATACGGTCGAATCCAGCCCACCGCTAAACGCCACCAGAAACTGGCGCGATGTGGTTGGCAGCGAATCGAAAAGGGGTGTGGTCATTGCAGTTATCAAAACGGAAACATTGCCCGGCACGTTACCGGGCAATGCCTTGTGTGGCAAGCATTACTGCTGGTAAAGCTCCAGCGGCAGGCCATCAGGATCGTTAAAGAAGGTAAACCGTTTATCGGTGTAAGGGTCAATACGGATCGCTTCACACGCTACACCATGCGCCTGAAGATGCGCCACCGCCTGATCAATATCCTCGACGCTAAACGCCAGATGGCGCAGGCCGCAGGCTTCAGGGCGGCTGGGGCGATGGGGTGGAAAGGGAAACGAAAACAGCTCAATCACATAGTGCCCGTTAAGCGCCAGGTCGCCTTTCCAGGAATCGCGGGCTTCCCGGTAGACTTCGCTTTGCAGCGTAAAACCGAGAATATAGCAGTAGAAGGCTTTGCTTTTGGCATAGTCCGTGGCAATGATAGCAATGTGATGAACCTGTTTTAAACCCAGCATGATCGCTCCTTTTTAGTCCTCCCAGCACGTTAACTCCGCCTGCATTTGACCGCAACAGATCAGTGGACTTTTAGGACTCGTACCCGGTAGACGCCCTCCTCGTCACGCTTCGCGCCATGAATATCGGTTTCAAAGCCGGGATAGTGGCGGCCAATCGCACACAGCATCAGTAAAAAATCGAGCACCGGGCGGCTTGCTTCTGTGATCATCTCGCCGGGCATCACCAGCGGGACACCTGGCGGATAGGGCAGGATCATATTGGCGGAGATGCGACCACTCAGTTTTTCCAGCTCGATGGTTTCCACTTCGCCCTGGATCTGCCGCTGCCAGGCCTCATGTGGCGTCATTTTCATTTCTGGCAGCACGTCGAATGCCTGCAACATCAATCGAGGGAGATCGTGCTGACGAATAAGCCGATGGATCCCCTGCGCCAGATCCTGAATCCGCATCGTACGGTAAAAATCCGGATCTTCAGCATAGAGATCCGGCAGCATATTTTTCACTCGCAAGTTCAGATCGTAGGCGCGCTTAAACTCCATCAAGCCGCGTAACAACCCCATGGCACGGGTTTTATCAATACCAATACTGAACAGAAACAGCAGGTTATACGGACCTGTTTTTTCGACCACCACACCGCGCTCATCGAGAAATTTGGCCACCAGCGCCGCCGGGATCCCCTCGTCACCCATGTTTCCCAGCTCATCCATTCCCGGCGTTAAGATAGTGACCTTCACCGGATCGAGGAACATATGATCGGCGTCCGCCTCCCGAAAACCGTGCCAGCTCTCGCCCGGCGCAACTGGCCAGCAGTCGGCTTCATCAATCTCTTCGGGTTGCCAGATATCGAAGAACCAGCCATCCGCTTCCTCTTTCAGGCGCTGTACTTCTTTGCGGAAATGCAGCGCACGCTCCACCGAACGGTTAATCAGCCGCTTGCCAGGGTTACCGCGCAGCATCGCAGCGGCCGTCTCAATCGAGGCCACCAGCGGATAGCTCGGTGAGGTCGTGGTATGCATCATAAAAGCTTCGTTGAACGTCTCTTCGTCATAGTCGCCTTTAATGTGGATCAGCGATGCCTGCGAAAAAGCCGCCAGCATTTTGTGCGTCGACTGGGTTTCAAAGAAGACTTTGCCCGGCATCCGTTCACCACTCATGCCGCTTTTACCGGCGTAGATTGGGTGAAAATTGGTATACGGTACCCAGGCAGAATCGAAGTGGATCGACGGGACATCCAGCGTCTGTTTGATCCAGTTGGTGTTATACAGCAGCCCGTCATACGTGGAGTTGGTGATCACCGCATGCACCGGCCAGTGGGCTCCGCGGGTATTCGCCACCTTTAGCTCAATACTGGCATGGGTGAACTCACGGCGCGGGATCCCACCGAGGATCCCCAGTGCGTTGCGACCCGGTTTTAGCCAGATCGGCACAACGTCGCTCATCATCAGTAAATGGGCCAGCGATTTATGGCAGTTACGATCGATAAGCAAGGTGCTACCGGCAGGTGCAGCATACATCCCCACAATTTTGTTCGACGTCGAGGTACCGTTGGTCACCATGTAGCTCTGCTCAGCGCCGAAAGTGCGGGCAATATACTCTTCCGCTTCGAGATGCGGCCCGGTGTGATCCAACAACGATCCCAGCTCCGTCACCGAGATCGACACGTCCGCCTTTAACGTGTTGCCACCAAAAAAGTCGTAAAACAGGCATCCCACCGGGCTTTTCTGGTACGCAGTACCCGCCATATGCCCCGGCGTACAGAAGGTGTATTTTCCCTCTTTAACATAGGTGAACAGCGCGCGGGTAAACGGCGGCGTAATGTTTTCCAGGTACTCTTGCGTGTACTGGCCGATGCGCGTCGCAATATCGTCGGCGACGCTTAGCGCGTACTCAAAAAACCACAACGCCATACGCATATCCTGAGCGCTGACATCCATGGTCGAGTGCGTATTAATAAAAGCGTAGAGCGGCAAGAACTCATTAAGCTGATTGATTTCACTGCACAAATCGAGGGAATACTCATCCCAGTCAAAGATCACCCCGCAGATGCGCGGATTGTGCTCGATAAACTTCAGTAAGTCGTTGCTATTTTGTGGCCTGATAATCTGAAACCCTTGCGCCTGTAACGCCTGCTCCAGCTCCTTGATGGGTTCATCTTTGTAGAACGCGCCATGCGGTCCCATGATGGCAATAATATTCACGGCTACCTCCTTAAAAACATTCGCTAATCATAGCTGAGGTAAATCGCAAATATAAAAAAAGCCGCACACAAGGTGCAGCTCGTTGTTTCTGCCGGATGGCGCTTCGCGTATCCGGCTTGCAGCAATATCAGGCGTAGCCGTAGCTCATCAGACGCTGGTAACGGCGGTTACGCAGATCGTCTTTGCTCAGCACATCCAGATCGGCCAGGTCCGCCAGCAGCTGCGCTTTCAGCGACGCTGCCATTGTTTCCGGGTTGCGGTGCGCGCCGCCCAGCGGTTCCGGAATAATGGAGTCGATCAGCTTCAGCTCTTTCAGGCGCGTGGCGATAATGCCCATTGCATCTGCGGCCAGCGGGGCTTTGTCTGCGCTTTTCCACAGGATAGACGCACACCCTTCCGGCGAGATAACGGAATAGGTGCTGTACTGCAGCATATTCACTTTATCGCCGACGCCAATCGCCAGCGCGCCGCCGGAACCGCCTTCACCAATCACGGTGCAGATAACCGGCACGTTCAGGCGAGACATCTCACGCAGGTTGCGGGCAATCGCTTCAGACTGACCACGCTCTTCAGCACCAACGCCAGGGTACGCGCCCGGGGTGTCGATAAAGGTGATGATCGGCATGTTAAAGCGTTCTGCCATTTCCATCAGGCGCAGCGCTTTACGATAACCTTCCGGCGCCGGCATACCGAAGTTGCGGCGAATTTTTTCTTTGGTTTCGCGACCTTTCTGGTGGCCGATAATCATGACCGGACGACCATCCAGACGCGCGATACCGCCAACAATGGCTTTATCATCCGCATAGGCACGGTCGCCTGCCAGTTCGTCGAACTCATCGAAAGCCAGACGGACATAATCCAGGGTGTATGGACGCAGCGGATGGCGAGCCAACTGGGCAACCTGCCATGCACCAAGATCGGCGAAAATTTTGCGCGTCAACTCTACGCTTTTTTCGCGCAGACGATGCACTTCTTCGTCGATGTTAATATCCAGTTTTTCATCCTGACGGCCAACAGCGGTCAGAGAATCGATTTTCGCTTCCAGCTCAGCAATCGGCTGTTCGAAATCAAGGAAATTCAGACTCATAGTATTCCTGTATTAGTCAAACTCCAGTTCCACCTGCTCCGAACCTATGAGGCCACGCAAATCGTTAAGTAAACGATCGCTCGGAGAGACGCGCCACGTTGCGCCGAAGCGTAATCGCGCACGCGCATCCGTCCTCTGATAGTAGAGATGTACTGGAATGGTTCCCGAACGGTGCGGTTCCAGAGACTGACGGAGTCGGTTTAAAAGCTGGTCATCAATTTGCCTGTCCGTCAGCGAGATAGCAAGCCCACGGGCATATTTTTCCCGGGCTTCGTCAATGTCCATCACTTCGCGGGCGGTCATTTTAAGCCCGCCGCTGAAGTCATCAAAGCTGACCTGTCCGCTGACGATAAGTATGCGGTCTTTTTCCAGCAATTGCTGGTATTTATCCAGTGCGTCGGTGAACAACATCACCTCCAGACGCCCGGAACGGTCATCCAGCGTACAGATGCCGATACGATTGCCGCGCTTGGTGACCATAACCCGCGCAGCAATGACGAGCCCCGCCGCCGTGGTCACTTTTCCACGTTCAGTCGGATGCATGTCTTTCAGCCGATAGCCTCCGACATAGCGCTCAATTTCTTTCAAATACTGGTTGATCGGGTGCCCGGTCAGGTACAAACCTAACGTTTCCCGTTCGCCATCCAGTTGGACTTGTTCCGGCCATGGCTGGCAACTGGCGTACGACTGCTCAACTTGTTCCGGCTCTTCCGCCAGCACACCGAACATATCCGCCTGACCGATCGCTTCCGCTTTGGCATGCTGATCGGCCGCCTTCAACGCATCACCCAGCGAGTTCATCAGCGCTGCGCGATGCGGGCCAAGGCGATCAAACGCCCCGGACATAATCAGTTTTTCCAGCACCCGGCGATTAAGCTTTTTAATGTCCGTGCGAGCACACAGATCAAACAACTCACGGAAGTAGCCGCCGTTATTACGCGCTTCAATGATCGCTTCGATTGGGCCTTCACCCACACCTTTAATGGCGCCGATGCCGTACACAATTTCGCCGTCATGATTAACGTGGAAATGGTAGAGACCTGAGTTGATATCTGGCGGCAGGATTTTCAGCCCCATGCGCCAGCACTCATCCACCAGACCGACCACTTTTTCGGTGTTATCCATATCCGCCGTCATTACCGCCGCCATAAACTCTGCCGGGTAATGGGCTTTTAACCACAGCGTCTGGTATGACACCAAAGCATAGGCGGCAGAGTGCGATTTGTTAAATCCGTAACCGGCGAATTTCTCCACCAGGTCAAAGATTTTCATCGCCAGTTCGCCGTCAACGCCGTTTTTCTTCGCCCCTTCTTCGAACGTACCGCGCTGCTTCGCCATCTCTTCCGGCTTTTTCTTACCCATCGCACGACGCAGCATATCTGCGCCGCCAAGGGTATAACCAGACAAAACCTGGGCAATCTGCATAACCTGTTCCTGATACAGGATAATGCCGTAGGTCGGCTCCAGTACCGGTTTCAGGCTTTCATGCTGCCACTGCACATCCGGGTAGGAGATCTCCTCACGCCCGTGTTTACGGTCGATAAAGTTATCCACCATGCCCGACTGCAACGGCCCCGGACGGAACAGGGCCACCAGTGCGATCATATCTTCGAAGCAGTCCGGCTGCAGACGCTTAATCAAATCTTTCATGCCGCGGGATTCAAGCTGGAATACCGCTGTGGTTTCCGAGCGTTGCAGCATGTCGAAACTTTTCTTGTCATCCAGCGGGATGGCGGCAATATCCAGTGGCGGCTGCCCCTGTTTTTCGCGGCGGGCGTTGATCATCTCCAGCGCCCAGTTGATGATGGTCAGCGTGCGCAACCCGAGGAAGTCAAACTTCACCAGCCCTGCGTATTCCACATCGTTTTTATCAAACTGGGTAACCGGGTGCTGACCGGCTTCGTCGCAGTACAGCGGCGCAAAATCGGTGATTTTGGTCGGCGCGATCACCACGCCACCGGCATGTTTACCGGCGTTTCGCGTCACCCCTTCCAGTTTGCGCGCCATATCAATCAGCGCCTTAACTTCTTCGTCTGCTTCGTAGATCTCTGGCAGTTGCGGCTCTGCTTCAAATGCCTTCGCCAGCGTCATGCCCGGATCGGGCGGCACCAGCTTGGAAATCCTGTCGACAAAGCCGTACGGATGCCCCAGCACACGGCCCACATCGCGGATAACCGCTTTTGCCGCCATGGTACCAAAGGTGATGATCTGCGATACCGCGTCGCGCCCGTACATATCCGCCACGTGTTCAATCACCTGGTCGCGTTTCTCCATACAGAAGTCAACGTCAAAGTCGGGCATCGAAACACGTTCCGGGTTCAGGAAACGTTCGAACAGCAGGTCAAATTCCAGCGGATCGAGGTCGGTAATTTTTAGCGCATACGCCACCAGCGAACCCGCACCGGATCCTCGCCCCGGTCCTACCGGTACGCCGTTATCTTTCGACCACTGGATAAACTCCATCACGATCAGGAAGTAGCCGGGGAACCCCATCTGGTTGATCACCTGGAGTTCAATGTCCAGACGCTCATCATATTCCGGGCGGCGTTTAAGGCGCTCTTCTGCATCCGGGAAGAGGAATTCAAGACGCTCTTCCAGCCCCTCTTTCGACTTAGTGACCAGGAAGTCTTCGGTGGTCATTTCACCGGTCGGGAATTGCGGCAGAAAATACTCGCCCAAACGCACGGTAACATTACAGCGTTTGGCGATTTCTACCGAGTTCTCCAGCGCTTCCGGGATGTCGGAAAACAACTCGCACATCTCCTCTTCGCTGCGCATATATTGCTGAGCAGAGTAGTTGCGCGGGCGTTTGGGATCGTCGAGGGTAAAACCGTCATGGATAGCCACGCGGATTTCATGCGCGTCGAAATCCCCTGCCTCAAGAAAACGCACATCGTTGGTGGCAACAACCGGCAAACCCTGTTCTTCCGCCAGTTGCACCGCGGCATGTAGCCAGGTTTCTTCGTCTGCGCGCCCGGTGCGGATCAATTCCAGGTAGTAACGATCGGGGAAATGCTCAATATAGAAAGCCAGGCACTGCTCAACCAGCGCGCTGTTGCCACGCAGCATACATTTCCCGACGTCGCCCATACGACCGCCGGAAAGCAGGATCAGACCTTCATTAAGCTCAAGCAACCAGTCGCGATCGATCCACGGCCCTTGCGCACCGTAGCCGCGCTGGTAGGCACGTGAAATCAGCAGCGTCAGATTCTGATAGCCAACATTATTGGCAGCAAGGACCGTCAGTTGCGTCAGCTCGTCGCCAAGCAGATCGCACTGCACATGAAAGTCAGCGCCCACGATGGGCTTTATGCCTGCACCGTGCCCCGTTCCGTAGAACTTCACCAGACCACACAGGTTGGTAAAATCGGTGATCGCCAGCGCAGGCATGCCCAACGAGGCCGCCTTTTTTACCAGCGGCCCGGTTTTCGCCAGCCCATCGATCATGGAATAGTCGCTGTGCACCCGCAGGTGTACGAAACGTGGTTCAGCCATTTTCAGATTCCTTTAACGTCACCAGAATCAGGACACAAGGCCCAACGCGCGTTTAACCGGCGCAAAGCTGCGTCGGTGATGCTCGGTTGCGCCATGCTCCGCCAGCTTCTCCAGATGGAAAGCAGTGGGATACCCTTTATGCTGCGCAAAACCATATTGAGGAAATATCAGATCGAGCGCGGCCATTTCGGCATCACGCGTGACTTTCGCGAGGATTGATGCCGCGCTAATCTCCGCCACCCGGCTGTCTCCTTTTACCACCGCCAGCGATGGCATCGGCAGTTGCGGGCAACGATTGCCGTCAATCAGTACGAATTCCGGGCGGATCGCCAACCCGGCAACGGCACGCTGCATGGCCAGCATGGTGGCATGCAGAATATTGAGCTCGTCAATTTCATGCGGCTCCGCGCGACCCAGACTCCAGGCCAGCGCCTTTTCTTTTATCTCATGGTAGAGCGTCACACGGCGTTTTTCGGATAATTTTTTCGAATCGTTAAGGCCGAAAATAGGGCGTTCAGGATCGAGGATCACCGCCGCCGTCACCACCGCGCCCACTAAAGGGCCGCGCCCGACTTCATCCACACCGGCAACCAGATGCGTGTGTGGATAAACAAACTCCATCATTTTGCTAGCTCCAGCACGGCATCAGCCGCCTGCTCATCGGCATTACAGCGAATCTGCTGGTGCAGTTCGCGGAAAATTTCATGCATTTCGTTACTGGTTTTGCCGTTAGCCAGCAACGGTTCCAGCGCCTCAGCCAATGCTTGCGGCTGGCACTCATCCTGCAACAGCTCTTTTACCAGCTCACGCCCGGCAAGCAGGTTGGGCAGCGAGACATACGGCGTCTTGACCAGCCGTTTCGCCAGCCAGAACGTAAACGGCTTCATGCGATAGCCAACGACCATCGGGCACTTCGCCAGCATGCACTCCAGCGCCGCCGTGCCGGAGGCTAATAATGCGGCATCGGCGGCGATCATTGCCTCACGCGCCATACCGTCGAGCAGATGCACAGGTAACTCCGGTGCGACGTCCTCTTTGATGCGTTCAAACTGCTCGCGACGTTTGGCGTTAACCAGCGGTACAACCACTTCAAGATCGGGATAACGCTCACGGAGCAGCTGCGCTGTACGCAGAAAGTCGGCGCTCAGCATCTCAACTTCTGCACCACGGCTACCAGGTAACAGCGCCAGGCAGTGCACGTCATGGGCAATGCCTAAGTGCTCCCGTGCGGCGTTCTTATCCGGATCCAGAAGCATGGCATCTGCCATGGTATGACCGATAAACCGACACGGTACGTTGAATTTGTCGTAAAACGCTTTTTCGAAAGGCAGAAACGCGAGCACCAGATCGGTGGCTCTGCCAATTTTGAAAACACGTTTTTGCCGCCATGCCCAGACAGACGGGCTGACGTAATGAATCGTTTTGATACCCTGCTTTTTCAGATTGCCTTCGAGGGTAATGTTGAAATCCGGTGCGTCGATACCGACAAACACATCCGGTTTCAGTGCGCTAAAGCGTCGGGTCAGATCGGCGCGGATGTGCAGTAACCGGCGCAAGCGCCCCAGCACCTCAACGATTCCCATGACCGCCAGCTCTTCCATCTCATACCAGGCTTCACACCCTTCCGCCTGCATACGCGGCCCCGCTACGCCGACAAAGCGGGCATTGGGTACACGGGCTTTCAGTGCGCGAATAAGACCAGCACCAAGAATATCGCCGGAGGTTTCTCCGGCGACCAGGGCTATCGTAAGAGGACGATTGTCGACCATTAACGAATCAGACCGCGCGTTGAACGTTCGAAGAACTGCAGGAACGCATCAACTTCCGGATGCTTCGCCGCAAGCTCAGCAATCTCCGGTTTCGCCTCTTCCAGCGTTTTACCGCTGCGGTACAGCAATTTATACGCGTTACGGATAGCCACTAACGCTTCTTTGCTAAAGCCGCGACGTTTCAGGCCTTCAATGTTCACGCCAAACGGCGTGGCATGGTTGCCCTGAGCGATCACATATGGCGGAACGTCCTGTGCGACGCCGGAACAGCCGCCGACCATCACATGCGCACCGATGATGCAGAACTGATGCACTGCGGTCATGCCGCCGATAATCGCAAAGTCGTCAACGGAGACGTGCCCCGCCAGCGTGGCGTTATTCGCGAGGATGCAGCGACTACCCACGGTACAGTCATGCGCAACGTGCGCATTAACCATCAGCAGGTTATCGCTCCCCACCTTCGTCAACCCACCGCCCTGTACTGTGCCGCGGTGAATGGTGACGCTTTCGCGAATGCGGTTGCGATCGCCAATTTCCACGCGAGTCGGTTCACCAGCATATTTCAGATCCTGGTTAACTTCGCCGATGGAGGCGAACTGATAGATCTCATTGTCGCGACCAATTTTAGTATGGCCATTCACGACAACGTGAGACTTCAGTACGGTACCCTCACCAATTTCAACGTGGGGTCCCACAATACAGAATGGGCCGATATGAGCGTTAGCGCCGATAATGGCACCTTCTTCAATAACGGCTGTTGGATGAATAAAGGCGGTTTTATCAATCACGTATCAGGCCTCCCGGCTACGTGCACACATCATAGTCGCTTCACAAACAACTTTACCGTCTACCAGCGCAACACCTTTAAAACGGGTCAGGCCGCGGCGGGTTTTTTCGAAAGTGACTTCCATGATCATCTGATCGCCAGGCACAACCGGGCGCTTAAAGCGCGCTTCGTCGATGCCAGCGAAGTAATACAGCTCACCCGGCTCCAGTTTTCCAACGCTTTTGAACGCCAGAATACCGGTTGCCTGCGCCATTGCTTCGAGGATCAGCACGCCCGGGAAAATCGGTTTGCCAGGGAAATGCCCCTGGAAAAACGGTTCGTTGACCGAAACATTTTTTACTGCGCGCAGAAAACGACCTTCTTCAAAATCCAGCACACGGTCTACCAGCAAGAACGGGTAGCGGTGCGGCAGAAGTTCCAGAATCTCTTCAATGTGCAGAGTATGAGTGTCAGTAGTCAAAATACTCTTCCTGTCCAAATATACTAAAAGGCAATAATAACACGGCCCGCGGCAATCTTGAGAATGCCCACAGGCCGGGATTTAAACGCGTTAAATGGCGAATGATTATTCTTGTTGATTAACCTTGCGCTCGACTGCTTTCAGGCGCTTGCTCATATCATCAATGTTCATCACCAGGGCTGCGGTTTTACGCCACACTTTGTTAGGCTGCAGCGGGATACCCGAAGAGTAAACGCCAGGCTCAGTGATAGGACGCATGACCATCCCCATCCCCGTTACAGTAACCTTGTCGCAAATTTCCATATGCCCGTTGATTACGCTGGCACCGCCAATCATGCAATAACGGCCAATTTTCAGGCTGCCCGCCATAATGACGCCACCCGCAACCGCGGTATTGTCGCCAATCACGACGTTATGTGCAATCTGGCACTGGTTATCAATGATGACGCCATTGCCAATGCAGGTATCGTCCAGCGCGCCACGATCGATCGTGGTACAGGCGCCAATCTCAACGTTATTACCAATAATCACGCGGCCAAGTTGTGGAATTTTAACCCAATTACCGCGATCGTTGGCGTAACCAAAACCATCAGAACCAATCACCGTCCCGGATTGAACAAGGCAATTTTCGCCGATCTCAATCTCGTGGTAAATGGTGACATTGGCCCACAGGCGCGAGCCTGAGCCAATTTTCGTATTTTTCCCGACAAAACAGCCAGCGCCGATAACCACGTTATCACCCAGCGTCACGCCGGATTCGATCACCGCATTCGGGCCAATTGAGACGTTATTACCCAGCCTGGCCGTTGCATCAATCACCGCACCTGGGGCAATGTCTTGTGCCGGTTGCGGCGTGGTATCCAGAATTTGGGCCATACGCGCATAAGTCAGGTACGGATTTTTGACGACCAGCGCTGCGCTCCTGGCAAAAGGAAGATCGTCCTGCGTCATAACAACGGCGGACGCCTGGCATGCAGCCAGATGCTCACGGTATTTTGGATTTACCATGAAAGTGATGTGACCTGCTTGAGCAGATTGCATGGACGCAACGCCGGTGATGACGATATCGCCATCACCGTGTAGTTCTGCATCCAACTGCTGAGCTAAATCAGCCAGTCGAATTGAAGGCATTACTTATTTAACCTGTTTCAGTACATCAGCGGTGATGTCTTTGACATCGTTGCTGTTGTAAATAACGGCGTTGGAAGGAACAACCAGATCGATACCCTGGTCCGCAGCAACTTTTTTCACTGCAGTCTGGATACGGGTAACCAGTTTACCGCGTTCTTCGTTAGAACGACGAGCCTGATCCTGTTCGAAAGCCTGTGCTTTCTGAGCAAATGCCTGGCCACCGGTAGTCAGTTCTTTTTCCAGCTTAGCGCGATCGGCTGGTTTCATCGTAGAACCATCACGCTGCAGACGCTGTTTTTTGGCTTGCAGGTCGGATTCCATGCTCTGCAGTTCGCTTGCGCGACCGCCGAATTCGTTTTTCATGGTCTGAGAAACGCCGGAAGTCTGCGCGACCTGCTGTAACAGGTTACCCATATCAACAATCGCAATCTTGTCTGCTGCCTGAGCGGACGCTGCCATTGCCAAACCGAAACCTGCAGCTAATAACAACTTTTTCACAATTAACTCCTTACCATCCCGTTTGTACCCGGAGGTACAGCTCTTTGCGTGGCCGGGCCTTCTATCCAGGGCCTCAGCCATCACTACACTGCTGATACATTCCCTTGCAGCGATACGTTACCAGGTTTTACCAATGTTAAACTGGAACTGTTCCGCTTTGTCTCCATCGTACTTTTTAAACGGCTGGGCGTAGGAGAAGACCAACGGCCCCAATGGGGACATCCATTGTAAAGCAATACCTGCAGACATACGGATATTGCTCGGATCACTATAATCCGGAACGCCCAGTGCTTTCATCTCTGCGGTATTCTGCCAGTTTGTATCCCAAACCGTACCCGCATCCCAGAAGAAGGAAGTACGGACAGAGTTCGCATACTTATCGCTGATAAACGGCGTAGGCGTAATCAGCTCGACGCTGGCGACGCCCATTGCGTTACCACCAACCGCATCGCTAGACTTACACAGCTTGCTGGTATCTGTAGTATCGCAGTTATCCAGGCCACTGCCACCGTAATACACCGCTTTCGGACCAATGTTATTGGACTGGAAGCCACGAACAGTGCTCGAACCACCGGCATAGAAGTTCTCATAGAATGGCATTTCCTTGCCACCCAAGCCGTCACCATATCCCCAGCGAGTACGCCCCAGAACGACCCAATTGTGATCGTCATCAATAGGGAAGTAGGAAGCCGTATCGACAGTGACTTTGTAGAACTCGTTATCAGACCCCGGAATGGTCACTTTGCCGTTCAGGTTAATACGCGACCCTTTCGTCGGGAAATAACCACGGTCGAGGTTGTTATAGGTCCACCCATAGTTAAAGGTGAAGTCGTCCGCCGAGTAGCCGTTATTGTCATCCGTCCTGCTGGCGTTCTGCCCGACGGAATCAAGATAACGCCACATCGCCACCTGCGGTTCCATTTTGGACAGGGAGTTATGAACGTAACCTAAACCTGTACGCAGGGTGTTGTACTCGTTGATCGGGAACCCAAGGGTGCCATCCAGACCATAGCTCTTGTTGGTATACGAAGAGAGGTCCGCATTGTCAGCTTTAAAGTCGTTATAGAAGATACGACCGCCGAGGCTGACGCCATCAACTGTAAAGTACGGGTTAGTGACCGAGAACTCGGAGTACGTCTGGTAATCGTTTTTGGTACCGCTGATGCCGACGGAGTAGCCCGTTCCCAGCCAGTTATCTTGCTGTACGCCGACCTGGAAGCTGACACCACTCTCAGTACCGTAACCGACGCCAAAGTTGAAGCTACCGGTGTTGCGCTCTTTAACCTTGTAGACAACGTCAACCTGATCCGGACTGCCGGGAACACGTTGCGTTTCGGTGTCTACCGTTTCGAAGTAGCCCAGACGGTTGAGGCGCTCTTTGCCCTGATCAACCAAATCGCTGCCCAGCCATGCCCCTTCCATCTGGCGCATTTCGCGACGCAGTACGGCATCTTTGGAGGTGTCATTACCTTCAAAGCGGATTTTACGCACGTAGAAGCGGTTGCCGGCATCGACATTGATGCGCAGCTTAACCGTTTTGTCGGTATCGTTGATTTCCGGCTGCGTCTGAACGCGCGGATAGGCGTAACCATAGCGGCCAAGCAGTTTTTTAATGCTGTCTTCCATTTTGGTCACTTTGGCACCGCTATACAGCTCGCCCGGCTCGACCTTCGTCAGACCTTCAATCTCTGCAGAGTGACCAGCCAGATTACCGCTAACCTGCACGCCAGAAAGCTTGTATTGATCGCCTTCGGTGACGTTAACGGTAATGTAGATCCCTTTTTTGTCCGGCGTCAGGCTGACCTGCGTCGAATCAATGTTGAAGCGGGCATAGCCGCGATCCAGATAGTAGCTGCGCAGTGTTTCTAAGTCGCCAGCCAGTTTCTGTTTCTGATATTTGCGATCACCGACGACGTTCCACCACGGAACCTCATCACGCAACTGGAAATTGGAGATCAACTGTTCGGTGCTGAATGCGTGGTTACCTACAATGTTGATCTGCTGGATCTGCGCAGACACGCCTTCCTGGAAGACCAGCTTCAGGTCAACACGGTTGCGCGGCAGCGGCGTCACAACAGCTTTAACGCTGGCGCTGTATTTACCTACGCTGTAGTAGAAATCTTCCAACCCTTTTTCAATATCGGACAGGGTCGTGCGGTCCAGTGACTCGCCCACACGTACGCCAGAAGCCTCAAGGTTCTGTTTCAGCATGTCATCTTTCACCGACTTGTTGCCGGAGAAGGTGATGCTGGCGATTGTCGGGCGTTCTTTCACCTGGACAAGAAGCGTATCACCATCGCGCAGGACACGAACATCCTCAAAGTTGCCAGTGGCAAACAGTGCGCGAATGGTGTTACTGATATCTTCATCATTCACCGTATCACCAGGGCGTACTGGCATACTGAGGAGGGCCGCACCAACGGCGACACGCTGCAGGCCTTCGAAATGAATGTCCTTCACTACGAACCCGTCAGCACCGTATACGGTGGCGCTGCTAAACAGCAGCGACGCTATGAGCAACTTTTTCATCGCCATCGTTATTATGCGTTCTTCCTAACAAACTCTCTTACAAGCGAGAGAAATCATTGAAAAGTGCAAGCCCCATTAACAGCACCAGCAAGATAGAGCCAATGCGATAACTAAAGTCTTGAACTCGCTCGGATACCGGTCCGCCCTTCAGCTTCTCGATCGCTAAAAACAGCAGATGCCCGCCATCAAGAACGGGTAATGGGAACAGGTTAATGATACCCAGGTTCACGCTTATCAAAGCGAGGAACATCAGGTAGTAAATCAACCCGAACTCCGCTGACATCCCAGCCCCTTGAGCTATCGAAATCGGCCCACTGAGGTTGTTCAGTTTTACATCACCGGTGATCAATTTCCCCAACATACTGACCGTCAGCTTCATCAACTGCCACGTTTTATCCGTAGCTTCGGCGATGGCGCTAAATGGCCCGTACTGGCGTACTGTCTTGTATTCATCTGGCAGCGGAATAACTTTGGGCACAACGCCCGCAAAACCCTCTGCCTTGTTACCCGGCTTTGTATCCGGTATTAACGTTAAAGACAAGGGACTCCCCTGTCTTTCTACTTCCAGGGCTAACGATGTGCCAGGGTTATCACGAACCAGCGCCACAAACGTCATCCATTGCGTTAACTGCTGACCATCGACTTTAACGATCCTGTCGCCAGCTTGCAAACCTGCTTTGCTGGCCGCAGAGTTAGCCTGAACCTCTGCAAGCACCGGTTCGAGCTGCGCTGAACGCGGCTGAATCCCCAGTGAGGCAACCGGATCTTCCTTATCAGGTTCAAAGGCCCAATGACGTAAATCCAGCACCTTGTCCTGACGATTGTTACTGCCGAAAGGCGCTACGCTGATCGTCGTCTGGCTATCGCCGATTTTAGACACCAACTGTAAGCGCACAGCATCCCAATCAGGCGTTTCGATACCATCAATCGCTTTTAGTTCCGTGCCGGGTGCAATTTGCGCAGCGGCCGCAATAGAGTTGGGCGTTATTTCGCCAACAACCGGGCGAACGCCAGGAACTCCGATGATAAAGACCAACCAGTAGGCGAAGATAGCAAAGAGGAAATTGGCGATGGGGCCGGCAGTGATAACGGCGGCACGCTGACCGACCGTTTTATTGTTAAATGCATAATGACGCATCTCCGGCGCAACCGGCTCGACACGCTCATCCAACATTTTGACATAGCCGCCCAGCGGAATAAGGGCGATGACAAATTCTGTGCCGTGCTTATCCGTACGGCGCCAGAGCGCTTTACCAAAACCAATGGAAAAGCGCTCAACCCGCACTCCACAGCGGCGAGCAACCCAGAAATGGCCAAATTCATGCACGGTGATCAACACACCAAGTGCAACGATGAACGCCGCCAGATTCCAGAGAATGCTCAGCATAAAACCTTCCGTTAAATCGTCCTGAAAACCAGCAGTAACAGGCAGGCAAATACAGGTACTGCCGCTGTCAGGCTGTCAATGCGATCCAGTATACCGCCATGACCCGGAATAAGATGACCACTATCTTTTATTCCGGCTTCACGCTTGAACATACTTTCCGTTAAATCGCCCAACACTGACGCCAGTGTCGCGACCACTGAACAAATTAAAAGTGTTGAAGGCGCAACATTCAGATCCGCCCAGGCGCTATATCCCCATGAAATAACGCCTGCGGTCAGCAGCCCGCCCAGAAAACCTTGCCAGGTTTTGCCAGGCGAAACTTTCGGCGCCAGCTTATGTTTGCCAAACAGTTTGCCAAACATATACGCGCCTGAATCCGCGCCCCACACCAGGATCATGACATACAGCAGCCACAGCGCACCGCCATAGTGGTTCTGATCGTAGTGCCAGACACGGAGCGCCAGCATACCCCAGAAAAAAGGAATAATCGTCAGTATGCCAAAGATCAGACGCAGAACTTTCGACTTACGCCACAGCGCAGCGGATGCTGGATAACCCAACACCAGCACCAGCGCAATCAGCCACCAGACCAGCGAAGCCCACAATGAGACCGCGACCATTGGCTGGTGAACATTGTGATGATATTCCGGCAGCATAATCAGCATAAACGCCAACAGAAGCCCGCATAATACCGCCAGCCAGATCCGCTGAGTACGTGATGTGAAGCCGCTTAATTGCCCCCATTCCCACGCTGCGAGCATACAAACGGCGAGCGTAACGATAGCAAACCCCACCGGAGGCAACAAAAAAAGTGCTGCGATAACAATTGGTATTAATACAAAAGCAGAAATCAGGCGATACTTCAGCAAAAGCAACCCCCATCAGGCTTTGTCGCCACCAGGCTCGGTGCCGCCGAAACGACGCTCTCGATTGGCAAAGGCATGTAGCGCACCTTCAAAGTCTTGTTCATCAAAATCGGGCCAAAGAACATCAGTAAAGTAAAGTTCGGCATAGGCAATTTGCCAAAGTAAAAAATTACTTATGCGATGTTCCCCACCAGTCCTAATCACTAAATCAACGGGAGCCAGTTCATGCATGCAGATTTGCTTATTCAGCGTTTCTTCATCAATTTGATCCGGGCGTAATAGCCCTTCCTGCACTTGCACAGCTAACTGACGGACTCCCTGAACAATATCCCAGCGACCACCATAGTTCGCCGCGACATTCAGCGTCAGCCCGGTGTTCTGGGCGGTTAACGCTTCCGCTTTACGGATTCGATCCTGCAAACGCGTATTAAAACGACTGGTATCGCCAATGATGCGTAAACGCACATTATGACGATGCAGGCTTTTCACTTCGCTATCCAGCGCCCACACAAACAGCTCCATCAGCGCGCTGACTTCCTGCGCCGGGCGGTTCCAGTTCTCGCTACTAAAAGCATAAAGCGTCAGCGCATCAATACCATTATTGGCGGCATAAGATACCGCACGGCGAACAGACTTTGCTCCAGCCCGATGACCAAAGGCCCGGAGCTTCCCTTGTCTTTTCGCCCAGCGACCATTGCCATCCATAATTATCGCTACATGGCGGCAGCCATGCGTTGGCAAACTTTCGCTTATCGGTTGGTTAGCAGACAACATAACGCGTTTTAGTCCCTGAAAAGGATTGAGCGGTACTCAGGAATACACAAGCCTTTACGCAAAAAAGCCGTGTAAACCACGGCTAACCCAACAGCCCATATTACAAACTGGCTATTGGGTGGCGCAGACTATATCACCGAAGCCGAACGCTAACAAATAGCACCGTAACTCATGGCTGTAATATCACCAGCTTGCGAAGCGCGTCACTTCTCTTTGCGCGACATCACGAGCCTGGGCGTCAACAGACAATACATCATCGATACTTTGCGGTTCACGTAAATCCATCTGCTCCAGCACAGACAGATTCAGGGCAGCGATATCCGTGAAACGAATCGCGGACGCCAGGAATGCCGAAACAGTGACCTCGTTTGCTGCATTTAACGCGGTTGTCGCTGCCTGTCCGTCGCGTGAAGCATCAATGGCCAGCTTCAGGCAGGGATAACGATCATAATCAGGCGCAGCGAAACTTAACGAATTCAGTTTGCAGAAATCGAGGGCATTAACACCCGAAGGCACACGATCAGGCCAGGCCATTGTATGTGCAATAGGCGTACGCATATCCGGCTCACCCAGTTGCGCTAAAACACTGCCATCCTGGTAACGCACCATGGAATGGATCACCGATTGCGGATGGATCAGCACTTCCATTTGGCGGGCAGAGGCATTAAACAACCAGCGTGCTTCAATGTATTCCAGACCTTTATTCATCATAGTGGCTGAATCAACGGAAATCTTACGCCCCATTGACCAGTTAGGATGGCGACATGCCTGATCCGGCGTCATCGCCGCCAGATCCGCTAATGGCGTCTCCCGAAATGGACCACCAGACCCGGTAAGCAGAATAGACGAAACGCCATTCTGCTCCAGATCAGCGTACCCCAGGTTTTGCTGAATTGTTTCCGGTAAACTCTGAAAAATAGCGTTATGCTCGCTATCCACCGGCAAAAGCCGCGCGCCGCTCTCTTTCACCGCCTCCATAAACAAGCGGCCACAGGTCACCAGCGACTCTTTATTCGCCAGCAAGACCGTCTTGCCTGCGCGAATCGCAGCAAGCGTTGGCACCAAACCGGCGGCGCCGACAATGGCGGCCATGACCTGATCAACATCACCCAGCGCGGCCATTTCGCAAGCCGCCTGCTGACCACTCAGCACCTCAGTACGGCAACCCGTTTCTTGCAAAGCGATTTTTAACTGCTGCGCGCTCTGCTCATCGTCCATGACAGCGAAACGTGGGGTGAATTCCAGACACTGTTCAACCATACGGGCAACATTTTTGCCTGCCACCAGCGCAGTAACGGAAAAACGATCGGGATTGTGGCGAACCACATCAAGCGTGCTGCAACCAATAGAACCCGTTGAGCCCAGAAGAGTTAAATGCTTCATGAAACGCTCACAACGTTGCGAGAATAAAAAGCAAAACGCCGCCAGCAAAGCCACGGTAATGGCTCTCTGTACGGCGTTTTAGTCGGTTTTTATAGAATCAGAACTGCATCAGTTCCGCTTCTTTATCCGCCAGCGCCGCATCCACTTTCTTGATGGCAGCATCGGTCAGTTTCTGCACGTCATCCTGTGAACGGCGATCGTCGTCTTCGCTGATTTCTTTGTCTTTCAGCAGAGCTTTCACTTTATCGTTCGCATCACGGCGGACGTTACGTACAGCAACGCGTGCTTGTTCAGCTTCGCCGCGAACAACTTTGATAAGATCTTTACGACGTTCTTCGGTCAGCGCCGGCAGCGGAACGCGTATATCGCTCCCTGCGGAGTTCGGGTTCAGACCCAAATCAGATGTCATGATGGCTTTTTCAACGGCCGGGCTCATTGAGCGGTCGAATACGTTGATTTTCAGCGTACGGGAATCTTCCACTGTTACGCTTGCCAACTGGCGCAACGGCGTCGGCGTACCGTAATATTCCACAACGATGCCATCCAGCAGGCTCGGGGAAGCGCGACCAGTGCGCACTTTGCTGATTTGAGTTTTGAACGATTCTACGCATTTTTCCATGCGCACTTCAGCATCTTTTCTGATATCGCTAATCACGTTACGGATCCTTGAAATCTTGTCGCAGGCAGACCATACGCAGGCACGCCTGGTTGCGGGTGTGCTAAGTATAGCGCTGTTCAACATTCTGGCATCGTGAGATGCCAGAAAGAACGGCTCAATAAATTAAAGCGGAATCTTACCTTTATTTATTGCTTACGGGAATTATTCCGTAATCAATGTGCCTTCTTTTTCGCCCATGACCACGCGACGCAGCGCGCCGGGTTTGTTCATATTGAACACGCGAATCGGCAGTTTATGATCGCGGGCCAGCGTAAAGGCCGCCAGATCCATCACTTTCAGTTCTTTATCCAACACTTCGGTGTAGCTCAGTTGCTCACACAGCGTTGCAGTCGGATCGGTCACCGGATCGGCAGTAAACACGCCGTCTACTTTGGTTGCTTTCAGCACGACATCGGCTTCGATTTCGATACCGCGCAGGCAAGCAGCGGAATCGGTCGTGAAGAACGGGTTACCGGTACCGGCACTGAAAATAACGACACGGTTATTGCGCAGCAGGCTGATAGCCTCCGCCCAGCTGTAGTTGTCGCACACGCCATTCAGCGGAAACGCGGACATCAGACGCGCGTTCACATAGGCACGATGCAGCGCATCACGCATCGCCAGGCCGTTCATCACCGTTGCCAGCATACCCATGTGATCGCCCACAACGCGGTTCATACCCGCTTTTGCCAGCCCCGCGCCGCGGAACAGGTTACCGCCACCAATCACCACGCCAACCTGAACTCCCAGTTCAACCAGCTCTTTAATTTCCTGCGCCATACGGTCAAGAATGCTTGCGTCAATACCGAAGCCTTCGGATCCCTGGAGCGCTTCGCCGCTCAGCTTAAGCAGAATGCGTTTGTAGACGGGTTTTGCATTGGTAGCCATGTTTCTTTCCTGAGACTGTCAACAATTGGACGGATTTAATACTGGCGCTATGATACGTCGCCTGTCAGCGCAAACACTAGCGTGTTGGCTGATTTTCAGATGAAGGGCATAAAAAGAAGCCGCCCTAAGGCGGCTCCTTTTTAGTGATTAAGACTGCTTGGACATTGCAGCAACTTCTGCTGCGAAGTCAGTCTCAACTTTCTCGATGCCTTCGCCCACTTCGAAGCGGATGAAGCCTGTTACGTCAGCGTTGTGCTCTTTCAGCAGTTGACCAACAGTTTTGCTCGGATCCATAACGAAAGGCTGGCCAGTCAGAGAAACTTCGCCGGTGAATTTCTTCATACGGCCTTCAACCATTTTCTCTGCGATTTCTTTCGGTTTGCCAGACTGCATGGCGATGTCCAGCTGAACCTGGTACTCTTTTTCTACCACTTCAGCAGACACGTCTTCCGGTTTAACGAATTCCGGTTTGCTTGCAGCAACGTGCATAGCCAGCTGTTTAACCAGCTCCTGATCCGCGCCTTTAGCCGCAATCAGAACACCGATACGCGCACCGTGCTGGTAAGAACCCAGAACTTCGCCTTCCAGGGAAGCAACGCGACGGATGTTGATGTTCTCACCGATTTTAGCAACCAGGGCAACACGCTCTTCTTCGAACTGTGCTTTCAGAACTTCAACGTCGGTGATTTTGCCAGCAACAGCGGCATCCAGCACTTTGTTTGCAAATGCCTGGAAACCACCATCTTTCGCCACGAAGTCAGTCTGGCAGTTTACTTCCAGAATGATGCCGTAGGTACCGTCGATCTTAGTGATGATCACGCCGTCAGCAGCAACGTTGCCTGCTTTTTTCGCTGCTTTGATAGCACCGGATTTACGCATGTTTTCGATTGCCAGCTCGATGTCGCCGTTCGCTTCAGTCAGTGCTTTTTTGCAATCCATCATGCCTGCGCCAGTACGTTCACGCAGCTCTTTTACCAGGGATGCGGTAATTTCAGCCATTCTTTAATCCTCGGGAGAGATATGACCTGCCTGGTTCAGGGAACCAAACAGGCTTAAAAGTGAAAAAGGGGGCCATAAACAGGCCCCCTAACCAAACTCGGTACTACCTGCTCAATAAGGGGCTCAGAGAGCGTGCCTTATTACTCAGCTTCTACGAAGCTTTCTTCCGCCTGAGTAGCCAGATCCGAAGAACGGCCTTCACGAACGGTAGCAGCAACGGCATTCAGGTACAGGCTAACAGCACGGATTGCGTCATCGTTACCCGGGATAACGAAGTCAACGCCGTCCGGATCGGAGTTGGTATCAACGATAGCAAATACCGGGATACCCAGGTTGTTTGCTTCTTTGATTGCGATGTGCTCGTGGTCAGCGTCGATAACGAACAGAGCGTCCGGCAGACCGCCCATGTCTTTGATACCGCCCAGGCTGTTTTCCAGCTTGTCCAGTTCACGAGTGCGCATCAGCGCTTCTTTCTTGGTCAGCTTGTCGAAGGTACCGTCCTGAGACTGAGTTTCCAGGTCTTTCAGACGTTTGATGGACTGACGAACGGTTTTCCAGTTAGTCAGCATACCGCCCAACCAGCGATGGTTCACGAAGAACTGGTCGCAGTTCAGAGCAGCTTCTTTCACCGCTTCGCTTGCAGCGCGTTTAGTACCAACGATCAGGATTTTGCCTTTGCGAGAAGCAATTTTGTTCAGCTCAGCCAGGGCTTCGTTGAACATCGGTACAGTTTTCTCAAGGTTGATGATGTGAACTTTGTTACGCGCACCGAAGATGAACGGCTTCATTTTCGGGTTCCAGTAACGGGTCTGGTGACCAAAGTGAACACCAGCCTTGAGCATATCGCGCATGGAAACAGTTGCCATGTTTAAAACCTCTATATAAAAGTTGGGGTTATGCCTCCACGTATCCCATATTACCGACCCCGAAGGGCACCCCGGAATATGTGCCGATACGTGTGTGTTATTACACAAAGTGAGATTTGTGGCTCCCATCCCAAAACAGGAACGGAAGTCCGGCGCGCTTTATATCACAAAACACTGCCGGACACCAATAGTTGTTGACGCGGTGTGCTGTTAATGATTCTCAATTTGGCACAAAGCTTGCCCGACTGTTACCATGAACAACACTTATCCTGGTATAGTCGAAAAATTCGACACTGATGGACGCACTCCATGGCTATCTCAATTAAAACTCCTGAAGAAATCGAAAAAATGCGCGTTGCCGGTCGTCTGGCCGCCGAAGTGCTGGAAATGATCGAACCGTACGTTAAACCGGGCGTCAGCACCGGCGAGCTGGACCGCATCTGCAATGACTACATCGTCAATGAGCAACACGCGATCTCCGCTTGCCTCGGTTACCACGGCTTCCCGAAATCCGTCTGTATCTCTATTAATGAAGTGGTATGTCACGGTATCCCGGATGACGAAAAACTGCTGAAAGATGGCGACGTGGTCAACATCGACGTGACCGTTATCAAAGACGACTATCACGGCGACACCTCCAAAATGTTTATCGTCGGCAAACCGACCATCCTTGGCGAACGCCTGTGCCACGTCACCCAGGAGAGCCTCTATCTGGCGCTGCGCATGGTGAAACCGGGCATTCGTCTGCGTACCCTTGGCGCAGCTATCCAGAAATTTGTAGAAGCGCAGGGCTTCTCCGTGGTGCGCGAATACTGCGGGCACGGCATTGGTCGCGGCTTCCACGAAGAGCCGCAGGTTCTGCACTATGATGCAGATGACGGCGGCGTTGTGTTGCAGGCCGGTATGACCTTCACCGTAGAGCCGATGGTCAACGCCGGTGATTACCGCATTCGCACTATGAAAGATGGCTGGACGGTGAAAACCAAAGATCGCAGCCTGTCGGCGCAATACGAGCACACGATCGTGGTGACGGAAACGGGTTGCGAGATCCTGACCCTGCGCAAAGATGACTCAATCGACGCGGTACTGACGGCCGCCTAATCTCCGCCGTTACGCCCCTGTCTACGGCCCGCTCTGCGGGTCGTTTTTTTTGCCCTGCCACCTGTTCGTCATACGTATAAACGACTTTTCATTTCTGACTATCTCTTTTACTTTGTTTTGTTAGTGATCCTCACTCCACACGGGTGGCTAATAATGAGCAATACCTTGTCAGAACAATTCGTCAACACCGTCAAACCCACCCTTCCCGGCCAGCCTGAATACCCTGGCGTCTGGCCCCAGGACGCGCTGCAATGTGCGGGGATCAAAGCCCATATCGACGCCTTCCAGCAGTGGCTGGGGCATGTATTTGATGCCGGTATTTCCGCCGAACAACTGATTGAAGCACGTACCGAATTTATCGATCAGCTGCTGCAACGCCTGTGGCTGGAGTACGGTTTTGGCGATATCAGCGACGTCGCGCTGGTGGCGGTTGGCGGCTATGGCCGCGGTGAGCTGCACCCCTTGTCGGATATCGACCTGCTGATCCTCAGTCGCCACAAACTGCCCGATGAGCAGGCGCAAAAGATTGGCGAGTTGCTGACCCTCCTCTGGGACGTAAAACTGGAAGTGGGTCACAGCGTGCGCACGCTGGATGAATGCCTGCAGGAGGGGCTGTCGGATTTAACCGTCGCCACTAACCTCATTGAATCACGCCTGCTAATTGGCGACGTGGCGCTGTTTCTTGAGCTGCAAAAGCATATTTTCAGCGACGATTTCTGGCCTTCGGAAACGTTTTTCCCGGCGAAAGTGGCCGAGCAAAATGAGCGTCATCAGCGCTACCACGGCACCAGCTACAACCTTGAGCCGGACATTAAAAGCAGCCCCGGCGGCCTGCGCGATATTCACACCCTGCAATGGGTGGCGCGTCGCCACTTTGGCGCAACATCGCTGGATGAAATGGTCGGCTTCGGCTTCCTCACCGAAGCGGAGCGTAATGAACTGAATGAGTGTCTGCATCTGCTGTGGCGCATCCGTTTCGCCCTGCATCTGGAACTGAACCGCTACGATAATCGCCTGCTCTTTGATCGCCAGTTAAGCGTCGCCCAGCGCCTGAACTATATTGGCGAAGGCAACCAGCCGGTTGAGCACATGATGAAAGATTTCTTCCGGGTCACACGCCGTGTCACAGAACTGAATCAGATGCTGCTCCAGCTCTTCGATGAAGCGATACTGGCGCTCACGGCTGATGAAAAACCGCGCCCGATCGATGATGAGTTCCAGCTACGCGGCACGCTGATTGACCTGCGCGATGAGACGTTATTTATTCGCGAGCCGCAGGCGATTTTGCGGATGTTCTATATCATGGTGCGCAACAGCACGATTACTGGCATCTACTCCACGACCCTGCGTCACCTGCGACACGCCCGTCGCCATCTGACACAGCCGTTATGCTACATCGCTGAAGCGCGCTCCATTTTCCTCAGTATGCTGCGTCATCCGGGCGCCGTCAGCCGCGGCCTGCTACCGATGCACCGCCACAGCGTATTGTGGGCCTATATGCCGCAGTGGTCACATATCGTCGGTCAGATGCAATTTGACCTGTTCCATGCCTACACGGTCGATGAGCACACCATTCGCGTGTTACTGAAGCTGGAAAGTTTCGCCAAAGAAGAGACGCGTAATAAGCATCCCTTATGCGTAGAGTTGTGGCCGCGTTTGACGCATCCGGAACTGATTTTGATTGCCGCGCTGTTCCACGACATCGCGAAAGGGCGCGGCGGTGACCACTCCGTACTGGGGGCGCAGGATGTGCTGAAATTTGCCGAGTTGCACGGGCTGAACTCCCGCGAAACGCAACTCGTTGCCTGGCTGGTCCGTCATCACTTGCTGATGTCGGTGACCGCCCAGCGCCGTGATATTCAGGATCCGGAAGTCATCAAGCAGTTCGCCGAAGAGGTGCAAACGGAGAACCGGTTACGCTTCCTCGTCTGCCTGACGGTTGCGGATATTTGCGCCACTAACGAAACCCTGTGGAACAGCTGGAAGCAGAGCCTGTTGCGCGAACTCTATTTCGCCACCGAAAAACAGCTGCGCCGTGGCATGCAAAACACGCCGGATATGCGTGAACGGGTGCGTCATCATCAATTACAAGCGCTGGCGTTGCTGCGCATGGACAATATTGATGAAGAGCAGTTGCATCAGATTTGGGCGCGTTGCCGCGCCAACTATTTCGTGCGTCACAGCCCAAACCAGCTGGCGTGGCATGCCCGCCACCTGCTCGGGCATGATTTAAGCAAACCGCTGATCCTGCTCAGTCCTCAGGCAACCCGCGGCGGCACGGAGATCTTTATCTGGAGTCCCGACAGACCTTACCTTTTTGCCGCCGTGTGCGCCGAACTCGACAGACGTAATCTCAGCGTCCATGACGCGCAGATCTTCACGACGCGCGACGGCATGGCGATGGATACCTTTATTGTGCTGGAACCGGATGGCAGTCCACTCTCCGCCGATCGCCACGATGCCATCTGCTTTGGTTTAGAGCAGGCTATTACGCAACACACCTGGCAACCGCCGCAGCCACGACGTCAACCGGCCAAATTGCGTCACTTTACCGTCGACACGGAAGTGAATTTCCTGCCGACCCATACCGACAGAAAATCCTTCCTTGAGTTGATTGCGCTCGATCAACCCGGCTTGCTCGCACGCGTTGGCCAGGTGTTTGCCGACCTTGGAATTTCGTTGCACGGGGCGAGAATTACAACAATTGGTGAACGAGTAGAAGATTTATTTATAATCGCAACCGCCGACCGGCGTGGCCTTAATAATGCGCTGCAAAAGGAGGTGCAACAACGGTTGACAGAGGCCCTCAATCCAAACGATAAAGGGTGATGAATTTTTTACACAGATGGAAAGAGCTTAACAATGCAGCAGTTACAGAACGTTATTGAAACCGCTTTCGAGCGTCGCGCAGAGATCACACCGGCCAATGTGGATACCGTTACCCGTGAAGCGGTCAACCAGGTTATTGCTCTGCTCGATTCCGGCGCCCTGCGCGTCGCAGAAAAAATCGATGGTCAATGGGTCACTCACCAGTGGCTGAAGAAAGCGGTTCTGCTCTCTTTCCGCATTAACGATAACCAGGTTATCGACGGTGCAGAAAGCCGCTACTTCGATAAAGTGCCGATGAAATTCGCCGACTACGATGCAGCGCGTTTCCAGAAAGAAGGTTTCCGTGTGGTGCCGCCAGCTGCGGTTCGTCAGGGTGCGTTTATCGCCCGTAACACTGTACTGATGCCGTCTTACGTCAACATCGGCGCCTACGTTGATGAAGGCACCATGGTCGATACCTGGGCAACCGTAGGGTCCTGCGCGCAGATTGGTAAAAACGTTCACCTCTCCGGCGGTGTGGGAATCGGCGGCGTACTGGAGCCATTACAGGCAAACCCGACTATCATTGAAGATAACTGCTTTATCGGCGCGCGTTCCGAAGTGGTGGAAGGTGTTATCGTTGAAGAGGGTTCGGTTATCTCCATGGGTGTGTATATCGGTCAGAGCACCCGTATTTATGACCGCGAAACCGGCGAAATTCACTACGGTCGCGTACCGGCGGGTTCCGTTGTGGTTTCCGGCAACCTGCCGTCCAAAGATGGCAAATACAGCCTGTACTGTGCCGTTATCGTGAAAAAAGTCGATGCGAAAACGCGTGGCAAAGTGGGTATCAACGAACTCCTGCGCACCATCGATTAAGTCTTTCCCCTCTCCCCTTTCGGGAGAGGGTGACCTGTCCCGCCTTTTTAATACGCGCAGGTGGAAAAAATAGATTTTTTCGTTAATTATTCATAGGTTATGTTGAGCTTAAGGGTACCGCTATGTACGATAATCTGAAAAGTTTAGGCATTACCAATCCCGATGAAATTGATCGTTACAGCCTCCGTCAGGAAGCGAACAACGATATCCTGAAAATCTATTTTCATAAGGACAAAGGCGAGTTTTTTGCCAAAAGCGTGAAGTTTAAATATCCGCGTCAGCGTAAAACCGTGGTCGCCGACGGCGTCGGTCAGGGGTATAAAGAGGTTCAGGAGATCAGCCCTAACCTGCGCTATGTGATTGATGAATTAGATCAAATCTGTCAGCGCGATCGTACCGAAGTGGATCTGAAACGTAAGATCCTTGACGATCTGCGTCACCTTGAAAGCGTGGTTACTAATAAGATCAACGAAATTGAGTCAGATCTTGAGAAGTTAACGCGCGGAAAATAACCGTGTTGCGCTTACCCGGTCTGCGGATGCGTTCCACGGGCCGGGTAAGAAATATCAAATCAACGCTGTTCGTCTAATTGCAGCGCCACATACAGCAGCAGCCTGTCATCGAAATTCCCTAAATCCAGCCCGGTCAGTTCAGAGATACGATTGAGACGGTATTCCAGCGTATTGCGGTGGATAAACAGCGCTTTGGATGTTGCCAGCGGTTGCACGTTATGGCGAAACCAAGCCGATAAAGTGCGCCTGAGCAGGCCATTGTTGTCCATCGCTTTTAAACGCGACAACGGGCGCGCCAGCTCATTCGCCTGCCAGCCGCCACGTAAACTGTCCAGCAGCACCGGCAACATCAGATCCTGATAGAAATAGCTGCGGCTTTCCGGCATGCGCTGTTTACCCACCATCATGGTGGTGCGCGCCGTACGGTATGAACGGGCGATGCTGCCCGGCCCCGTAAAATAGTTGCCAAGCGCAACGCGAAAACGCAGTTGACCGTTCTCTTTCATGCGGGTAATCAGCTGCTCAACGCGCTTGCGGTGATCTTCTGCGTCCCAGCGACCAAACTGATTGAGCGCCGGTTTGAGCACCACCATCTCCGTCAACGAGACAATCGCGATAAGATTGTTACGTTCCGGCGTGGTCAGTGCATTCTGCAACTGCTGCAATTCGGCCATGGCGCTATCAACGCCCAGTTGGCCGCTGTCGACTTCCACCACCGCCACCACACGCGGCTGATTTAAATCGATACCCAGTCGCTGCGCCCATTCCGTTAATGCGGGCGTATGCTCTTCCGCCTGGATCAGGTTCATCACCAGCTCTTCACGCAGGCGGCTATCCTGGGCCAGCAGATGCATCAAACGGGATTGTTCCAGCATCATCTCAGCGGTCATGCAGACCAGCTCGCCATATTTGCGCAACGTTTCCGGTTCACCGGTCAAACCGATAACGCCGACGATTTCACCTTCAAGTCGTAGCGGCAGGTTGATCCCCTGACGTACGCCATGCAAGTGACGCGCGACGGCATCGTCAATATCCACCACGCGGCCCTGGGAGAGAACTAACAGCGCGCCTTCGTGCAATTCCCCAATTCGTTCGCGATCGCCGCTACCGATGATGCGACCACGTGCATCCATGACGTTAATGTTTGTATCAATGATGCGCATCGTGCGCGCCACGATATCCTGTGCCATTTTGGTATCAAGATGCCAGCCAGCCATGTAACCCTCCCGTGAGCAGAGCCCAAGCATATGGGAGAAAATCATAGCGTGCACTGTGCATATGCACAAAGCAGCATTCAGAAGTATGGAGTTGTGGAAGGCCTCACAAAACAGAAGGGGAGCCCCCCTTCCCCGTATGGAGGAAGAGGGGTTTTACAGATTACTGCATCAGCAGATAGATGGAGGTATCGCCACGCTGAATATTCAGCGCCAGTACAGAAGGTTTGCCGTCGAGAATTTTGCGCAACTCAGCGATGTTTTTAACCGGCTGCTGGTTGGCACCGATAATCACATCACCTTTTTTCAGGCCAATCTGCGCTGCCGGGGTATTCGCTTTCACTGCGTTAACCACCACGCCGGCATCTTTGCCTTTGTTGCTCATTTCCGCACCTTCAATACCGCTGAAGATGGTGCTGGAATCCACCTGGTTCTGGCTGCTCTGCTGCAATTCCAGCGTGATATTCACCGGTTTACCGTCACGCAACAGGCCAAGAGCAACTTTGCTACCAATTGGCATCGAACCCACTTCCGCTCGCAGCGCTGCGAAGCTGCTAATCGGTTTGCCATTCAGCGAGGTGATCACATCACCCGCTTTAACACCGGCTTTCGCGGCGGCAGAATTCGGCATCACCTGGCTGACAAACGCCCCGCGCTGGGCATCGACTTTCATCGCTTTCGCCAGTTCGGAATTCAGTTCGGTACCCATAATCCCCAGCTCGCCACGGCGCACCTGACCAAACTCAACCATCTGGCCGGTCAGGTTTTTCACCATATTACTCGGGATGGCAAAACCGATACCGATGTTGCCGCCGTCCGGCGCGAGGATCGCGGTGTTAATCCCGATCAGCTCACCATTCAGGTTAACCAGCGCGCCACCGGAGTTACCCCGGTTAATCGCCGCATCTGTCTGGATAAAGTTTTCGTAGTTTTCAGCATTCAAGCCGCTGCGGCCAAGCGCGGAAACAATCCCGGAGGTCACTGTTTCACCCAAACCGAACGGGTTACCAATCGCCACCGTATAGTCGCCCACGCGCAGGGCGTCAGAGTCCGCCAGCTTGATAGCGGTCAGGTTTTTCGGATCCTGAATCTGGATCAGCGCGATGTCGGAGCGTGGATCTTTACCCACCACTTTGGCGTCAAATTTACGCCCGTCGCTCAACTGAACCTTGATGGTGTTGGCGTTATCCACGACGTGGTTGTTGGTCACAACGTAGCCTTTCGCGGCATCAATAATGACCCCGGAGCCCAGCGCCATAAATTTCTGCTGCTGACCGCCGCCGGAGCCATCTTGCCCGCCCTGGCCGCCCTGACAGAATGGCGAACCCTGGAACGGAGAACCGTCCTGGCAGAACGGTGAATTATCACCAAAGAACTGCTGGAAGTTACGCGGCATACGCGGGGTATTCACCGTCGTGCTGCCTTCTACGTTAATACTCACCACCGAAGGCATCACTTTTTCCAGCATCGGCGCAAGACTCGGCATTTGTTGCGACGAAGTAGCTGAAGATGCTGTTTCCGCCGCCGTAGCCGACAGAGGAGACAGCGCTAAACTTAAACTCAGGGCCAGTGCACTCATTGCTAACGTGGTTTTTTTCATGTGTCTCTATCTCATTACCGATTAACGCAAACAAACTGCTGTGTATGTACCACTCAGAGTCGATTTATAGCCTGAAGTTCCGGGGTGCCGTTTCGGCAAAAAGTAAAAATTTATTGTCGTTCTTTACAAAACAACGGGGTTATTCCACCGCCATCAAACGACGATATTCATCCCAAGAATATAAATCAGTCATACCGCTGATATAATCCTGAATCAATCGACAACGATGATAATACTCCAGCACCGGATACTCCGCCGAATCGGGCGATAATTTACTGACCGCCTCAACATACGCTAATCGATGACGCGTCGACAGTTTATGAAACAGGCGCGATGCGATCGGAAAGCGGCGCAGACGCTCTTTTTCCACCAACTCAGTAAAATCCGCCAACGATAATTGCAACAACGGGCGGTAAATATCCAGCAACCCACTGATGACGCGATAACCCTGTAATTCAAGCTGCTCGACGTCCGGGTGGCTGAATACATGTTTAATGGCGACATTTTTATATAATTCAAGTAGCTGACTGAAACCACTATCATCTTCCAGCAACGCATGGTTGAATTCGCCGCTGAAGATTTGGGGCAGGTTATCAATAAAACGCTGTGCCGCGTAAGGCACCAGCTTATTAAGGGTATTGACCCGTAGATACATAAAAAATTGGTCTTCTGCACTGCGACGCATGGAATTCACGCGGGATTTATCCCAGGCATTTTCGACCACCTGAGCAAACAGCGAACCTTTTTCATGCGTTCCCCAGGCATCATAAAGATGTTGGTAAAGTTGTTCCGCCGTGAAAATACGTTTTTCCACCGCATCTTCCAAATCGGCGACGCAATAAGAAATATCGTCGGCGGCTTCCATTATCCACGTCAAAGGGAAGCGGCTGTAAGTATCCAGGTTTAATTCTTTACGTAAGCGCGCAACATAGGCTTCTTCGCTGAAATAATAACCCGGCTTTTTCATTAAATAACTGTGCGACGCCGGAGGAGAACCCACCCACCACGCAGGGCGCGTATATTTTAAAATGCAGCCAACCTGCGCCCAGGTCAGGTTCATTCGCATCAGCGTGTGCACAAGGCGAATCCCCTGCGCGTTTCCTTCAAAATGGCTTAAATCCTGGCGAACTTTCCTGCGCAGCGCGTTTAACCCATCTTCGCCCTCATGCAGGCGCAACACCGCCACCTCACAGCGATCGTCCGACAACGGTTGACCGAGCGCATCTTCCGGCGCCAGTCGCTGGTGGAACCAATCATTAATTGCCGCCTCGCCAAAATGCCCGAAAGGCGGGTTGCCAATGTCATGCATCAGGCACGCCATTTCAACAATGCTTTCAAACGGTCCGGTCAGTTCATCCAACCCGTAGGTTTCCAGCAACTTCAGTTCTTTCAGGCGGCTAAGGATTTCTTTGGCGATATAGCGTCCCACCTGCTGTACTTCCAGTGAGTGGGTCAGACGCGTACGTACCGCCGCATTGCGCTCCAGAGGAAAAACCTGCGTTTTTTGCTGCAACCGACGAATGGCCGGAGAGTTGATGATGCGCCCGCGATCGCTTTCAAAAATACGCAGGATTTCACGCTCGGTTTTCACGCCCTGCGGCGAACGATAACGGCGGCGCCAGTTTATTTTGTTGCGAAAGTCGATCTCTGCCATTTTCTCTCCTGTGCGAAGCGTCACGGGATATCATGCAATTGTGTATGCCATGATAGACTATGCCCTGAAAACGTAATTCTGTCTTATCACATTAGCGAGTATCTCCATGAAAATTGGCATTATTGGTGCAATGGAAGAAGAAGTTACGCTGCTGCGTGACAAAATCGAGAACCGTCAGACCCTGAATATTGGCGGGAGCGAAATCTACACCGGTACGCTGAATGGCACTGACGTCGCACTGCTGAAGTCGGGCATTGGCAAAGTCGCGGCTGCGATGGGCGCAACGTTGCTGCTGGAGCGCTGCCAGCCGGATGTGATTATCAATACAGGCTCTGCGGGCGGTCTGGCGCCAACGCTGAAGGTAGGCGATATCGTGGTGTCTGATGAAGCGCGTTATCACGATGCCGACGTGACCGCTTTCGGTTACGAGTACGGTCAGTTACCGGGCTGCCCGGCGGGCTTTAAAGCCGATGATAAACTGATTGCCGCCGCAGAAGCCTGTATCGCACAACTGGATCTGCACGCCGTGCGTGGTTTAATTGTCAGCGGCGATGCCTTTATCAATGGTTCAGTGGGTCTGGCGAAAATCCGCCACAACTTCCCGCAAGCCATCGCCGTTGAAATGGAAGCCACCGCCATTGCGCATGTTTGCTATAACTTTGGCGTGCCGTTTGTTGTGGTTCGCGCCATCTCCGACGTGGCGGATCAACAGTCGCACCTGAGCTTTGATGAGTTCCTGGCCGTCGCGGCGAAACAATCCAGCCTGATGGTGGAAACCCTGGTGCAGAACCTGGCGCGTGGTTAATCGTTCACTCGGGGCGCTTGCCGCCCTGCTTATTCTGCTGCCGGCGTGGCTGTTCGCCGCGCCGCGCGTGATTTCGCTCTCACCGGCTAATACAGAACTGCTGTTTGCCGCGGGGATTACGCCCGTCGGCGTGAGCAGCTATTCCGATTACCCTCCCGAAGCCGCGCATATCGAGCAAGTCGCCAGTTGGCAGGGCATCAATCTCGAACGCATCGTCGCATTGAAACCCGACATGGTGTTGGCGTGGCGTGGCGGCAACACCGAGCGGCAGGTCAATCAACTGAAGCAGTTTGGCGTTACCGTGATGTGGGTGGATGCCATCACCATCGAACAAGTTGCACAGACGCTGCGCGCGCTTGAGCCCTACAGCCCCCATCCAGAGCAGGCCCGGCGAGCGGCGCAACAGCTTATGGCGCGTTATGACGAACTGAAAGCGCGCTATGCAAACCAGCCGAAAAAACGCGTGTTCCTGCAATTTGGCGCACAGCCGCTGTTCACCAGCGGGCAAGGTTCGATTCAGAACGAGGTGCTGGAACTGTGCGGCGGCGAAAACATCTTTGCCGCCAGTCGCGTGCCCTGGCCGCAGGTCAGTCGCGAGCAAGTGTTAGCCCGCCAGCCGCAGGCGATTGTGGTCGCCGGAGAGGCGCGTGAAATCCCCAACATCGAACAATTCTGGCATAGTCAGCTCGATATACCGATTATTTCTCTCCACAGCGACTGGTTTGAACGCGCAAGCCCGCGTATTATCCTCGCCGCTCAACAACTCTGTACTGCCCTTGCGCAGGTGAAATAACCGGGGAATTCACATGCTCGTCTACTGGCTGGATATTATCGGCACTGCCGTGTTTGCCATCTCAGGCGTCCTGCTTGCCGGAAAATTGCGGATGGATCCGTTTGGCGTGCTGGTGCTCGGCGTGGTTACCGCCGTCGGCGGCGGGACGATCCGTGATATGGCGCTGGCGCACGGGCCGGTATTCTGGGTAAAAGATCCCACCGATCTGGTGGTTGCCATGGTGACCTGCATGCTGACCATTGTGCTGGTGCGTCAGCCGCGCCGCCTGCCGAAGTGGATACTCCCCGTACTGGATGCCGTAGGTCTGGCAGTGTTTGTCGGGATTGGCGTGAATAAGGCCTTTCTGGCCGAAACCGGGCCGCTGGTCGCCATCTGTATGGGCGTGGTCACCGGGGTGGGCGGCGGGATAATCCGCGATGTCCTGGCGCGGGAAGTGCCGATGATCCTGCGTACTGAAATTTACGCCACTGCCTGTATCGCTGGCGGTATCGTGCATGCGACTGCGTTTTACTTTTTTACCGTCCCGCTGGAAACAGCCAGTATGCTGGGCATGGTGGTCACGCTGGTGATTCGCCTGGCGGCCATTCGCTGGCATCTGAAGCTACCGACCTTCGCACTGGATGAATCGGGTCGATAACAAAAAAGCCGTGTCGATGACACGGCTTTTTTATACCTGCCGGGTTCGTTAAATACTGAACGAAGAACCGCAGCCGCAGGTGCTGGTCGCGTTCGGGTTGGTGACCACAAAGCGGGAACCTTCCAGGCCTTCGGTATAATCGACCGAACCACCCACCAGGTATTGCAGGCTCATGGGATCAACCACCAGGCCAACGCCCTGTTTCTCAATGGTCATATCGCCATCGTTGATTTGATCATCAAAGGTAAAACCATACTGGAAGCCGCTGCAACCACCACCGGTGATGTAGACACGCAGTTTCAGGTTTGGATTTTCCTCGTCTGCGATCAGGCTTTTTACTTTGTTGGCTGCTGCATCGGTAAACTGCAGCGGCAACGCTACGTCATCACTCATGTCTTGCTCCCATTGCTACTGCGATCTGGGCAAATAGTAACCCGATCATTTTTGGCTATTATCCAATACGCTATTAAATCGTTCAAGTATTCTCCCGCCGCGACGCATCAATAGCGGCCGCTTCCTGCCTGGCAAGTGTACGTGCCAGGATGGCGGAGTAGAGCGGTTTACCGCCAAGGAACTGTGCTAACAGTGTCGCACCGAGACAGGTGATGATCATTGGCAGAATAAGCTGGTAATTGTCTGTCATTTCCAGAACCAGCACGATCCCGGTCAACGGCGCACGCAACGAAGCCGCCAGTAACGCGCCCATACCAGCGACGGCAAATGTTGCCGCATCAAGTTGATAGTGTGGAAAAAGATCCGCACTCGCACTGCCGAAGGCCATCCCCAATACCGTGCCCAGCGACAGCATCGGGGCAAATATTCCCCCCGGTGCGCCCGAGCAGAAACAAAGCAGCGTCATAGCAACACGGATCAAAAAGAGTAATAGCAACACCCCGACAGTATAGTTCCCGGCTGCCGCTATCGGGATCAAGGCAAAACCCCCACCGGAAAACGCCGGAGCAATCAAACCCAGCACGCCACAAGCGCCACCGATAAGCCCACCTACCAACACCCACCGAGTCGTCTGGCCGCCGTGAATACGTTGAAAAAGATCCTGAGTACGCAGCACCAGCGTATTAAACAAAGGCCCTACGCAGCCAAAAATCATCCCCAGCACCAGATAGAGCCAGAGCGTGTTGACCGGCGCATTACTGAGTTTGCCTACATCAATGACCGCGGCTTCGCCATTAAACAGGCGAAACACAATGCTCGACATGATCACACCGGTGAACACGGCTTTAATGGAGATCAGGTTGTAGTGAAACTGGGAGCGCATCTCTTCAATAATAAAAAGGATCCCAGCCAATGGCGCATTGAACGCAGCAGACAACCCCGCCGCTGCGCCGGTCGCCAGTAACGTATGGCGCGCCTCTGCGCTGCGCATCCGGAACAGATCCGCCACCATGCGACCAATATTCCCGCCAATCTGCACCGTCGGACCTTCCCGGCCAAGCACCATTCCTGCGCCGAGCGTCCCCATACCGCCGATGAATTTGACCGGCAGTACGCGCCACCAGCGTACCGGACGTAGCTCTTCCAGCGCGCCTTCAATCTCCGGAATGCCGGAACCTCCGGCCTCCGGCGCAAAGCGGCGAACCAAAAAATACCCCACCATCGCCAATAGCGCGGAGCCAATGAATGCCAGCGACCAGACCCGCCACGCGCTATCCGCCACCTGGGCCAGTGCGCCTGTGCGGGTATTGATGACGAAATTGACCGCTTTTTCAAAAGCAACGCCCACTAACCCGGTCAGCGTTCCCGCGACAGCAGCCATGACCAATATCGCCAGCGGCGTTTTATCGCGTTGCAACAAGTGACGCAAAATATCTCTGCGACGCCGACGTTCCACTTGCTGCTGTTCAAATGAGGAGGTTTCAGGAGTCATAGATAAGAAAAGATAATACAAATACAGCGGGCATTGTAACGAACCGGGGTGCCCGCGTCGCGGCTAAAATCCCTGCAAAATATGTCATTCCACTGGCCAGGGCGTGCATAACCTTCCCGTAATCACATAGAATGGCGGGCATTGATTTTTCCACCAACCAGGAATTGAAAGCATGAGTAAGTCTGAAAAACTCTATAACGCAGCGCGTGAGCTGATCCCGGGCGGAGTCAACTCGCCGGTGCGCGCCTTTACTGGCGTGGGTGGTACGCCGCTGTTTATCGAGCGTGCTGACGGCGCTTATTTGTACGATGTCGATGGTAAAGCCTATATCGATTATGTCGGATCCTGGGGGCCAATGGTGCTGGGGCACAACCATCCGGCCATTCGCAATGCGGTAATTGAAGCCGCCAGCCGTGGACTGAGCTTTGGCGCACCGACCGAAATGGAAGTCAAAATGGCTGAACTGGTGACAGAGCTGGTGCCGACGATGGATATGGTGCGGATGGTGAACTCCGGTACGGAAGCGACCATGAGCGCGATTCGCCTGGCACGCGGCTTTACCGGTCGCGATAAAATCATCAAATTCGAAGGCTGCTACCACGGGCATGCGGATTGCCTGCTGGTAAAAGCCGGATCCGGCGCGCTGACGCTGGGCCAGCCGAACTCACCGGGCGTTCCGGCGGATTTCGCCAAACATACCCTCACCTGCACCTATAACGATCTCGCCTCCGTGCGAGCCGCCTTCGAACAATATCCGCAGGATATCGCCTGCATTATTATTGAGCCGGTAGCAGGCAATATGAACTGCATCCCCCCGCAGCCGGAATTCCTGCCAGGCCTGCGTGCGCTGTGCGATGAGTTTGGCGCGCTGCTGATTATCGATGAAGTGATGACCGGCTTCCGTGTGGCGCTGGCCGGAGCGCAAGCGTACTACGATGTGACGCCGGACCTGACCTGCCTTGGCAAAATCATCGGCGGCGGCATGCCGGTCGGCGCATTTGGCGGTCGCCGCGAGGTGATGGATGCGCTGGCGCCCACCGGCCCGGTTTATCAGGCGGGAACGCTGTCCGGCAACCCGATTGCGATGGCGGCGGGCTACGCCTGTTTAACCGAAGTGGCTCAGCCTGGCATCCACAGCACTCTGACCGAACTGACCACCCAACTGGCCAATGGTCTGCTCGACGCCGCTCAGCAGGCAGGCATCCCACTGGTTGTGAACCATGTCGGCGGTATGTTCGGCCTGTTCTTTACCGATGCGCAAAGCGTGACCTGCTATCAGGATGTGGTGAAGTGCGATGTTGAACGTTTCAAACGGTTCTTCCATCTGATGCTGGAAGAAGGCGTTTATCTTGCGCCGTCTGCGTTTGAAGCGGGCTTCATGTCCGTCGCACACAGCGAAGAAGATATCGACAAGACTATCGATGCGGCGCGCCGCGCATTCGCGAAGCTCTGATGTTCTTTTTCCCTCTCCCCCCCGGGAGAGGGAGAATATTAACGGCTCTGCTTTCTCAGCAAATAGATAAAGTACGGCGCGCCAATAAAGGTCGACAGCAGCCCCGCCGGGATCTGATACGGAAACAACATCATCCGCCCGCACCAGTCGGCAAAGACCAGCAACACGCCCCCTACCAGTGCTGAAATCAGCATATGCGGCATCGTGCGGCGAAAGCCCATCATCCGTGCAATATGCGGCGCCATGAGCCCGACAAAGCTCAGCGGCCCAATGGTCATCGTCGCCGTGGCCGTTAAAGCCGCAGCCAGCAGCAGTAGCGCAACACGCGATGATGTCAGCGCCATGCCCACTGCCCGCGCGGTATCGCCGCCCAGCGGTAAAATCATCAGCCAGCGACGGCACAGTGGCGTCAACGCCAGCAACACCACCATCATCGCACTGGTGCGCCATACCTGCTCACCGGAGGCGTTATAGGTTGAACCGGAAATCCACGTCAGGATCGCCGTCATACGCGGGTCACCACTGGCCTGCATCATCATCAGCAGCATAGTAAACGCCGTGCTTAACGCCATACCGGCCAGCAGCATGCGGTGCGGTGAAAACCCGCAGCGCCCGGCAGAAATCATGATAATCAGTAGCGTCGCCGCTGCGCCAAGACTCCCAGCGGGCATCAGCCAGCCAAAGGCGTTCCCCGGTACGAAAAAGAGCATCAGCACCACGCCAAACGCCGCACCGGAGCTGATCCCCAGCACTTCCGGGCTGGCCATCGGGTTACCGGTCAGGCGCTGAATAATGCAGCCCGCAACCGCCAGCATGATACCGGCGGTCAGTGCCGCGATGATGCGCGGCCAGCGCCATTCCAGAAGGTTATTCAGTAACGTGCCGCTGGCCCAGTGCCAGCCCTGCGCATCCCGACCGAATGCCAGCGCCACCCACATCGCCAGCAACAACAACACCAGGCCCCCGAAGGCAAACCACGGCACATGCTGACGCTCAGCGGGAATATTATCCCCGGCGTTCATCGCGGGGGCGCTCATGCTGCGCAGGCGCGGCAACAGCCACAGCAGCAACGGTGCGCCAATCAACGCGGTAACAGAGCCGGTGGAGATCTCCATCCATACGCGGGTCAGCAACCAGACCAGTTGATCGGAAAGCCACAAAATCAGCGCACCAATAAGCGGCGACAACACCAGTCGCGCCAGCAAACGGCGCGCGCCGAGCATTCTTGCCAACAGCGGGGCAAACAGGCCGATAAAACCAATAATGCCCACCGCATTCACCAGCAATGCACTGAGGGCAATCGCCAGCGTCAGCGCCGCCAGACGAGCCAGCGACAAGGCCAGCCCGAGGTTGCGCGCAACACCATCATCCAACCCCATCAGGGTCAGCGGGCGCAGCAGTAACAGTGTTAATACACCGCAGCCCACCAGTTGCGGCCACAGACGCTGCACCACGCTCCAGTCGGTCTGGGTCAGCGTACCGGTGCTCCATAAGAACATACTTTGCAACTGATCGTGATGAAACAGCGCCAGCAACTGGTTGATTGCCCCGCAATAAAGACTCACCACCAGCCCGGCAAGGATCAGCGTCACCGGCGATAACCGTTTGCCCCAGGCCACGCCAAACACCAGCGCGCCCACAGCACACGCGCCCGCCAGTGCGGCAAACTGCGAAGCCAGCACGCCCGGTATCGCCCACAATGTGGTGACGGTGATCCCCAGTTGAGCGCCGGTCGCCACGCCAAGTGTGGTCGGTTCCGCCAGCGGGTTGCGCAACACCTGCTGGAACAACACCCCCACCAGCCCAAGACCTGCCCCCACCAGCAGGGAAATCACCAGCCTTGGCAGCAAGCTGTAGTGGAACAGCATCTGATCGATACGATCAATGTCTGGCGCGCGCAGCGCCTCACCCCACTGCGCTCGCGGCAGCGCAATGTTTAAATTGAACCAGCTCAGCCCTGCGGCGATAGCAAACAACAGTGCCAGTAACAGCGCCGGGAAAAGGGATAGACGACGACTCATGCCTTGCCTCCCAGCGCATTGTCCAGCACGCGGGTAAAGTGCATCGCTGACAGCGTCGCGCCATAAAACCAGACAGCCGGAACGCGCTGGAAACGACCAGCGCGCACAAAGGGCATCGCCTGCCACAGCGGCGTCGCCATCAGCTTGTTCATATCCTGGTCATTACTGTGATCGAAACAGAGCACATCCACGTCTTTGTATTCCGCCAGCCTGTCGATACCAACCGCCACGCTGCCCCAGAAGGTGGTTTCACCGTGCCAGGCATTACGAATGCCAAGACTATCAAGCACTTCCTGAAACAGGCAGTTCGGACCAAACGCCAGCACATGGCGGGGATCCAGCAGCGTGATCATCAGCAATGGGCGGTTGCCACGGCGGGCAAAATGCGGTTTTGTCCCGTCGATCAACGCATCAAACGCATCCAGATGCGTTTTCGCAGCCGCTTCCCTGTTCAGCAACTGCGCCATCTCGTTAAGGGAGTGACGCGCCATAGTGAGCGGTTTTTTGCCATCGCTGAAGGTGAAACCGCGCCCCGGTGCAATGCGCGCCAGTTTGGTTTCTGACGGGCCATAGCCTGCGGACCAGACAAGATAAGAGGGCTTCATCTGCGTCAGCAGTTCGAGATTCGGCTCTGTACGCAGCCCGATATCGATCACCGAGTCAGGCAGTGCGGGTTCGTTAACCCACACGTTGTAGTCATGCACGTCCGCCACGCCATAGGGCGCAATGCCGAGCGCCAGCAGTAGCTCAACGGGTAGCCATTCGAGGGCAACGATACGGTGCGGGTCGACAGATGCCGCCTGCGCGTTGCGCATGTTCCACAGTAAGGGAGAGAGCGCCATCGCCGTCAGCAGGCGGCGACGGCTAATCTGAGGTAATTGGGCCATTAGTAGACAAAACTCACCGGTGCGGCGCCGGAAGGATGGGGCAGGATCCCCATCGGGATGCCATAAATGTGTTCAAGCGTGTCGGCACGCATTAAGGCATCCGGTACGCCTTCCGCGATCATTTCACCGCCACGCAGCGCCACCAGATAATCGCAATATCGCGCCGCCATATTAATGTCGTGCAGGACGGCAATCACCGTGAGCCCACGTTGCTGACTGAGACGATGCACCAGCGCCAGCACATCAACCTGGTGCGCGATGTCCAGCGCGGATGTCGGCTCATCAAGCAGCAGGCAACGGCTATCCTGCGCCACCAGCATAGCAATCCACGCACGCTGGCGTTCACCGCCAGAAAGGCTGTCGACCAGGCGATGCGCCAACGGTTTCAGCCCAACCAGCGCTATCGCTTCTTCCACTTTTTCCCGGTCAGCAATGCCAAAACGCCCTAACGCGCCGTGCCACGGGTAACGACCAATCGCCACCAGCTCACGTACGGTCATCCCTTCCGCCTGCGGCAGTTGTTGAGGAAGATACGCCACATTGCGGGCAAAGGCTTTGCTGTTCCAGCTCGCCAACGGCTGCTGATCCAGCAAAATATCGCCACCGGAAGGTGGCTGATGACGGCCCAACATTTTGAGCAGTGTGGACTTACCCGAACCGTTATGACCAATCAGCCCCGTCACTTTCCCGGCAGGAAAAGTCAGGGATAACGGATGCAACAGTGTACGGCCAGGCACGCTAAAGCTCACATCGTTCAGTTGAAAGGTGGTATCGGGAAGCGTTTTGTTATCCTGCATGGTAGCCAACTTATCAGAGGGCACGGCGAACCGTGCCCGAAGAGAGATTAGAAGCGGAAGGTTGCGGTCGCCACCACCTGACGCTCTGCGCCCCAGAAACAGCCATAGGCCTGGAAGCAGCTGGAAACATAATCGCGATCAAGCAGATTGTTTACGTTCAAAGCAACGCTAGAACCCGCCATACCCAGACGAGCCAGGTCATACTTGATAACAGCATCCATGACAGTCGCACTGCCCACTTTGAATGCGTTATCCGGTGCGCCGTAACTTGAACCGATGAAGCGTCCACCAGTGCCCAGCGTCAGGCCAGACAATACGCCAGAATTGAAGGTGTAATCGCCCCACAGGGCCCCCATGTTGCGCGGCACCTGCTCGACATGATTACCCTTCAGATTGGTGTCTTTGGTGTATTCAGCATCGATATAGGTATAAGATGCGGTCACATTGATATTGGCATTCAACGCCGCTTTCGCTTCCAGCTCCACACCACGCGAACGCACTTCCCCCGATGGAACCTGTAACGTCGTATTATTCGGGTCGGTAGTCAACGTATTGGTCTTCGTCAGCTGATACACCGCGCCACTGAGTACGATCGGCATATCTTTCGGTACATAGCGAACACCGGCTTCATACTGCTCACCTTTTGAAGGAGCAAAAGCCATACGCGGCGTGCTATAGAGATCGAATGCATTCGGTTCGAAAGACTGGCTGTAGCTGATGTATGGCGCAATACCGTTATCAAAGAGGTAGTTAACACCACCACGCCAGGTGAACTGGTGGTCATTGCGCTCGACAGAACCGCCATCGGCACGTACGGTCGTCTGCTGATTTGACCAGTCATAACGGCCACCCAGCGTAAAGACCCACTTATCCCACTCCGCCTGGTTTTGCGCGTAGATCCCAGTCTGTTTGGTTTCGTTCAATTGGTAAGGCGCGGCATCACCAAAAGTGAAATCTTCCGGGGTATAAGGATTGTAGAGGTCGATAGACGGTGCACTACCAAATGTCGCATTGATATCGTTACGCATGCGCATGAAATCAACGCCGGTCAGCAGAGTATGCTCAACGGCACCCGTAGCGAACTTACTCTGCAACTGAGTATCGACGCTGAAGTTCTGGAGACGTTCATTATCGACAACAGTGCCGCGGTTGAGGGTATGCCCATCAGACGCAATGCCGGTGCCGTATACGCTCTGCTGAGCTGTTTTCATCTCAGAGAAGCGCAAGTTCTGGCGCAGAGTAAAGGTGTCATCGAAGCCATGCTCAACGCTATAACCGACCATTTTCTGGTTACGGGAATAAGCGTTGTTCTTCGCACCTTCATTGAAGTCAGTACCAATACGGCTACCGTTCGGCAACGGCTGAACAGTCCCTTCCTTCGGCAACCATCCGTAGTAGCCGGTTTGTGGCTCATTCTGGAAGTAAGAGAGGAAAGTGAAATTGGTTTTATCGTCAGGACGCCAGGTGAACGAAGGCGCGATGGCATAACGTTTTTGCTTCGCATTAACCTGCTGCTGGTCGTTAGAACGGGCTACACCTGTCAGACGGTAGGAAAATTCACCGTTATCATCCAGCGCATCGCTGAAATCAAACCCTGTCTGGTACAGATTATCCGTTCCCATTTTGAACTGGACTTCGTGCAGCGGTTCCGTGGTCGGACGTTTGCTAACCATGGAAATAATGCCACCCGGATTGCTCTTCCCATAGAGAACAGAAGTCGGCCCACGCATCAGTTCAACACGCTCTAGCATATAGGGATCGATGACTGCGTCGTTGTAGAAGTTACCCTGCAGTTTCAATCCATCCAGATAATTGTTCTGGCTGAGGCCGACCGAGGTAAACCCACGGATACTCACAAAGTCATAAGTATTGGACGCACCGCGGTTACTCACGACAACGCCGGGTGTATAGCCTAACGCCTCTTTTACGGAAGCAGGCTGGCGGATTTGCATCTCTTCGCTGGTCACCACAGAAACAGACTGCGGGGTTTTCTCCAGCGGCGTATCCGTTTTGGTGGCGGTCGCAGAGTGTTTCGCTGCGATCGTCGCTGCCGGTCCCCATGCGCTCTCTTGTGGAGCGGCGGTGGTGACGGTGATGGTTTCTTCTTTTTGGGTCGTTGCTGCCTGTGCATAAACAGACATGCCGCTAACCGCTGTGGCTACCACCACTGCGATTTTACGCAGCGTGGTGTTGACTGGCTGAGCAGTATTGGGACGCGCCATTGTTTTATCTCTGAATCAATGAGTGAATGATAACGTAAACGATAATTATTATTATGACCGCAGCATAATAGGCGAAGGGTTGCCTGTATAGCAAGCAACGCGCCGTCTGAACGGGCTTAAAGGATGAAGAAATAACCAGATAGAAACGGGGGGTTAAATGGCTATTAATAGGAATTTACTATCGCGTTATCCGGATGTTTTAGACAACGGAAAAGAAAAACCCCCGGCCTTTCGACCAGGGGTTTGATGGCAATGTCATGGCTTAATTGCCGCCGAACATCTCTTTGATCCACCCCGCTACGCCGTCGCTTTTCTGCTCTTGCTGCGGTTGTTGCTGCGTTGGTTGTTGCGGCTGCTGTTGCGGCTGCGTCGACGAGTCAAACGGGTTACTCGTCTGCGGCTGCATCTGGTTCTGCTGGCACAACGTTTCCGGGCTGGTGGTCCAGACCGGTAGCTGACGTGAGCCGCCACCGCCGCAGACAAAGTTGCCCATATCGTCGACGCCCATCGTGGTGATGTCTTCCGGCGGCGTCAGATCTAACGGGATCGGCGACTGGTTTTCCAGGTAGCGCTGATAAATCGCCATTGCGCCGCTGGCGCCATACAGTTTGGTCGGCTGGTTATTGTCGCGGCCTACCCAGGTAATGGTCACTTCACGCCCGTCGATACCGGCAAACCAGGTGTCCACATTATTGTTGGTGGTCCCGGTTTTGCCCGCCAGGTGCAGCCCCGGATACTTCGCGCCAAGCTGACGACCCGTACCACGTTGCACCACCTGCTGCATGGTCCACAGCGTCATATATGCCGCCTGCGCCGGTACTGCACGCTCGGCCTGCGGGAAGCTCTGATAGAGCACCGTGCCATCTTCAGCGATCACCGAGCGCAACGCGGAAAGCGGCGCACGGTTACCCCCGCTGGCGATCGTCTGGAATGCCTGCGCCACTTCAATTGGCGTCAGGTTCAGCGCACCAAGCAGCATCGACGGCATCCCCGTCAGCTGATCTTTCGGCGCACCGAGTTTTTCCCAGGTATCCGTCACCGCCGGCAGACCAATCGCCATCCCGAGGTTAACGGTCGGCACGTTCATAGAACGGGTCAGCGCATCCACCAGCATGACCTGACCACTGAAACGGTGGTCATCGTTCTGCGGCGCCCACACCTGGCCATTGGACAGGCGCAGTGAAATCGGCGCATCCGCGATCCACGTATTCAGGCGGTACTGATTCGGCTGGCTTAACGCGGTCAGATAGGTCGCCGGTTTCGCCAGTGAACCAATCGAACGGCGCGCCTGCATCGCTCGGTTATAACCGGCAAACTGCGGTGTAGCGCCACCGACCATCGCCCGCACTTCGCCGGTGAAGCGGTCTACCACCACCATCGCGGTTTCAAGGTCGGTCAATTTGCGCTGTTTGATCAGCGCCGGAATGCCATCCACTGCCGCTTTTTCGGCAGCATCCTGCGCCACGGAATCAAAGGTCGTAAAGATCTTCACGCCGGAGAGATCTTTCACTTTGTCGCCCAGCTTCGCCTGCAGCTCCTGACGCACCATCTGCATAAACGCCGGCTGCGGTGAAATCACCCCGCCGCGCGGCTGCACGCCCAGCGGACGGGCGCTCAGCATGTCATACAGCTCCTGGTCGATCACATTCTGCTGTTGCAGCAAGCGCAACACCAGATTGCGGCGTTCCAGCGCCAGTTTCGGGTTACGCCACGGGTTGTAGACCGACGCCCCTTTGACCATCCCAACCAGCAGCGCCTGCTGATCAAGACTCAACTCTTCCACCGGACGACCAAAATAGTACAGGCTTGCCAGCGGGAAACCGCGGATCTCGTTATCGCCGCTCTGACCCAGGTAAACCTCGTTCATATACAGCTCAAGAATGCGATCCTTGCTGTAACGGGCATCCATGATCAGCGCCATATAGGCTTCGTTAGCTTTACGCCAGTAAGAACGCTCGCTGCTGAGGAACAGGTTTTTCACCAGTTGCTGGGTCAGCGTACTCGCCCCCTGCACGGTGCGGCCTGCCGTCAGGTTGGCCAGTACCGCACGGCCAATGGAGTAGAAGCTAATGCCATCGTGTTCGTAAAAATGGCGGTCTTCCGTTGCCAGCAGGGTATCCACCAGCAGATCCGGGAAGCCATTACGCGGCACAAACAGACGCTGCTCACCGTTTGGCGAAGAGAGCATGGTGATCAGACGCGGATCGAGGCGGAAGAAACCGAACTGGCGGTTGCTGTCCATGTTTTCGATGGTTTCCAGACGATCACCATCAAACGTCAGACGCGCGCGCACCTGCCCTTCTTTACTGTCCGGGAAATCAAACGGACGGCGGATCATCTCAATGCTTTTCGCCTGCACCGTAAACTCGCCGGGACGCGTCATCTTCGTCACCTGGCGGTACTGCGTGGCTTCCAGCAGTTTCACCATCTCGTTTTTACTGACCGCCATATCCGGTTCAAGGTTGACCATGCGACCATAGACCGCCGCTGGCAACTGCCAGACTTTGCCGTCGATACGGGCGCGGATCTTTTGATCCAAATAGACGCCATAAATGGCGCACAGCACGGCAAGGACAATGAAGATTTTAAACAGCAGCCAGAACCAACCGCGTTTTCCCCGGGGCTTCCGGCCTTTGCCTCTTCCTTTTTTCGGCATCGGTTCTTCATCCTCATCGTCATCATCTTCGTACTCGTCATACTCCTCTTCCCGGAGTCGACGACGACTGATCTTCTCTTTTGCCGGACGCGCTGGTTTCCCTTTGCGTCCAATTGGCTCGCGGTCATTCCCCGCCATGCTTTACTCTCCGCAACTTTCAGGCGCAAGGGCCTGATTCTCAGCTCTTCTGCACAGAGGCAGAAGAAGAAATCTCTCAATTTTCACCCGCGCCGGGCGGTAAACGTTGACCGGCTCAGGAGTACTTTTTCGTCCGCCGCGTGGGGGCGGTATTGGCCGGATCGTCCGGCCAGACATGTTTCGGGTAGCGCCCCTTCATCTCTTTTTGCACATCGCGCCAGGAACCGGCCCAAAACGCCGCTAAATCACGGGTAATTTGCAGCGGTCGCTGCGCAGGAGAAAGCAGCTCCAGCACTAGCGCTACGCGCCCCTGCGCAATGGTGGGCGTGGTAGCTTCGCCAAACATTTCCTGAATGCGAACCGCCAGCACCGGCGGATTATCCTCATGATAGCGAATGGCTATCCGGCTTCCGGTCGGCACAGTGTAATGCCCAGGCAGCTCACTATCCAGCCGTTGACGTAATGACCACGGCAACAGGGTTTGTAACGCTTGCGTAACATCCAGCGCTTTCAGATCGCGCAACGAACGGATACCGCCCATGTGCGGCAGCAACCACTGCTCCAGCGAGTCCAGTAACGAAGCGTCATCCACTGCGGGCCACGCCTGCTCCGGCAGCCACTTCGCCGCACAGTGTAATCGCAAACGCAACTGTTCAGCTTCCGGCGTCCAGTTCAGCACCCGCAGCCCTTTATCACGGATGCCATTGAGCATCGCCAGATGCAATTCTTCTTCCGACGGCTTTGCCAGCGGCTGCACTTTTACCGTTAGTTGCCCTATCTGGCTCCGGCGGAATGCTTTTAACGTGCCTTGCGCATCGTCCCACTCAATGGTGTCTGATTGCTGCAATAAGTGCGGGCAACGGGCAATCAGCGCGTCGATATCCAGCGGCAGCGCCAGCAGAATACGGGCATCCGGCGACTGACTCCCCTGCAACAACAGCGGCGCAATCAGCCATTCATGGCGGCCCAGCGCATCGTCGGCGTCCAGCGTGGCGCCCATACCGTTCGCCAGTTGATAACGCCCCTGCTGGCCTCGCCTGCGCGCAATACGATCGGCAAAGGCGCTGGCCAGCAGCGGTGCCAGCGCATCGCAGTCCGGTTCACCGGCATGGCTTTTCAACCGCCGGGCAAGCTGGCGCGCGCGCTGCTGCCAGTTCGGTTGTTGGCGCGCGAACGCTATGCTGAGATCGCTATTTCCTGCACGCGGCGGCTCTTCAAGAATGGCCGCCAGTTTCGCCGCCGTAGCAATCTCATCATCACCGTTCGCTGAGGCCAGCATTGCCGCCAGGCGCGGATCGTTACCGAGCGCCGCCATCCTCCGGCCTGACGCCGTTAAGCGCCCGTCCTCCAGTGCCTGCAGCTGTTTCAGCAGCTTGCGAGCAGCCGCGAGATTTACCTCAGGCGGCATATCCAGCCAGTTGAGCCGGGCGGGATCCTGGCATCCCCACAGTAATAATTCCATCAACAAGCCGGACAAATCGCTGTTGAGTATTTCCGGACTGCTTTGCGCTGCAGCGCGTTCCGCCTGCTCTTTGCCCAGCAAGTGCAAACAAATTCCGGGTTCAAGACGGCCTGCACGCCCGGCACGCTGCGTCATTGAGGCGACGCTGATACGCTGCGTGATCAGCCGGGTTAACCCACTACGGGCATCAAACCGGGCGACGCGCTCCTGCGCGCTATCCACCACCAGCCGTATGCCTTCAATGGTCAGACTGGTTTCGGCGATATTCGTCGCCAGCACCACTTTTCGCTGCCCGGTCGGGGGCGGCAAAATCGCTTTACGCTGTTCGCTTAACGGCAGCGCGCCATACAACGGGCAGAGCACGACATCGCTGCCCACGCGGGAAGCGAGCTGCTCCTGAACACGCAGGATCTCACCTACACCCGGTAAAAACAGCAACAGCGAACCCGGCTCGCTGCGCAACAGCTCGGCGGTCGCCTGCGCCACCGCTTCGTCAAAACGCTGATGCGTCGGCAAGGCCAGAAAACGCTGTTCAACCGGCCAGGCGCGCCCCTGCGAAACGACGACCGGCGCATCCGGCAACAGCGCCTGCAAACGCTCGTTATCCAGCGTCGCGGACATCACCAGCAACTTGAGGTCATCACGCAGCCCCTGCTGAACATCCAGCAGCAACGCCAGAGCCAGATCGGCCTGTAAACTGCGCTCGTGAAATTCATCCAGTATCACCAGCCCCACGCCGTTCAGCTCCGGATCGTGCTGGATCAGGCGCGTCAGGATCCCTTCGGTGACCACTTCCAGCCGCGTGTCTGGCCCCACGCAGGTTTCCGCCCGCATGCGATAGCCAACCGTTTCTCCGGGTTTCTCATCAAGAAGTTCCGCCAGCCGCTGCGCAACATTGCGGGCAGCGAGACGACGCGGCTCCAGCAGCAAAATACGCCCCTCAATAGCGCCCTGTTGCAGCAATTGCAGCGGCAGCCATGTGGATTTCCCTGCCCCGGTCGGCGCGCTCAATAGCACCTGGGGCGCGCGTTGCAGCGCAGAAAGGATATCGGGAAGAACAGCGGCGACCGGCAATAAGGACACAAAAGCTCCTGAGGGTTAACATAGAACAGCGCGGTAGTATACCATCGCCGCAAACCATTACCGAGCCATTACCGGGGAGCGCATGTCCGAATCCAAAAGGCTGTTTTTTGCCATTGAGTTACCCACCGGGATCCAGACGCAGGTGGTGCACTGGCGCGCGCAACACTTTCCGGCTGATGCAGGGCGACCCATCGCCGCCGCCAACCTGCATCTGACGCTGGCGTTTCTCGGTGACATCAGCGCGGAGAAACAGCGGGCGCTGGAAACGCTTGCCGGGCGCATACATCAGCCTGGTTTTACGCTGACGCTGGATGATGCAGGACAGTGGCTGCGATCGCGCGTGGTCTGGCTTGGTGCGCGTCAGCCACCGCGCGGGTTGCTACAGCTGGCAGATATGCTTCGCGCGCAGGCTTCCCGCAGCGGTTGTTACCAAAGCCCGCAGCCCTTCCACCCGCATATCACGCTATTGCGCGACGCCGGTCAGGCGGTGACCATTCCGCCGCCGGGTTTTCGCTGGACCTTTCCGGTCGAAGCGTTTGCGTTGTATGAATCGCAGTTTATCAACGGGCGCACCCGTTATACGGCGCTCAATCGCTGGGCATTAAAAACATAACAATAAGGATTTGCTATGCAGTTTTCCCCGCCGCTAAAACCCGCCACGCTGATTCAGCGCTATAAACGATTTCTTGCCGATGTGATTACGCCAGAGGGCGAAACGCTGACGCTGCATTGCCCGAATACCGGTGCAATGACCGGCTGCGCCACACCTGGCGACACGGTCTGGTATTCCACATCAGAAAATCCTAAACGCAAATATGCGCACACCTGGGAATTAACGCAAACCCAGCAAGGGGCGTTTATTTGCGTCAACACGCTGCGCGCAAATACGCTGACCAAAGAGGCGATCCTCGCCGGAAACCTGCCAGAACTGACCGGCTATAGCGCGCTGAAAAGCGAAGTAAAATATGGTGCGGAACGTAGCAGAATTGATTTTCTGCTACAGGCGGATGATCGCCGCAACTGCTATATTGAAGTGAAATCGGTCACGCTCGCCGAGCAGCAGTCAGGTTTTTTCCCGGATGCGGTCACCCTCCGGGGTCAGAAGCATCTGCGGGAGTTAATGAGCGTGGCGGCCAATGGCGATCGCGCTGTCATCCTGTTTGCCGTCTTGCACTCAGCCGTTGAACATTTTTCTCCAGCGCGCCATATTGATGAGGAATACGCACGTTTGTTGAATGACGCACAACGTCAGGGGGTGGAAATTCTCGCTTATAAAGCGGAACTTTCTGCCGATAACATCACTCTGAGTTTGCCGGTGCCTTTCACCGTTTAGAGGCAGGCGTTTGACTAATAAGTGTTCTGGTCGCGTGCGCAAATACGCTTTTCTTCACAGGGTTGTCAAGTGTTACGTTTAGATATTTGCCATCCGGAAAAGCATCTGTTATTTATAGCGGCCTGATTTTTCCCCCAACCGGGGATCGATAGTGCGTGTTAAGGAGAAGCAACATGCAAGAAGGGCAAAACCGTAAAACATCGTCCCTGAGTATTCTCGCCATCGCTGGGGTGGAGCCGTATCAAGAGAAGCCGGGCGAAGAGTATATGAACGAAGCCCAGCTGGCTCACTTCAAGCGCATTCTTGAAGCATGGCGTAATCAACTTAGGGATGAAGTCGATCGCACCGTCACACATATGCAAGACGAAGCTGCAAACTTCCCTGATCCGGTTGATCGTGCCGCACAGGAAGAAGAGTTCAGCCTCGAACTGCGTAACCGTGATCGCGAGCGCAAGCTGATTAAAAAGATCGAGAAGACGCTGAAAAAAGTGGAAGACGAAGATTTCGGCTTCTGTGAATCCTGCGGTGTGGAAATTGGTATCCGCCGTCTGGAAGCGCGTCCGACCGCCGATCTGTGCATCGACTGCAAAACGCTGGCGGAAATCCGCGAAAAACAGATGGCGGGTTAATCACCCGTTATCACTGATGGCGCACCACAACGCTGTGGTTGCGCCCTATACGGCGGGATTTATTCCCGCCCTATATTTTTTTGCCTGTTGATATGCCTGAATCACACTATATTGGGCGCTTTGCGCCATCTCCCTCTGGTGAACTGCATTTTGGTTCGCTGATCGCTGCGCTTGGCAGCTACCTGCAAGCTCGCGCCAGTCAAGGCCTTTGGCTTGTTCGCATCGAAGATATTGACCCTCCACGCGAAGTCCCCGGTGCAGCAAACACCATCCTGCGTCAGCTTGAACATTACGGCCTGCAGTGGGACGGCGATGTGCTCTGGCAATCACAACGTCATGAGGCTTACCGCGACGCGCTCGCGACGTTGCAGCGTGAAGGATTAAGCTATTACTGCACCTGCTCGCGTGCGCGGATTCAAAGCGTGGGCGGCACCTATGATGGCTATTGCCGTACCCGCCATAACGGCCCGGAAAACGCGGCCGTACGCCTGATGCAGCAGCATCCGGTGCTGGCGTTTGATGACAAACTGCGCGGTCATATCATTGCCGATGAAAAACTGGCGCGGGAAGATTTTATTATTCATCGTCGTGATGGGCTGTTTGCTTACAACCTGGCGGTGGTAGTTGATGATCATTTTCAGGGTGTTACCGAGATTGTGCGTGGTGCGGATTTGATCGAACCCACGGTGCGGCAAATTTCCCTGTATCAACACCTTGGCTGGCCGACGCCAGAGTACATTCATTTGCCACTGGCGATGAATGAGCAGGGAAATAAGCTCTCCAAGCAGAACCATGCGCCCGCCTTGCCTGGCGGCGATCCGCGCCCCATAATAATCAGGGCTTTACAATTCCTGAACCAGGATGTAACACAAGAATGGCAGGATCTCAGCATTGAGGCATTGCTGAAAAGGGCGATGGCGAACTGGGCGCTTTCCCGCGTTCCGGGAGCAGCGTGTGCGAATACGGCATTCTCAAATGCCTCGCGCTGAGCTATGATTAGCCGCTATTTTTTTGTCCTGACGTTTGACACTTACCGAGGTGTACTATTTTTACCCGAGTCGCTAATTTTTGCCGCAAGGTGCTGAGCCGCGAAGAGAGCATGGTCGTTGAGGCTATGGCCCAACCACAGATGACGGTTATTCCGCGTGAGCAGCACGCTATTTCCCGCAAAGATATCAGTGAAAACGCGCTCAAGGTGCTCTATCGTCTGAATAAAGCGGGCTACGACGCTTACCTGGTGGGCGGCGGCGTGCGTGACTTATTGCTGGGCAAAAAACCAAAAGATTTTGACGTTACCACCAGCGCGACCCCGGACCAGGTACGTAAACTGTTCCGCAACTGCCGCCTGGTCGGACGCCGTTTCCGTCTCGCGCATGTGATGTTCGGGCCGGAAATCATCGAAGTCGCCACCTTCCGCGGGCACCATGACGATCAACAAACCGATCGCACCATCTCCCAGCGCGGGCAAAACGGAATGCTTCTGCGCGACAATATCTTCGGCTCCATCGAAGAAGATGCCCAGCGCCGCGACTTCACCATTAACAGCCTCTATTACAGCGTAGCCGATTTTACCGTTCGCGATTACGTGGGCGGTATGCGCGACCTGGAAGAAGGCGTGATCCGCCTGATTGGCAACCCGGAGACGCGTTACCGCGAAGATCCGGTACGCATGCTGCGCGCCGTGCGGTTCGCCGCCAAGCTGAACATGCGCATCAGCGAAGAAACCGCCGAACCTATTCCGCGTCTCGCCACCCTGATCAACGATGTACCGCCAGCGCGCCTGTTTGAGGAGTCGCTCAAACTGTTGCAGGCGGGCTATGGCTACGACACCTGCCAGTTGCTGCGCGAATACGGCCTGTTTCAGCCGCTGTTCCCGAGCATCACGCGCTATTTCACCGAAAACGGCGATAGCCCGATGGAGCGCATTATCGAGCAGGTGCTGAAGAACACGGATAACCGCATCCGCAATGATATGCGTGTTAACCCGGCGTTTCTGTTTGCCGCCATGTTCTGGTATCCGCTGCTGGAGAATGCCCAGCGCATCGCACAAGAAGGCGGGCTGGCCTATTACGACGCTTTCGCGTTGGCGATGAATGATGTGCTGGACGAAGCCTGTCGTTCACTGGCAATTCCGAAGCGCATTACCACGCTGGTTCGCGATATCTGGCAGTTGCAGTTGCGTATGTCCCGTCGTCAGGGGAAACGCGCCTGGAAACTGATGGAGCATCCGAAATTCCGCGCCGCCTACGACCTGATGGCACTGCGCGCCGATGCCGAAAACAACGGTGAACTGCAACGTCTGGTGAAATGGTGGGGTGAATTCCAGGTTTCTGCGCCGCCAGCGCAAAAAGATATGCTGGATGATTTAGGTGATGAACCGGCTGAACGCCGTCGTCATCGTCGACCGCGCAAACGCACACCGCGTCGCGAGGGCAATGCGTGACCCTCGCGTATATTGCGCTGGGTAGCAATCTGGCGTCACCGCTCGACCAGGTTAATGCCGCCATAACGGCCATTGGGGAGATCCCGCAAAGCCGGATTGTGGCGGTTTCCTCACTGTACCGCACTCCTCCGCTTGGCCCGCAGGATCAACCGGACTATCTCAACGCCGCCGTGGCGCTGGAAACGGAACTCGCGCCCGAAGCGCTGCTCGATCACACCCAGCGTATTGAGCTGCAACAAGGCCGCGTGCGTAAAGCGGAGCGCTGGGGACCGCGTACGCTTGACCTGGACATTATGCTGTTCGGTGAATTGACGCTAAATACCCCCCGTCTGACCGTCCCTCATTACGACATGAAAAACCGCGGCTTTATGCTGTGGCCGCTGTTTGAAATCGCACCTGAATGCGTGTTCCCGGATGGCATCTCCCTGCGGTCAGTACTGGCGCAACTTAACGCGCCGAAACCTGACGCCTGGTAATATTTCCTTTCTGCCCACCCGCGTCCCACGGGTTGTCTAAAATCATTGCCCACCTGAGTGTTGCTGTTAGAATGCGCCAAGATTCGTTTTGGACTATCAGGAAACGCTATGAAACCGACCACCATCTCCTGGCTGCACAAGTGCAAGCAGGAAAAGAAACGCTTCGCAACCATCACCGCTTACGACTACAGCTTCGCGAAACTGTTCGCCGAAGAGGGGATTAACGTGATGCTGGTGGGCGACTCGCTTGGGATGACGGTACAAGGTCATGACTCCACCCTGCCGGTAACGGTGGCGGATATCGCCTATCACACGCAGGCCGTACGCCGTGGCGCACCGGCCTGTCTGCTGCTTGCCGACCTGCCGTTTATGGCGTATGCCACGCCGGAGCAGGCATTTGAGAACTCCGCAGTGGTGATGCGCGCAGGCGCCAATATGGTCAAAATCGAAGGCGGCGCCTGGCTTGCACCTACCGTCAAAATGCTCACCGAACGCGCCGTGCCGGTGTGCGGGCATCTGGGGTTAACCCCGCAATCGGTGAATATTTTCGGCGGCTATAAGGTCCAGGGACGCGGTGAGGCCGCTCAGGGACTGTTTGATGATGCGCTGGCGCTGGAAGCCGCAGGCGCGCAATTGCTGGTGCTGGAGTGCGTACCGGTTGAGCTGGCGCAACGTATTACCGATGCGTTGAGTATCCCGGTGATTGGCATTGGCGCAGGTAACGTCACCGATGGTCAGATTCTGGTCATGCACGATGCTTTCGGCATTACCGGCGGCCACATTCCTAAATTCGCTAAAAATTTCCTGAATGAAGCAGGCGACATGCGCGCCGCCGTTAGGCAGTATGTTGCTGACGTTGAGTCCGGCGTCTACCCGGGCGAAGAACACAGTTTCCATTAAGGAGTCCTGTTGTGTTGATTATTGAAACCCTCCCGCTGCTGCGTCAGCATATCCGCCGACTACGCCTGGAAGGTAAACGCATTGCGCTGGTGCCCACCATGGGCAACCTGCATGATGGTCATATGAAGCTGGTTGATGAAGCCAAAGCCCGCGCTGATGTGGTGGTGGTGAGCATTTTCGTTAACCCGATGCAGTTCGATCGGCCGGATGATTTAGCGCGTTACCCGCGCACCCTGCAGGAAGACTGTGAAAAGCTGAACAAACGCAAAGCGGATATCGTCTTTGCCCCGGCCCCTGCGGATATTTACCCACAGGGCACCGATACCCAGACTTATGTCGACGTACCCGGTATCTCCACCATGCTGGAAGGTGCAAGCCGCCCGGGTCATTTCCGGGGCGTGTCGACCATCGTTAGTAAGCTGTTTAACATGGTGCAGCCGGATATCGCCTGTTTTGGCGAGAAGGATTACCAGCAGTTACAGCTTATTCGCAAAATGGTGGCCGATATGGGCTACGACATTGAGATTGTCGGCGTTCCCACCGTGCGGGCAAAAGATGGCCTGGCGCTGAGTTCACGTAATGGTTACCTCACCGCCGATCAGCGCAAAATCGCTCCGGCGCTCAGCAAAGTCATGAACGCGCTCGCAGATAAACTGCTGGCAGGCGAGCGCAACAGCGACGAGCTGATTGCGATTGCTGAGCAGGAGATCAATGACGCCGGTTTACGCGCCGATGATATCCAGATCCGCGATGCGGACACACTACAGGCGTTATCCGACAGCAGCCAGCGGGCAGTAGTGTTGATGGCGGCATGGCTTGGTCAGGCGCGGCTTATCGACAATAAAGTGGTTGAACTCGCCCATCAGGCGGGGTAAAAAAATGGGCAATACGCCACCTGTGATCATGCAGTCGTGGCACGCCGTACGGGGGGATACGCATGGAGCCGCCCCCTCTTTCAGGTTACTTATCAGTAGGGTTTAACTTATGATTCGCACAATGCTGCAAGGCAAGCTCCACCGCGTCAAAGTGACACAGGCCGACCTGCATTACGAAGGTTCCTGCGCCATTGACCAGGATTTCCTTGAGGCGGCTGGTATTCTGGAATACGAAGCCATTGATATTTACAACGTGACCAACGGGAAACGCTTTTCCACCTATGCGATTGCCGGTGAGCGCGGCTCAAAAATTATTTCGGTTAACGGCGCGGCAGCGCACTGCGCAGATGTGGGCGATATCCTGATCATCGCCAGCTACGTCACCGTACCGGACGAGGTTGCCCGTAGCTGGCAGCCAAAAGTGGCCTATTTTGATGGCGACAATGAGATGAAACGCACGGCCAAAGCCGTGCCGGTTCAGGTTGCCTGATGCCCTACCCCTGCGGCTGATTACTGATCAGCCGCGACATCGCTTCCAGAGAATCCGTTCTTAGCACATACAGTCGTTTCAGCAAGAACGGATTATCCCCCGGTTTTACCTTCCCGCGCACCGTGGTGACCGCCAGATGGAAACCGGCGTCATTCGCCGCCTTGACCGCTTTATCGTCATACACGCCAAACGGATACGCCAGGTAGAGCACGTGTGGGTTGAACTGCGCCAGCGCGCGGCGCGAACGTTTAAAATCAAACAGAATGTTGTGATAGTTGCGGCTCAGTAGAATCGGATGCATGGCATCGTCGACCCGGTGCAGAAAATGGGTATGCGACTGCACATCAAACACATCGCTGATATCGTATAGCTCTGACACGCTCATAAACTGCAGCGTCTTCGGATCCCACGGCTGCGGTTTCAGCTTGATGCGCGACGAGATAATAAACGCCGTGGCTTTGAAATTATATTCACGCAGGATAGGCCAGGCGTAACGACTGACGGACTTCAGCCCATCATCAAAAGTGATCACTACCGAACGCGCCGGCAGATTCATACGGTTACGGACGTAGCCTTCCAGTTGATACATTGACAGGGTGGTATAGCCCTGATCGCGCAGCCAGGTCATCTGGTTCGTAAAAGCACGCACCGACGTGGTGGTCGAGGTGTGGCGAAAACGGGTGTTCTCTTCATCACGCAGAATATGGTGGTACGTCAGCACGGGAATGCCATTATCTTCCTGCGCATCCAGGCTGCTCACCCACGCCAGCCGGTTGCCAATGCGGATCTGGAACCAGGTCTGATTCAGACGATCTTTGAGCTTATCAATAATCGGGTAACGCAGGTTTTCCGCCAGCGAGCCAAACGGCTCACTGGTCACATCCGGCGCGTTATAGAGCGGCGTGTCCTGCCAGGTAATGAGATTCTGGTTACTGAGCGGTTTGTTCAGATCGCCAAGGCTATCTTCCACGCGCTGGTTGCCGGAAACCAGCCCCAAATGACCTTTGTCGATAAACCCGCTGCCGAAGCCGAAGCGAAACGCATAGTAATCTTCCGCCCCCGGGACGACGGCAAGGATTTGCCCGGCGCGAATATTGCCGACGGTAACCACTTTGTCGCCGACTTGCGCCCAGATATCGGCATCTTCGGTGGTTTGCATATAGCGAGCAGGAACGCGTTGCTCACTCACAATGCTGGCAGAAGCGCTGCAGGTTATCAGCAGCAACAGAATGGTAATCAAACGAGACATGAGACGAACCGGCTTGAGAAAGTGAGCCCAGTGTAACAAAGCAGAAACAGATACCAACGGCTCTTTTTAGTACAAAAAATACGCTAATCCTGGGAATTGGCTCTCTCCCGCAGAAGAGAGCCAGGCCCGGCTTTAACTGCGTAGCCCGCGTCCGCGCTGGATCAGATACCAGCAGAACAGATAAAAGGCGACGATAAACACCACCAGCACCCCGACCGTGGTAAACAGCGGTACATCGGTAATGCCGAGGAAACCAAAACGGAATCCGCTTATCATATAGACAATCGGGTTCAGATGAGACAACGCCTGCCAGAACGGCGGCAGCAGCGTCAGTGAATAGAACACCCCGCCAAGATAAGTCAGTGGCGTCAGCACAAATGTCGGGATCAGGCTGATGTCATCAAACGTTTTGGCAAAAACCGCGTTCAATAAACCGGCGAGAGAAAACAGCACGGCGGTCAGCAACAGCGTCAGAGCGACGAACAGCCACGAATGCACCTGAAACGGCACGAAAAACAGCGATACGGCAGTCACCAGTACGCCAACGCACAGCCCGCGCGCCACACCGCCGCCGACGTAACCGGCGATAATGACATGTGTCGGCACCGGGGCAACCAGCAACTCTTCAATATTGCGCTGAAATTTCGCGCTAAAAAAGGACGAGGCCACATTGGCATAAGCGTTGGTGATCACCGCCATCATGATCAACCCCGGCACGATAAACTGCATGTAGGTAAAACCGTGCATTTCACCGATGCGTGAACCGATCAGGTTGCCAAAAATAATAAAATAGAGCGTCATGGTGATCACTGGCGGCACCAGCGTTTGCACCCAAATGCGCATAAAACGCTGGATCTCTTTGTACCAGATACTCTTCAGCGCCACCCAAAAAAGCTGCATCATGCGCTTTCTCCTTTTCTCTCATGCACCAGCGTGACGAACAGCTCTTCGAGACGGTTGGCTTTATTACGCATACTCAATACCTGCACGCCCTGCGCGCTAAGCTGGCTGAACACGCTATTTACCCCCTGCTCACGCAGGACTTCCACTTCCAGCGTGGAAGTATCCACCAGCCGGTACTGGTACCCTTCCAGCTTCGGCAGCGGGCTTTTCGGCGCTAAATCGAGAATAAACGTCTCTGACTTCAGCTTCGAGAGCAGCGCTTTCATTGAGGTGTTTTCAATCAGATCGCCGCGCTGAATAATGCCAATATTGCGGCACAGCATTTCGGCTTCTTCCAGATAGTGGGTGGTCAGAATAATGGTGGTGCCTTTATCGTTCAGATCTTTCAGGAACCCCCACATTGAGCGGCGTAACTCAATATCCACGCCCGCGGTTGGCTCGTCGAGGATCAGCAGTTTCGGCTCGTGCATCAGCGCACGGGCAATCATCAGACGACGTTTCATGCCGCCGGAAAGCATCCGCGCACGTTCGTTACGTTTTTCCCACAGATCGAGTTGATTCAGGTACTTTTCGCTGCGAACCAACGCCTCTTTACGATCCACGCCGTAGTAACCGGCCTGGTTCACCACAATCTGCTGCACGGTTTCAAACGGGTTAAAATTAAATTCCTGCGGCACCAGTCCCAACTGGCGCTTGGCGTTAACGACATCTTTGTCCAGATCGTAACCAAAGACGCTGACGCGCCCGGAGGTTTTATTTACCAGCGAACTGATAATGCCAATGGTGGTGGATTTTCCCGCGCCATTCGGCCCAAGAAGCGCATAGAAATCGCCCGCTTCGACTTTTAAATCAATGCCGCGCAGCGCCTGAACGCCGCCCGGATAGGTTTTTTTAAGCTGCTCAAGCTCCAGTGCAATGGTCATGAATTATCACTTACCTGTTTTCTTACACTCGATGTGTGGTTTAAAAAGAGTTGGAGTTAACCTATATTAGCGCAACGCACTTATCTGGTTACAGGTTGTTAACGTCCATGAAAGACATAGATACACTCATCAGCAATAATGCACTATGGTCAAAAATGCTGGTGGAAGAAGATCCCGGATTTTTCGAAACACTGGCGCAAGCACAGAAGCCGCGCTTTCTCTGGATTGGATGCTCTGACTCCCGCGTTCCCGCCGAACGCCTTACCGGCCTCGAACCCGGCGAACTGTTTGTTCACCGAAATGTTGCCAACCTGGTTATCCACACCGATTTGAACTGCCTCTCCGTGGTTCAGTACGCCGTGGATGTGCTGGAAGTTGAACACATCATCATTTGCGGCCACTACGGCTGCGGCGGTGTACAGGCCGCGGTTGAAAACCCGGAACTGGGTCTTATCAACAACTGGCTGCTGCATATTCGCGATATCTGGTTTAAACATAGCTCGCTGCTTGGCGAAATGCCGCCCGAACGTCGTCTCGATACGCTGTGCGAACTGAACGTCATGGAGCAGGTATACAACCTTGGTCACTCGACGATCATGCAGTCCGCATGGAAACGTGGGCAGAAAGTGACGATTCATGGCTGGGCCTACGGCATTCATGATGGCCTGCTGCGTAATCTGGATGTCACCGCCACCAACCGCGAAACGCTGGAACAGCGTTACCGTCAGGGTGTGTCCAACCTCAGTCAGAAACACAGCAATCACAAATAACAATCGGGGCCGTCGGCCCCGATTTTTTTATTCTTCCAGCATGACCACTTTGCCAACATACGGCAGATGGCGATAGCGCTGCGCATAATCAATGCCGTAACCCACCACAAACTCATCCGGAATGGAAAAACCGACAAACTCAACGGGTACGTCCACTTCACGACGGGAAGGTTTATCCAGCAGGGTGCAAATCGCCAGCGATTTTGGCTCGCGCAGGCTGAGGATTTCACGCACTTTCGACAGCGTATTACCCGAATCGATAATGTCTTCGACGATCAGCACGTCTTTGCCGCGAATGTCTTCATCCAGGTCTTTCAGGATTTTCACATCACGGGTGGTGGACATGCCACTGCCGTAGCTGGAGGCGGTCATAAAATCGACTTCGTGAGAAACCTGCACTTCACGGCACAGGTCAGCCATAAACATAAACGATCCACGCAGCAGCCCCACCAGCACCATTTCGCTGCCGCTATCTTTGTAACGTTCAGTGATTTGACGACCCAGCTCAACGATACGCGCTTTGATCTCCGCTTCCGGGATCATCACTTCAACAGTGTGTTTCATTTTAACTAACCATATGATTTAAATCGTAAATCATTCAACACCGGTTGAGAGCGCCGGTAATTGAAACGCAAGATGCGCAGTATACCAGCAAAAAGATCATTAGGTGCCATTCCGCTACAAAGCTCATTTTGTGATGACGATCACACTTGTTAACTCCTATAATGAATTGCTATCAAAATATTAACAAACTGATGAGTGTCTTTTTATGGCAGAAACAAAAACGCAACAGCCGCGGCGTCTGGTGACGCTGACGGCGCTGTTCGCAGCCTTTTGCGGGCTGTATCTGTTAATCGGCGGTGCCTGGCTGGTCGCCATTGGCGGCTCCTGGTACTACCCTATCGCAGGCCTGGTGATGCTGGCAGTGACCGGGTTGCTGTGGAAAGGCCAGCGTGCGGCATTATGGCTGTATGCCGCCCTGTTGCTGGTCACCATGATCTGGGGCGTGTGGGAAGTCGGTTTCGATTTCTGGGCGCTCACGCCGCGTAGCGACATCCTGGTCTTCTTCGGTATCTGGCTGATTCTGCCGTTTGTCTGGCGGCGATTAGTCGTCCCCGCGCGTGGCGCAGTCGCTGCGCTGGTGGTGACACTGCTGGTCAGCGGCGGCATTCTGACGTGGGCCGGTTTTCACGATCCGCAAGAGATCCGCGGCACGCTGAGCGCAGAAAGTACGCCTGCACAGGCTATCTCTGCGGTTGCTGACAGTGACTGGCCCGCGTACGGTCGTAATCAGGAAGGGCAGCGTTACTCGCCGTTGAAGCAGATCAACGCCGATAACGTGCATAATCTGAAAGAAGCGTGGGTGTTTCGCACCGGCGATCTGAAGCAGCCGAACGATCCGGGAGAAATCACCAACGAAGTGACGCCCATTAAAGTTGGCGACTCCCTATTCCTGTGTACTGCGCACCAGCGCCTGTTCGCCCTCGATGCCGCCACGGGTAAAGAGAAATGGCACTTCGATCCGCAACTGAATACCAATCCGACCTTCCAGCATGTCACCTGCCGTGGCGTTTCTTATCATGAAGCGACCGCTGACAATGCCAGCCCGGATGTGGTGGCGGATTGCCCGCGCCGTATTATCCTGCCGGTGAATGATGGTCGTCTGTTCGCCGTCAACGCGGATAACGGTAAGCTGTGTGACTCCTTTGCCAATAAAGGCATTCTCAACCTGCAAACCAATATGCCGGTGACCACACCGGGCATGTACGAACCCACCTCGCCGCCCATCGTCACCGATAAGGTGATTATTATTGCCGGTGCGGTAACGGATAACTTCTCCACCCGTGAGCCTTCGGGGGTGATCCGCGGTTTCGACATCAATACCGGTAAACTGCTGTGGGCCTTCGATCCGGGCGCGAAAGATCCAAATGCGATCCCGGCCGATGAACACCACTATACCGTCAACTCGCCGAACTCCTGGGCGCCTGCCGCCTATGACGCGAAGCTGGATTTGGTCTATCTGCCGATGGGCGTCACCACGCCGGATATCTGGGGCGGTAACCGCACACCCGAGCAGGAGCGTTACGCCAGTTCGATCGTCGCACTGAACGCCACCACCGGCAAACTGGCCTGGAGCTACCAGACCGTTCACCACGATTTGTGGGACATGGATATGCCGTCGCAGCCGACGCTGGCGGATATCAGCGTCAACGGCAAAACGGTTCCGGTGATTTATGCGCCGGCGAAAACCGGCAACATTTTCGTACTGGATCGTCGTAATGGTGAACTGGTGGTACCCGCGCCGGAAAAACCGGTGCCGCAGGGGGCTGCCAAAGGCGACCATGTCACCCCTACCCAACCGTTCTCCGATTTGAGTTTCCGTCCGAAGAAAGATCTCAGCGGGGCGGACATGTGGGGCGCCACCATGTTCGATCAACTGGTGTGCCGCGTCATGTTCCACCAGATGCGCTATGAAGGCATTTTCACCCCGCCGTCAGAACAGGGCACGCTGGTGTTCCCGGGTAACCTCGGGATGTTTGAATGGGGCGGTATCTCTGTCGATCCGCATCGCCAGGTCGCCATTGCCAACCCGATGGCGCTGCCGTTTGTGTCGAAGCTGATCCCGCGCGGTCCGGGTAACCCGATGGAACCGCCGAAAGACGCGAAAGGCACTGGCTCAGAGTCGGGGATCCAGCCGCAGTATGGTGTACCGTACGGCGTAACGCTGAACCCGTTCCTGTCGCCGTTCGGTCTGCCGTGTAAACAACCGGCATGGGGTTATATTTCCGCTCTCGATTTGAAAACCAATCAGGTGGTGTGGAAAAAACGTATTGGTACACCGCAGGACAGCATGCCGTTCCCGATGCCGGTTCCGGTGCCGTTCAATATGGGGATGCCAATGCTTGGCGGCCCGATCTCCACAGCGGGTAATGTGCTGTTTATCGCGGCCACCGCGGATAACTACCTGCGCGCTTACAATATGAGCAACGGTGAAAAACTGTGGCAGGGTCGATTGCCGGCAGGCGGTCAGGCCACACCGATGACCTATGAGGTCAATGGCAAACAGTATGTGGTCATTTCCGCTGGCGGTCACGGGTCGTTCGGCACCAAAATGGGCGACTATATCGTCGCTTATGCACTGCCGGATGATGCCAAATAAAGAGAACACAAGCCCGGTAGCGAGGTTGCTTACCGGGCCGAACACTCTCGCAGCCGGAGGCGCGTTTTGACGCCCTCCGGCTTTTTTACACCGTAAACCCTAACATCATCCCGGTATCTTCATGCTCCAGCAGATGGCAGTGCGCCATATAAGCATGCTCTTTTGGCGCGTCATGCTGGAAACGCACTAACACTTCACTGCGCGCCCCGTAAACATTCACGGTATCTTTCCAGCCCGCACGATGCGCCGCAGGCGGTTTGCCGTTTTCTGACAGAATACGGAACTGGGTCCCGTGAATATGGAAGGGGTGCAGCATCATGTCGCCTTCGCCCGAGATCACCCAACGTTCGTACTGCCCTTTTTGCGCCGCAAAAGCCGGAGTGGTCATGTCGAAGGCTTTGCCGTTGATCCGGTTGGCGGAGTGGAAATCAAACCCGCCGTTACCGTGGTTCATCGTACCCTGATCACTGTTCATCCCGCCATGGTTCATCTGGCCATGATTCATTTGCATCGTGCCCATCTGCCCGTGGCTCATCGGCATATTCCCGCTCTGGGTATGACTCATTTGCCCATGGCCCATCATCATGCCAGCCATTGCCGCATCACCGTACTTCTGTTGCAACGCCTGCATCCCCATCATGTCGAGCATCGGGTCCATCGACAGTTGCAGCGTCCGTTGCGTTAACCCTTCGAGCGGCGGCAACGCAGGCAGCGATGCGAGCTTATCGGGCAATATGCCGGAAGCGGTGACCTGCAACGGCTGAATACGCAGCACCGGGTGCGGCTGGTCGAACGGCGCAACCGTCATCCCCATCTGCTGTACCGGCAGCGTAACAATATCGAAGGGCTTACCGTCGCTGATATCCACCAATACTTCGAACCGCTCGCCCATCAACATCGGTAATTCACTGACCTTGACCGGTTCACTGAGCAAGCCGCCGTCGCTCGCGATCACATACAGCGGGCGTTTATCGCTGGCCGCAACATTAAGCGAACGCGCATTACAGCCATTGAGCAAGCGCAGACGTAACCAGCCGCGGGGTGCGGCGTGCTGAGGATACACCGCGCCATTAGTCAGTAAGGTATCGCCAAACCAGCCCACAGCCGCGCTCATCACATCAAGCTGGTAATCAATTTGCCCCTGCGCGGTAAACCTTTTGTCCTGCATTATCACCGGAACATCATCAATGCCCCACTGTTGCGGCAGGCGCAGTTGGCGAAGCGTATCATCTTCAATCAGTACCAGCCCGGCGAGCCCCATTGCCACCTGGCGGCCAGTTTTACCGTGCTGATGCGGGTGGAACCAGCAGGTTGCCGCCTGCTGCGTGGGGGTAAAAGTTACCGTACGGCTGCCGCCGGGTTTGATGACACCCTGCGGCCCGCCATCGACCTCGCCTGCGACTTCAACGCCGTGCCAGTGCACAGTGGTCTCTTCGGCCAGCGTATTACGGATATCCACCGTGACGGCGCGCCCCTGGCGGAGCTGAAGCGCAGGCCCAAGCAGTGAGCCGTTGTAACCCCAGGTGGTTGCAGATTTACCGCCGAACAGGGTTTCCCCCGCTTGTACCGTAAGCTGAATACGGCTTTGCGCATCGGGGGCAAGCAGTGGCGGGATGGGTAATGTCGGGCGTTCAGCGGCAAACAGCGATCGGCTCCACAGCGGCAGCGCGCTCATTACGCCTAACGCGGCGGAATATTTCAAAAAATCACGGCGTTGCATGGGCATTTCCTTATCAATTGCAGGCGATATTTTGAGCATAAACCCTCCCCCTGCCGGAAGGTCAAGAAATCAGATAATAATAAATATCGTCGCCCTATCAGGACTGTGCTAACGTTTAAATTCCGTTACGCCGTGGTAGAAATAATGAAGACGTTTTTCAGAGCAGTAGTCCTCGGCAGCCTGCTGGCTGTCTCCGCTAACAGTTATGCGCTAAGTGAATCCGAAGCTGAAGATATGGCCGATCTGACGGCCGTGTTTGTATTTCTGAAAAACGACTGCGGCTATAACAACTTGCCTAACGGGCAGATCCGTCGCGCACTGGTCTTTTTCGCCCAGCAAAACCAGTGGGATCTCAGCAACTATGACACCTGGGATATGAAATCGCTGGGTGAAGATAGCTACCGCGACCTGAGCGGCATTGGTATTCCTACCGCAAAAAAATGTAAAGCCCTCGCTCGCGACTCCCTTAGCCTTCTCGCCTACGTTAAATAATCGTTCCCTGCCCCGTCCTCTTTCTGATCGCACTGCGCCACGAAGCAAGACGGGATAACGGTGAAATTCTGACCGTGCAACCCCGGTCAGAGTTAGCTATGATGTTGCGCCCATTTTCGCGGTGTTAACAAAGGAGCAACCTATGGCCGACAACGCCGTGTGGCACGAGACCCTGCATGACCACTTTGGTCAATATTTTGCCGTTGATAAAGTGCTGTATCACGAGAAAACCGATCATCAGGATCTGGTCATCTTCGAGAATGCCGCGTTTGGGCGCGTAATGGCGCTGGATGGCGTTGTTCAGACCACCGAACGTGATGAGTTTATCTACCACGAAATGATGACCCACGTTCCGCTGCTGGCTCACGGCCACGCAAAAGATGTGTTAATCATCGGCGGTGGCGATGGGGCCATGTTGCGTGAAGTTTCGCGCCATAAAAATATTGCCACTATTACCATGGTGGAAATCGACGCGGGCGTCGTCTCTTTCTGCCGTCAGTACCTGCCGAATCACAGCGCAGGCGCTTATGACGATCCCCGTTTTCAGTTGGTGATCGACGATGGCGTCAATTTTGTTAACCACACCCGCCAGACATTCGACGTGATCATTTCTGACTGCACGGATCCTATCGGTCCGGGGGAGAGCCTGTTCACCTCCGCCTTTTATGAGGGCTGCAAACGCTGCCTGAACCCGGGCGGGATCTTCGTGGCGCAGAATGGCGTAAGCTTTCTGCAACAAGAGGAGGTCACCGGCAGTCATCGCAAGTTGAGTCACTATTTTAGCGACGTCAGTTTTTATCAGGCAGCGGTTCCGACCTATTACGGCGGCATCATGACGTTTGCCTGGGCGACGGATAACGAAGCGTTACGCCACCTCTCAACCGGGATCATCGCCGCCCGTTTCCATACTGCCGCAATAACCTGCCGTTACTATAATCCGGCGATTCATACCGCGGCGTTCGCCTTGCCGCAATATTTGCAAGACGCTCTGTCCTTCTAAGGAGGTGATGAAAATTGAAAAAGCTGAAGCTGCACGGCTTTAACAACCTGACGAAAAGCCTGAGTTTTTGTATCTACGACATCTGCTACGCCAAAACGGCGGAAGAGCGTGACGGCTACATTGCCTATATTGATGAACTCTATAACGCCAACCGTCTGACAGAGATCCTGAGCGAAACCTGCAATATTATCGGTGCCAATATCCTGAACATTGCCCGCCAGGATTACGAGCCGCAGGGCGCAAGCGTGACTATTCTGGTGAGCGAAGAACCCGTCGACCCGCAGCTTATCGATAAAACCGAGCACCCGGGCCCGCTGCCGGAAGCGGTGGTCGCGCATCTGGATAAGAGCCATATTTGCGTCCATACCTACCCGGAAAGCCATCCTGAGGGCGGGTTGTGCACGTTCCGCGCCGATATCGAAGTCTCCACCTGCGGCGTTATCTCTCCGCTCAAAGCGCTGAATTACCTGATCCACCAGCTTGAGTCGGATATTGTCACGGTCGATTACCGCGTACGCGGCTTTACCCGCGACGTTAACGGCATGAAGCATTTTATCGATCATGAGATTAATTCGATTCAGAACTTTATGTCTGATGACATGAAATCACTGTATGACATGGTGGACGTGAACGTTTATCAGGAAAATATCTTCCATACCAAGATGTTGCTTAAAGAGTTCGATCTTAAGCACTACATGTTCCATACCAAACCGGAAGACCTGACCGCAGAAGAACGCAAAGAGATCACAGAAGCGTTGTGGAAAGAGATGCGCGAGATCTACTACGGCCGCAATATTCCAGCCGTATAACCCGCGACGGAGCACGGAGGCTCCTTTATCTATCGCTGTTTCAGGAATTCGCGATAGGCGGCCACCACCTGAAGAAAATCCTCCACGCCGCACAGCGACAGGCTCTCTTCATCGTAATAGCTCATCCCTTCTTCCATCTCATCGCCGGAAAATTCCAGCTGGTTGGCGCGCACCATCACCTCTTCGCCATCCATCCACAGCGTGTATTCATGCCCGGCGCGTTGCCAGGAGCGCTCGCTGCCCTTCACCGTTTTCGCCGCCTGCTCCACTTCATCCAGTAAGGCCAGGTTCTCTTTCACTTCTTCATTAAACCAGTGTCCGACAGCTTCGTGGCCCATCGACATACGCACCTTCACCACGCCGGTGACATCACGCAGAAATTCGTAATCCATAATCGCTTCCTCCTGCCGGCCTGATGGCCCGCCTATGCTGTAATTATCGCAGCACACTGCCAGAAAAAAAGCGTACTAACGGGAAGCAACGAAAAATATCCGCGTGAGGGTGTTTCGCCTGCGCAGAAATCATCCGCCAAGCATAATCCCACCATCGACCGCGATATGTTGCCCAGTAATAAAGCCATTTTTCATCAGGAACAGGTATGCCTGCGCCAGCTCATCTATCTCAGCCGTGCGCTGCAATGGAATAGTGTTAGCGAAGCGATCCGCCGTGGCGGCTAATTGTTCAGCGGGCATATCTCGCCAGAAAGGCGTCACCGTCCAGGTGGGCGAAACCGCATTGACGCGAATGTCCGGCGCTAACTCCACCGCCAGCCCTTCCACTAACGCATTGATCCCCAGATTGCCGACATAACTGGCGCAGGCATCCTGCGCCCGACCACCGGTGCCGGAGGTAAAAATCAGGCTACCGCCGGGGCGAATTTTCTTCGCCGCCAGCTGGCCTATGCGTACGTTGGTGAAGAACTTTGATTCGATAACATGGCGAATCACCGCCATCGGTGCAGTAACAAAGCCGCCGCCCATCACATCGCCAACCATCGACACCAGATGATCCACCTGCGGCATCTCATCAAATAACTGCTCCAGCGCGGCATGATCGTGCGCATCGGCGACGTAGGTAGTCACCGATCCGCCAGCCGTTTGCAGCCGGGTTTTCGCCACCTCAAGCCGACCAATGTCGCGGCCAATCAGAATAAGATTCGCCCCTTCGTTTACCGCCTGCCGGGCAACCTGAAAGCCGATCCCCGAACTGCCGCCGATGATCGCCACCGTACGCAATGTCAGATCATCCATGATGAACACCTTGCTCCATGAAGCGAATGGCCGCCTGCGTAGCAATCACATTGTCTTCTTCACCGCTTGCGCCGCTCACGCCCACCGCGCCAATCAAACGACCATCGAGCATGACCGGAACACCGCCCTGCAACGGAGTGATGCCAGGCGTGGCAAGAAAGCTCAGTGAGCCCTGGTTGATAAAGGTTTCGAAGAGACTGGAAGGATCGCGCAGCAGCGCGGCGGTTTTCGCCTTGGCAATCGCGGTGTTCACCGTTACGCCCGCGCTGTCGTCGTCACGTTCAAACGCCAGCAGTTCGCCGCTCAGATCGACAACGGCCACGCTCACCCGCCGCTGCCTGCTGCGCGCTTCGCTAAGGGCTTTCTTCAGCACTAAACGCGCCGCATGCAATGTCATTTGCGGATGCATTGTCACTAACTCAGGTGTTTCGCTCGTCGCCATATCTCATCTCCTGAATCGCCCTTTTTTGGGCATAGGAAAGCCCCCGCGTCAGGTAACGGTGACGCGTAAGACATGTAATTGGTGTTCGGGAACAGAGCGATGCTAGAGTTTTTCGATATGTCAGTAATAGACATTTGATGCGCTTAAAAAGCGATTTTTTGCAGTGCCAGGGGAAAGAAAAAAGCCACCCCGAAGGGTGGCTCTGGTACTCAGACCGCGGTCTGGAAAATCACACCGTCTGCTTTCTCAGTGTACTGATTAAGCTGGTCGAAGTTCAGGTAGCGGTATGTGTCTGCAGCGGTTTTATCCACCTGCGACATAAAGTTAAGGTACTCTTCCGGCGTCGGCAGTTTACCGGTCAGCGCAGCGACCGCCGCCAGCTCCGCAGATGCCAGGTAAACGTTCGCCCCGGTACCTAAACGGTTCGGGAAGTTACGGGTGGACGTGGATACGACAGTCGAACCGTCCGCCACACGCGCCTGGTTACCCATGCACAGGGAGCAGCCCGGGATCTCAATGCGCGCGCCGCTCTTACCGAACACGCTGTAATACCCTTCTTCCGTCAACTGCGCGGCATCCATACGGGTCGGCGGCGCAACCCACAGGCGGGTCGGCAACTGGCCTTTATGGCTGTCCAGCAGTTTACCAGCGGCACGGAAGTGACCGATGTTTGTCATACAGGAACCGATAAAGACTTCATCGATGCTTGCACCCTGCACGTCAGACAGCAGACGCGCGTCGTCCGGATCGTTCGGCGCACAGAGGATCGGCTCTTTGATTTCCGCCAGATCGATGTCGATGACCGCCGCGTACTCCGCGTCAGCATCGGCTTCCAGCAGTTGCGGATCTGCCAGCCATTTTTCCATGCCCTGCACGCGACGTTCCAGCGTACGACGATCGCCGTAGCCTTCAGAAATCATCCACTTCAGCAGCACGATGTTCGAGTTCAGATACTCGATAATCGGTTCTTTGTTCAGTTTAATGGTGCAACCGGCGGCCGAACGCTCAGCAGAGGCATCCGTCAGCTCAAACGCCTGCTCGACTTTCAGATCCGGCAGACCTTCGATTTCGAGGATGCGGCCAGAGAAGATGTTTTTCTTCCCTTTCTTCTCAACGGTCAGCAGGCCTTGTTTGATGGCATACAGCGGGATGGCATGCACCAGATCGCGCAGAGTAATACCCGGCTGCATTTTGCCTTTGAAGCGCACCAGCACAGACTCCGGCATATCCAGCGGCATAACGCCGGTGGCGGCGGCAAACGCCACCAGGCCAGAACCCGCCGGGAAGGAGATACCGATCGGGAAACGGGTATGCGAGTCACCACCGGTACCAACGGTATCCGGCAGCAGCATACGGTTCAGCCATGAGTGGATTACACCGTCGCCCGGACGCAGGGAAACACCGCCGCGGTTCATAATGAAGTCCGGCAGCGTATGGTGCGTGGTCACGTCTACAGGCTTCGGATAGGCCGCCGTGTGGCAGAAGGACTGCATCACCAGGTCGGAAGAGAAGCCCAGACAGGCCAGGTCTTTCAGTTCATCACGGGTCATCGGACCGGTGGTGTCCTGAGAACCCACGGAGGTCATTTTCGGTTCGCAGTAAGCGCCAGGACGGATACCGGCCACGCCGCAGGCGCGACCCACCATTTTCTGCGCCAGCGAGTAGCCGCGGCTGCTCTCCGCCACGTCTTTCGCCTGACGGAACACATCGCTGTGCGGCAGACCCAGCGCTTCGCGCGCTTTGGTCGTCAGCCCACGACCGATAATCAACGGAATACGGCCACCGGCGCGCACTTCGTCGATCAACACGTCGGTTTTCAGCTCAAAGCTGGCCAGCAGTTCGCCGGTTTCATGGTTGCGAACTTCACCTTTGAACGGGTAAACGTCGATCACGTCGCCCATATTGAGGCTGTTCACATCCACTTCGACAGGCAGCGCGCCCGCATCTTCCATGGTGTTGAAGAAGATAGGCGCAATTTTACCGCCGAGCACCAGACCGCCGCCGCGCTTGTTCGGCACGTTCGGAATGTCATCGCCCATAAACCACAGTACGGAGTTAGTGGCGGATTTACGGGAAGAACCGGTACCGACCACATCGCCGACATAGGCCAGCGGGAAACCTTTTTTCGCCAGCGCCTCGATCTGTTTGATCGGACCAACAACGCCCGGCTGATCCGGCTCAATGCCTTCACGGGCGTTTTTCAGCATCGCCAGCGCGTGCAGCGGGATATCCGGGCGGGACCAGGCATCCGGCGCCGGAGAGAGATCATCGGTGTTGGTTTCGCCGGTGACTTTAAACACCGTCACGGTGATTTTGTCGGCCAGTGCCGGACGGCTCAGGAACCATTCTGCATCGGCCCAAGATTGCATCACCTGTTTCGCGTGGGCGTTGCCCGCTTTGGCTTTCTCTTCCACATCGTAGAAGTTATCGAACATCAGCAGCGTGTGGGACAGTGCTTTAGCGGCGATCGGCGCAAGTTTGTCGCTATCCAGCGCATCAATCAGCGGATGAATGTTATAGCCGCCCTGCATGGTGCCCAGCAGTTCAATGGCTTTTTCAGGGGTAACCAGTGGGGAGGTGGCGTCGCCTTTGGCGATGGCAGCAAGGAAACCCGCTTTGACATAGGCGGCTTCATCAACGCCTGGCGGGACACGGTTAGTCAGCAGATCAATCAGGAATTCTTCTTCGCCAGCAGGCGGGCTTTTCAGCAGCTCGACAAGGCCTGCCATTTGGGTTGCATCTAATGGTTTTGGCGCAATCCCCTCAGCGGCACGTTCAGCTACGTGCTTACGGTATTCTTCTAGCACGACGGTTCTCCTCGCTCTCATTGTCATAATGCGGCAGGCGTTTCTCTTCACTCTCCTGTGAGACAGCAGTTTGTAGGGTAAATCCGCGAACCGCGTTCGGCAGCATAGCAGGATTTACGGGGGGTGTTAATCTGTTTACAAAAAAGCAACATAAAAAATTGGCTGAATCGTTAAAGGCGGAATAAAGCAGACGGCAGACGGTTTTTAGGGAACAGAATCGACGCCATAAAAAACAAAAAACGGCCCCAAAGGACCGTTTTTATGACGTTATTGTGACAACGTTCGTAGCAAGGAAACCACATTGTTGCGCGTGTATTGTTCCGGGGTAACGGTTTGATCAACCAGTTCTCCCATCACATATTTTTTCACCGTTTCGCGGTTGTTCACCTGCTCGTGGTGTCCCACGCTCGCCAGTTGCCCGCGCGCCGTGTAATTGAGGGTCGTGCTGCTCTCTTCGTCATTTTCCAGCAAGTGGTAATAGTAGTTCTGCGACGATTTCATGCTGTTCAGCGACAGCGGGAAAGAGGGATCTAACGCTTGATGCCAGGCGGCGCTGGTATGGCTACGCGCGGTCTGCTTCAGGGTTTTTGAGCCATCACTGGCAACAGACTCTTCGGTCGTTTGCGAAGCCTGGTAGGAAAAACGATCTTTCTCTTCTTCATGCAGCGGGTTGATGGATTTTTCCGTTTGCGTCAGTGATAAAGAGAAGTCATTCAGCCCGCTTAGCTGCGATTTACCGTTATCGCCGACGCGAATATCCGCCGCGCCCACTTTTAATGACTCATCGTTTTCCGTCGTGGTATTTAACGCCCTAAATACCGACTTCAGCGCTTCCATCTGCGCACGATCGCCGTGACCGGCAATGCGCGCTTTATCAAACTTGCTGTCGTAGGCATTCAGCGCACTTTGCTGCTGTGCATAGTTGCCAGACAGCCCGGATTGAGAAAGGTCGCTGCTCATCTTCAGCGAGAAATCCTTATCTTCATAGGCAATCCAGCGTTCTTTCGTGTCCGCATGGAAATTGAGCGATTGCAGCGACGTGTCGCCAGTACGCATATCCGTTTTCAAATCCACCGATTTGAGCACACTGCTGTCAAACTGCGTTAACCCCTTCACGTCGACTTCAGGCGGGTTGCGGCCCAGTCCTGATAACGTTTTTTGCAACGACTCACCCAGTTTGGCGACCGCCTCAGCTTCGTCATCGTTCAGACTGTCGCCTTCCGTTTTGACCTCCACCGCCATGCCATCGTCCTGCTGGGTCATGATCAGATGAACAGTGGAGCCAGATTGCGTGACGATATCCAGCGTGATAGCGGACTCATTTCCGCCGCTCCCGTTCATCCCGACGCCGGTGAGTGCCTGGGTGAAATCGGCTCGATTTTCTTTCAGGTTACTGAGCAGTACGCTGCCCAGACTGCCGAATGCGGAAACAGAGTTGCTCCCCTTTGCAGACTGCATCAATGCCTGAATAGTCGCATTGTTTTGCAGGGATGTGCTGGCGCTGATTTTCTTCGGCGACAGGCTATACACCGCGGCGATTTCTGCGGTCTGGCTGCCAAACATCACTTTTGCCGATGCCGTTGCACCCGCAGAAGTGGTGTTACTGCTGGCGGTACGCGCCGAAGTGTTCACTGTTGACGATGGGGTAACACGCGCCGCGGAAGAGAGCGACGACAGGTTGAGGCCGTTGATCATGACGATAAAACTCCTTCTCTCGCCGGGAATGGTCGACAGAGGGTAATATCGGCAAAATCTGCGTAATATTTATACCCTGGCAGTGAAAGTCTCTACCTGCTCACGAAAATGGCGCAAAAAAAACGCCTCCGAAGAGGCGCTTTAGCGTGGCGAAAACTTATTTTTTCTTCGCTTTCGGGTTCGGCAGGTCAGTGATACTGCCTTCGAACACTTCCGCCGCCAGACCTACGGATTCGTGCAGAGTCGGGTGAGCGTGGATGGTCAGCGCGATATCTTCAGCGTCGCAACCCATTTCGATCGCCAGACCGATTTCGCCCAGCAGCTCACCGCCGTTGGTGCCGACAATCGCGCCACCGATAACACGGTGCGTCTCTTTGTCGAAAATCAGTTTGGTCATACCGTCTGCGCAATCGGAAGCGATAGCACGACCCGAAGCCGCCCACGGGAAGGTGGCGGTTTCGTAGCTGATGCCTTTCTCTTTCGCTTCTTTCTCGGTCAGACCCACCCATGCAACTTCTGGCTCGGTGTAGGCGATAGACGGGATAACTTTCGGATCGAAGTAGTGTTTTTTACCGGCGATAACTTCTGCGGCCACGTGGCCTTCATGCACGCCTTTGTGCGCCAGCATCGGCTGACCGACGATATCGCCGATAGCGAAGATGTGCGGCACGTTGGTGCGCAGTTGTTTATCAACACGGATAAAGCCACGGTCGTCCACTTCCACGCCTGCCTGGCCTGCGTCGAGGTTTTTACCGTTCGGCACACGGCCGATGGCCACCAGCACGGCATCGTAACGCTGCGCTTCAGCCGGGGCTTTTTTGCCTTCCATGGAAACATAGATACCGTCTTCTTTTGCTTCAACGGCGGTCACTTTGGTTTCCAGCATCAGGTTGAATTTCTTGCTGATGCGTTTGGTGAAGACTTTAACGATGTCTTTGTCAGCCGCCGGGATAACCTGGTCGAACATTTCAACCACGTCAATCTCTGAACCCAGCGCATGGTACACGGTACCCATTTCCAGACCGATGATACCGCCACCCATAACCAGCATACGCTTCGGTACGGATTTCAGTTCCAGTGCGTCGGTGGAGTCCCATACGCGCGGATCTTCATGCGGGATAAACGGCAGTTGAATCGGACGGGAACCCGCCGCGATGATTGCATTGTCAAAGTTGATCACGGTTTTACCGTTTTCGCCTTCAACTTCCAGGGTGTTCGCCCCGGTGAATTTACCCAGACCGTTAACCACTTTAACTTTACGGCCTTTCGCCATCCCCGCCAGACCGCCGGTCAGCTGAGTGATAACTTTCTCTTTCCAGGTACGAATTTTGTCGATATCGGTTTTCGGCTCGCCAAAAACGATGCCGTGTTCAGCCAGCGCTTTGGCTTCTTCGATAACTTTTGCTACGTGCAGCAGCGCTTTAGAAGGGATACAACCCACGTTCAGACAAACACCGCCAAGGGTGCTGTAACGTTCAACGATGACGGTTTCCAGACCTAAATCAGCGCAACGGAAGGCAGCAGAGTAACCTGCAGGGCCTGCCCCAAGTACCACGACCTGAGTTTTGATTTCAGTACTCATCATGACCTCTTATTGATTTCCGGCGGTCAGGGGTACTTCATGTCGCCCTTCATCCACCGGGACGTTCTATCCGCCCGCAGTTTACAAAAATGTTAACAATTTTGAAACAACAAACGGCAAACGATTTGTCCTTTGCCCCTGATAACCCCATAAGCAGTATGAGATTAGCAGAAAAAAGCCGGCCGTCAGGCCGGCTTTTTCGATTACATCACCAGACGGCGGATGTCAGACAGCATGTTGTTGATGATGGTGATAAAGCGCGCACCATCCGCACCGTCAATCACACGGTGGTCGAAGGAGAGCGAAATCGGCATCATCAGACGCGGTACGAACTCTTTACCGTTCCAGACCGGCTCCATGGCAGACTTGGAGACGCCCAGGATGGCCACTTCCGGCGCGTTAACAATCGGCGCGAAGTGGGTGGTGCCCAGGCCGCCGATGCTGGAGATGGTGAAGCAACCGCCCTGCATTTCGCCAGCAGTCAGCTTACCGTCACGCGCTTTTTTCGAGATCACTGTCAGTTCACGGGACAGCTCAGTGATGCTCTTCTTGTTCACGTCTTTGAAGACCGGAACAACCAGGCCGTTCGGGGTATCTACCGCCACACCGATGTTGATGTATTTTTTCAGCGTCAGGCGCTGTGCATCTTCAGACAGTGAGCTGTTGAAGCGCGGCATTTGTTCCAGTGCAGCAGCGACCGCTTTCATGATGAAGACAACCGGGGTGAATTTCACATCCAGTTTGCGCTTCTCAGCTTCGGCGTTCTGCTGTTTACGGAACGCTTCCAGATCGGTGATATCGGTTTTGTCGAAGTGCGTAACGTGCGGGATCATCACCCAGTTACGGCTCAGGTTAGCGCCAGAAATTTTCTGGATGCGGCCCAGTTCGACTTCTTCGACTTCGCCAAACTTGCTGAAGTCCACTTTCGGCCACGGCAGCAGGCCCGGCAGAGAACCACCGGTTGCGCCAGCAGCAGGTGCAGACTCAGCGCGTTTAACCGCGTCTTTCACATAGTTCTGTACGTCTTCGCGCAGGATACGGCCTTTACGACCGGTGCCTTTCACTTTCGCCAGATTCACACCGAATTCGCGCGCCAGGCGACGGATCAGCGGAGTGGCATGGATGTAAGCATCGTTTTCTGCGAAGTCAGATTTACCTTCTGCTTTCGCCGGAGCAGCAGCCGGTTTCGCCGCCTGAGCAGCCGGGGCAGCGGCAGCAGGTGCAGCAGCCGGAGCCGCAGCAGGCGCAGCGCCTTCCACTTCGAAGACCATGATCAGAGAGCCCGTGGAGACTTTGTCGCCCACGTTCACTTTCAGCTCTTTCACGGTGCCTGCGAACGGCGCCGGAACTTCCATCGAGGCTTTGTCGCCTTCGACGGTGATCAGAGACTGCTCAGCGGAGACTTTGTCGCCCACTTTCACCAGCACTTCGGTCACTTCAACTTCGTCGCCGCCGATATCCGGTACGTTGACTTCTTTCGGGCCAGACGCTGCTGCCGGTGCGCTCGCCGCAGCCGGAGCCGCCGCTTGTGCCGCAGCCGCAGCCGGGGCTGCGCCCGCAACTTCGAAGATCATGATCAGCGAGCCGGTGGAGACTTTATCGCCGGTGTTGATTTTGATCTCTTTTACGGTGCCCGCGAACGGCGCCGGAACTTCCATCGAGGCTTTGTCGCCTTCAACGGTGATCAGCGACTGCTCTGCAGCCACGGTATCGCCGACTTTTACCAGGATCTCAGTGACTTCAACTTCGTCGCCGCCGATATCCGGAACGTTAACGTCTTTGGCTGCCGCAGCGGCCGGGGCTGCTGCTGGCGCGGCGTCTTTCTTCGCTTCTGCCGGAGCAGGTGCAGCGGCTGCTGCACCTTCGGCGGAATCGAAAATCATGATCAGTTTGCCGGTCTCGGTTTTGTCGCCAACAGAGACTTTGATCTCTTTAACAACGCCAGCCTGCGGAGACGGGACTTCCATAGAGGCTTTGTCGCCTTCTACGGTGATCAGCGACTGTTCAGCTTCAACTTTGTCGCCCACTTTGACCAGGATCTCGGTGATTTCAACTTCATCAGCCCCGATGTCCGGTACATTGATTTCGATAGCCATTATCTCTTTACCTCTTACGCCAGACGCGGGTTAACTTTTTCTGCATCGATGTTGAATTTGGTGATGGCTTCCGCTACCACTTTCTTGTCGATTTCGCCACGTTTAGCCAGTTCGCCCAGTGCTGCAACGACCACGTAAGAAGCATCAACTTCGAAGTGGTGACGCAGGTTTTCACGGCTGTCGGAGCGACCGAAGCCATCCGTACCCAGTACGCGGTAATCATCAGCCGGTACATAAGTACGAACCTGCTCGGCGAACAGTTTCATATAGTCAGTAGACGCTACAGCCGGTGCGTCGTTCATCACCTGAGCGATGTACGGTACACGCGGGGTTTCCAGCGGGTGCAGCATGTTCCAGCGTTCACAATCCTGGCCATCACGCGCCAGTTCAGTGAAGGAGGTCACGCTGTAGACGTCGGAACCCACGCCGTAATCTTTCGCCAGGATCTGTGCTGCTTCACGTACGTGACGCAGGATAGAACCGGAGCCCAGCAGCTGAACTTTACCTTTGCTGCCTTCAACGGTTTCGAGTTTGTAGATACCTTTACGGATACCTTCCTCGGCACCTTCCGGCATTGCCGGCATGTGGTAGTTTTCGTTCAGCGTGGTGATGTAGTAGTAAACGTTCTCTTGTTTCTCACCGTACATACGCTCCAGGCCATCGTGCATGATGACAGCCACTTCGTACGCGTAAGACGGGTCGTAAGAGATACAGTTCGGGATAGTCAGCGACTGAATGTGGCTGTGACCATCTTCGTGCTGCAGACCTTCACCGTTCAGGGTGGTACGACCGGAGGTACCGCCAACCAGGAAGCCGCGAGCCTGCTGGTCGCCTGCCTGCCAGCACAGGTCGCCGATACGCTGGAACCCGAACATGGAGTAGTAGATGTAGAACGGGATCATCGGCAGGTTGTTGGTGCTGTAAGAGGTCGCAGCCGCCAGCCAGGATGCGCCAGCACCCAGTTCGTTGATACCTTCCTGCAGAATCTGACCTTTTTCGTCTTCTTTGTAGTAAGCAACTTGCTCACGGTCCTGCGGGGTGTACTGCTGGCCGTTCGGGCTGTAGATACCAATCTGACGGAACAGACCTTCCATACCGAAAGTACGCGCTTCGTCAGCGATGATCGGAACCAGACGATCTTTGATCGATTTGTTCTTCAGCATCACGTTCAGGGCACGAACGAAAGCGATAGTGGTGGAGATCTCTTTGTTCTGCTCTTCCAGCAGCTGGGAGAAGTCTTCCAGAGCCGGCAGTTCAAGTTTCTCGGTGAAGTTCGGCTGACGTGACGGCAGGTAGCCTTTCAGCGCCTGGCGACGTTCGTGCAGGTATTTGTGCTCTTCAGAACCTTCCGGGAAGGTGATGTAAGACAGGTTTTCAACCTGCTCATCGGTCACAGGAACATTGAAGCGGTCGCGGATATAACGCACGCCGTCCATGTTCATTTTCTTCACCTGGTGAGCAATGTTTTTGCCTTCAGCGGTATCACCCATGCCGTAACCTTTAATGGTATGGGCCAGGATAACAGTCGCTTTGCCTTTGGTTTCCTGCGCTTTTTTCAGTGCAGCGTAGACTTTCTTCGGATCGTGACCGCCGCGGTTAAGCGCCCAAATCTGATCGTCAGTCCAGTCAGCAACCAGCGCTGCAGTTTCCGGGTATTTGCCGAAGAAGTGCTCACGCACGTAAGCGCCGTCTTTGGATTTGAAGGTCTGGTAGTCGCCGTCAACGGTTTCGTTCATCAGTTGGATCAGTTTACCGCTGGTGTCTTTACGCAGCAGTTCGTCCCAACGGGAACCCCACATGACTTTGATTACGTTCCAGCCAGCGCCGCTGAAGATGCCTTCCAGTTCGTTGATGATTTTGCCGTTGCCGGTAACCGGGCCATCAAGACGCTGTAAGTTACAGTTGATGATGAAACACAGGTTGTCCAGTTTTTCACGGGTAGCGATGGTGATGGCGCCTTTAGATTCCGGCTCATCCATCTCACCGTCGCCCAGGAAAGCGTAAACGGTTTGCTCAGAAGTGTCTTTCAGGCCGCGGTGTTCCAGATATTTCAGGAATTTTGCCTGGTAGATAGCACCAATCGGGCCCAGACCCATGGATACGGTCGGGAACTGCCAGAATTCCGGCATCAGTTTCGGGTGCGGGTAAGAAGAGAGGCCTTTACCGTGAACTTCCTGACGGAAGTTGTTCATCTGCTCTTCAGTCAGACGACCTTCCACGAACGCACGTGCGTAGATGCCCGGGGAGATGTGGCCCTGGAAGTACACCAGGTCGCCGCCGTCTTTCTCGTTGCGGGCACGGAAGAAGTGGTTGAAGCAGACTTCATAAACGGTCGCAGAAGATTGGAAGGAAGCCATGTGGCCGCCCAGCTCGAGGTCTTTTTTGGACGCGCGCAGAACGGTCATGATTGCGTTCCAGCGGATAGCTGAACGAATACGGCGTTCCAGTTCCAGATTGCCCGGGTATTCCGGTTCATCTTCAACGGCAATAGTGTTTACATAGTTGCTCGCCCCTGTGCCAGCTGCCACTTTCACACCGCCTTTGCGGGCTTCAGAAAGGAGCTGGTCAATCAGATACTGAGCACGCTCAACACCTTCTTCACGGATGACCGATTCGATCGCCTGTAGCCAGTCGCGAGTTTCGATCGGATCCACGTCATTTTGGAAACGTTCTGACATGGGGGGTATTCCTTATCTATCTAATACGTTGATTTGTCTGGAACCTGTCCCATTGCATTCTCATCATGACTGAACAACAAAAGTGCAATAAGACAGGTTCTGCGTTTAGTTGCCGCGCTCTAAAGTTTGGCGCTGGTGTTACAACTCTTCCGGTACAAACTGCACCAGAAAATATTAATTCTTTCTCTGCTCCAGCCGACGCAGCGAGCGTTCACGACGGCTCTGCTCGCGGCTGCGATCCAGCAAAATCTCTTCAATAAACGCCAGGTGACGATGCGACGCTTCGCGCGCTTCTTCCGGTTGCCCGGCCATGATCGCCGCGAAAATACTGGAACGATGACTGCTAACCAGCGGGAGCATCTCACGGCGCGCGTACAGCAATTCGAAGTTCTGACGAACGTTTTGCGCCAACATGGGCTCCATGCAGCGTAGCAGATGCAGCAGCACCACATTATGCGCCGCTTCGGTTACGGCAATTTGATACTGCACGACAGCGTCGGACTCAGCATCCAGATCGCCCGACTGCTGCGCCAGCTCAATCGCCTGATGCAGTTCGCCAATACGTACCTTGTCTTCATCGGTGCTACGGAGCGCAGCGTAATAGGCGGCAATGCCTTCCAGCGCGTGGCGAGTTTCAAGCAGGTCAAACTGGGATTCGGGATGATCGGTCAGGAGCTCGACCAGCGGGTCGCTAAAGCTCTGCCACAGACTGCTCTGGACAAAGGTTCCACCACCCTGGCGACGAAGAAGCAAACCTTTCGCTTCGAGACGCTGGATGGCCTCACGCAGTGAAGGACGAGAAACGTCGAACTGTTTAGCCAGCTCGCGCTCTGGAGGCAGTTTTTCACCGGGACGCAATGTCCCTTCAAGAATCAAAAACTCCAGCTGTTGCTCAATCACATCGGAGAGTTTTGGTTGGCGGATTTTGCTGTAGGCCATTGTTCCTTGTCTCTACCATTCGCCCAGAGTCAATTGGTCTTACCAATTTCATGTTCGTGACGCTAAAGTAACAAAGTATTCACCTTATGTCCATACAGGTTTTGATTGAAATCAGGAAACCATGCACATTTTAACAATGTTACAGGAATGACGTTTCAAAGATGTAACCTTGCACAAATGACCCGTTTACCACGAAAGAGGCAGTTTTAACTTTCCTGAAACGATAATTAAGGCATATGAACCGATTCAGTTAATCAATAAACGAATGGATATTCACATTAACAGCATAAATAATTAATTTTACTTAAGAGGGGTTATGAGCGGGTTACTGACAAATGGTTTCTTTTTCACCAGGTCGTCATCTGACCTTCATAAAGCAGATGCATTCCCACGCGCTTAACACTATTCTGAGCCATACGAAAGGGATGGACGAAAATTCGCTTCAACATTTCGTAAACTAAAAACTACAAAAAATGGAATTTATCGCTTACACGCAAACGACAGCGTATACATAACAACCACACACGAGGTTTCATAATGGAAGGTCAACAGCACGGCGATCAGCTAAAGCGCGGCCTTAAGAACCGCCATATTCAGCTTATCGCGCTGGGTGGTGCTATCGGGACTGGCCTGTTTCTGGGTAGCGCGTCAGTCATTCAGTCCGCGGGGCCGGGTATTATTCTGGGCTACGCCATTGCCGGTTTTATTGCATTTCTGATCATGCGTCAGCTCGGTGAAATGGTCGTGGAAGAGCCGGTTGCCGGTTCGTTCAGCCATTTTGCCTACAAATATTGGGGAAGCTTTGCCGGTTTTGCTTCCGGCTGGAACTACTGGGTGCTCTATGTGCTGGTGGCCATGGCGGAACTGACCGCCGTGGGTAAGTACATCCAGTTCTGGTGGCCAGAGATCCCAACGTGGGCTTCTGCTGCCGCCTTCTTCGTCATCATCAACGCCATTAACCTGACCAACGTAAAAGTGTTTGGGGAAATGGAGTTCTGGTTCGCCATCATTAAAGTCTTCGCCGTGGTCGCCATGATCGTCTTCGGCGGCTGGCTGCTGTTTAGCGGCAGCGCTGGCCCGCAGGCGACCGTGCGTAACCTGTGGGAACAGGGCGGCTTCCTGCCGCACGGTTTTTCCGGGCTGGTGATGATGATGGCGATCATTATGTTCTCTTTTGGCGGTCTGGAGCTGGTGGGGATTACCGCCGCTGAAGCCGACAACCCGGAACAGAGCATTCCGAAAGCCACCAACCAGGTTATCTACCGCATCCTGATCTTCTATGTGGGCTCGCTGGCGGTACTGCTCTCTCTGTTGCCGTGGACGCGCGTAACGGCGGATACCAGCCCGTTTGTGCTGATCTTCCACGAACTGGGCGACACGTTTGTGGCCAATGCACTGAACGTCGTGGTGCTGACCGCCGCACTGTCTGTCTATAACAGCTGCGTTTACTGCAACAGCCGTATGTTGTTCGGTCTGGCGCAACAGGGTAACGCGCCAAAAGCGCTGCTCTCTGTGGACAAACGCGGCGTGCCGGTGAACACCATTCTGGTCTCTGCGGTCGTGACGGCGTTGTGTGTGCTGATCAACTACCTGGCGCCTGAGTCCGCATTCGGTCTGTTGATGGCGCTGGTGGTATCCGCACTGGTGATCAACTGGGCGATGATCAGCCTCGCGCATATGCGCTTCCGCCGCGCGAAACAGCTGCAAGGCGTGATGCCGCGCTTCCCGGCGCTGTTCTACCCGTTAGGCAATTGGATCTGCCTGCTGTTTATGGCTGCGGTGCTGGTGATCATGCTGATGACCCCGGGTATGGCTATCTCGGTATGGCTGATCCCGGTATGGATTGTGGTCCTTGCCGTCGGTTACATGCTCAAACAGAAAAACGCCAAAGCCGTAAAAGCTCATTAATCCTTATCCGTTTACCCCTTTCCCGCCCGGGAGAGGGGTATTATCACTGTGTTACCTTCCTCACACTTTCTTTTACATAGCCATTTTGTCCATCACTGCGGCCTGATCCTGCTACGCAAAGTCAAATTTGCGGGCAAATAATTCTTCCACATCTCAATGGGAGAACCGGCAATGGACAACAATAAACTGTCTGTTAAAGAGAAGATTGGCTATGGCATGGGCGATGCCGGATGTAACATCATTTTTGGCGCCATCATGTTGTTTGTTAACTACTTCTATACCGATATCTTCGGCCTCGCCCCTGCGCTGGTCGGGGTATTACTGCTGTCGATTCGTGTGATTGATGCGGTGACTGACCCGTTAATGGGAGCCCTCGCCGACCGTACGCAAAGTAAATATGGGCGTTTTCGCCCGTGGCTGCTGTGGATAGCTCTGCCGTATGCCGTTTTCAGCGTATTAATGTTCACCACCCCTGACTGGACCTATCACAGTAAGGTGATCTACGCGTTTATTACCTACTTCCTGCTGTCGCTGACCTATACCGCTATCAACATTCCCTACTGCTCCCTGGGCGGTGTGATCACCAACGATCCGAAAGAGCGCGTTGCCTGCCAGTCGTACCGTTTTGTGATGGTCGGCATCGCCACCCTGCTGCTCTCTTTGACGCTGCTGCCAATGGCCGAATGGTTCGGCGGCGCAGACAAAGCCAAAGGCTACCAGATGGCGATGACCGTGCTGGCATTCATTGGTATGTGCATGTTTCTGTTCTGCTTTGCCACTGTGCGTGAACGTATTCACCCGGCAGTACCCACCAATGACGACCTAAAAAAAGACTTCAAAGATGTGTGGAAAAATGACCAGTGGGTGCGCATTTTGCTGTTGACGCTGTGCAACGTCTGCCCCGGTTTTATCCGCATGGCGGCAACCATGTACTACGTCACCTGGGTGATGGGAGAAAGTACCCATTTCGCGACCTTATTCATTAGCCTTGGCGTGGTGGGCATGATGTTCGGCAGTATGCTGGCGAAAGTGCTGACTGACCGCTGGTGCAAACTGAAAGTCTTCTTCTGGACCAATATCGCACTGGCTATTTTCTCCTGCGCGTTCTACTTCTTTGACCCGCACGCCACGACGCTGATTGTGGTGCTCTACTTCCTGCTGAATATCCTGCACCAGATCCCCTCGCCGCTGCACTGGTCGCTAATGGCCGATGTGGACGATTACGGCGAGTGGAAAACCGGTAAACGCATTACCGGCATCAGCTTCTCCGGTAACCTGTTCTTCCTGAAAGTCGGGCTGGCGATAGCAGGTGCAATGGTAGGCTTCCTGCTCTCGTGGTATGGCTACGACGCGGGCGCCAAACAGCAAAGCGACACGGCAATTAACGGCATTATGCTGCTGTTTACCGTGATCCCTGGCGTCGGTTACCTGATCACCGCGGGCGTCGTACGTTTACTGAAAGTCGACCGCGACATGATGAGACGGATTCAGGACGATCTGGAAAAACGCCGTATTAACTATCATGAACTGACCGAACGTCAGCATGTGCCGTCAGGCGACAACGTAAGGAAAGCATAATGAGCAGCTGGCCGAACCCGTTTATTGAACAACGCGCCGACCCTTATATTCTGCGCCATGACACGGTTTACTACTTTGTCGCCTCGGTGCCGGAGTATGACCGGCTGGAAATCCGCCGCGCCAGTACGCTGGAAGGACTACGCCAGGCCGCCGGTGTGGTGGTATGGCGTAAACCGCAAACCGGGCCAATGAGTGAGCTTATCTGGGCGCCGGAGCTGCATCATATTGACGGGAAATGGTATCTCTATTTTGCCGCCACCTGGACGAAAGCGCTGGATGCGCTGAACATGTTCCGCCATCGCATGTTCGTCCTGGAGTGTGCCGACGCCGATCCACTAACCGGTCACTGGGTAGAAAAAGGCCAGGTGAAAACACCGTTTGATACCTTCGCGCTGGACGCCACAACCTTTGTCCACCAGGGAAAACGCTGGTATCTGTGGGCGCAAAAAGCACCGGATATTGCGGGTAACTCCAACCTTTATCTGGCGGAAATGGAAAACCCGTGGACACTCAAAGGCGAACCGGTGCTGTTAAGTAAGCCGGAGTTCGACTGGGAGTGCAGGGGTTTTCTGGTGAACGAAGGCCCGGCGGTGCTGTTCCACGGCGACAAGCTGTTTATCAGCTACTCCGCCAGCGCCACCGATGAAAATTATTGTATGGGGCTGTTATGGATTGATATCGCAGCCAATCCGCAGGATCCGGCCAACTGGCATAAAGCGCCGCAGCCGGTATTTAAAACCAGCTATGAAAACCATCAGTATGGCCCCGGGCACAACAGCTTTACGCAAACACCGGAAGGGGAAGACGTGCTGGTGTACCACGCACGCAATTACACCGAAATAGAAGGCGACCCGCTCTACGATCCAAACCGCCATACCCGCCTGAAACGCGTCCGTTGGCAAGAAAACGGGATGCCTGACTTCGGCATCCCGCCTGCGGATCACCAGTAACAATGCGGCACGCGGATTAAATCAGCGTGCCGTAAATAGTCAGCAGCGCCACCACAACCACCAGCACCAGCGAGGTTTTCTTCGCCATCGACACGGCCGCTTTTGGCGTTTCGACTTTATCCAGATGCGGCTCGCGCGCCAGGGAGAACTGGGCAAGGCGGGTCAGCACCTGATACTGCGATGTGTGGCGATCGCCAAGGGAGGCAAACCAGGCGGGCAAGGCTTTCTCGCCATGCCCCACCAGCGCGTACACCACCCCCGCCAGGCGCACCGGCACCCAGTCGAGCACATGCAGAATCGCGTCAATCCCGGATTGTTGGCGCTCAGTTGGCGTCTGATAGCGCGCCAGCCATGATTGCCAGGCACGTAAAAAGGCATACCCCGCCAGCAGCACCGGTCCACAGGAAGCCCCAACGATCAGCCAGAACAGCGGCGCAAGATAAAAACGGAAGTTGATCCACACCAGCGCATTTTGCAGCTCACGTAAAAAATCACGCTCATCGCACCCCGGCGGCACACCGTGGATCAACGTCAATTCATTGGCCATCGCGTTATGAGCATGGCTGTCGTTACGCGCCGCGGCTTTAAGATAGGCGTGATAGTGCAAACGGACTTTCCCCGCGCCAATGCACAACAGGCTAATAAGGATCCACACCACCAGCAGCGGAACATTGAAAAACAATCCCGACAGCGCACGCAGGATCAAAAAGGTGACCAGCATCACCAGCACCGCCATCAGCAGCGTTCTTAACATCGAGTAGTGTTTTACCCGCCGGAACAGCACTTCCAGACGGTGATCCAGCTGCCAGTGTTCTCCCAGTTTAAACAGCCGTTCTGCTGCCAGTACCAGCAGCATGGTGAATAACGTCATGGCATCTCCTTTTCTGACAAACCGGCGACCAGCGCACGGAATCTCACCCAATCAAAAGCCGGTCCGGGATCCGTCTTGCGCACAGGGGCAATATCACTGTGCCCGGTCATATTGTCGGCAATCGACGGGTAAAGCTCAATCACCGTTCGTGTCACCGCCGCCAGTTGTCGGTACTGCGCATCGGTATAGGGCAGCGTGTCCGTGCCTTCCAGCTCAATACCAATCGAGAAGTCGTTGCAGCGTTCCCGGCCATGATAAGAAGAGACACCGGCATGCCAGGCGCGTTTATCAAAAGGCACATATTGCACCACCTCGCCATCACGGCGGATCAGGCAGTGTGCGGAAACACGCAGATGAACAATCTCAGCAAAAAAGGGATGGGCGTTGGCATCCAGAGTGCCGGTAAACAGCGCATCTATCCACGGGCCGCCAAACTCGCCGGGAGGTAGGCTAATATTATGTACCACCAACAGTGAAGGTTGCTCATCGTCCGGGCGGCAATCAAAATGGGGAGACGGTACATGCCGCGCTTCCACCAGCCAGCCCTTGCGTAGCTGCATAAGGAACTCCTTTTAGAGGATGGTGCTGAAACACGCTTCAGAGTAGCATGTTTGCGCTGTGTACCGTAATGGCATCCCCGAACAAGACATAGCCTAACTTTGTGATTCGTTACCTTTTTTGGAGTTTATCATGCCGCCTCGCCGCTATAACCCCGACCTTCGACGTGACGCACTGCTCAAACGTATCGAACTGGATATCCCTGTCGCTGTCGCCCAGGCGTTGCGCGAAGATTTGGGCGGAGAAGTCGACGCGAATAATGACATTACCGCGCAATTGTTACCGTCAGAAAACCGCTCGCATGCGGTGATCATTACCCGCGAAGACGGTGTTTTTTGCGGAAAGCGTTGGGTGGAAGAAGTCTTTATTCAACTGGCAGGCGATGATGTGACGCTCACCTGGCACGTTGCCGATGGCGACCCCCTTCATGCCAATCAGCCGTTATTCGAACTTGAGGGTCCTTCCCGCGTATTGCTGACGGGCGAACGCACCGCGCTCAATTTTGTGCAAACCCTGTCAGGTGTCGCCAGCGAAGTTCGCCGCTATGTGGAGCTGCTGGACGGCACGAAAACACAGTTACTGGATACGCGTAAAACCCTGCCGGGCCTGCGCACAGCGCTAAAATACGCCGTTCTGTGCGGCGGCGGCGCTAATCACCGCCTTGGTCTTTCCGACGCCTTCCTGATCAAAGAGAACCACATTATTGCCGCGGGCTCTGTACGCCAGGCAGTGGAAAAAGCCTTCTGGCTGCATCCGGATGTGCCGGTAGAAGTTGAAGTAGAAACCCTCGAAGAGCTCGACGATGCGCTCAAAGCCGGCGCAGATATCATCATGCTGGATAACTTTGACACCGACCAAATGCGTGAGGCCGTGAAGCGCACCAACGGCGAAGCGCGGCTGGAAGTCTCCGGCAATGTGACGCAAGAAACCCTGCGTGAATTTGCTGAAACGGGCGTTGACTACATCTCTGTGGGCGCACTGACCAAACATGTGCGCGCCCTCGACCTGTCGATGCGGTTTCGCTAACCCCTTTGCATGACTAAACGGGCCGCTGGCCCGTTTTTTTTTGCGCCCTTCCTCGCAAACAATTTGTTGCGCTCTGCAAGCCTGTAAAAAAAGCCGGAAGGCGCTTTCCCGAATTCCTTTTTGCGTCTCGCCGCCCCTGTAACGTGCTGACAAAGTAGCGGCTCTACACAAGGAGCCAGAAATGAACAAACAACAAGGATTTACCTTAATCGAGCTGATGGTGGTGATTGGCATTATCGCCATCCTGAGCGCTATCGGCATTCCCGCTTATCAAAATTACCTGCGTAAAGCCGCACTGACCGACATGTTGCAAACCTTTGTTCCTTATCGCACCGCCATTGAACTGTGCGCCTTGGAACGCGGCGGCATCGACAGTTGTGATGCCAGCAGCAATGGCATACCGGCCCCGACCACCACACGTTACGTCGCCGCCATGAGCGTTGCAAAAGGGGTGGTCTCACTGACCGGACAGGAAAGCCTCAACGGGCTCAGCGTCGTCATGACGCCGCAATGGAGCGATGCCGAGGGTATGAAGGGGTGGGCGCGAAGCTGTAATACAAATGCAGACAGCGCCTTGCAACAAGCCTGCGAAGATGTTTTTCGCACCGGACGTCCGTAAGGAGCCGTGATGAAACACGATAAACTTATCGCGCTCTGTCAGCGACATAACGCCGTGTTGCTCAACAGTGAAGACGACGTTCTGACCATTGCCGTAGTAGATAACCCCAGCCCCATGTTAATGGAGTCACTCAGCTTTGCCGTCCAGCAACGGGTAGACATCCGTTGCTGGACGCAGGATCAAATGGACAAGCACCAGCAAATGGCGGTGCAAACGCACTTCCCGGTCCCCGTTGAAGAAAGCAGCGCCGCGGCGGAAATTCTCGATCAGACCCTGAAACAAGCGCTGATCTTACGGGCATCGGATATCCATTTCGAGCCCGGAGAGACGTATTACGCCATACGGTTACGCGTCGATGGCGTTTTGCATGCACTCTCACCCCTTCCCTGCGATTTAGCCGCCACGCTAACCGCAAGACTCAAAGTACTTGGCAATCTTGATATTGCTGAACGTCGCCTGCCACAGGATGGGCAGTTCAGTGTGGATCTCTCCGGGCAATCGGTCTCATTTCGTATCGCTACCTTGCCTTGCCGACACGGTGAAAAGGTGGTGTTGCGTCTGTTGCACCAGGTTAACCAAGCCCTGGATCTGACTGCACTCGGTATGACCGACGCGCAATTGTCACTCTTTACCGCAGCGCTGGCGCAACCTCAGGGACTGTTGCTGGTGACAGGCCCGACCGGCAGCGGAAAAACCGTGACGCTCTACAGCGCGCTGCAAAAACGCAACAGACCGGAGGTCAACATTTGCAGCGTAGAAGACCCTATAGAGATCCCGCTGGATGGGCTGAATCAGACGCAAATTAATCCGCGCGCCGGGCTGACCTTCCAGAGCGTATTGCGCGCTCTGCTACGCCAGGACCCGGACATTATCATGGTTGGTGAGATCCGCGATGGCGAAACAGCGGAGATTGCTATCAAAGCATCGCAAACCGGGCATCTGGTTTTATCCACACTGCACACGAACTCCACCAGCGAAACACTGGTGCGTATCCAGCAAATGGGGGTAGCACGCTGGATGATCTCCTCGGCGCTATCACTGGTCATCGCCCAACGACTGGTACGAAAACTTTGCCCCCATTGCCGGAAACTGACCACGGAAAATACCCGGCTCCCCGGCGACCTGTGGCCTCGCCCGTTACCTCGCTGGCGCGCGGAAGGGTGCGAACGGTGCTATCACGGATTTTACGGGCGTGTCGCATTGTTCGAAGTGCTCCCTATCACCCGCGATGTCCGCCAGGCCATTGCCAGCGGCCAAAGTGCGGGGGAAATCGAACAGTGCGCCCGTGCGGAGGGAATGACGACGCTGTTTCAGCATGGCTGTCTGGCGGTGGAACAAGGGTTGACGACACTGGAAGAGTTGGTGCGCATATTGGGTTTGCCGCATGACGACTAAACACCTCTGGCAGTGGTCCGGAATCGATAACACGGGTGCATTACAACAGGGAGCGCACTGGAGCGAAAGCCGCAATGCCGCGATGCAAACGCTCTATCACCGGCAGATCCATCCTCTGACGCTCAAGCGCAGGCCGGTAAGGCGTTCACTGTGGCGTGCGGAACATGGCTGTACGCTCCTGCGCCAGCTTGCGACATTGTTGCAGGCGGGGCTCACATTACCGGAAGGCTTGTTACTGCTGGCACAGCAACATCCAGCCAGGCAATGGCAGGCATTGTTACACCATCTGGCGCAAGCGCTGGAACAGGGTGAAACATTTTCGGCAGCGCTGCGCCAGTGGCCAGATGTTTTTCCTCCGCTCTGGGCGGCGATGGTCCATACCGGTGAGCTGACAGGAAAGCTGGATGAGTGCTGTTTTAAACTGGCCAGCCAGCAACAGGCACAGCGAGCACTGGCGTTGAAAGTAAAAAAGGCGCTGCGTTACCCGCTCATTATTCTTTCGCTGACCGCGGCGGTAGTCATCGCAATGGTATATCTGGTGCTGCCGGAGTTCTCGGCTATCTACCAGACGTTCAATACCCCCTTGCCTGCGCTGACGCGGGGAGTCATTGCTGGCGCGACGCTGATGCAACAAGGCGCGCTGCCATTGGCAGCACTTGCGTTGCTGGCGGTATGCGCGATGACCTTGCTGCGCCGTCAGGTGAGATGGCTGCACTATCGGCAGCGTCTGCTGCTACGCTGCCCCATCGTCGGAAAACTGGTGCGTGGGCAACGGTTGAGCCAGATATTTACCGTGCTGTCACTCACGCAACGTTCTGGCATCACCTTCTTGCAGGGGCTGGAAAATGTCAGGGATACCTTAACCTGTCCTTACTGGCGAGGCGTGCTGCAACAGGCGCATCAGGATATCACCCTCGGCGCGGCTATCTCTGCGGCGCTGGCAAAGAGTGGCAACTTCACGCCGCTGTGTATTCAGTTGATCCATACCGGGGAGATCTCCGGGGCACTGGATACCATGCTGGAGAATCTGGCGCGACACCACAGTGAACAGACTCAGCATCAGGCGGACGAGCTGGCTTCCGTATTAGAGCCGCTGCTATTGGTAGTGACAGGGTTGATTATTGGCGTGCTGGTGGTTGCCATGTACCTGCCTATCTTTCACCTTGGCGATGCGATGGGCGGTACGGGCTAATGCAGGCGCAGCGCTGTGCGCCTGCAAACCCATTACAGGCTGTTGAAAACGCGGTTTTCCTGTTCCTGAACGCGGATAAAGGTCGTGCGTTTAGTCAGTTCTTTCAGGCGGGAGGCACCGACATACGTACAGGCTGAACGCAGGCCGCCCAGGACATCACGCGCGGTGTTTTCCACCGGGCCACGTAACGCGAGTTTGACGGTTTTGCCTTCTGCTGCACGGTAACCTGCAACGCCGCCAACGTGGCGATTCATTGCGGATTCTGAACTCATGCCGTAGAACAGCATAAATTTCTCGCCGTTTTCCTCCACGATGGTACCGCCGCTCTCTTCATGACCCGCCAGCATACCGCCGAGCATCACAAAGTCTGCGCCGCCGCCAAACGCTTTCGCCACATCACCCGGCACCGTGCAGCCACCATCACTGACAATCTGCCCGCCAAGACCATGCGCGGCATCGGCGCATTCGATCACTGCGGACAATTGCGGATAGCCGACCCCGGTTTTAACACGTGTGGTGCAAACAGAACCCGGACCGATGCCAACTTTGACAATATCCGCACCGGAAAGGATCAGCTCTTCACACATTTCACCGGTCACAACGTTACCCGCGCAGATAGTTTTATCCGGCCAGGCCTCACGTGCTTTGGCAACGAATTGTACAAAGTGCTCAGAGTATCCGTTCGCCACGTCGATACAGACAAAATTCAGCGACGGATGCAGCGCAAGGATCTGTTTTGTCTTGTCAAAATCTGCGTCTGATGTCCCGGTTGAAACCATGACATGGCGCAGCACGTCAGCCGATTCACGCTGGATAAAGGCTTTCCAGTCTTCAACGGAATAGTGTTTATGTACAGCGGTAAGGATGTCGAACGAAGCCAGCGCTTTCGCCATTGCAAAGGTGCCAACGGTATCCATATTGGCGGCAATAACCGGTACGCCAGACCAGCGCATTCCTGAATGTTTGAAGGTAAATTCGCGCTCCAGCTCAACATCGGAACGGCTTTTAAGGGTGGAACGTTTAGGACGGATAAGAACGTCTTTGAAACCTAGCTTCAGATCTTCTTCAATACGCATGTGCGGATTCCTGGGGTTAATGGCGAAAGTACAAACTCACAACTCCAGTGACGCTATCATACGCGCTAATAAGGGCCGCGCAAGACTGCGAAATTCTCTTTTTTTACGCTACAATCCTATAAATTTACCTGGTGAACAGGCAAGATTAGGCGAACGGGTTTTAATGTCGTTTGGTTAAATCACAACCTGTTGATTAAGCTCGTAAACATATTTAATCTTTTGCGTTTTTCCGTCTTCAGGACGGTCGCGAAAAATAGCATTGCGGGCAGAATAAAGATCGCAGATTGTGATATGCGACAGACTATTTTGGGATTAGGCGTAATGGGGTATACGGTTGCATTAACCGGCGGTATTGGCAGCGGTAAAAGCACCGTCGCAAATGCCTTCGCAGCGCTTGGCGTTAATGTTGTCGACGCGGATATTATTGCCCGTCAGGTGGTGGAACCAGGCTCTCACGCATTAAGCGCTATTGCGGAACATTTTGGCGCTGACATGATCCTCGCGGACGGCTCGCTCAATCGACGTTTATTACGCGAGCGTATTTTCGCTTCTCCGGCGGATAAACGTTGGCTAGATGGGTTACTCCACCCGCTTATTCACCAGCAAACACAGAGTAAGATTGCCCAGGTGACATCACCTTATGTGCTGTGGGTCGTGCCGTTGTTGGTGGAAAACCAGCTGCATCACAAAGCCGATCGGGTTTTGGTTATTGACGTCTTACCAGAGACACAGATTTCACGCACCATGCAGCGTGATGGCGTCAGCCGCGAACATGCTAAAAATATTCTCGCGGCCCAGGCCACTCGCGAAGCGCGACTTGCCGTCGCGGATGATGTTATTGACAATAATGGCGCACCGGATGCGATAGCATCGGATGTTGCCCGCCTGCACACCGCATATCTGGCGTATGCCCGGCAGGCCGTTTCACAGGAAAAACCGTAAATGCACACCCACATCCTTTTTGAACATCCGCTTAACGAAAAGATGCGTACCTGGTTGCGTGTCGAGTTTTTACTGCAACAGCTCTCTGTCCATTTACCGCTGAGCGACCATGCCGATGCGTTGCACTTTTTCCGTAACGTTGGTGATTTACTGGATGTGTTTGAACGGGGTGATACCCGCACCGAGCTTCTGAAAGAGCTGGAGCGCCAGCAGCGTAAACTGCAGGCATGGAGTGATGTTCCCGGTGTGGATCTGAGCCGGATTGAAGCTGTCCGCCAGCAATTAAAAGCGAGCGGAGCCGTACTGATGAGTGCCCCGCGTATTGGCCAACAACTGCGCGAAGACCGTCTGATAGGCCTGGTGCGCCAGCGCCTGAGCATTCCCGGTGGATGCTGCAGCTTTGATTTGCCGACGCTGCATATGTGGCTGCACCTGCCGCAGGAACAGCGGGATGCGCAAATTGCGGTCTGGCTGGACAGCCTGACACCGCTGACGCAAACCCTGACGTTGATCCTTGATTTGATCCGCAATGCCGCGCCGTTCCGCCGCCAGACCAGCCTGAACGGTTTTTACCAGGATAACGGCGATGACGCCGATTTGTTGCGTCTGCAATTGTCGCTGGAAGACCAGCTATACCCACAAATCTCCGGCCATAAGAGCCGCTTCGCCATTCGCTTTATGCCGCTGGACAGCGAGCATGGCGTGGTTCCCGAGCGTTTCGATTTTGAACTGGCCTGCTGTTAAGGAGTGAAGATGTCTGAAGAAACTACCGTAAACTGCCCAACGTGCGGGAAGCTTGTTGTCTGGGGAGAAAGCAGCCCATTTCGCCCGTTCTGTTCGAAACGTTGCCAGCTGATTGATTTGGGCGAGTGGGCAGCAGAAGAGAAACGTATCCCCAGCGACGGCAATTTGTCGGACAGCGATGACTGGAGCGAAGAACAGCACTAAGCACTTGTTGCCTGCAGGCGCTTCGCCTGGCAGGCAAATCAGGGTCAGCCAGCCAGTAGCCTGGCTATCACCGGTTCATTTGCCGGGGGAAACTTGTCAGCGTCAAGGGCGTCTTGCGCAACCCAATGACCCGGCTGCCCCTCTTTACCCCATGGCTCCCCTTCCCAGCTTTCCACTAACCAGAACCACAGGGTGATGTGGCGATCGGGGAACTGATATTCCAGCTTATCAAACAGTTCTGCCTGAAGGGGCGTAATGCCGACTTCCTCCTGAAGCTCGCGGATCATTGCCTGCTCCGGCGTTTCACCCGCTTCAATTTTTCCGCCAGGAAATTCCCATTTATTCGCCATATGCGCATCCGCAGCGCGCTGCGTAATAAAAATTTCCCCTTGCGGGTTACGAATGATCCCAACGGCGATGTTCAGTATTTTCATGATGCAGACTCCATAAAAAAGGCGCAGTATTCTGCGCCTTTTTATTATTATCAATGCGTTATGCCAGACGGCCGTGGCACTGTTTGTATTTTTTACCGGAACCACAAGGGCAAGGATCATTACGACCCACTTTGCGCTCCCCCGTCTGCGCAGCAAGCGCAGCAGCGGCTTCAGTTTCATCATCCTGATGGCTTAACTGTTGCATCTGCGCCAGACGCTCAGCTTCCTGACGGCGCTGCAGCTCCATGGCCTCGACTTCCTCCGGCATCCGCACCTGTACTTTGCTGAGCGTACTGATCACTTCATATTTCAGTGACTCCAGCATGGCGGCGAACATCGCGAAGGACTCGCGTTTATATTCCTGCTTCGGATCTTTTTGCGCGTAGCCACGCAGGTGGATGCCCTGACGCAGATAATCCATCGCGGCCAGGTGCTCTTTCCACAGTGAATCCAGCGTTTGCAGCATCACGCCTTTCTCGAAGTGACGCATCATCTCAGCGCCAACCACCTCTTCTTTACGCTGGTAGGTTTCAATGGCGCTTTGCAGGATACGCTCACGCAGCGTCTCTTCGTGCAGATCCGGTTCTTTATCCAGCCAGTCAGCGATAGGCAGGTCGAGATCGAAATCATTTTTCAGGCGTTCCTGCAGGCCAGGAACATCCCACATTTCTTCCAGCGACTGCGGTGGAATATGACCATCGATGGTGGCTTTGAAAACATCTTCGCGAATGCTGGCGATGGTTTCACTCACATCGGTTACATCCAGCAGTTCGTTACGCTGGGTGTAAATTGCACGACGCTGGTCGTTAGCAACATCGTCATATTCCAGCAGTTGCTTACGAATATCGAAGTTACGGCTTTCCACTTTGCGCTGCGCATTAGCAATAGCCTTGGTGACCCACGGGTGCTCAATCGCTTCGCCCGGCTTCATCCCCAGTTTACGCATCATGCCAGAGACGCGATCGGAGGCGAAAATACGCATCAGGGCATCTTCCATAGAGAGATAGAAACGGGAAGAACCCGCATCCCCCTGACGACCAGAACGGCCGCGCAACTGGTTATCGATACGACGAGACTCATGACGCTCGGTACCAATAATGTGCAGGCCACCCGCCGCCAGCACTGCATCATGGCGCACCTGCCAGTCGGCTTTCACTTTGGCGATTTGCTCTGCCGTCGGTTCTTCGAGCTCCGCCAGTTCCGCCTGCCAGCTACCACCCAGCACAATATCCGTACCGCGCCCCGCCATGTTGGTGGCAATGGTCACCGCACCGGTATAGCCCGCTTGCGCCACAATGTCCGCCTCTTTGGCGTGGAATTTGGCGTTCAGTACGTTGTGCTTGATGCCCGCTTTGGTCAGTTCCTCAGACACCACTTCTGATTTCTCGATCGAGATGGTCCCAACCAGAACCGGCTGCCCCTTCGCAGTACGCTCTTTAATATCTTCGATAATCGCCTGGATTTTTTCCGCTTCGGTCATATAGACCAGATCCGCCATATCTTTACGGATCATCGGACGGTTGGTGGGAACCACCACGGTATCGAGTTTATAAATCGAGCTGAATTCAAACGCTTCGGTATCTGCCGTACCGGTCATACCCGCCAGTTTTTCATACAAACGGAAGTAGTTCTGGAAGGTAATGGACGCCAGCGTCTGGTTTTCGTTCTGGATATCCACACCTTCTTTGGCTTCCACCGCCTGATGCAGACCATCAGACCAGCGACGCCCTTGCATGGTGCGGCCGGTGTGTTCGTCGACGATAATGACTTCGCCGTCTTTCACAATGTAATCCACATCACGGGTGAACAATGCGTGTGCACGCAGTGCCGCAGTCACGTGGTGCATCAGCATGATGTTGGCAGGAGAGTACAGTGACTCGCCTTCGTCCATGATGCCTTCTTTGACCAGCAGCTCTTCAATCAGCACCAGGCCGCGTTCAGTCAGCGTAACCTGACGCGCTTTTTCATCCACGGAGAAGTGGCCTTCACCCTGGAAAGTGTCGGAGTCTTCTTTCTCCTGACGAACCAGATGCGGGATGATTTTATTGACTTTTTTGTACAGCTCGGAGCTGTCTTCTGCCGGACCGGAAATGATCAGCGGGGTACGCGCTTCATCGATAAGGATGGAGTCCACCTCATCCACCAGCGCATAGTGCAGTTTACGTTGCACACGCTCTTCAGGGCTGAATGCCATGTTATCGCGCAGGTAGTCAAAGCCGTATTCGTTGTTGGTACCGTAGGTAATATCGGCCGCATAGGCTTCACGTTTAGCAACAGCAGGCATGTTCGGCAGGTTGATACCCACGCTCATACCGAGGAATTCGAACAGAGGACGGTTATTCTCGGCGTCACGCTGAGCCAGATAGTCGTTGACGGTAACAATGTGGACGCCTTTGCCGCTCAGGGCGTTGAGGTAAGCAGGCAGGGTTGCGGTCAGGGTTTTACCTTCACCGGTACGCATCTCTGCGATGCAACGCTCGTTGAGAACCATGCCGCCCAGCAGCTGCACATCGAAGTGACGCATGCCGAACACACGTTTACTTGCCTCGCGCACCACGGCAAAGGCTTCCGGGATCAGACTCTCAACGCTTTCGCCTTTTTCCAGGCGCGCACGGAACTCTGCGGTTTTGGCTTTCAGCTCATCATCGCTGAGCTTTTCCATTTCCGGTTCCATGGCATTGATTTGGGCCACGACTTTACGCATACGGCGCAGTGTACGATCGTTACGACTACCGAAAACTTTAGTTAATAATTTGATAAGCATAATAAAAATCTCAAACGCCCCGCTCTGCGGAGCTAAAAAAATGAATAAAGGACTCTTTTTTTAGCTGAGGCGAAGAGGGCCGGCGCGAATGCCCTGCACCTGACCTAACCAGGTGGAAATGCGGAACGCGGCGTCAGGTATAGCGGCTGTCTGGAGTGCCAGACGAACAATCGCCGGCGGTTTCCCTTCCTGGTTCAATAACGCGCTGAGCGTATCCAGTAAAGCGAGATGGTGGGCCTGAATCGGCAGTGGCTCTTCCGTCGCAACTGGCAGCGCTTGAGGCGCCATGGCAAACGAAAGATGACGAATAACGGTGCGGATGGCATGTTGATGCCAGTAATCGACAGTAAAGTTAGGACGGCGATTGGCTTCCAGTAAAGCAAGACTGGTGAAATTAACCGTGCCGGTGCTGACGTGATTACGGGTGGTTTCGCGCGGCGTTTGCGTGGGTTCGGCGCTACCAGCAAGCGCAGGCAAGCCAAGGCTCGCCGCGACCATCCCTAATAAGAGATGAGGCCAGAAATAGCGTCTACCAAATTGTCGCCAGCGCGTCAGTATTCCGCTCACTTGCTCCACCCAAAAATAACGCTTACCCGAATGTGCTTCTGTATGTGTCCTTTTGCGCACGGATTTTACCACTAAAGCCGCCTGCACCGCAGCAGTATTCCGGTGCCAGAGGGATAAAAGTGGTTACGAAAACAGCGATCGCGCCGCAAGAGGTCTGTTCAGAAGAGAAGGGAATGAAAAGAGGATTGTTGCAAACGTACAAATAAAAACGACTGGCCTCCCTGACCGGAGAGAGTGCCAGGTTAACCAGTCGATTTTTGCAGTTATGGCGTTATGCCAGAACCATAGACGGGGCTTTGAACGCCAGCGGCAATTCCGCTTCGTCTTCGAAGGTCACATATTCCCAGGCTTCCTGTTTTGCCAGAACAGCCTGCAACAGTTTGTTGTTCAGTGCGTGACCGGATTTATACGCCGTAAACGCACCAATGATGTTGTGACCACACATGAACAGGTCGCCAATCGCATCCAGCATTTTGTGGCGAACAAACTCATCTTCGAAACGCAGGCCATCTTCGTTCAGTACGCGATAATCGTCAACTACGATGGCACAATCGAAGCTACCGCCCAGGCACAATCCACGGGACTGGAGGTATTCGATATCACGCATGAAACCGAAGGTACGCGCACGGCTAATCTGGCGCATAAATGCGTCGGCAGAGAAGTTCATCGCGTAGCGTTGCGTGCTTGCATCAATCGCCGGGTGATTGAAGTCGATGGTAAAATCGAGAGAAAAACCGTTGTGCGGTTTAAACTCAGCCCATTTATCGCCGTCTTCAACGCGCACGGTGTTTTTGATGCGCACAAATTTTTTGGCGCTGTTCAGCTCTTCGATCCCTGCATCCAGCAGCAAGTAGACGAACGGTGCAGCACTGCCATCCATAATCGGGATTTCCGGCGCATCGACTTCAACAACGATGTTGTCGATACCCAGCCCCGCCAGAGCAGCATTCAGATGCTCAACGGTCGAAATCCGCACGTCATGCTCGTTGACCAGACAAGTACAGAGCATAGTATCACGCACAGATTTAGCATCAGCCGGAAAGTCTACCGGTGGATTTAAGTCAGTGCGACGATAGATGACCCCGGTATTTGCCGGCGCAGGGCGCAACGTCAGGGTGACTTTCTTGCCGGTATGCAAACCGACGCCAGTCGCCTGAACGATACGTTTAAGTGTCCTTTGTTTGATCATCGTATAATCTCGCCTAATTACCAATCCAACCAAATTGTATAACACAATCGGTGGGCCAGTTTAGCACAAAGAGCGAAGAAGCCCAACTTCCAGCAAATTCTTAGTCCGCTTGCTTACGCAGAAACGCTGGAATATCCAGATAATCCGGCTCTTTAGTGGTCTGCGGCGCATTGTCGTTAACCACTTTCGCCGGTTTCTGCTCCTGCTGCATCGGCTGCATGCCGTGCTGCTGGTAACGATCCATCACAGGCTGTTGCGCTTGTTTGTTTGTCACCAGCGTGATTTCCGGACGTTTGTCCATACCGATACCGGTCGCCACCACAGTCACACGCAGTTCGTCGTTCATATCCGGATCAAGAGAAGTACCGATAACCACGGTCGCGTTATCCGAAGCAAACGCACGGATAGTATTACCCACAGTTTCGAACTCATCCAGGCGCAGGTCAAAGCCCGCAGTGATGTTAACCAACACGCCACGCGCACCAGACAGGTCGATATCTTCCAGCAGCGGGCTGGAGATCGCCATTTCGGCGGCTTCTTCCGCACGGTCTTCACCACTGGCAACGCCGGAACCCATCATCGCATAGCCCATTTCGGACATCACCGTACGCACGTCTGCAAAGTCGACGTTCATCAGACCCGGACGCGTAATCAGCTCTGCGATACCCTGCACCGCGCCTTTCAGCACGTCATTCGCTGCACCGAAAGCATCCAGCAGAGAGATGCCGCGACCCAGCACTTTCAGCAGCTTGTCGTTCGGGATAGTGATCAGTGAGTCAACATGCTTGGACAGTTCAGTAATACCCTGCTCCGCGAATGCCATGCGCTTCTTGCCTTCGAAATTGAAAGGCTTAGTCACCACAGCAACGGTCAGGATACCCAGATCTTTTGCCACTTCGGCGACGACTGGTGCAGCGCCAGTACCGGTCCCGCCGCCCATGCCCGCAGCAATAAAGACCATATCAGCGCCTTCCAGCGCAGCGCGCAGCGCTTCACGGTCTTCTTCCGCGGCGTTACGGCCAACTTCAGGGTTTGCCCCTGCGCCCAGACCTTTAGTGATTCCACCACCGATCTGGATGGTTTGACCTACCGCCGTTTTACGCAACGCCTGCGCGTCGGTATTCACTGCGAAGAATTCAACACCCTCAATGCGCTCGCGCACCATATGTTCTACGGCATTACCGCCGCCGCCACCGACGCCGATGACTTTAATCACCGCGTCGTTGGTTAATTCCATTGGTTCAAACATAGTTTCTCTCCGTCTTGTGCCTGTCGCCTGAGACCGTTAATTTTCGGCGGTCTCTGAAAAAAATTAAAACTCTTTTCGCAGCCAGCTATTGATTCTTTTGAACCACGAGCCAACTGACACACGTTTTTCCACTTCCGCTTCACCACTCAAATGGGTCTCTTTCCCGTAGTGAAGCAGCCCAACCGCCGTTGAATAGTAAGGCTCCTGGGCATAATCGGTTAAGCCAGTAATATTGAGCGGCGCACCAATACGCACCTGCGTATGGAACACGCGCTGCGCGCAGGCCGCCAGACCTTCAATTTGCGCCGCGCCGCCGGTCAATACAATCCCCGCCGCCAGGTGATGTTTCACCCCTTGCTGGCGAAGCTGTTCCTGCAACTGCAAAATTTCGTCGTTCACCAGATTGAGCAGCTCGGTGTAGCGCGGTTCAATCACATCCGCTAACGTCTGACGCTGCAGACTACGCGGTGGACGCCCACCCACGCTCGGCACCTCAACACTCTCATCTTTACCCACCAGCGAACCCAACGCGCAACCATGGCGAACCTTGATCGCTTCTGCATCGCTTGGCGGTGTACCGAAAGCGTAAGCAATATCGCTGGTTACCACATTCCCTGCGTAAGGGATCACTTTGGTATGACGCAACGCGCCGCCAGTGTAGACCGCCATGTCCATTGTACCACCGCCGATATCGACAACGCAGACCCCCAATTCACGCTCATCTTCCGTTAATACGGAGTAGCTGGAAGCCAGCCCTGCGAAAATAAGTTGGTCAACTTTTAACCCACATCGTTCAACCGCTTTAACGATGTTTTTCGCCATATCGTTATGACAGGTGATCAAATGCACCTTTGCCTGCATACGCACGCCAGACAGACCTACCGGGTTTTTGATGCCTTCCTGGTAGTCAATGGCATACTCTTGCGGAATGACATGCAAAACGCGGTGTTCATCACGTACACGCACCGACTTGGCGGTATGCACCACGTTTTCAACATCTTCCTGCGTCACTTCTTCTTCTGAAATCGGCACCATGCCAATTTCATTCTGGCAACTAATATGTTTCCCCGACAGCGCAAGGTAGACCGAGGAGATCTGGCAATCGGCCATCAGTTCAGCCTGATCGATGGCGCGTTGCACGCACTTCACCACCGATTCCAAATCGTTTACGCCACCTTTGTCCATCCCACGGGATGGGCAACTCCCCACGCCAATGATATTCACAATGCCATCGGGCAGAACTTCCCCTACTAAAGCGGCTACCTTCGCGGTGCCAATCTCCAGTCCAACTACCAGTTTTCTGTCCGTCGCCTTGATCATTGTTGCTCTGCCTGTGCCTGATTCTGTTGTGCCTGATTTTGCTGCTGATTCGGTTCCTGAACAGGGGCCGCTTTCCAGCCTACAGCCGCGCCTGAGTCATAGCGTAAATCCACGTAGCTTATCTCTTTGCCATCCGTTTGCGCCTGCTGCTGAAGAACCGGGTAGAGTTCAACAAAACGCGCCAGGCGTTTCATGGTATCGCCACGGCCCAGATTAAGCCTGATGTCATTATTCAGCGTTAACTGCCATGAACGCCGTGCGGTCATCGCCGCTTCTTTCAACGTGAACTTATCCTTAGCCAGCACTTGTCCCATATCGCGGTAGCCCTGTAAAACTTCGCTTTCGCTGCCTTCGGGACCGTACAACATCGGTAAAACTTGTTTACTGGTTCGTTCGGCCGGCACGCTGAAAGAATTGCCGTCCACATCAACCATATGCTGATCATTCCACCGTGCTATGGGCACATATTCAACCAGATGAATCTTCAATTCGTCCGGCCACTGCTTGCGAACGCTTGCCTGCTTTATCCAAGGCAGACGCTCGATCTGACTCTGAATAATGTTCACGTCTTGCGTCATAAAGGTGCCGGGTGCGCCCAACGCCAGAATCGTCTGGCGAATATCATCATTGCGCGTGTAGTGGCGATCGCCCGTCACCACCAGTTTCGACAACGGCAACCGCTGCGCATCGTCCATCCACCCCAGCACCACCCAGCCGCTAACAAACACGGTGCACAGCACCGCCAGCAGGAACACGATGCCTGCAAGACGCGTTCCATTATTCCGCCGGGAAGCCGATACCGCTTCCTCATCACGGTTTCGCGTGTTCAGCGCAGCCTGAGACATATCACTCCGCCAGATCCAGAATGCGAACCACAAGTTGCGAGAAGCTCAGCCCTGCCTGCCGCGCCGCCATCGGCACCAGGCTATGGCTCGTCATCCCCGGCGAGGTGTTCGCTTCCAGCAAATAAAACTGACCGTCGCTATCCAGCATCGCATCAATTCGCCCCCACCCGCGACAACCTAAAACACGCCAGGCTTTAAGCACCAGGGACTGTAAAACCGCTTCACGCTCTTCTTCCAGACCTGATGGGCAGAAATATTTCGTCTCATCAGAGAGATACTTCGCCTCATAATCATAGAAGATTCCCGCCGGTTGAATGCGGATCGACGGTAAAATTTCATTTCCGAGTATCGCCACGGTAAATTCGGGCCCACTCAGCCATTTTTCGATCAGAACGTCATCATCATGTTGAAACGCAAGCGCTAATGCTGCGTGCAGATCATCACTGTTGTCGACTTTCGACATTCCAACGCTGGAGCCTTCACGGCTGGGCTTGACAATAACGGGTAACCCCAGTTGGTCAATGCGTTGAATATCATCACTTTTTAGGCCTATTTCGAACTCATCGCGCGTGATGCCAACAGAAGGCGCAACCGGCAGTCCCGCCCCTTGCCACAGCAGCTTACTGCGTAATTTATCCATCGAAATCGCCGATGCCATCACGCCGCTACCGGTATAGGCCATGCCGGTCAGTTCCAGTAACCCCTGCAACGTTCCGTCTTCACCGCCGCGACCATGCAACGCGATAAACGCTTTGCTATAGCCCATCTCTTTCAGGCGAGTGACATCAACATCGCGCGGATCAACGCCATGCGCATCCACACCGCCTTCACGTAAGCCGCTAATCACCGCAGCACCGGAATTGAGCGAAACCTCACGCTCTGCGGAGGTGCCACCGAGCAGGACAGCGACTTTCTCAGCCATTGCTCTCCTCCGGGGTCTGTGGCTTCAGTTTACTCTCCGCCAGACTACGGGCGATTTTGCCGATGTTGCCAGCGCCCTGAATCAGGATCAGATCATTACCGGTCAGCACCGGCGCCAGCATAGCCGCAACCTGGCCTGGATCGGATGCCAGAATCGGATCGATCTTGCCGCGACTACGAATAGTACGGCACAGCGAACGGCTATCCGCGCCCGGGATCGCCGCTTCACCCGCCGGATACACTTCCAGCATCAGCAGCGCATCGACCTGCGTCAGCACATTGGCAAAGTCGTCATACAGATCGCGGGTACGGGTATAACGGTGAGGCTGGAATACCATCACCAGTTTTTTATCCGGCCAGCCCGCGCGTGCTGCTTTAATGGTGGCATCCACTTCGGTCGGGTGATGACCGTAGTCGTCAACCAGCATGGCAGTACCCGGTTTGCCATTCACCCCTTCCAGCGGGAATTCACCAAGGAAGTCGAAACGACGCCCGGTCCCCTGGAAACTTTCCAGCGCACGCAGAATGGCCTCATCTTCAATACCTTCCTCTGTCGCCACGGCAACGGCGGCAGCGGCATTCAGGGCGTTATGACGGCCCGGCGCATTCAGCGTCACACGCAGTTCCGGTTTATCCTGGCGCACCAGCGTAAAGTGCCCCTGCGGCCCAATCTGGCGATAATTCTCAACGCGAACATCTGCATCGTCGCTAAAACCGTAGGTCGTTGTCTGACGGCCCACACGCGGCAGCAGCTCACGGATCACCGGATCATCAACGCACATCACTGCACGGCCATAGAACGGCAGGTTATGCAGGAAGTTGATAAACGTCGTTTTCAAATTCTCAAAGTCGCCCTGGTAGGTATCCATATGGTCGGCTTCGATATTGGTGACAATGGCCACCATCGGTTGTAAATGCAGGAAAGAGGCATCGCTCTCGTCTGCTTCGGCAATCAAATAACGGCTGTGCCCCAGGCGCGCATGCACCCCGGCGGCTTTCACCAGACCACCGTTAACGAACGTCGGATCCAGTCCGGCTTCCGCGTAAATACTTGCCACCATCGCCGTAGTGGTGGTTTTACCGTGCGTACCGGCAATCGCGATGCCATGACGAAAACGCATTAATTCAGCCAGCATCTCCGCACGGCGGATCACTGGAATACGCGCTTCATGTGCCGCGACAATCTCCGGGTTATCGGCAGAAATAGCGCTGGAGACCACAACAACGCTGGCATCACTCACGTTTTCCGGACGGTGATTGAAATAAATAGTGGCGCCAAGCGACGTCAACTGTTGCGTTACCGGGTTCGGGGCCAGATCGGAACCGCTGATCTGATAGCCTTCGTTGGCCAGTACTTCGGCAATACCACCCATGCCGGCACCGCCAATGCCAACGAAGTGAATGTGCCGGACGCGACGCATCTCGGGCACGATTGAACGCAGTTTCGCCAGTTCTTGTGTATTCATTCTCTAAACGCCATCGACTACTTCAAATTCGCGCGGCGCAACAGGCGCCGCCAGTATTTAGGCCTGTGCTGCCAGGCTCACTTCATGCGCCACTCGTTCGGTGGCATCTGGAATGGCCGCCGCACGCGCGCGCTCCGCCATATCCAGTAATGCTTCGCGGTTCCAGCCCGCGAGGATCGCCGCCACCGCGTCAGCGGTGAATTGCGGTTGCTCCAGAATCTTCGCTGCACCTGCTTTTTCCAGCGGCAGCGCATTCCAGTATTGCTGCCGGTCCTTATGCTGGAACGGCACGAACAATGCCGGTAAACCAGCAGCGGCAATTTCACTGACCGTCAGCGCGCCGGAACGGCAAACCACCACATCCGCCCACGCGTAGGCTTGCGCCATATCGTCAATAAATTCCGTCACTTTATGCTGAGGCGCCCCCGCAGCGGCGTAAGCCTGCTCAACCTCCTGCTGTGCGCCTTTACCGCTCTGATGCCAGAGGGTCACCGACTCACCCAGTTTTGCCGCCACCTGCGGCATGGTCTGATTCAGTACGCGTGCGCCTTGCGAGCCGCCGACAACCAGCACACGCACCGGGCCATCGCGCCCCGGTAAACGCTGCTGCGGCAATGGCAGCGCCAGCACATCAACGCGAACCGGGTTACCCACCACTTCCGCTTTCGGGAAAGCACCAGGAAATGCCTGCATCACTTTGGTGGCAATTTTCGCCAGCCATTTGTTGGTCAAACCGGCAATGCCGTTTTGCTCATGCAGCACCACCGGGATCCCCAGCGACCAGGCCGCCAGACCACCAGGGCCAGAAACATAACCGCCCATCCCCAGCACCACGTCGGGTTTAAAGCGCTGCATAATCGCGCGCGCCTGACGCCAGGCGTTGAAAATGCGCACCGGCGCCAGCAACTGCGCCTTGATCCCTTTGCCACGCAGGCCAGAGATACGGATAAAGTCGATCTCGATCCCATGTTTAGGCACCAGATCGGCCTCCATGCGATCCGCGGTTCCAAGCCAGCGCACTTGCCAGCCCTGATCCATTAAATGGTGCGCGACCGCAAGCCCGGGGAATACATGCCCGCCGGTGCCGCCTGCCATCACCATTAACCGCTTCGGTTGACCACTCATCGCAAACCTCGTGTAAACGCCTGGGCTTTTTCCAGACGCGTTTCATAATCTATTCGCAGCAACAGCGTAATCGCCATCGACATAATTAATAAGCTGGAGCCACCGTAGCTGATCAGCGGCAACGTCAACCCTTTGGTCGGCAGCATACCTGCGGCCGCACCTACGTTAACCAGAGCCTGAAAGCTAAACCAGATACCAATAGAGCAAGCCAGAAAACCTGAGAAGCGGTGGTCAATATCCAGCGCCTTACGCCCGATGGACATGGCGCGGAAAGCGACGAAGAATACCATTAAAAGCGCCAGCACCACACCGATATAACCGAGCTCTTCGCCGATAATGGAGAAGATGAAGTCGGTATGCGCTTCCGGCAAGTACTCCAGTTTTTGTATGGAATTACCCAGCCCTTGCCCCCACAGTTCGCCGCGGCCAAACGCCATCAACGACTGGGTTAACTGATAACCACTGCCAAACGGATCTTCCCACGGGTTCCAGAACGACGTCACGCGGCGGATACGGTACGGTTCTGCGAGGATCAGCAGCACAACGGCCGAAATGCCCATACCGATAATGGCGATAAACTGCCACAACTTCGCCCCCGCCAGGAACAGCATCGCCAGCGTCGTAATAAACAGCACCACCACCGTACCCAGGTCCGGCTGCGCCAGCAGTAATACCGCCAGCACCAGAATCACCCCCATCGGTTTGAGGAAGCCGCGCAGGTTATTACGCACTTCGTCGACCTTACGCACGAGGTAGTTCGCCAGATAACAGAACAGCGACAGTTTGGTGAACTCCGCAGGCTGAAAACGCATCAGACCAAGGTCAATCCAGCGCGACGCCCCGTTAATGGAGCTCCCCACAACCAGCACCACCAGCAGCATAATGATCGCAGCGATCAGCATGACAGAGCTGTACTTCTGCCAGAACTCCATCGGTAACCGCAACGTGATCGCCGCCGAGCAAAACGCAAGGAACAGATACAACGCATGGCGTTTAGCAAAGAAAAAGGGATCGTTAGTGAGACGTTGCCCCACCGGCATTGACGCCGAGGTCACCATCACAAAACCGATAGCCGCCAGGCCCAGCGTCAACCACAGCAGCGTGCGGTCATACATCACCAGGCTGTCAGTATCTTTCTCTCTGGAGCCCATCACCCAGCCTTTTAATGCCGCAAACAGCCACGCCAGGATCCCAAATCCTGGCAGGCGCGGCATTCTCGGGCGGGGGAGAGTTAAACGCATCAACCTAACTCCTGCGCCAGACGGGTAAAGACATCGCCCCGTTGTTCGAAATTCTTAAACTGATCCAGGCTGGCGCACGCCGGTGACAACAGCACCATATCGCCCGGTTGCACACGCGAAGCGATAAGGCGCATCGCCTGATCCATGGTATCGGTTTGATCGGCGATCTCCGGGCGCAACGCCGCCAGCTCCGCACCATCACGGCCAAAACAGTACAAACGCACGCGATCGCCACCGAGATAACGCTTCAGCGGCGAAAAGTCGGCGGACTTACCGTCACCACCCAGCAGCAGGTGTAGCGTACCGTCAACATGCAGGCCATTTAGCGCCGCTTCGGTACTCCCGACATTGGTGGCTTTCGAATCGTTGATCCAGCGCACGCCGTTATGATCCAGCGCCAACTGGAAGCGATGCGCCAGACCGGTAAATGTCGTCAGCGCTTTCAGGCTGCTGGCGCGCGGTAAACCTGCGGCATCGGCCAGCGCCAGCGCAGCCAGCGCGTTGGTGTAGTTATGCTGTCCGCTCAGTTTCATCTCTTTTACGTTCAGCACTTTTTCACCTTTTACCCGCAGCCAGGTTTCACCCTGTTGACGGTTCAGGTGATAATCGCCCACATCCACGCCAAAGCTGACACAACGTTCGTCCGCGCCGCGAACCGGCATGGTAAGCGCATCATCAGCATTGACCACGCACACTTTCGCGTTTTCGTAGATACGCAGTTTCGCCGCACGATACTGTTGCAGACCAAACGGATAACGATCCATATGATCTTCCGTCACATTCAGAATGGTTGCCGCCACCGCCTGCAGACTCGACGTGGTTTCGAGCTGGAAGCTGGACAACTCAAGAACATACAGCTCACGCGCTTCATCCAGCAGCATCAGCGCAGGCAGACCAATATTGCCGCCGACGCCGACATTGACGCCGCCCGCTTCGGCCATCTCGCCCACAAGCTTCGTTACGGTGCTTTTACCGTTGGAACCGGTAATGGCCACCACCGGCGCCTGCGCTTCGCGGCAGAACAGTTCAATATCGCCAACGATCTCAATGCCGGCGTCCGCCGCCGCGCTCAGAGAAGGGTGAGCCAGCGCAATGCCCGGGCTTGCGACGATCAGATCCGCCGCCAGCAGCCAGTCATCGTTAAGACTACCAAGATGTCGCTCCACCTCTTCGGGCAGCTTATCCAGCCCCGGCGGTGAAACGCGCGTATCCATCACCCGCGGCGTGACACCGCGCGCGAGGAAAAAGTCCACGCAGGAAAGGCCTGTCAGGCCTAAACCGATAATGACGACCTTTTTACCCTGGTAATCTGCCATGATTAACGTACCTTCAGCGTTGCCAGGCCAATCAGCACCAGCATCAGCGAAATAATCCAGAAACGCACAATCACGCGCGGCTCTGGCCAGCCTTTCAGTTCATAGTGATGGTGAATCGGCGCCATACGGAAAATGCGCTGTCCGCGCAGCTTGAAGGAACCAACCTGCAAAATGACCGACAGTGTTTCCACCACAAATACGCCACCCATGATCACCAGCAGGAACTCCTGGCGCAGCAGCACAGCGATAATGCCCAGCGCGCCGCCCAGCGCCAGCGATCCCACATCGCCCATAAAGACCTGAGCCGGGTAGGTGTTAAACCACAAGAAACCCAACCCTGCGCCAACAATCGCCGTACAGACGATAACCAGTTCCCCGGCATGGCGCAGATAAGGAATATGCAGGTAATTCGCAAAGTTCATGTTCCCGGTCGCCCAGGCCACCAGCGCAAAACCGCCGGCAACAAATACCGTGGGCATAATCGCCAGGCCATCCAGACCATCTGTCAGGTTGACCGCGTTGCCGGTGCCGACAATCACAAAGTAGGCCAGCGCAATGTAGAGCAAGCCCAGTTGCGGCATAACATCTTTAAAGAACGGCACCACCAGTTCGGTCGCCGGGGTATCTTTGCCCGCAAGGTACAAAGCAAAGGCCACACCCAGTGCGATGACTGACATCCAGAAATATTTCCAGCGCGCGATTAGCCCTTTCGTGTCTTTACGCACCACCTTGCGGTAGTCGTCGACAAAACCAATTACGCCGTAGCCCACCAACACAACCAGCACGCACCAGACGTATGGGTTGGACGGGTAAGCCCACAACAGCACGGAAACAACGATGGCGGTAAGGATCATGATGCCGCCCATCGTGGGGGTACCGCGTTTGCTGAAGTGTGATTCCGGGCCATCGTTACGTACGACCTGTCCAAAAGAGAGTTTTTGCAGGCGGGCAATCATGCGCGGCCCCATCCACAACGAGATGAAGAGCGCGGTCAGCAGGCTGACAATGGCGCGAAACGTCAGATAAGAAAAGACGTTAAAGCCTGAATAATATTTGACCAAATGTTCGGCCAGCCACACTAACATGTCCCGTTCTCCTGTAATTCGCGTACCACCTCTTCCATGGCGGAACTACGTGAACCTTTAACCAAAATGGTCAAAATTTGTTGTTCGGCAATCAGCGTTTTTAAACGCGCCACCACTGCCGCTTTATCATTAAAATGCTCGCCAACGCCGCTGGCAGAACTTAATGCCTGGCTCAATGTTCCCACGCTCAGTACCTTGTCGATGCCGACAGCTTTTGCCGCTTCACCGACCTGAATGTGACAGGCCTTGCTCTCATCGCCCAATTCAGCCATGTCGCCCACCACCATCACCCGGTAGCCGGGCATTTCGGCCAGCACATGCGCCGCAGCGGTCATTGACCCGACGTTGGCGTTGTAAGTGTCATCCAGCAACAGCTGATTTTCGCTCAACTGAACCGGGAACAGGCGGCCAGGTACGGCTTTCAGATTCGCCAGACCTTTCTTCACTGCATCCAGGCTTGCGCCAACCGCCATCGCCAGCGCGGTCGCCGCCAGCGCATTGGCAATATTGTGGCGGCCCGGCAACGGCAGCGTGACATCAATGCTGCCGCCCGGCGTTTGTAACGTGAACTCTGTACCGTGCGAGGTCACATGAATGTTGGTAGCGGTAAAATCACTGTTCGCCGCATTCGGCGAGAAGCGCCAGACTTTGCGATCACTGATGATGCTCTGCCAGTTCAGCCAGTCATTGTTATCGGCATTCATAATGGCGATGCCGTTGTCCGGCAGCCCGGTGTAGATTTCACCTTTGGCCTTTGCCACCCCCGCCAGCGAACCAAAACCTTCCAGGTGCGCCGCCGCCAGGTTATTCACCAGCGCGGCTTCCGGACGGGTCAGTCCCACGGTCCAGGCGATTTCGCCCTGATGGTTAGCCCCCAGTTCAATCACCGCGTACTGATGCGCTTTGGTCAAACGCAACAGCGTCATCGGCACGCCGATATCGTTGTTGAGGTTACCTGCGGTATAGAGGGTATTCCCGCACTCGCTGAGGATGGCGGCGGTCATCTCTTTTACCGAGGTCTTGCCGGAAGATCCTGTCAGCGCGACGACGCGAGCCGGAACCTGCTGACGAACCCATGCAGCCAGTTCGCCAAACGCCAGTCGGGTATCCTTCACCACCAGTTGCGGCAGGTCGGTATCCAGTTTCCGGCTGACCAGCAGCGCGCCCGCACCGCCCTCTTTGGCTTTATCAGCAAAGTCATGAGCATCGAAACGTTCGCCTTTCAGCGCCACGAACAGGCAACCCGGCGTTAATTTGCGGGTATCGCTGGTCACCGCATCAACAGTGACATCCTGACCGTGTAATTCCCCCTGCAGAATACCGGTGAGTTGGCCAAGCGTTACGCTAATCATGCCACCACCCCCAGCAAACGCGCGGCCGTCACGCGGTCGGAATAATCAAGACGGCGCGTACCGACAATCTGGTAATCTTCGTGGCCCTTACCAGCCAGCAACACCACGTCGTTCTCTTTGGCCTGCATGATGGTATTGGTCACCGCTTCTGCGCGGCCTTCCACCACATGGGCACGACCGGCGTCCAGCATCCCGGCAAGAATGTCATTGATAATCGCGCGCGGCTCTTCTGTGCGCGGGTTGTCATCCGTCACCACGGGCACATCCGAGAATTGTTCAGCAATGGCGCCCATCAGCGGACGTTTGCCTTTATCGCGATCGCCGCCACAGCCAAACACGCACCACAGTTTGCCGGTACAGTGCAGACGCGCCGCCTGCAGAGCTTTTTCCAGCGCATCCGGCGTATGGGCATAGTCAACGACAACCGTCGGTTTACCCGGCGCGCTGAACACTTCCATACGCCCGCAAACCGGCTGCAGTTGGGACGCGGTTTTCAGCAATTCACTGAGCGGATAACCCAACGCCAGCAGCGTTGCCAGCGCCAGCAGCAGATTGCTGACGTTAAATGCGCCCATCAGACGGCTTTCAATTTCGCCTTCACCCCATGAGGAGTCAAAGCGGATCGTGGCGCCACTGTCGTGATAATCCACCGCCACGGCTTTCAACCAGCGGCCATGGCAGTTCGGGTTGATATGATCTTCCATCGATACCGCGACCGCATCCGGCAGATTCGCCAGCCAGCGGCGCCCCACTTCGTCATCGGCGTTGACGATCGCCTGACCATAGTGGTGCGAGGAAAACAGCAGCCATTTCGCCGCTTCGTACTGCGTCATATCCCCGTGATAATCGAGGTGATCGCGGCTTAAATTGGTAAACACGGAGGCGACAAATTTCAGTGCGGCAACGCGATGCTGCACCAAACCGTGTGATGAGACTTCCATCGCAGCAAGCGTTGCCCCTTGCTTCGCGAGGCTGGCAATCACATGCTGCACATCCACCGCTGAACCGGTGGTGTTTTCCGTCGGGCTCACTTTGCCCAACAAACCGTTACCGACGGTCCCCATCACCGCGCTGGTTTCGCCCAGTAACTGGCTCCATTGCGCCAGCAATTGCGTGGTGGTGGTTTTACCGTTGGTGCCGGTTATGCCAATCAGGCGTAATTGTTCAGAAGGCTCACCGTAAAAACGGCCCGCCAGCGCAGAAAGACGCTCATTTAACTGGCTGAGATAAATGACCGGAACGCCGTGCATTTCACGAATTTCACCGTCATTTGCTTCGTCTTTCGCTTCAGCAATAATGGCAGCAACACCTTGCGCAATCGCCTGCGGGATATAACGACGCCCGTCCGCCTGATGACCGACCACCGCCACAAAGAGATCGCCCGATGCAGCCACACGGCTGTCGAGCGTCATCTCCCGCAGTGCTCGCTCCGGCGCACCTGGCACCCACGGAGCGAGAAGGTCGCGCAAATTACGATCTGCCACCTGTTCCCTCGCCTTGATTAATTACAAACTCACTTTTCTCGCCCGTGGTCAGCGCATCCGGCTCAATGTTCATGGTGCGCAGAACGCCGCCCATGATGGCACCAAAGACCGGCGCAGACACGGCGCCACCGTAGTATTTACCCGCTTGCGGATCGTTAATGACCACCACCAGCGCAAAGCGCGGGCGGCTGGCAGGCGCGACGCCAGCGGTGTAAGCAATGTATTTATTGATATAGCGACCGTCCGGACCGACTTTTTTGGCTGTACCGGTCTTGATAGCGATGCGATACCCTTTGATGGCGGCCTTCACCCCGCCGCCGCCTGGCAGCGCAACGCTCTCCATCATGTGCACCACGGTGCGCACGATAGGCTCGGCAAAGACGCGTTCGCCCGGCACGGGCGGGTCAACTTTGGTAATCGACAGCGGGCGATAGATGCCATAACTGCCAATCGTTGCGTAGACACGCGCTAACTGTAACGGCGTTACCATTAGCCCGTAGCCGAAAGAGAAGGTGGCCCTCTCTATGTCAGACCACCGTTGTTTTTGAGGAAATAAGCCACTGCGTTCCCCGACCATCCCCAAATTGGTCGTTTTTCCCAGTCCAAAACGTGAGTAAGTATCTACTAACGCTGAGGAGGGCATCGCTAACGCCAGTTTTGACACACCAACGTTACTCGACTTCTGTAGCACCCCGGTGAGGGTTAACTCGCTGTAGCGCGCCACGTCTTTGATTTCATGGCCGTTAATACGATAAGGCACGGTATTTAACACCGTGTTAGGGTTTACAACGCCGCGCTGCAACGCGGTCATCACCACCATAGGTTTAACGGTGGAGCCCGGTTCGAAGACGTCGGTGATAGCGCGGTTACGCATGGCATCCTGCGCCGTACCGGTGAAGTTATTCGGGTTGTACGAGGGGCTGTTCGCCATCGCCAGCACTTCGCCGGTGTTCACATCCACCAACACCGCACTACCGGACTCTGCCTTGTTAAATGCCACCGCGTTATTCAGTTCACGGTAGACCAGCGCCTGCAGGCGCTCATCGATGCTCAGCGCAAGGTTATGCGCAGCCTGGCTGTCCGTTGAGGAAATATCTTCGATAACGCGACCATAGCGGTCTTTACGCACAACGCGCTCGCCGGGTTGCCCGGTGAGCCACTTATCAAAACTTTTCTCGACCCCTTCAATCCCCTGGCTGTCAACGTTGGTAAAGCCAATGAGGTGAGCAGTCACTTCCCCGGACGGGTAGTAACGGCGAGACTCTTCTCGCAGGTGGATGCCCGGAAGCTTGAGTTTTTTGATGTAGTCGCCCAGATCCGGGTTGACCTGGCGGGCCAGATAGATAAAACGCATTTTGGGGTTGGCGTTAATGCGCGCAGCGAGTTGATCGAGCGGCATGTTCAGCGCGTCGGAAAGTGCTTTCCAGCGGTTATCCAGCGTAACGCCGCCTGCATCATGCAATTCTTTCGGATCGGCCCAAATGGCTTTCACTGGCACACTTACCGCCAGCGGACGACCGGAACGATCGGTAATCATCCCGCGCGATGTCGCGACTTCCTGAACGCGCAGGGAACGCATGTCCCCTTCACGCACCAGCATATCCGGGTTGACGATTTGCAAATACGCGACCCGGCAAAGCAGGAATCCCAGCGCCAGTAAAATGCAACCGCAAAGCAACGCAAAACGCCAACTCACAAAGTTGGCCTGTTCTTCCTGGCGTTTCGGTTTAAGCGTCTTCGCCGCTGCTTTCATGCGTCGCGTGATTCCTTATTCGTCACTATTTCTGTACTACGATATTTTCCTGGGAAGGATCGACATGCTGCATTTGCAGCTTTTCCGTCGCGATCCGCTCAACCCGGCTATGATCGCCAAGCGCATTCTCTTCCAGGATCAGGTTGCGCCACTCGATATCCAGCGCATCGCGTTCGAGAACCATCTGCTCGCGCTGCGCGGTTAATAAGCGCGTGTGGTGAGAGGTGGTCACCACCGTCACCGCCGTCATGATGATGCAAATGAACAGACAGAGTGGCAGTTTCCCAAATCGCAAAAGATCGTCGCCGATCACGCCAGGCAAAGCATGGCGCTCGTTGCTTCCTAACGATCCTTTCATTTTGCTCAGGGTCTCTGTCACTCTGCCGATCATGCGTTCGTCCTCTCTGCAATACGCAGAACTGAACTACGGGCACGTGGGTTTTCAGCCACTTCTTCTTCACCCGGCATCAACTTTCCTAATGCTCGCAACTGACGGCCACCCAGTTTCCTGAGTTGCTCTTCGGTCATCGGCAACCCGGCAGGAACCTGCGGGCCCCGGCTTTGCTCACGCATAAAGCGTTTTACAATCCGGTCTTCCAGCGAATGGAAGCTGATAATCGAAAGCCGCCCTCCCGGGGCCAGCACGCCGAGCGAGTTTTTTAGCGCCTGCTCGATCTCCTCCAGTTCACTGTTCACCCAAATGCGCACCGCCTGGAAGGTACGGGTCGCGGGATGTTTGAACTTGTCTTTCACCGGTGTCGCCGCCGCAACCACTTCCGCCAGCGCTTTTGTGCGGGTCATCGGGTCAACGCGGTTACGCTCAACAATGGCGCGGGCAATACGTTTGGCAAAACGCTCTTCGCCAAAGGTTTTCAGCACCCAGGCAATGTCGGCTTCTTCAGCGGTTTGCAGCCATTCGGCGGCGGACTGGCCACGCGTAGGATCCATACGCATGTCCAGCGGCCCATCACGCATAAAGGAAAAACCGCGTTCAGGATCGTCGAGTTGCGGTGAAGAAACGCCAAGATCGAGAAGAATTCCGTCGATCTTGCCAACAAGTTCACGCTCGCTGACATAATCAGCAAGCGCAGAGAAAGGTCCATGAATGATGGAGAAGCGGGGATCATCAATGGTTTGAGCTACAGCAATCGCCTGCGGATCGCGATCGATCGCCAGCAAGCGTCCTGCCGCTCCCAAACGGGAGAGGATCAGGCGCGAGTGACCACCGCGACCAAAAGTGCCATCGATGTAAATGCCATCCGGACGAATATTCAGGCCATTAACGGCCTCATCCAGCAGCACCGTCGTGTGTTTAAAATTTTCCATCATCTTTACAGAGACAAATCCTGCAATCGATCCGAAAGCGCTTCGGAACCAGATTGCTCAGCGTCGATATCTTCCTTGACCTGTTGATACCAGGTCGTTTCGTCCCACAGCTCAAATTTATTGAACTGCCCGACCAGCATCACTTCTTTGGTCAGCCCGGCGTGTTGCCGCAAAACAGGTGCGATCAATAAACGCCCGGCGCTATCCATCTGGCACTCGCTGGCGTGTCCCAGCAATAAACGTTGTACGCGCCGCTCGAGCGGATTCATGCTCGACAGACGCGACAATTTTTGCTCGATAATTTCCCATTCGGGCAGAGGGTAAAGCAGCAGGCATGCGTGACGGATGTCAATGGTGCACACCATCTGACCGGAAGCATTCTCCTGCAGCAAATCCCGATAACGGGTCGGAACGGATAACCGCCCTTTGCTGTCGAGATTGACTAACGTCGCGCCACGGAACATGTCCGATTCACCCCCGGGTGATCTTTTTCACCACTTTATCCCACAAAATCCCACCAAGGGAGTTTACGGAGCGGAGGAAAAGCTTGTCAAGCCAGCGCAAAGGCTAACCAGAGTAAAAGATCCCTTATTCGCAGTGAATATCTGCGTTGGTGAATTACTGCTCAGCTTACGAGGCAAATTAACGTCATGAATATTTGCAAGAAAAAAAACAGAATATGCGCACCGGCGTTTAAAACCATTCAATTTCTGCGCGCGAAATATAAAGTGTCAGTTTGCGACGCGGGCGGCATTTTAAGACATATTGACGCCCCTGAACAGTGCCAGTTACGTCAGGCTGCACTTAGCGCGGCGGCGGATGAGCGATGACAAAACCCCCATGCCAGAAATGGTTGTTAATTCGGCAATTGCGCCCATTTTTCAGATGTAACAATTTAATACAGAAATCATGTTCAGTTACTTCTCAATAACTCATAAAAATTGGATTTAAAGAAACAACCTGAATAAATAAAAAAAACCACCTGATAAAAAATAAGGATTTATCTTAGGTGGATAAAGTGCAATAAATTGATTAAAGACAGAGGCAAAAACAAAAAAGGCAGCTGCCGCTGCCTTTAATGCCGGTGGTTAAACGCGACTTAATATCCCGCGGCGGTAGAGATTGCGGCGGATGCGGCTCAGACCCGCTTTCGGTTTACGCGGCTCGTCGAGGCTTGCCAGCACGATTTCCAGCACACGCTCTGCCACATCACGATGACGCTGCGCAACAGCCAACACCGGGCATTGCAGGAAATCTAGCAGTTCGTGATCGCCAAACGTCGCAATGGCCAAATCAGACGGCAGTTTACCGTCGCGGCGCAAGGTCACGTCCAGCACACCCTGCAATAATGCAAACGAAGTGATAAACAGCGCCTGCGGCATTGGGTTTGTTTCCAGCCATTTTTCGAACAGCTGAGCAGCGGCTTCTCGCTCGTAGCTATTGGCATAGAGATACTGCACCTCGCGCGGATCGTCTTTCCAGGCGGTGCGGAACCCTTGCTCACGCAGGAAACTTACCGAGAGCTCCGGCAGCGCCCCCATGTACAGCACACGTTCAGCCGGGAATTTACGCAGTTCCGCCGCCAGCATTTCTGAATCGTCCTGATCGGCACCGACAACGCTGGTGAAGTGTTCACGATCCAGCGCACGATCCAGTGCGACAATCGGGAAGGAGTCATTTGCCCAGCGCTGATAGAACGGATGCTCCGGCGGCAACGAAGTGGAGACGATGATGGCATCCACCTGGCGCTGCAAGAGATGTTCAATACAGCGCATTTCGTTATCTGGTTGATCTTCTGAACAGGCAATCAGCAACTGATAACCGCGCTGACGCGCCTGCCGTTCCAGATAGTTAGCAATACGCGTGTAACTCGTGTTTTCGAGATCGGGGATAACCAGCCCAATAGAGCGAGTACGTCCTGCTCGCAACCCAGCCGCTACCGCATTCGGGTGGTAGTTATGCTCACGAACGACAGCCATGACTTTTTCAACGGTTTTGTCGCTGACACGATATTGCTTCGCCTTACCATTGATGACGTAGCTTGCCGTGGTTCGTGAGACGCCGGCTAGCCGGGCGATTTCATCCAGTTTCACAATTGCCCCTTAAAATAATGCACTCCATAACCTTTTTAGGGATATAGGCTAATTTCCATAACATCTAAGCGCAGAATAGGCACTGCGGCAACCGCTTTCGTCTCTGGTTCCATCTGATTTCGCAAAAAAAAAGGCCCGACACCAGATGTCAGGCCTTCAGATGCTGCAGACTAATCACGCTTAGCGCATGATTTTATCACCGCGTGACAACCCCACGACGCCGGAGCGGGCAACTTCAACGATTTTAGCTACGTCACGAATGGTAGCTAAAAATGCGTCCAGCTTATCGCTGGTGCCGGCAAGCTGAACCGTATAAATAGACGGGGTAACATCAATGATCTGACCGCGAAAGATCTCTGCATTGCGCTTCACTTCTTCGCGTCCGTAGCCGCTGGCCTGGATCTTCACCAGCATAATCTCACGCTCAACATACGCCCCCTGCCCCAGCTCATTCACGCGCAGGACATCGACCAGTTTATGCAGTTGCTTTTCAATTTGCTCCAGCACTTTCTGATCGCCGACGGTCTGGATCGTCATGCGCGACAATGTGGGATCGTCAGTGGGCGCAACCGTCAGGCTTTCAATGTTATAGCCACGCTGTGAGAACAGACCAATCACGCGCGATAACGCACCCGACTCATTTTCCAGTAAGACAGACAGTATCCGCCGCATAATCAGGTCCTCTCCGTTTTGCTTAACCACATCTCATCCATGCCGCCGCCGCGGATCTGCATCGGATAAACGTGTTCACTACCGTCAACGGTAACATCAACAAACACCAGGCGATTATTTTTCACCTGCTCCAGCGCTTGCGCGAGCTTCTGTTCCAGCTCTTCCGGACGCGTAATATTGATACCTACGTGACCATACGCTTCCGCCAGGCGGGCAAAATCCGGTAGCGACTGCATGTAAGATTGCGAATGGCGACCGGAATAGATCATATCCTGCCACTGCTTCACCATCCCCAGATAACGGTTGTTCAGATTCAGCACCAGCACCGGCAACTCATATTGCAGCGCCGTAGAAAGCTCCTGAATATTCATCTGGATACTGCCGTCCCCGGTGACACAGATGACCATCTCATCCGGGAAGGCCATTTTTACGCCAAGCGCCGCAGGCAAACCAAAGCCCATGGTGCCCAGCCCACCGGAGTTGATCCAGCGTCGCGGCTTATCAAAACGATAATAGAGCGCCGCAAACATTTGGTGTTGCCCGACATCGGACGTGACATACGCATCGCCATGGGTTAAACGCCAGATGGTTTCGATCACCGCCTGCGGTTTGATGCTCTCACTTTGCGTGTCATATTTCAGGCACTGTCGCGCACGCCACTGATCGATGCGCAGCCACCAGTCGCGGATATCATCTGGCGATTGCGGATACGCCTCTTGCTCCAGCAACTCCAGCATTTGCTCCAGCACCAGCCGCGCATCGCCCACGATAGGCACATCCGCCTGCACCGTTTTAGAGATAGACGTCGGATCGATATCAATATGCAGCACCGTGGCTTCCGGACAGTATTTTGCCAGGTTATTAGTGGTGCGATCGTCAAAACGCACGCCTACCGCAAAAATGACATCGGCGTTGTGCATGGTCATATTAGCTTCATAGGTGCCGTGCATACCCAGCATGCCAAGCGCCTGACGGTGCGACGCCGGGAAAGCGCCCAGCCCCATCAAAGACGATACCACCGGTAAATTGAGCTTTTCCGCAAGCTGGCGCAGTTGAGTTTCACAGGCGGAATTAATCGCGCCACCACCAACATAGATAACCGGCTTTTTGGCTGCGCTCAGCGTTTGCAGGGCACGTTTGATTTGCCCTTTGTGCCCCTGCATCGTGGGGTTATAGGAACGCATGCTGACCGACTCCGGCCAGACATAAGGCAGCTTGTTAGCCGGGTTCATGATGTCTTTCGGCAGATCGACCACCACAGGCCCTGGCCGCCCGCTGGCCGCCAGCCAGAACGCTTTCTTTAATACGCCGGGAATATCTTCGGTTTGCTTAACCAGGAAACTGTGCTTCACCACCGGGCGGGAAATCCCCACCATGTCGCACTCCTGGAAAGCGTCATAGCCAATTAAAGAGGTCGCCACCTGCCCGGAAAGCACCACCAGCGGAATCGAATCCATATACGCCGTGGCAATGCCGGTGATGGCGTTTGTCGCCCCCGGACCGGAAGTCACCAGCACCACACCGACTTCACCCGTTGCTCGCGCCAGCCCGTCAGCCATGTGCACCGCGGCCTGTTCATGGCGTACTAACACATGTTCAATACCGCCTACAGTATGCAGGGCATCGTAGATATCGAGGACCGCGCCTCCGGGATAACCGAACACCTTCTTGACGCCTTGATCGATAAGCGATCGGACGACCATCTCGGCTCCAGACAACATCTCCATGGTTTGCCTCCAGGCTTTCGTTTGTCGATTGACAGCGAAAATCATTTCCGCACTGTCGCACTGTACAGAACAGGAAGTCCCTGCCTTCTGATTATGAATGGCAGTTACCATAACCGCTCAAAATCTGGCAGGCAATGAGCAAACCGCCGCCGTCCACCCGCCGGAAAAGAGGAAAAACGAAGTCCACAAACCAGAATTGGTGGAAACATCTGTAATAAGCAAAGACGATGACCATTCATCATCCGAACCGCAGGATGTTCAGTAATTCATGCATTTTTAACGCGAGCGCCGACGCCACTACAGACGAAAATCAGGACAAAATACTGGCAGTGAAAATCAATGCAGAATAAACCAGGCGTTTGAAGCCTGGTTTATTGATGGCGTGTTAGCGACGGCAGACAGAGACCAACACCTCTTCCATCCACTGGTGGCCTTTGTCACGCCCTGCCGCCTCATGCCAGGAGAGATAGCACGTTCGGCTTTTCAGTCGCAAAGGCAGAGGAAGCGCCTGTAACTCCAGACTCGCAGCAAATTCATCCACCAGCCAACGCGGCGCAATGGCCACCAGGTGGGTTTGTGAAATCACGTTTAACACGCTGGTCAGCGCCATCCCTTGATAGGCAATGCGGCTTTGCTTATCGGGCGTGTCGTACCAGGGCTGGCTAAAGGAAGCATAGCGTTCCAGGGAAACGACCGCGTGCTGCTCATTAAAAACGTCCGCTTCTGTGATGAGCGCATCAATTCGCGGATGCTTTTTACTGACAACCAGCACCATGTCATCTTTAAAAAGCGGTACGCAGGAAAACTCCGGGCGACGAAATTCTTCGTAGCCGACCACAAACTCAACTTCCTGGTAACGCAATTGATGTTCAGTATTGTGATTAAGCGCAGATTTAAACACCAAATGAATATGTGGGGCGAGTTTTTCAACATTGTTGTAAATTATCGATGTTAAAAAATTATCAAGTGGGCTGCAGACACAAAGATTAAACACGCGTTCGCTGGTCACCGGTTCAAAACCGGAACCAGGTAACTCATTTTGCACTAATTGCAACGCCTGACGAATAGAGCCAAAAAGCTGAAATGCGCGCGTAGTCGGCTGGATCCCCCGGCCATAACGAACAAAAAGCTCGTCATTAAACATTAACTTAAGCCGTGCAACGGCATTACTGACCGCTGGCTGTGACATACCGAGCGAATGCGCCGCGCGGGTGATGTTTTGTTCTTGCATGACCGCATCAAATACGGTGAGTAAATTCAGGTCCACGGAACGTAATTGTGGCTTTCCGACCTCATTAATACTATGGTTATCAACGACTTTCCCCGGAGTGCTGCATGCTGTCGTCATGATAATCTCCCTTCGCTTGTATAATAATAATATTCAGGAAGATGATTTATCATGCATATAGCATTATTAGAAGTGAGCCACGGTAAATTAGGATTATATAAAGCCCGATAACAAACGGTAGAAAAAAAATAAAAAAAGCAACAGCATTACCTATACCGAAAAAAAGTTAACACATCTGAATTATTGACATCCCGTAGCCACCCTCCAAAAAACTCAATAAGTCTATATTTTACACACAATAAATAATAGTAATTTTATTGATGGTTATTTAAGTTAAACCAATATTATGTCGCACGCCACCCTTTCATCTCGGGAAGTCCTATGTCTGCGGCTCCGTGGATTATGTCAATCCGATAATGACAATAAAACCGGCGTTAACATACAACCAGTAATTTTGCTTTTCTTTTTACACGCAGAATAATTGACTAACCGGCGACAAAATAATTCGAACCTGCAGCGGGCCATTTTCAGGGACAAGGGTTGACATTTCCCGGCGTATCCAGTACCACTAAAAGCATATCGCATTCATCTGGAGCATGATTCATGATTCGCAACGTCGGTTTCGCTGGTCTACTACTACTAAACGCATCTCTCGTGCGCGGTAGACCGGTGGGCGACATTCAGAGTTGAATCGTCTTCCAGTTTAAGACTAAGAACCCGCGCCTTGGCGCGGGTTTTTTTATGCTCGTAGCGAGGCGACCTAAGAGAAAAAAGGACCTAAACCATGAGCCAGCAAGTCGTTATTTTCGATACCACATTACGCGATGGTGAACAGGCGTTACAGGCAAGCCTGAGCGTGAAAGAGAAGCTGCAAATCGCCCTGGCGCTGGAACGTATGGGTGTCGATGTGATGGAAGTCGGTTTCCCGGTTTCGTCCCCGGGTGATTTTGAATCCGTACAGACTATTGCGCGCCAAGTGAAAAATAGCCGGGTTTGCGCCCTCGCCCGCTGCGTGGAAAAAGATATCGACGTCGCAGCAGAATCGTTAAAAGTGGCAGAAGCATTTCGTATTCACACGTTTATCGCCACCTCGCCCATGCATATCGCCACCAAGTTGCGCAGCACGCTGGATGAAGTGATTGAACGTGCAATCTACATGGTAAAACGCGCACGCAATTATACCGACGATGTTGAGTTCTCCTGTGAAGACGCGGGCCGCACGCCGATTGCCGATCTGGCGCGCGTTGTGGAAGCAGCGATCAACGCAGGGGCAAAAACCATCAATATTCCGGACACCGTCGGTTACACCATGCCTTTTGAATTCGCCAACATCATTTCCGGCCTGTATGAGCACGTGCCGAATATTGATAAAGCGATTATCTCCGTTCACACCCATGATGACTTAGGTTTAGCCGTAGGCAACGCCATCGCTGCAGTGCATGCGGGTGCACGCCAGGTTGAAGGCGCAATGAACGGTATCGGCGAACGTGCCGGTAACTGTTCACTGGAAGAAGTGATCATGGCGATTAAAGTGCGCAAAGACATTATGAATGTGCATACCCGCATTAATCACAATGAAATCTGGCGCACCAGCCAGACGGTCAGTCAAATCTGCAACATGCCGATCCCGGCGAACAAAGCGATTGTCGGCACCGGCGCTTTCGCCCACTCCTCCGGTATTCACCAGGATGGCGTGCTGAAAAACCGTGAAAACTACGAAATCATGACCCCGGAATCCATCGGTCTGAACCAGGTACAGCTGAACCTGACCTCCCGTTCAGGTCGCGCGGCAGTTAAACACCGCATGGAAGAGATGGGCTACAAAGAAGCCGATTACAACCTGGATAACCTGTACGACGCCTTCCTGAAACTGGCGGATAAAAAGGGCCAGGTCTTTGATTACGATTTGGAAGCCCTGGCGTTCATTAACAAACAGCAGGAAGAGCCAGAACATTTCCGTCTGGACTATTTCAACGTGCAGTCGGGTTCCAACGATATCGCCACTGCCTCGGTGAAACTGGCCTGTGGAGACGAAATCAAAACGGAAGCTGCCAACGGCAACGGTCCGGTCGATGCTATCTATCAGGCCATTAACCGTGTCACCGAATACGACATTGAACTGGTGAAATACGGCTTGAGCGCCAAAGGCCACGGCAAAGACGCGCTGGGCCAGGTGGATATCGTGGTGAACTATAACGGCCGTCGTTTCCATGGCGTCGGTCTGGCGACCGACATTGTCGAATCCTCCGCCAAAGCCATGGTGCACGTGCTGAACAGTATCTGGCGCGCTGCCGAAGTTGAACAAGAATTGCAACGCAAAGCTCAGAACAAAGAGAACAACAAGGAAACCGTGTGATGTCGAAGAATTACCATATTGCTGTGTTGCCGGGCGATGGCATTGGCCCGGAAGTCATGGCGCAAGCCCTGAAAGTACTGGAAGCCGTGCGTAGCCGTTTTGGCATGCACATTACCACCAGCCATTATGACGTGGGCGGCATTGCAATTGACCGCCACGGGAACCCGTTGCCACAGGCAACGGTTGAAGGCTGCGAGCAGGCTGATGCCATTCTGTTTGGCTCCGTTGGCGGTCCGAAATGGGAAAATTTGCCCCCGGCACAGCAACCGGAGCGCGGTGCGCTGCTGCCGTTGCGTAAGCACTTTAAATTGTTCAGCAACCTGCGTCCGGCCAGGCTGTACCAGGGTCTGGAAGCATTTTGCCCGCTGCGCGAAGACATCGCAGCAAATGGCTTCGATATTCTGTGCGTGCGTGAATTAACCGGTGGTATCTACTTCGGTCAGCCAAAAGGGCGCGAAGGGACAGGTCAGCACGAGAAAGCGTTTGATACCGAGGTGTATCACCGTTTTGAGATCGAGCGCATCGCACGTATCGCCTTTGAATCGGCACGTAAGCGCCGTAAAAAAGTGCACTCTATCGACAAAGCTAACGTCCTGCAGACCTCGTTGTTATGGCGTGAAATCGTCAATGAAATCGCGCCGGAATACCCTGATGTTGAACTGGCTCATATGTATATCGACAACGCCACCATGCAGTTGATTAAAGATCCGTCCCAGTTCGATGTGCTGCTGTGTTCAAACCTGTTTGGCGACATTCTGTCTGATGAATGCGCCATGATCACGGGCTCCATGGGTATGCTGCCTTCAGCCAGTCTGAACGAGCAAGGGTTTGGTCTGTATGAACCGGCTGGCGGCTCAGCGCCGGATATCGCCGGTAAAAATATTGCTAACCCGATTGCACAGATCCTGTCGCTGGCGTTGTTACTGCGCTATAGCCTGGACGCTGACGATGCTGCTTCCGCTATCGAAAGCGCCATCAACCGTGCTTTAGAGGAAGGCGTACGCACCGGCGATTTAGCCCGCGGCGCTGCCGCCGTTAGTACCGATGAGATGGGCGACATCATCGCCCGCTATGTCGCTGAAGGGGTATGATCATGGCCAAGAGCTTGTATGAAAAATTGTTTGACGCCCACGTGGTCTATGAAGCGCCAAATGAAACCCCGCTGTTGTATATCGACAGGCATCTGGTGCATGAAGTGACGTCACCGCAGGCTTTTGATGGCCTGCGCGCGCATCACCGCCCGGTTCGTCAGCCGGGTAAAACCTTTGCCACCATGGATCACAACGTCTCCACGCAGACCAAAGACATCAACGCCTCCGGCGAGATGGCGCGCATCCAGATGCAGGAGCTGATCAAAAACTGTAACGAGTTCGGTGTTGAACTGTATGACCTGAACCATCCTTATCAGGGCATCGTCCACGTGATGGGGCCGGAACAGGGCATTACCCTGCCAGGCATGACCATTGTGTGTGGCGACTCTCATACCGCAACGCACGGCGCGTTTGGCGCGCTGGCCTTCGGCATCGGGACATCTGAAGTTGAACACGTACTGGCAACGCAAACCCTGAAACAGGGCCGCGCGAAGACCATGAAAATAGAAGTAAAAGGCAAAGCCGCGCCGGGTATCACCGCCAAAGATATCGTGCTGGCGATTATCGGTAAAACCGGCAGCGCAGGCGGTACCGGGCATGTGGTGGAGTTCTGCGGCGAGGCGATCCGCGCCCTGAGCATGGAAGGCCGGATGACGCTGTGCAACATGGCCATTGAGATGGGCGCAAAAGCAGGTCTGGTCGCACCGGATGAAACCACGTTCAACTATGTGAAGGGTCGTTTGCACGCGCCGAAGGGTAAAGATTTTGACGACGCCGTTGCGTACTGGAAAACCCTGAAGACCGACGAAGGCGCGGTCTTCGACACCGTGGTGACGCTGCAGGCGGAAGAGATTGCGCCGCAAGTGACCTGGGGCACCAACCCGGGTCAGGTTATCTCCGTGACCGACACGATCCCCGATCCGGCCTCCTTTGCCGATCCGGTAGAGCGCGCCTCCGCAGAAAAAGCGCTGGCCTATATGGGCCTCAAACCCGGCGTTCCGCTGACCGACGTGGCGATCGATAAAGTCTTTATCGGCTCCTGTACCAACTCACGCATTGAAGATTTGCGGGCGGCGGCAGAAATCGCCAAAGGGCGCAAAGTCGCACCGGGCGTTCAGGCTCTGGTAGTTCCTGGCTCCGGCCCGGTGAAAGCACAGGCAGAAGCAGAAGGCCTGGATAAGATCTTTATCGAAGCCGGTTTTGAATGGCGTTTGCCGGGCTGCTCTATGTGCCTGGCGATGAACAATGACCGCCTGAACCCTGGCGAGCGTTGCGCATCCACCAGTAACCGTAACTTTGAAGGCCGCCAGGGCCGCGGCGGACGCACGCACCTGGTCAGCCCGGCCATGGCTGCTGCCGCAGCTGTCACCGGCCATTTCGCTGATATTCGCAGCCTGCAGCAATAAGGAGACCACCATGGCAGAGAAATTTACCCAACATACCGGCCTGGTTGTTCCGCTGGATGCCGCTAACGTCGACACCGACGCTATTATCCCGAAGCAGTTTTTGCAGAAGGTCACGCGTACGGGGTTTGGCGCGCATCTGTTCAACGACTGGCGTTTTCTCGATGATCAGGGCCAGCAGCCGAACCCGGAGTTCGTGCTGAATTTTCCGCAATACAAAGGCGCATCGATTTTACTGGCGCGCGAAAACTTTGGTTGCGGCTCCTCGCGTGAACACGCACCGTGGGCGCTGACCGACTACGGTTTTAAGGTTGTTATCGCCCCGAGCTTTGCCGACATCTTCTATGGCAATAGCTTCAACAACCAGTTGCTGCCGGTTACGCTGAGCGATGAAGAGGTGGATACATTATTCAAACTGGTGCAAAGCAACCCGGGCATTACGTTTGAGGTTGACCTGGAAGCGCAGGTGGTAAAAGCAGGCGACAAGTCTTACAGCTTCACGCTTGACGCCTTCCGTCGCCACTGCATGCTGAACGGTCTGGACAGCATCGGCCTGACGTTGCAGCACGAAGACGCCATCGCCGCATACGAAAACAAACAGCCTGCCTTTATGGGCTAAATGAAACGCCATCCGGTGTATGGCCGGATGGCGGTTTGCGGGATACACAGGCCTGCCAGCTACTCACACATCTTTCACCTGACTGGTCAGCAGCAGCGCCATCACTGAAATCGCGGCAATCCCTGCATACACCGAGCCATGACCAAAACTTTGCGCCAGCACGCCCTGGATAACGCCCGCCAGGATGACGCCGGTAGAGATGCTGTTGGTGAACAATGTCGTTGCCGAGCCTGCGCGCCCCGGCATCAGATCCTGAAACCACAACATACCAATCCCGGCAACAATGCCAATAAACACCGCGTTAAACAGCTGCAAGACCAGCAATGCCGTCTGGCTATGAAAGAACATTAACCCCACATAGAACAGTACGCCCGCCGCGACCGCAGTCACCATCATGCGCCGCTTGCCCACGCGTTTGACCACATAACCGGCCAGGATCATCGCCGGGATCTCCAGCCCTGCTGCCGTCCCCATCAGGATCCCGGCCAGCTTGTCCGGCAGACCAAGCTCAAGGCTTATCCACAGTGGCATATCAATGATGTACATGGTGTTGCAGGTCCACATCAGCGTGGAGGCGATAAACAACATGCGTACGTTCTTATCACGCCAGCCACCCACCTGCGTTACCGCCACATCGGCTGGCTGCGCAATACGCGCGACCGAGGGCAACCAAAAAGCAATTAACACCAGGCTAATCACAAAAAGCCCGGCGGCAATGGTGAACATAGCGGTAAAGCCGTAATTCAACGCCAGCATAAACGCCAGCGGCGGGCCAATGACCCAGGCCAGTGAAAGTTGCGCACGCATGACCGAGCTGAACATCACCACTTCCCGCGCGGAGCTGTCTGCGTACTCACGAGCCAGCGCAAAAAGTTGCGGCATGGCGGTATTGGCCAGTGAGGCCAGCAATACGCCGCAGGTAATTAATGTCAGATAATGGCGGTTAAACGCGAAGAGCAATGCATTGCCCACTGCCATCAGGCAGCAAAAGAGGATCAATTTCCGGCGATCGCCCTGGCTGTCGGAGCGTTTTGCCAGCCAGAGACTTACCAGGATCCCGGCGATCGCATTGACGGTATAAAAGAGTCCAACCCAGAATGGCTCCGCACCCACTTCACGGCTTAGAAACAGACTGAGCGTCGGCGCCTGCACAGCCCCGGCAACTCCCATCATAAATGCGACGATCATAAAAGCGACGTACACACCGTTCAGGCGGCGTCCCATCGTCATCAACCAGAGCATGAGCAATTCCTTGTCAAAGGCGAAAAAAGCGTTGAAATAATAAATGAAAAAAGCCAGCAAAAAAGATTTTGCTGGCGCAGGCGATTAGCACCTAATACTCAGTCACACATGATGGCCGCGAATCAGCCTTTCCGGATCGGCGTTGTCACGTCCCACTGCATCAATTCTTCCAGCATTTTCAGGCGCGACCTTGCGCTCTGACAGGCGAGCCAGCATGCATCCTGCGTGGCGAGAAAATAGTCCAGATAAAACCGCCGTGTGGATGATCCTTTCATAATCACCTCCTCGCTTTCATCACGGAGAATTATTGGCTTAATATAGGGATTAATAAATTGCTGAGTTTCTGCCAGGAGTTCCCCTTTTATGTCGTCCGGTCGCCTGCAACAACAGTTCATCCGTCTGTGGCAATGCTGCGATGGAAAATCCCAGGAAACCACGCTCAATGAGCTGGCGGAGTTGCTCAGTTGCTCGCGGCGTCACATGCGTACGCTGCTGAATACCATGCAGGATCGCGGGTGGCTAACGTGGGATGCCGAAGCCGGGCGCGGCAAGCGATCGCGCCTGACCTTCCTCTATACCGGCCTTGCGCTGCAACAGCAGCGCGCCGAAGATCTGCTGGAGCAGGATCGTATCGATCAGCTTGTGCAACTGGTGGGGGATAAAACCGCGGTTCGCCAGATGTTGGTCTCTCATCTCGGTCGCAGCTTTCGCAGCGGTCGGCATATCCTGCGCGTGCTCTATTACCGGCCACTGCGCAACCTGCTGCCCGGTACAGCCTTGCGGCGTTCCGAAACCCACATGGCGCGGCAAATCTTCAGTGCGCTGACGCGTATAAATGAGGAAAACGGGGAACTGGAAGCGGATATTGCCCACCACTGGAAGTCGATATCGCCTCTGCACTGGCGCTTTTATTTACGTCCCGGCATCCATTTTCACCACGGCCGTGAATTAGACATGAGCGATGTGATTGCCTCACTCCAGCGCGCAACCTCGCTGCCGCTGTACTCCCATATTCGCGAAGTGCTCTCGCCTACACCGTGGACGCTGGATATTCATCTCACGCAACCGGATAACTGGCTGCCCTGGTTAATGGGCTATGTTCCGTCGATGATCCTGCCGCGTGAGTGGAACACACTGGGTAATTTCGCCAGTCAACCGATTGGCACCGGTCCTTACACCGTCACGCGGAATACCAGCAACCAGCTAAAGATCCATGCTTTTGACGATTACTTCGGCTTTCGCGCCCTGATCGATGAGGTCAATGTCTGGGTATTACCGGACCTGGCCGACGAACCGACCAGCGGCCTGACGCTGGAGGGACCGACCGACGGTGAAAAAGCCGTGGAGAGCCGCCTCGAAGAGGGTTGCTACTACCTGTTGTTCGACGCCCGCTCCAGCCGTGGTGCCAACCCTGAAGTCAGAGAATGGGTCAGTCAGATTCTCTCGCCGACCAATTTGCTGTGGCATGCCAACGAACAATACCAACGTTACTGGTTCCCGGCGTATGGCCTGCTGCCACGCTGGCACCATGCGCGCCCCGGCAGTGGAGAGAAGCCCGCCGGACTGGAAACTCTGACCCTGACGTTTTATCGCGAGCATAATGAGCACGAAGCGCTCTCCCGCACCATGAGCACCTTACTGGCGCAGCAAGGCGTGAAACTGATCGTACAGGAAGTGGATTACGAGGAGTGGCACCGCGGCGACGCCGCCAGCGATATCTGGCTCAACAGCGCCAACTTTACCCTGCCGCTGGATTTCTCGGTGTTTGCTAACCTGTATGAGGTCCCACTGGTACAACACTGTATTCAGCGTGACTGGCAGGCAGATGCCGCACAGTGGCGCAAAGGGGAAATGAATCTTGCCATCTGGTCGCAACAACTGCTGGCCAGCAAAGCCATTGTGCCGCTGATTCACCACTGGTTAATGATCCAGGGCCAGCGTTCCATGCGCGGCCTGCGTATGAACACCTTAGGCTGGTTCGATTTTAAATCCGCCTGGTTTGCGCCACCGGATCCATAAGGCTTTCGCATTTTTTACCAAATCATTACAATAGCGGCGTTCTCAACGGGGTGCTGCGCCATGGCGTGTGCTGAGAAAATACCCGTCGAACCTGATCCGGATAACGCCGGCGAAGGGATTTGAGGCTATTGCTCAAAATCCTTTGCCACCCATTTTGAGGTGCAAAGTGTTAAAAAAATCATTGCCATTCCTGCTGCTGATCGCAGCGCCTGTTTTTGCCAAACCTGTACTGACCGTGTACACCTACGACTCCTTCGCCGCCGAGTGGGGGCCAGGTCCTGCGGTCAAAAAAGCTTTTGAAGCCGACTGTAACTGCGAACTGAAATTCGTGACGCTGGAAGATGGCGTTTCGCTGCTTAACCGCCTGCGCATGGAGGGTAAAAACAGCAAAGCCGACGTGGTGCTGGGGCTGGATAACAACCTGCTGGAAGCCGCAACGCAGACAAATCTGTTCGCCAAAAGCGGCGTCGCCACTGATGCGATCAGCGTACCTGGCGGCTGGAAGAACGACACATTTGTCCCGTTTGACTATGGCTGGTTCGCCTTTGTTTACGATAAAAACAAGCTGAAAAACCCGCCGAAAAGCCTGAAAGAGCTGGTCGAAAGCGATCAAAAATGGCGCATCATTTACGAAGATCCCCGCACCAGTACGCCGGGTCTGGGTCTGCTGCTGTGGATGCAAAAAGTCTATGGCGACAAAGCCCCGGAAGCCTGGCAGAAACTGGCGGCGAAAACGGTCACCGTCACCAAAGGCTGGAGCGAAGCCTACGGTCTGTTTTTGAAAGGGGAAAGCGACCTGGTGCTGAGCTACACCACCTCGCCGGCTTACCATCTGATCGAAGAGAAAAAAGATAACTATGCAGCGGCGAATTTCAGCGAAGGCCACTATTTACAGGTAGAAGTCGCCGCACGCACCGCCGCCAGCAAACAGCCTGAACTGGCCGGGAAATTCCTCAAATTTATGGTTTCGCCCTCTTTCCAGAACACCATTCCCACTGGCAACTGGATGTATCCGGTGAGCAATGTCACGTTGCCTGCCGGTTTTGAAACGCTGGTGAAACCACAAACCTCTCTCGAATATAGCCCGCAGGATGTCGCCGCACAGCGCGCGGGTTGGATTAATGCATGGCAACGCGCCGTCAGCCGCTAATAGCAGGCTGGCTGCTCCCCGGCATCACCGCCGCCACCCTCATGGTGGCGGTGGCGCTGGCGGCATTTTTCGCACTCTGGCAAAACGCACCGGCGACCGGACTCACCGCGTTCCTGCAGGACAGCTACTTGTGGCATGTGGTGCGTTTTTCCTTCTGGCAGGCCTTCCTCTCCGCCCTGTTTTCGGTCGCCCCGGCGATTTTCCTTGCCCGTGCGCTCTACCGACGGCGCTTTCCTGGCCGACTCGCACTGCTGCGCCTGTGCGCGATGACGCTGATCCTGCCGGTGCTGGTCGCCGTGTTCGGTATCCTCAGCGTGTATGGTCGTCAGGGCTGGCTTGCCACGCTCTGCCACGCGCTTGGGCTGGAATGGACCTTCTCACCGTATGGTTTGCAGGGCATTTTGTTAGCCCACATTTTCTTTAACCTGCCGATGGCCTCGCGTTTGTTGTTGCAGTCGCTGGAGCAAATCCCCGGTGAGCAGCGGCAGTTGGCAGCACAACTGGGCATGCGCGGCTGGTCCTTCTTCCGCTTTGTGGAGTGGCCATGGCTGCGCCGCCAGATACCGGCGGTTGCCGCGCTGATTTTTATGCTCTGTTTCGCCAGTTTTGCCACGGTGTTGTCGCTGGGCGGCGGGCCGCAGGCGACCACCATTGAGCTGGCTATCTATCAGGCATTAAGTTTCGACTTTGATCCCACCCGCGCCGCGATGCTGGCGCTGATCCAGATGCTCTGTTGCCTGGGCCTGGTGCTGCTCAGTCAACGTTTAAGCAAAGCGATTGCCGTCGGTAGCCATCAGATCCAGGGCTGGCGTAACCCGGAAGATCGGCTGTTTAGCCGGATCGCCGATAGCACACTGATCGTCCTGGCGCTGTTACTGCTGCTCCCTCCGTTACTGGCGGTGATCGTCGATGGCTTCAACCTGAGCTTACTCAGGGTACTGTCTGAACCGGTACTGTGGCAGGCGGTGTGGACTTCCCTGCGCATTGCGCTGGCTGCGGGGATTTTGTGTGTTGTGCTGACCATGATGCTGCTGTGGAGTAGCCGCGAGCTCCGCGCGCGTGAGCGGCGGATCGCCGGGCAAGCCATGGAGTTGAGCGGAATGCTGATTCTGGCGATGCCGGGGATCGTGCTGGCGACCGGCTTCTTTTTGCTGTTCAACAGCAGCATCGGCGTACCCACTTCTGCCGATGGCATCGTGATCTTCACCAACGCGCTGATGGCGATCCCTTACGCGCTAAAAGTGCTGGAAAACCCAATGCGTGATTTGACGGCGCGTTACAGCGTGCTGTGCCAGTCGCTGGGCATGCTGGGTTTTCAGCGCCTGCGGGTGGTGGAGCTGCCCGCGCTGAAACGCCCGCTGGCGCAGGCGCTGGCCTTTGCCTGCGTGCTCTCCATTGGCGATTTTGGCGTTGTGGCGCTGTTTGGCAATGATGACTTTCGCACCTTACCGTTTTATCTGTATCAGCAAATCGGCGCTTACCGCAGCCAGGATGGTGCCGTCACCGCACTGCTTTTGCTGCTGCTCTGTTTTGCATTATTCACCGTGATTGAAAAACTTCCGGGCCGCCATGCTAAGACTGATTGATGTCACCTGGCTTTACCAGCATCTGCCGATGCGCTTCACGCTCTCCGTCGAACGGGGAGAGCACATTGCCGTTCTCGGCCCCAGCGGTGCAGGGAAAAGTACGCTACTGAATCTGATTGCCGGGTTTCTGACCCCGGCCAGCGGCACGTTGATGATAGAGGGCGTCACACACACGACAACACCGCCGTCACAGCGCCCGGTGTCCATGCTGTTTCAGGAAAACAACCTGTTTACCCACCTGACCGTGCGCCAGAACATCGGTCTGGGGCTTAACCCCGGGCTGAAACTGAATCACAATCAGCAGGAAAAACTGGCCACAATTGCCGCCACAATGGGGCTTGAGACGCTGCTGGATCGGCTGCCGGATCAGCTCTCCGGCGGTCAGCGTCAGCGTGTAGCGCTTGCCCGTTGCCTGGTGCGCGAACAACCGCTGCTGCTGTTGGACGAACCCTTCTCCGCCCTCGATCCGGCGCTGCGCCAGGAGATGCTGGCCCTGGTGCAGGAAGTGTGCCGTCGTCAGCAATTAACGTTGCTGATGGTCTCGCACAGCGTTGAGGACGCTGCGCGCATTGCTGAGCGTTCGCTGGTTATCGCCGATGGGCGTATCGCCTGGGATGGGAAGACCACCGACCTGCTGAGCGGCAAACCGGCGGTGTCGGCGTTGCTGGGCATTCGCGGTCAGTAACCGCGGATCACTTTGCCCAGAATGTTGAGGTAAACCGGCATCAGCGGGTGTTCCATCAGCGTGAAAACGGCGATCGCCGCTGCGCCCATCATCCCCGGCCCCAGCCAGAGTAAACGCTGGCGCGGCAGGTAAGTGGTTAAACGATCGATCCCGGCCTTACCCGAGCGCCACAGACGCCAGCACAGCCAGAACGCCAGCCACAGCAGCAGCGCCGCCAGCAGCAGCAACCATTTGAAATTGCCGCTTTGCATATCCGCAGGAATATCGATTGCCGCCCCCGCCAGAATGCCGGGCAGGAAGTAAAAAGGAGGCCACAGCAGGCAACCGAGAATGTTCGGCGGCAGGAATTTACTGACCGGCAGATCCAGCATCCCCGCCACCATCGGCACCAGCGGGCGCGTCGGCCCGACAAAACGCCCCACCAGAATGGTGAACAGGCTGTGCTGATGCAGTGCATGTTCGGTTTTATCCAGCAGCGCTTTGTTCTTTTTCATAAACGACCAGCGGTGCAACGGGGCTTTGAAACGCCAGCCCAGCCAGTACGAGATCCAGTCGCCCAGCAGACAACCGACAATGCCCGCTAACCATGCCTGCCAGAAATTGACTTCACCGCTGCCAATCAGCGCGCCCAGCGCCGCCATCATTACCGTGCCGGGCAGGATCAGCCCGACCAGCGCCAGCGACTCGAAAAACGCCACCAGCGCAATCGCCGCCAGGGAGTAAGTGGCGGATTGGGTAATAAAATGTTCCAGCAGTGCTTCCATAACCTGTCCTGTTCAGCAATGAAGGCCGGATTCTCCGGAGGGGAGCCGCGAGCGTCAAGCCTTCAATTATCTGAAAATTTTACAGGCTATATCCTTTTTCAGAACCAACCATTGCCAATCTTTACGAATTATTCACATCCTGCACGGAATTCACTCGGGCTGGCTCCGGTGCATTTTTTAAACACCCGGGAAAAGTAGAGCTGATCGTCAAACCCGACATTGCGCCCGACGCTGGCAATCGGCATGCGCGTAGTGCTGAGCAGCAATTTGGCCTGACTGATGCGCTGATCCTCGCGCCAGCTCAGCACACTCACCCCAAGTTGCTGGCGAAACAGGTGCGAAAGCCGCGAAGGCGACAGGCAGACATGCTGCGCAACGCCAGCAATATCAAAATGGTTATCCGCCAGATGATCGCTAATGTACTGGCAGGCATCGCGCACGCGGTTATCCAGCGGCGGATGCAACGATTCGTTGATCGCTTCCATTCTGCGCAACAGCAGTTGTTCCAGCAGGTTGATCGCAAGATGTTCGGCATAGCGTCCGGCACTTTGCCCGGCATCGATAATTTGCGCGAAAAGCTCGCGAAAACGCGCCATATTCGCCTCATCGGGGCGGTAAAAACCGGTTTGTGCAAAAAGCGTCGGCCAGCTTAACCACTCGTGCCAGTAGGCGCGCGGACGGAAGTAAACCCACTGGTGATACCATTCGGAGGCATCCGGATGGCGACCATAATGGTGAATTTCCCCTGGTGGAAAGAGCAGAATATCCCCCGGATGGCAGATAAACTGTTTACCGTGATTTTTCACAATCCCTTCACCGCGCACGGTGAGGTTCAGGATAAAGCCTTTCATCCCCAGCGGACGATCGATAAAAAAATCGAGATAACCGTCCGCCTCTATGGGCGTCAAACCCGCCACCAAATGCGCATTAAACGAGTAGCCAGGCAGCAGTGGATCATTTTGTGATTCAGCCATAAACGCAATACTCCCGTGCTCGGCAAAGAAACCAATTGTCCATATTGACAATCCCTTCACTTCTCCGCCATCTGCGGACAAATGGCATAAACGCCATTATCACCTAATCCCGCCAGATAAAAGCGATTACGCCTTTCTGACGCCTTCTCGCAGGGTTAAAAGGGATAACGGAAGTGTCTATAAAGGTGGCAGAAATGTCCACATCGAATTTTTGCACGGCGTCACACTTTGCGATGCCACAGCAATTTAGTCCATAAGATTAGCGGATCCTGCCTGACGGTTTTTGCCGCCGCTCACTATGTTTTTCCTAACGGTTATTCTTATGGAGCAACACAATGGCAATCACAATTGGCCTCGATTTCGGCAGCGATTCAGTACGTGCGCTGGCGGTAGACTGCACATCCGGGGCGGAGCTCGCCACCAGTGTGGAATGGTATCCGCGCTGGCAGGAAGGGCGCTATTGCGACGCACCGCATAACCAGTTCCGTCACCACCCGCGGGATTACATTGAGTCGATGGAAGCCGCGCTCAAAACAGTGCTGGCGGAATTAAGCGATGCTCAGCGAGCGGAGATCAAGGGCATTGGTGTGGACAGTACCGGCTCAACACCGGCGCCGATTGATGCTGAAGGTCGAGTGCTGGCGCTGCGACCCGAATTCGCCGACAACCCGAACGCCATGTTTGTGTTGTGGAAAGATCACACCGCCGTTGAAGAAGCAGAAGCGATCACCCGCTTGTGCCACACGCCGGGTAGCACGGACTACTCCCGTTATATTGGCGGTATTTACTCCAGTGAATGGTTCTGGGCAAAAATCCTGCACGTGACTCGCGCCGACAGCGCCGTCGCCCAGGCGGCAGCATCGTGGATTGAGCTCTGCGACTGGGTTCCCGCCCTGCTCTCCGGCACCACGCGTCCGGAAGCCATTCGTCGCGGCCGTTGCAGCGCCGGGCATAAATCCTTATGGCATGAAAGCTGGGGCGGTCTGCCTCCGGCATCGTTCTTCGACGCGCTGGATCCGATAATCAATAAACATCTGGACTGGCCGCTGTTTCGCGAAACCTATACCGCAGACTTACCGGTCGGCACACTGACCGCCGAATGGGCGCAACGCCTCGGGCTTTCCGAATCCGTGGTGATCTCCGGCGGGGCCTTTGACTGTCATATGGGTGCCGTGGGCGCAGGGGCGCAACCGAACACGCTGGTGAAAGTAATTGGCACCTCGACCTGCGACATTCTGATCGCCGACAAACAGAGCGTGGGCGATCGCGCAGTGAAAGGCATTTGCGGTCAGGTCGACGGCAGCGTGGTTCCGCAGTTTATTGGTCTGGAAGCCGGGCAATCCGCGTTTGGCGATATCTACGCCTGGTTTGGTCGCATCCTCTGCTGGCCGCTGGAACAACTGGCGCAGCAGCATCCGGAACTGAAAACGCACATCAAAGCCAGCCAGAAACAGCTTCTGCCCGCACTGACTGACGCATGGGTGAAAAATCCGTCTCTTGAACATCTGCCGGTGGTGCTCGACTGGTTTAACGGTCGGCGCACGCCTAATGCCAACCAACGCCTGAAAGGCGTTATCACTGACCTCAATCTGGCTACCGATGCGCCCGCGCTATTTGGCGGCCTGATTGCCGCAACCGCCTTTGGCGCACGCGCCATTATGGAGTGCTTTACCGAACAGGGGATCGCCGTTGACAACGTGATGGCGTTGGGCGGCATTGCACGTAAAAACATCGGCGTAATGCAGGCCTGCTGCGACGTGCTCAACCGTCCGCTTCAGGTTGTCGCCTCCGAGCAATGCTGCGCCCTGGGCGCGGCGATCTTTGCTGCCGTGGCGGCGGAAGTCCATGCGGATATCCCGGCGGCGCAGCAGAAGATGGCCAGCGCCATCGAAAAAACCCTGCAGCCTTCGCCGCAGGCGCAACAGTTTGAACGGCTCTATCGTCGCTATCAGCAGTGGGCGAAGAGCGCCGAGCAGCACTATCTCCCTTCAGCCGCGACAGTCTCGCAGGCCGCTTTAACTCATTAAGGACAAGATCATGACTATTTTCGACAATTATGAAGTGTGGTTCGTCATTGGCAGCCAGCACCTGTATGGGCCGGAAGCCCTGAAACAGGTGACGAAGCATGCCGAACAGGTGGTCAACGCCCTCAATGCCGAAGCGAAATTACCCTGTAAGCTGGTGCTGAAACCGTTGGGAACCTCGCCTGATGAGATCACTGCCATTTGCCGCGACGCCAACTATGACGACAAATGCGCCGGGATGGTGGTATGGCTGCATACCTTCTCCCCGGCCAAAATGTGGATCAACGGCCTGACTATCCTCAACAAACCGCTGTTGCAATTCCACACCCAGTTCAACGCGTCCCTGCCGTGGGACAGCATTGATATGGACTTTATGAACCTTAACCAGACAGCGCACGGCGGCCGCGAATTCGGCTTTATTGGTGCGCGTATGCGTCTGCAACACAGCGTTGTGACCGGCCACTGGCAGGACAAACACGCCCATACGCGCATCGGCGCGTGGATGCGTCAGGCGGTTTCCAAACAGGACACCCGTCATCTGAAAGTGGTGCGTTTCGGCGATAACATGCGCGAAGTGGCGGTGACCGACGGCGATAAAGTCGCGGCGCAAATCAAGTTCGGCTTCTCGGTCAATACCTGGGGCGTGGGCGATTTGGTGCAGGTGGTCAACGCCGTCAGCGATGGCGATGTTAACGCGCTGGTGGATGAGTACGAAGGCAGCTACCGCCTGACCCCGGCGGCGCAGGTGCATGGCGATAAACGTCAGAACGTCTTTGATGCCGCCCGTATTGAACTGGGTATGAAACGCTTTCTTGAAGAAGGCGGCTTCCACGCCTTTACCACCACCTTTGAAGATTTGCATGGACTGAAACAGTTGCCAGGCCTGGCGGTACAGCGTCTGATGCAACAAGGTTACGGTTTTGCCGGCGAGGGCGACTGGAAGACCGCTGCGCTGCTGCGCATCATGAAAGTGATGTCCGGCGGACTGGCGGGCGGCACCTCCTTTATGGAGGATTACACCTATCACTTCGAAAACGGCAACGACATGGTGCTGGGCTCCCACATGCTGGAAGTCTGCCCAAGCATTGCCACGCATGAAAAACCGATCCTCGATGTGCAACACCTTGGCATTGGCGGCAAAGCCGATCCGGCACGTTTGATCTTCTCTACCCAAACCGGCCCGGCGATTAACGCCAGCCTGATCGATCTGGGGGATCGTTTCCGCCTGTTGGTGAATTGCGTGGATGCGGTGAAAACCCCGCATGATCTGCCGAAACTGCCGGTCGCTAACGCATTGTGGAAAGCGCAGCCGGATCTGCCTACCGCATCGGAAGCCTGGATCCTTGCCGGTGGCGCGCACCATACCGTCTTTAGCCAGGCCCTGACCCTCGACGATATGCGCCAGTTCAGCGAGCTGCACGATGTTGAGCTGACCGTCATCGATAACGACACCCGCCTGCCGGCATTTAAAGATGCCCTGCGCTGGAACGAAGTTTATTACGGTTCAAAACGTTAAACCTTCGCGCTTACGCCCGGTGACGCTTCATTCACCGGGCCGACAAACCCCGCAGGCCGGATACGCGCAGCGCTGTCCGGCAACGTTTTCAGGAGAGGAGTATGCTCGAAGATCTCAAACGTCAGGTGCTGGAAGCCAACCTGGCGCTGCCAAAACATAACCTGGTCACCCTGACCTGGGGCAACGTCAGCGCCGTCGATCGCGACAAAGGCGTACTGGTGATTAAACCCTCTGGCGTTGATTACAGCGTGATGACTGCCAACGATATGGTGGTGGTCGATATCGCTACCGGGGAAGTGGTCGAGGGGCAGAAAAAGCCGTCATCGGACACGCCCACCCACCGCTTGCTGTACCAGGCTTTCCCGACGATTGGCGGCATTGTGCACACCCATTCGCGGCACGCCACCATCTGGTCACAGGCGGGTCAGCCGATCCCAGCGACCGGCACCACGCATGCTGACTACTTCTATGGTGAAATCCCCTGCACGCGCAAGATGACCGATGAAGAGATTAACGGCGAGTACGAGTGGGAAACCGGCAATGTGATCGTCGAAACCTTTGAAAGAAAAGGTATCGATCCGGCGCAAATGCCCGGTGTGCTGGTGCATTCCCATGGGCCGTTTGCGTGGGGCAAAAATGCCGACGATGCAGTGCATAACGCCATCGTGCTGGAAGAAGTGGCCTATATGGGCATTTTCTGCCGCCAGCTCGAACCGCGCCTGCCGCCGATGCAGCAAACCCTGCTGGATAAGCACTATCTGCGTAAACATGGCGCCAAAGCCTATTACGGGCAATAACTGTATAAAACCACAGCTTATCACACCGAACCAGGCTATAATCTTGCCTGGTTTTGTTTTATGAGAGAACGCTGTGGCGCAAGCGCGAGAAGGCTTTTTATTAACCCGACACTGGCGGGATACCCCCGGCGGTACCGAGGTGGAGTTCTGGCTGGCAACCAACAGTGGCCCGCTGCGCGTAGTCTTGCCGCCGCAGGAATCGGTCGCTTTTATTCCCGCCGCCCATGTGGAAAAAGCCAAACTCCTGCTGCGCAGTGAAAGCCACTGGCGTTTAACGCCCCTGAGCCTGACGGATTTCCACCGTCAACCGGTTTACGGCCTCTACTGCCGCGGTCATCGCCAGCTCATGCGTATCGAAAAAGCGCTGCGCGAAGGCGGCATCACCGTGTATGAAGCCGATGTGCGCCCGCCTGAACGCTTTCTGATGGAACGCTTTATCACCGCGCCGGTGTGGGCCGATGGCGAGAGTCAGGGAACGGCGCTGGTCAATGCACGCCTAAAACCCAACCCGCACTACCGCCCGCCGCTGAAATGGGTCTCGCTGGATATCGAAACCAGCCGCCACGGCGAGCTTTATTGTATCGGCCTTGAAAGCTGCGGGCAGCGCACGGTGTATATGCTCGGGCCAGAGAACGGCAATCCGCAGGAGGTGGATTTCGATCTGGAGTATGTCGCCAGTCGCCCGCAATTGCTGGAAAAACTCAACGCCTGGTTTGCTCAACACGATCCGGATGTGATCATCGGCTGGAACCTGGTGCAGTTCGATCTGCGGGTCCTGCAAAATAGCGCTGAACGTTATCGCGTTCCGTTGACGCTTGGCCGTCAGGGCAGCGAACTGGAGTGGCGAGAGCACGGCTTTAAAAATGGCGTCTTCTTTGCTCAAGCCACCGGCCGGTTGATTATCGATGGCATTGAAGCGCTGAAGTCCGCCTTCTGGAATTTCTCGTCTTTCTCCCTGGAAGCCGTGTCGCGGGAGCTGCTCGGTGAGGGGAAAGCCATTGATAATCCGTGGGATCGGATGGACGAAATCGATCGTCGCTTTGCCGAAGACAAACCGGCGCTCGCCACTTATAACCTGAAAGATTGCGAGCTGGTCACACGCATTTTCCATAAAACCGAGATCATGCCATTCCTGCTGGAGCGTGCGACAGTCAATGGCTTACCGGTTGACCGGCATGGCGGTTCAGTCGCCGCGTTTAGCCACCTCTATTTTCCCCGTATGCACCGCGCGGGCTTTGTGGCGCCGAATCTTGGCGAGGTGCCGCCACAAGCCAGTCCCGGCGGCTATGTGATGGATTCACGGCCCGGACTGTATGACTCAGTGCTGGTGCTTGACTATAAGAGCCTGTACCCCTCGATTATCCGCACGTTTCTGATTGATCCTGTTGGCCTGGTCGAAGGAATGGCGCAGCCGGATAACGCACACAGCACAGAGGGCTTTCTTGGCGCCTGGTTCTCGCGAGAGAAACACTGCCTGCCGGAGATCGTCGGGCAAATCTGGCACGGGCGGGACGACGCCAAGCGCCAGGGCAACAAGCCGCTCTCACAAGCGCTGAAGATCATTATGAATGCCTTTTACGGCGTGCTCGGCACCAGCGCCTGCCGCTTCTTCGATCCTCGCCTGGCCTCGTCGATCACCATGCGCGGCCATGAGATCATGCGCCAGACCAAAGCGCTGATCGAAGAGCAGGGTTATGACGTGATTTATGGCGACACGGACTCGACCTTTGTCTGGCTCAAAAAACCGCACAGCGAGGAAGAGGCTGCGCGTATTGGCAACGCGCTGGTCGAACAGGTAAACGCGTGGTGGTCTGCGCATCTGCGGGCGCAGGGACTGGAGAGTGCGTTGGAGCTGGAGTTTGAAACCCACTTTTGCCGTTTTTTAATGCCAACGATTCGCGGCACGGAACTGGGCAGTAAAAAGCGTTACGCCGGGTTGATTCAGGAAGGCGATAACCAGCGCATGGTGTTTAAAGGGCTGGAAACCGTTCGCACTGACTGGACGCCGCTGGCGCAACAGTTTCAGCAAAGCCTTTACCTGCGCATTTTTCGTAATGAGCCCTATCAGGATTATGTGCGCGAAACCATCGCCAGCCTGATGGCGGGCGAACTGGATGAGCAACTGGTCTATCGCAAACGCCTGCGTAGAGCGCTGAAGGATTATGAACGCAATGTACCGCCGCACGTTCGCGCCGCCAGGCTGGCGGATGAAGAAAACCGTAAACGCGGCCGCCCTGCGCAGTATCAGAACCGCGGCACTATCCACTATGTCTGGACCACCAGCGGCCCTGAGCCAGTGGACTACCAGCATTCGCCACTGGATTACGATCACTATCTGAGTAAACAACTTCAGCCGGTTGCGGAAGGAATTCTCCCTTTCATTGACGATGATTTTGCTACACTACTGACAGGGCAACTGGGATTATTTTAAAGCCACACAATTCAGTCTATACGAACGTGGTGTCATCCAGTACCATAGCGCCCTTCCTGTTCCTGGCCCCAAATTTATGCCCGCCTGCCCTAAGGCGGTGACGAACTATTGCCTGAAATTTGAGATATAGAGTTCATTTATGCCCTTTACACTTGGTCAACGCTGGATTAGCGACACGGAAAGCGAACTCGGACTTGGTACGGTCGTCGCAATGGATGCGCGCACGGTTACTCTGCTGTTCCCTGCCACGGGTGAGAACCGTTTGTACGCGCGCAGCGACTCGCCGGTTACCCGCGTGATGTTTAACCCCGGCGATACGGTAACCAGTCACGAAGGCTGGCAGCTCACGGTTGAAGACGTAAAAGAAGAAAATGGTCTGCTCGCCTACACCGGTACTCGCCTGGATACGCAAGAGAACAACATCACCCTGCGCGAAGTGCTGCTCGACAGTAAACTGGTGTTTAGCAAACCGCAGGATCGCCTGTTTGCCGGGCAAGTCGATCGCATGGATCGTTTTGCTTTACGTTTTCGCGCCCGTAAATACCAAAGTGAACAGTACCGCATGCCGTGGAGCGGCCTGCGTGGTCAGCGTACCAACCTGATCCCACATCAGTTACATATCGCCCACGACGTTGGCCGCCGCCATGCGCCGCGCGTGCTGCTGGCGGATGAAGTGGGTCTCGGGAAAACCATCGAAGCCGGGATGATCCTGCATCAACAGTTGCTCTCCGGTGCGGCTGAGCGCGTGTTGATCGTAGTGCCGGAAACCCTGCAACATCAGTGGCTGGTGGAAATGCTGCGCCGCTTTAACCTGCGTTTCTCACTGTTTGACGATGAGCGTTACGCCGAAGCACAGCACGATGCGGACAACCCGTTTGAAACTGAACAGCTGGTGATCTGCTCGCTGGATTTCGTACGCCGGAACAAACAGCGCCTGGAGCATCTGTGCGATGCCGAGTGGGACCTGTTAGTGGTCGACGAAGCCCACCATCTGGTGTGGAGCGAAAACGAGCCGGGCCGTGAATATCTGGCGATTGAGCAACTGGCTGAACGCGTACCGGGCATCCTGCTACTGACCGCCACGCCGGAACAGCTGGGGATGGAAAGCCACTTCGCGCGTCTGCGTTTGCTGGATCCAAACCGTTTTCATGACTTTGCCCAGTTTGTTGAAGAGCAAAAAAATTACCGCCCGGTCGCCGATGCCGTCGCGCTGCTGCTGGCAGGTAATCACCTGAATAATGATGAACTCAATACGCTCGGCGATCTGATTGGCGAACAGGATATCGAACCGTTACTGCAAACCGCCAACAGCGATCGTGATGGCGCAGCCGCCGCTCGCCAGGAATTGATCACCATGTTGATGGATCGCCATGGCACCAGCCGTGTGCTGTTCCGTAACACCCGTAATGGCGTAAAAGGTTTCCCGAAACGCGAACTGCACACGGTGAAACTGCCGTTGCCAACGCAGTACCAGACTGCCATTAAGGTCTCCGGCATTATGGGGGCGCGTAAAAGTCAGGAAGAGCGCGCTCGCGACATGCTCTACCCGGAGCAGATTTATCAGGAATTTGAAGGCGATAGCGGTACCTGGTGGAACTTCGATCCGCGCGTCGAGTGGCTGATGGGTTATTTAACCAGTCATCGCTCGCAGAAAGTGCTGGTGATCTGCGCCAAAGCGGCCACCGCCCTGCAACTGGAGCAGGTTCTGCGCGAACGCGAAGGCATCCGTGCGGCGGTGTTCCATGAAGGGATGTCCATTATCGAACGCGACCGCGCAGCGGCCTGGTTTGGTGAAGAAGACAGCGGCGCACAGGTTCTGCTCTGTTCTGAAATCGGCTCGGAAGGCCGTAACTTCCAGTTTGCCAGCCATCTCGTGATGTTCGATCTGCCATTTAACCCGGATCTGCTGGAGCAGCGTATCGGTCGTCTGGATCGTATTGGTCAGGCGCATGACATTCAGATCCACGTTCCTTATCTGGAAAAAACCGCACAGTCCGTGCTGGTGCGCTGGTATCACGAAGGGTTGGATGCGTTTGAGCACACCTGCCCGACTGGCCGCGCCATCTATGATAGCGTGCACGGTCAGCTCATTAATTACCTCGCAGCACCGGAGAATACCGACGGCTTTGAAGAGCTGATCAGATCCTGCCGCGAGCAGCACGATACGTTGAAAGCCCAGTTGGAACAGGGCCGCGACCGCCTGCTGGAGATCCACTCTAACGGCGGCGAAAAAGCACAGGCGCTGGCGGAGAGCATCGCCGAACAGGACGATGACACCGCGCTGATAAGCTTTGCGATGAACCTGTTCGATATCATCGGCATCAACCAGGACGATCGCGGTGAAAACATGATCGTCCTGACGCCGTCTGACCATATGCTGGTGCCGGATTTCCCGGGTCTGCCGGAAGATGGCTGCACCATCACGTTTGAGCGTGATGTCGCCCTCTCTCGCGAAGATGCGCAGTTTATTACCTGGGAGCACCCGCTTATCCGCAACGGTCTGGATCTGATCCTCTCAGGCGATACCGGTAGCAGCACTCTGTCGCTGTTGAAAAACAAAGCCCTGCCGGTTGGCACGCTGTTACTGGAACTGATTTATGTTGTGGAAGCGCAAGCGCCGAAGCAGTTACAGCTTAACCGCTTCCTGCCGCCAACGCCTATCCGCCTGCTGGTAGACAAAAACGGTACTAACCTGGCGGCGCAGGTGGAATTCGAAAGCTTTAACCGTCAACTCAGCGCGGTTAACCGCCATACGGCCAGCAAACTGATCAATGCTGTACAGCAGGACGTGCATACCATCCTGCAAAAAGGTGAAGCGCAGGTGGAAGTCGCCGCGCGTGAGCTGATCGACGCGGCCCGCAGCGAAGCCGACGAGAAATTGTCTGCGGAGCTTTCACGCCTGGAAGCGCTGAAAGCGGTCAACCCGAACATTCGCGATGACGAACTGGCTGCCATTGAAAGCAACCGCCAGCAGGTTATGGAAAGCCTGTCGCAAGCGGGATGGCGCCTGGATGCGCTGCGATTAATCGTTGTGACGCATCAGTAACGGAGCCGACCATGATGATGGAGCCCTACAATCCGCCGCAAGAGCCCTGGCTGGTCATTCTCTATCAGGATGCGCATATTATGGTCGTCAACAAGCCCAGCGGCTTGTTGTCGGTCCCGGGGCGTCTGGACGAGCATAAAGACAGCGTGATGACGCGTATCCAGCGCGACTTTCCGCAGGCTGAATCCGTGCATCGTCTGGATATGGCGACCAGCGGTGTGATTGTGGTGGCGCTCACCAAAGCCGCAGAGCGTGAGTTAAAACGTCAGTTCCGCGAACGCGAGCCGAAAAAACAGTATCTGGCGCGAGTCTGGGGTCATCCGGAAAACGCTGAAGGTCTGGTGGATCTGCCGCTGATTTGCGACTGGCCAAATCGCCCGAAACAGAAAGTGTGTTATGAAACCGGCAAAGCGGCGCAGACCGAATATGAAGTGCTGAGTGCGGATGAGGATGGAACGGCACGCGTGCGTCTGAAGCCGATTACCGGTCGTTCACATCAGTTGCGTGTGCATATGCTGGCGCTGGGGCACCCTATCCTTGGCGATCGTTTTTACGCCCCACCGGAAGCGCTGGCGATGGCACCGCGTTTGCTGCTGCATGCAGAGACACTGACCATCACTCACCCGGCGTTCGGCAACAGCATGACCTTCAAAGCCCCGGTCGATTTCTGAACCTTCCCCCCGGCCTGACGGTCGGGGGATCTCACGATTACCGGAAGCCCTTCTGCTCGCGGATAAGCTCGTAAGCTTTCTGTATTTCCTGCGCTTTTTGCTTCGCCATCTCCATCATCTCCGGCGGTAAGCCTTTCGCCACCAGTTTGTCCGGGTGGTGCTCGCCCATCAACTTACGGTAAGCTCGCTTGATGGTGGTGGCGTCATCGGACGCTTTAACCCCCAGCACGTTACAGGCATCTTCCAGCGTAGGCCCGCGCTGCGCCTGCTGCCAACCGCCGCCCGCCTGCTGTTGCTGATGATGGTAACCGCCGCCAAACTGCGCCCCGCCCTGCATCATGCGCAGGAACTGGTCGAACTGCATGCGCGAGATACCAAGTTCCTCAGCGATCACGTACAGCACTTCCCGTTCGCTGGGGTGCAACGAGCCATCGGCGAAGGCGGCCTGGATTTGAATTTCCAGAAACATCCTAATCAAATCAAAGCGCCCGAAACAGATGCTGCGGAACTGCCGCATCTTGTCCCGCAGCGGGTAATTATCCGTTTTGCCGACGCGAAAAGCGTGCTGCGCCGCCGTGCGCGACTCGCCATGCAGGTTCATCCGATCCATAAACAGGCTGGCAACCTGGATGTCAGCTTCGGTAACACGGCCTTTCGATTTGGTCAGATGCCCCATCACTTCAAAGGTAGTGGCAAAAAAGAGCGACTGACGTTCACGTTGGTTGGCAAACCACGCCATTTTCCGGCTGCGGGCTTTATCAAACATATGCCCGATAATGAGTCCCAGAATCGCGCCCCAAAAGCCGCCGCCCACGAAAAGGGCAATGACCACACCAACCACTTTTCCCCAATACTGCATATACTCCCCAAATCGTCATGCCGTCGGCTAAAATTTGCTTTATCATACCCGTCATTCTATGCCGTGCACAGGCACAGTCTTCTCTGACCTGGCTCGAACGCGGGCAGGATTAACACTAGCGTTGCAAAGGTGAGTAAGTTAGTCTCTGACCGTTTGCCAGCGTAAAGCCACAGATGACGGAACAACAAATACAACGTATGAAAAAACGTATCCCCACCCTCCTGGCCACCATGATTGGCTCTGCTCTCTATAGCCAGCAGGGGTTGGCAGCCGATCTTGCCTCGCAGTGTATGCTTGGCGTTCCCAGCTACAACCGCCCACTGGTGCAGGGCGATACCAACAACTTACCGGTGACCATCAACGCTGATGATGCGAAGGGCAACTACCCGGACAATGCCGTTTTCAGCGGCAATGTGGATGTGAATCAGGGTAATAGCCGCTTACAGGCGGATGAAGTTCAGCTTCATCAACAGCAGGCGGAAGGTCAGGCGGATCCGGTACGCACAGTGGATGCACTGGGTAATGTGCACTATGACGACAACCAGGTCATCCTGAAAGGTCCTAAAGCCTGGTCAAATTTGAATACGAAAGATACTAACGTCTGGGAAGGCAACTACCAGATGGTGGGACGTCAGGGGCGCGGTACCGCCGACCTGATGAAACAGCGCGGGGAAAACCGCTACACCATTCTGGATAATGGTTCTTTTACCTCCTGTCTGCCGGGTTCCAATACCTGGAGCGTAGTGGGTACCGAAGTCATCCATGACCGCGAAGAACAGGTCGCTGAAATCTGGAATGCGCGCTTTAAGCTGGGGCCGGTTCCGGTGTTCTACAGCCCTTATCTGCAATTGCCGGTCGGCGATAAACGCCGTTCAGGTTTCCTGATCCCGAACGCCAAGTACAGCACCAACAACTCCTTCGAGTTTTATCTGCCGTACTACTGGAACATTGCGCCAAACTTCGATGCCACCCTTACCCCGCACTATATGCATAAACGCGGCGGCGTACAGTGGCAAAACGAATTCCGTTATCTGACGCAAGCCGGTTCAGGTCTGATCGAATTTGACTACCTGCCGTCAGATAAAGTGTACCAGGATGAGTACCCTACCGAAGGCGATCGCCATCGCTGGCTATTCTACTGGCAACATGCCGGGGTAATGGATCAGGTGTGGCGTTTTAACGTTGACTACACCAAAGTCAGCGATGCCAGCTATTTTAACGACTTCTCGTCCAAATACGGTTCCAGCACCGACGGTTACGCCACGCAGAAGTTCAGCGTCGGCTACGCGGTGGAAAACTTTGACGCCACGGTTTCCACCAAACAGTTCCAGGTCTTTAACCGCAATAACAGTAACTCCTATTCTGCAGAACCGCAGCTGGATGTGAACTGGTACCACAACGATTTGGGGCCATTCGATGCCCATATTTATGGTCAGGCCGTTAACTTCATCAGCACCAACTCCAACCGTCCTGAAGCGACGCGTGTTCACCTGGAGCCGACATTAAGCCTGCCGGTATCGAATGAGTGGAGCAGCCTGAATACCGAAGTCAAAATGCTGGCGACCCACTACCAGCAAAGCAATCTTGATTCCTATCGTTCATATGCTCAGCAGCTGTACAGCAATGATGCCAGCAGTTCAAACCTGACAACGCTGGAGTCAGCTAATAAGCTAAAAGACTCCGCTAACCGCGTTATGCCGCAGTTCAAAATGGACGGCAAACTGGTTTTCGAACGCGATATGAATTGGGCGGAAGGCTATACTCAAACGCTGGAGCCGCGCGCCCAGTATCTCTACGTTCCGTATCGCGATCAGAGCCATATCAACAACTACGACTCGACGCTGCTGCAATCCGACTATAGCGGTCTGTTCCGCGACCGTACTTACGGCGGCCTCGACCGTATCGCATCCGCGAACCAGGTCACTACCGGCGTCACATCCCGCATTTATGATGATGCGGCAGTTGAACGTTTTAACGTTTCTGTTGGTCAAATCTACTATTTCACCGAGTCCCGTACCGGTGATGACAACATTAACTGGGAGAAAGACAACAAAACGGGTTCGCTGGTGTGGGCGGGAGACACGTACTGGCGCATCTCCGATCGCTGGGGTCTGCGCGGCGGGGTGCAGTATGACACTCGCCTGAACAACATCGCGAACAGCAGCACGTCGCTGGAATACCGTCGCGATGAAGACCGTATGATGCAACTGAGCTATCGCTACGCCAGCCCGGAGTATATCCAGGCGACACTGCCGAACTATGCCACTGCAGAGCAGTATAAAAATGGGATTTCGCAGGTAGGTGCGGTGGCAAGCTGGCCGATTGTAGACCGTTGGTCTGTCGTCGGCGCTTACTACTTCGATACCAATACCCGTAAACCGGCCGATCAGATGTTAGGTTTACAGTATAACTCCTGCTGTTATGCCATTCGCGTTGGCTATGAACGCAAAATTAACGGCTGGCAAAATGACCAAAGCAAGTATGACAACGCCATCGGTTTCAACATTGAGCTGCGCGGTTTGAGTTCCAACTACGGTTTGGGCACGCAACAAATGCTGCGTTCAAACATCCTGCCGTACCGTAGCTCGATGTGATCTGTTTGATTTGCAACGTAATCCGCATTGCGGTTAATTGAAATGGAAAAGGTATGAAGAACTGGAAAACGCTGCTTCTCGGTATCGCTATGGTTGCGAATACCAGTTTTGCTGCGCCTCAGGTTGTAGATAAAGTCGCTGCTGTCGTGAATAACGGCGTGGTGCTTGAAAGTGACGTTGATGGTTTGATGCAATCCGTGAAGGCTAACGCAGGACAGGCAGGTCAGCAGTTACCTGATGACGCCACACTGCGCCATCAGATCCTTGAACGCCTGATCATGGATCAAATCATTTTGCAGATGGGCACCAAAATGGGCGTCAAAGTCACTGACGAACAGCTTGATGCCGCCATCGCCGATATTGCGAAACAAAACAATATGACGATGGATCAGATGCGCAGCCGCCTGGCTTACGACGGGGTGAATTTCAGCACCTACCGTACCCAGATCCGCAAAGAGATGATCATTTCCGAAGTGCGCAACAGCGAAGTTCGCCGTCGCGTCACCGTGCTGCCGCAGGAAGTTGAAACGCTGGCGAAGCAAGTGGGCAACCAGAACGATGCCAGCACCGAGCTGAATCTGAGCCACATCCTGATCCCGCTGCCGGAAAACCCGACCTCCGATCAGGTTAACGAAGCGGAAAGCCAGGCGCGTTCCATTGTTGAACAAGCCCGTAGCGGCAATGACTTCGGTAAACTGGCCATCACCTACTCTGCCGATCAGCAAGCGCTGAAAGGCGGCCAGATGGGCTGGGGCCGCATCCAGGAACTGCCAAGTATTTTCGCCCAGGCATTAAGCACGGCGAAAAAAGGCGATGTGATCGGGCCGATCCGTTCCGGCGTAGGTTTCCACATCCTGAAAGTGAACGATCTGCGTGGTCAGAGCCAGAGCATTTCCGTCACCGAAGTGCACGCACGCCACATCCTGCTGAAACCGTCGCCGATCATGAGCGACGATCAGGCTCGTGTGAAACTGCAAGAGATCGCTGCCGATATCAAAAGTGGCAAAACCACCTTTGCTAACGCGGCAAAAGAGTTCTCCCAGGATCCGGGCTCAGCAAACCAGGGCGGCGATCTTGGTTGGGCGGCTGCGGACATTTACGATCCAGCCTTCCGTGACGCGTTGATGAAACTGAAACGCGGCCAAATGAGCGGCCCGGTTCACTCCTCCTTCGGCTGGCATCTGATCGAAATGCTTGATACCCGCAACGTTGATAAAACCGACGCGGCGCAGAAAGACAGAGCCTACCGTATGCTGATGAACCGTAAGTTCTCTGAAGAAGCGGCAACCTGGATGCAGGAACAACGCGCCAGCGCCTACGTGAAAATTCTGAGCAACTAATGAAAACAGCGCGTGTCGTTATCACTCCCGGCGAACCCGCCGGGATTGGCCCGGATTTGGTGGTGCAACTCGCCCAGCGCGACTGGCCGGTTGAACTGGTTATCTGTGCAGATGCGACGCTGCTAACTGACCGGGCAGCCCTGCTCGGTCTGCCGCTGGTGTTGCGGGAGTACGCTCCCGCCACGCCCGCTGCGCCGCAACAGGCCGGGACACTGACCCTGTTGCCCATTTCCCTGCGCGCGACGGTTACCCCCGGCGTGTTGAATACGCAAAACGGTCCTTACGTCGTCGAAACGCTGGCTCGCGCTTGCGATGGCTGCCTGAACGGCGAATTTGCCGCGTTGATCACCGGTCCGGTGCATAAAGGCGTGATTAACGACGCCGGAACCCCCTTTACCGGGCATACAGAGTTTTTCGAGGAGCGCTCGCACGCCGCCAAAGTGGTGATGATGCTGGCGACCGAAGAGCTACGCGTAGCGCTGGCCACCACGCACTTGCCGCTCAAAGCGGTAGCCGACGCGATCACGCCGGAACTGCTTCGCGAAGTGATCGGCATCCTGCACGGCGACCTGCAGCAAAAGTTCGGTATTTGCCAGCCGCATATTTTAGTTTGCGGCCTTAACCCGCATGCGGGCGAAGGGGGTCATATGGGCACCGAAGAGATTGATACCCTCATTCCGGTGCTGGATGAAATGCGAGCGCAAGGCATGAACTTAAGCGGCCCACTGCCCGCCGATACGCTGTTTCAGCCCAAATACCTCGATAATGCCGATGCAGTGCTGGCGATGTACCACGATCAGGGCCTGCCCGTGCTAAAATACCAGGGATTTGGCCGCGGCGTGAATATCACCCTCGGTTTACCTTTTATTCGCACATCCGTCGACCATGGCACCGCGCTTGAACTCGCAGGCCAGGGAACCGCGGATGTCGGCAGTTTTATTACGGCGCTTAATCTCGCCATCAAAATGATTGTTAATACTCAATGAATAATCGCGTCCATCAGGGCCACTTAGCCCGCAAACGCTTCGGGCAAAACTTTCTCCACGACCAGTTCGTGATCGACAGCATCGTTTCGGCGATCAACCCACAAAAAGGTCAGGCCATGGTCGAAATCGGCCCGGGCCTTGGCGCACTGACGGAGCCCGTCGGTGAACGCCTGGATAAAATGACGGTCATCGAACTTGACCGCGATTTGGCTGCGCGCCTGCAGACGCACCCATTCCTTGCGCCAAAACTGACTATCTATCAGCAAGATGCAATGACCATGAACTTTGGCGAGCTGTCTCAGACACTCGGTCAGCCACTGCGCGTCTTCGGCAACCTGCCGTATAACATCTCGACGCCGCTGATGTTCCATCTGTTTAGCTATACTGATGCCATCGCCGACATGCATTTTATGTTGCAGAAAGAGGTGGTGAATCGCCTGGTTGCAGGACCAAACAGTAAAGCGTATGGTCGATTAAGCGTCATGGCGCAGTACTATTGCCAGATCATTCCGGTGCTGGAAGTACCGCCGACGGCGTTTGCGCCGCCGCCAAAAGTGGATTCAGCCGTGGTTCGTCTGGTTCCGCACACGACGCTGCCGCATCCGGTAAAAGAGATTCGTGTGCTGAGCCGCATCACCACGGAAGCCTTTAACCAGCGCCGTAAGACGATCCGCAACAGCCTCGGTAACGTGTTTACCGTCGATGTGTTGACATCGCTGGGTATCGATCCGGCGATGCGTGCAGAAAATATCTCTGTTGCGCAATATTGCCAGTTGGCGAACTACCTGGTTGATAATGCGCCGCCGAAGGAGAGTTAACGTATGATCAATTCGCCCCGAGTCTGTATTCAGGTGCAAAGCGTCTATATTGAGTCTCAGTCCACTCCCGACGATGAACGCTATGTCTTTGCTTACACCATTACTATCCGGAACCTAGGGCGAACCCCTGTCCAGTTGCTGAAACGCTACTGGTTGATCACGAATGGAAATGGCCGCGAAACGGAAGTTCAGGGCGAAGGTGTAGTCGGCGTACAGCCGCACATTGAACCCGGCGGCGAATACCAGTACACCAGCGGCGCGGTTATCGAAACGCCGCTGGGCACCATGCAAGGCCACTACGAAATGATCGATGCGCAAGGGGAAGCCTTCCGCATTTCCATCCCGGTCTTCCGGCTCGCCGTTCCTACACTGATCCATTAATACACAATGTCTACATATCTTATTGGCGACGTTCATGGTTGCTATGATGAACTGATCGCATTGTTAAAACAGGTCGACTTTACTCCCGGCCAGGATACCTTATGGTTGACCGGCGATCTGGTTGCCCGTGGGCCTGGCTCACTGGATGTGCTGCGTTTTGTCAAATCACTTGGCGACAGCGTGCGTATCGTACTGGGAAATCACGACCTGCATCTGCTGGCCGTCTTTGCCGGCATCAGCCGCAATAAGCCAAAAGACCGGCTGACTCCGCTACTGGAAGCTGCTGACGCCGATGAACTGATTAACTGGCTGCGCCGCCAGCCGTTGCTCCAGGTCGACGAAGAGAAAAAACTGGTGATGGCTCATGCCGGGATCACGCCTCAGTGGGATCTCGAGACGGCCAAACATTGTGCGCACGATATCGAAGCCGTGCTGTCGAGCGACTCCTATCCTCTGTTTCTCGACGCCATGTATGGCGATCTGCCCAACCACTGGTCAACGGAACTGAGCGGTCTTGCTCGTCTGCGCTTTATCACCAACGCATTAACGCGCATGCGCTACTGCTTCCCGAACGGGCAGCTTGATATGTACTGCAAAGACATTCCTGCCCATGCTCCCGCGCCGTTAAAACCTTGGTTTTCCATTCCAGGCCCTGTGTCTCAGGAGTACAGCATTGTCTTTGGTCACTGGGCTTCGCTGGAGGGTGAAGGTACACCGGAAGGGATCTACGGACTGGATACGGGGTGTTGCTGGGGCGGCGTATTAACCTGCCTGCGCTGGGAAGACAAAGCTTACTTTGTGCAACCTTCTAACCGCCAGATGGATCTGGGTGAAGACGAGGCGATCGCCTCCTGAAAAACAGTCCCCGGCATAGCGCCGGGGAGATGTATTATCTGCGGTCCAGAATCTCGAAGCAGTAACTGTGCGAGTTCTGCGCATCTGCGTCGTTAAACTCGCTAAACACCGATTCCCAGTCGTCCGGATCGTAGTCCGGGAAATGGGTATCGCCTTCCACTTCTGCGTCGATATGCGTCAGGTAGAGACGTTGCGCTTTCGGCAGGAACTGCTCGTAAACGCGACCGCCGCCGATCACCATGATCTCTTCCACATCACCGCAGGCGGCAATCGCTTCATCGACAGATTTCACCCACACCACACGATCGTCTGTGCCTGTCTGGCTACTGATAACAATGTTCTTACGGCCTGGCAGCGGACGACCAATGGATTCCCATGTCAGGCGGCCCATCACAACCGGTTTGTTTAAGGTATTGCGCTTAAACCAGGCGAGATCGGCAGGTAAATTCCACGGCATCGCGTTTTCCATGCCAATGACGCGATCCACCGCTAACGCCGCAATCAAACTGATCATTCATTCATTCCTGGATGCAAAAAAATTGTCGCCACTATACGGAAAGCGCAATCTTTCGTCGACGGTGGGCAAGGTAAAGAATGAGAAAATTTTTCATTCTGCTGGCGACACCACAGCACAGTACTGTATCGCCAGCGTTCCACCGTTTTTGAATCAAACGATTACCCGATAATGTCGTCAGGCCTGCGGTTTCACGGCGGGCTCATCACCGGGATCGCCGGTATGCCGCCCTTCATCCGTTCCCTGCCAGCCATGTTGCTGAATCAGCGACAGATGCGCGCGATCTTCCGCAATGATTTCCGTCAGCATCGCGCTGGTGCGTTTGAATACCGCCGCCCGCGCCAGCGCATCGTTTTCAACCTGCGCCATCTCCTCCACCATTTGGGTGTTGAAACGGCGGAAGTGATCGGCACGCTCGCGGGCTTCATACGAACCAAGACCTAATCCTTCCAGCGCGATACGCCCGACCTTGAGCGCCGCCTCAAAGGTTTCACGCTCCGGTTTATCAACCCCGGCCTGGCGCAGGCGAATATAGTGATCAACATCGCGCGCACGGGCAATCACTTGCAGGTCTGGGAAGTGCTCTTTCGCCAGTTCTGTCAGCAACAGGCTAGCCTGCGGATCGTCAATCGCATTGATCAAGACTTCCGCCCGCCCTGCTCCGGCAGACTCCAACAGATCCACCCGCGTGGCGTCACCGTAAAAGACCTTCATGCCGAACTTGCGCAGCGTTTCGATATGATCCGGATCGTGATCGAGCACCACCATCTTCACGCCGCTGGAGAGCAACAGACGCCCGGCGATCTGACCAAAACGCCCGAAACCGGCAATAATCACCCGCGCTTCTTCTTCATCAATTTCGTCGGCTTCGCGCTCCTGCTGCGAGCCCGATGTTTCCAGACGGGTTAACAGCACCAACAGCAGTGGCGTTGCTGCCATAGAGAGCGCGACGGTAAGCGTTAGCGCTTTTGCCCACTCGCTATCCAGCACCTGCGCCGTTTGTGCCGCGCCAAACACCACAAAGGCGAATTCGCTCCCCTGCCCCAACAATGCCGCGAACCATAGGCGCTGCTTACCGGGCACTTTCAGCGGGCGGGCAATCAGCCACAGCACCGCACTTTTAATGACCAGGAAGCCCACCAGCAGCAACAAAATCCGCAAGGGGTGTGTGACCAGTGTGCCAAAGTCGATAGACATACCGACGCCGATAAAGAACAACCCGAGCAGCAAACCTTTGAACGGTTCAATATCGCTTTCCAGCGCATGCCGGTATTCGGAGCTGGCAAGCAATACGCCAGCCAGAAACGCCCCCATCGCCATCGACAAGCCCGCTTCTTCCAGCAATAAACCAAAGCCGAAGACCAGAAAGAGCGCTACAGCGCAGAACACTTCCCTCAGCCCAGAGCGCGCGACAAAGCGCAATGCCGGGCGGGCAACATAGCGCCCCAGCAAAACAACCAGCACCAGCGCGCCAGCCACTTTCAGCGCCGAAAGCGTGAATGCCCCCAGCGTGGTTGAAGCACCGCTCGCCGCCAGCAGGGGGATCATCGCCACCAGCGGAATGGCGGCGATATCCTGGAAGAGCAACACCGAAAAAGCGCTGCGTCCCATTTGCGACACTGTCAGGTTACGTTCATTCATCGCCTGCATCGCAATAGCGGTTGAGGAGAGCGCCAGCGTCAGACCAATCAACAACGCCACTGGCCAGGGCAGACCTAACAGCGCGCAAAACAGACCCAGCAGGATCCCACAACTGGCCATTTGCAACGCGCCGCCGCCAAACACCGAGGCTCTCAGCTTCCATAACCGCTGCGGATCCAACTCCAGGCCGATCACAAACAGCATCAGCACAACGCCGATTTCGGCGAAATGCAGGATAGATTCCGCGTCGGTGACCAGGCGTAATCCCCACGGACCAATCACGCCGCCGGCAATCAGATAACCGAGCACAGAACCCAGTCCCAGCCTGACGGCAATAGGCACGATCAGTGCCGCCGAACCAAGGTAGATCAGCGCCTGAATTAAGGAATGACTATCCATGTTGCACCTCCTGCCACTCCAGCAAACGTTGTTTATAATGACGCGCCTGCGCCTGCAAGGTTTCATCATCGCAGACAAAGGTGTAATGCACTGCGCAGGGCGGCAGCCAGTTCAACCCGCAATAAAGCGCAGTGGCCTGCAACGGTTGGCACAGCACGTCAAACCCCGGGTGAGAACCAATGTTGAAATGGTTTTCCCCTCCGCCGGTGGTGACCGCCCACATCACACTCTTACCGTGTAACGCCGTGCCACCATGGCCATAAGCCCAGCCGTGCGACAACACTTTATCGATCCACAATTTGAGCAGCGGCGTGATGCCGTACCATTGCATTGGGTGTTGCCAGATAATCAGATCGGCGCGGGAAACGGCCTCCTGCTCGGCGGCTATGTCGATATTAAAATCGGGATAGAGCTCATAGAGGGAACGCACTTCGACATTTTCCAGCGTCCGTGCCAGTTCAATCATCCGCTTATTCGCATGGGAGTGCTGCGGATAGGGATGTGCATAAATAATCAGAATCATTGATTAGCCTGTTTTCACTGCCTTATTTTTCTTTGAGTGTAGACAGTTAATCGTCCGGCTAAAAGCGACAATCTGTGCGGGAATAAGGGGAAAGGCGTGCGATGGCAACCGCCACCGCACCACACTCGCGGATCAGTTATCCAGCTCGCTCATGTTTTTCACCTGATCGCGGTTAATCTGCTCGGTTTTACCGGTTTCGGCGTTTTTATAGGAAACCAGCCCGGTATCATCATCCACTTTCGGTTTCCCGTCAGTGACGATGGTGCGACCGTCGGTCGTACGTACGGCCTGATTCGAAGAACACCCGGCAACGGTAAACAGTGCGGCGGCAGTAAAGACTGAAGTCATAAGAAGTTTAGTTCGCATGGTTATCTCCCTGCTTTTCAGTGGATTTCATTCATCTGTTAACCCATTTTAGGTTAACTCACTGAGCAACAGGGAAAATGCAGAACACTCTGAAGGGAATGGCAGGAGTAAGGTATCACAGGCCTGACCATCAGGCCTGTGAATCAGGATCGGTAAATCCGGCCCGGGAAGCGGGCCGGAGGTCGATTACTTACCGATCAGCGCGTGCATTTCCTGCACCGAAATCACTTTCTCAGTCGCATCTGCGTTCAGCGCCATGGTCGTCGCGAAGCCACCGTTCAGTGTGGTGTCATAATGCACTTTGTACTGCAGTGCGCTGCGGCGAATCAGTTTGGAGTCTTCAATCGCCTGGCGACCCGCCGTGGTGTTGATGATGTAGGTGTATTCGCCATTCTTGATACGATCCTGAATGTGCGGACGCCCTTCATGCACTTTGTTCACCAGACGCGGATTAATGCCCGCTTCGCCCAGCACAATCGCCGTCCCGTGAGTCGCATCCAGCTCGAAGCCCTGTTTCAGCAGTTTCGCCGCCAGATCCACCACACGCTCTTTGTCACCTTCGCGCACAGAGAGCAGCGCACGGCCATGTTTCTTCATCGTGGAATTGCTGCCGAGCTGCGCTTTGGCGAATGCTTCCGCGAACGTACGCCCCACGCCCATCACTTCACCGGTCGAGCGCATTTCTGGCCCTAACAGCGGGTCGACGCCCGGGAATTTATTAAACGGCAGCACCACTTCTTTCACCGAGTAGTACGGCGGGATGATCTCTTTGGTGTGGCCCTGTTGCACCAGCGTTTTACCGGTCATCACGCGCGCCGCGACTTTTGCCAGCGGCAGGCCAGTCGCCTTGGAGACAAACGGTACGGTACGCGCAGCACGCGGGTTCACTTCAATCAGGTAGACTTCGTTATCTTTCACCGCAAACTGCACGTTCATCAGACCGCGCACCTGCAATTCGAACGCGAGTTTCTGCACCTGCTGGCGCATCACATCCTGAATTTCCTGGCTCAGCGTATAAGCCGGCAGAGAACAGGCGGAGTCGCCGGAGTGTACGCCAGCCTGCTCGATATGCTCCATGATGCCGCCAATCAGCACATTTTCGCCATCGCACACGGCATCGACGTCGACTTCCACTGCATCGTCGAGGAATTTATCCAGCAGCACCGGCGCATCGTTGGAGACGCTGACTGCCGTCATAAAGTAGCGGCGCAGGTCAATTTCGTCGTAGACGATTTCCATCGCGCGGCCGCCCAGCACATAAGAGGGACGCACCACCAGCGGGTAGGTAATCTCTTTCGCTTTCTCAACTGCCTGCTCCAGCGCCGTGACCGTGGCGTTAGCGGGCTGTTTCAGCTTCAGGCGTTCAACCGCATGCTGGAAACGCTCACGGTCTTCCGCACGGTCAATGGCATCCGGGCTGGTGCCAATCACCGGCACGCCAGCAGCTTCCAACGCACGCGCCAGTTTCAGCGGCGTCTGACCACCGTACTGCACAATCACGCCTTTCGGTTTCTCGATGCGCACGATTTCCAGCACATCTTCGAAGGTAACCGGTTCAAAGTAGAGGCGATCGGAGGTGTCATAGTCGGTCGACACGGTTTCCGGGTTACAGTTGACCATAATGGTCTCGTAACCATCTTCGCGCAGCGCCAGCGAAGCGTGTACGCAGCAATAGTCGAACTCAATACCCTGACCGATACGGTTTGGACCACCGCCCAGCACCATGATTTTTTCACGATCCTGATTCGGGTTGGCTTCGCACTCTTCTTCATAGGTGGAATACATGTACGCAGTGTCGGTGGCAAATTCGGCAGCACAGGTATCCACGCGTTTGTAAACCGGGTGCAGGTCGAACTGATCGCGCAGCTTGCGGATTTCCGCCTCGCGCACGCCAGCCAGTTTCGCCAGACGCGCATCGGCAAAGCCTTTGCGTTTCAACTGGCGCAGGAAGTCCGCATCAAGGCCGTTGATGCCGACATTCGCAACCTGCTCTTCCAGACGCACCAGCTCTTCAATTTGCACCAGGAACCAGCGGTCGATATTGGTCAGGTTGAACACGCCGTCCACGGAGAGGCCCGCACGGAATGCGTCAGCGATGTACCAAATACGCTCTGCGCCAGCGTCTTTCAGCTCGCGGCGAATTTTGGTCAGCGCTTCCGGATCGTCAAGGCTCACTTTCGGGTCGAAGCCCGTCGCGCCCACTTCCAGACCGCGCAACGCTTTCTGCATCGATTCCTGCTGCGTGCGGCCAATGGCCATCACTTCACCCACAGACTTCATCTGCGTGGTCAGACGGTCATTGGCGCCAACAAACTTCTCGAAGTTGAAGCGCGGGATCTTGGTCACGACGTAGTCGATAGAAGGTTCGAACGATGCCGGGGTACGACCGCCGGTGATGTCGTTCATCAGCTCGTCCAGCGTGTAGCCCACTGCCAGTTTCGCCGCGACTTTGGCAATCGGGAAGCCGGTGGCTTTTGACGCCAGCGCTGAAGAGCGGGACACGCGCGGGTTCATTTCGATAACAATCAGACGGCCGTTTTTCGGGTTCACCGCGAACTGTACGTTGGAACCGCCTGTCTCTACGCCGATTTCACGCAGTACCGCCATCGAGGCGTTACGCATGATTTGGTACTCTTTATCGGTGAGCGTTTGTGCTGGCGCAACGGTGATGGAGTCGCCGGTATGGATCCCCATGGCGTCGAAGTTTTCAATCGAGCAGACGATGATGCAGTTGTCGTTCTTATCACGCACCACTTCCATCTCATACTCTTTCCAGCCGATCAGCGACTCGTCAATCAGCAGCTCATTGGTCGGGGAGAGATCCAGACCGCGGGCGCAAATTTCTTCAAACTCTTCGCGGTTATAAGCGATACCGCCGCCGGTGCCGCCCATGGTAAAGGAAGGACGGATAATGCACGGATAGCCGACATCCGCCGCCACCGCCAGCGCTTCATCCATGGTGTGCGCAATGCCGGAGCGGGCAGTATCGAGGCCGATTTTCTTCATCGCAATATCAAAGCGACGGCGATCTTCTGCTTTATCAATTGCATCCGCGGTCGCGCCAATCATGGTCACGCCGAATTCTTCCAGCACGCCCTGACGTTCCAACTCTAACGCGCAGTTCAGCGCAGTCTGGCCACCCATGGTCGGCAGTACGGCGTCCGGACGCTCTTTTTCAATGATTTTGCGCACCACTTCCCAGTGGATAGGCTCAATATAGGTGGCGTCCGCCATCTCCGGGTCCGTCATAATAGTCGCCGGGTTGGAGTTCACCAGGATAACGCGGTAGCCCTCTTCACGCAGGGCTTTACAGGCCTGTGCGCCTGAGTAGTCGAACTCACACGCCTGGCCGATAACAATCGGACCTGCGCCAAGGATCAGGATGCTTTTTATGTCTGTACGTTTTGGCATGGCTCTTGTTCTCCTGATTATTTGGCGGTGTTGCGGTATTGCTCAATTAACTCGATAAAATGGTCGAACAGCGGCGCGGCATCGTGCGGCCCCGGGCTTGCTTCCGGATGCCCCTGGAAACTGAATGCCGGTTTGTCGGTGCGATGAATCCCCTGCAGCGTGCCATCGAACAGCGACTTATGCGTGACGCGCAGGTTAGCAGGCATGGAGGCTTCATCGACGGCAAAACCGTGGTTCTGCGCGGTAATCATCACCGTGTTGTTATCGATATCTTTTACCGGATGGTTACCGCCGTGGTGACCAAATTTCATTTTCACGGTTTTCGCACCGCTCGCCAGCGCCAGCAACTGATGGCCGAGACAGATGCCGAACACCGGAATCTCCGTTTCAAGGAACGTTTTAATCGCATCGATAGCGTAGTCACACGGCGCCGGGTCGCCAGGACCGTTAGACAGGAAAACACCATCCGGATTGAGTTTCAGGACATCTGCGGCAGGCGTTTTCGCCGGTACCACCGTCAGGCGGCAGCCTCTGTCCACCAGCATGCGCAGAATGTTGCGTTTCGCGCCGTAGTCGTAAGCCACAACATGGAACGGCAGCTCACCCTCTTTCTTTGCCTGCGGCAGGTCGCCCGCCAGTGTCCAGCTGCCCTGTGTCCAGCTGTAGGTTTCTGCGGTGGTCACTTCTTTCGCCAGATCCATACCGTTCAGACCCGGGAAGGCTTTCGCTTTCTCCAGCGCCACAGCGGCATCGACATTGTCGCCTGCGATAATGCAGCCGTTTTGCGCACCTTTTTCGCGCAGCAAACGGGTCAGCTTACGGGTATCGATATCAGCAATCGCCACGATGTTATGGCGCTTCAGGTAAGAAGAGAGATCTTCGGTATTGCGGAAGTTGCTGGCAATCAGCGGCAGGTCACGAATGACGAGGCCTTGCGCATGTACCTGAGAGGATTCTTCGTCAGCGGAATTGGTGCCGACATTGCCGATATGGGGATAAGTAAGAGTGACGATTTGGCGGGAATAGGAAGGATCAGTGAGGATTTCTTGATAACCGGTCATTGAAGTATTGAAAACGACTTCCCCAACCGCCGTGCCCGTTGCCCCTATGGCCCGACCGTGAAACTGGGTTCCGTCTTCCAGAACCAATAGCGCTGACTTAATCAAAACATCCTCCAGAGAATATTCACTCACTTTATTTGCATATTAATTCAAATACAGATAATGAATCAATGCAAATTTGCTGGCCGTGGATTTTTGGCAAACGGCGGCATTCTGGAGAGATGTCGGTTAAAAGTCAACTTATCTCGCCTATTTTTCTTGTTGTTTTACGCCATTGCCCTTTCCTGCTGGTTTTAACAGATAAAAAGATCAAATAAACTGCCCAGGAAAACGCTTGCGCGGTTAGAAAATTGCTTACGGGTTGCGCCATAAGGTAAAAAGTGGACCAGATGGTCAAAATTTACAATTTTGAAACAGAAAACATGAGGAAGAGTGATAATTTTAGATGATTCTGGATAAAATCACCCTGAAAGAGAGAAAATAAAAGGGCAATAAAATATTGCCCTTTGCAATCAACTCACTACGACTGCAACAACCACATCACGATGGGTAATAAACTTACAAATTATTGAGATCAAGCACATCTCGCATATCAAAAAGGCCCTTATTTTTTCCTTTCAACCACGAAGCGGAGCGAACTGCGCCGTTAGCAAAGGTCATGCGGCTTGAAGCTTTATGCGTAATCTCGACACGTTCGCCAATATCGGCGAACATCGCTGTATGTTCGCCGACGATGTCCCCTGCACGTACGGTCGCAAAACCAATTGTGCCCGGAACACGCTCACCCGTGTGGCCTTCACGCGCATACACGGCGCACTCTTTTAAATCTTTATTCAGTGCCTGGGCAATTGCTTCACCCATTGCCAGCGCGGTACCTGACGGAGCATCGACTTTATAGCGATGATGCGCTTCAACGATTTCGATATCGGTGTAGTCACCCATCACTTTTGCCGCTTTCTCCAGCAGCTTCAGCATGACGTTTACGCCTACGCTGAAGTTCGCGGCAAAAACAATCCCTATCTCCTGCGCTGCATCAGCAATCGCCTGTTTGCCTGCATCATCAAACCCGGTGGTGCCAATGACCATGCCTTTGCCATGCTGACGGCAGAAAGCCAGATGGTTCAGCGTTCCTTCCGGGCGAGTAAAGTCGATAAACACATCAAAATGATCTTTTACCGCCTCAAGGCTGCTCTGCACGGCTACGCCTGTTTTCGCCACACCGGCCAGTTCGCCCGCGTCGCTGCCTAACAGGGACGATCCCTCGCGCTCCAGCGCAGCGCCAAGCTCCACGCCTTCCATTCCCAGTGCCGCCTGAATCAGCTGACGGCCCATACGCCCGCCAGCGCCCGCGATGGCTACGCGGATTGGTGCATCATGCATAGTTGTACTCTTTTGTTAAAAAAATGCGTGAGAATCGTTTCCAGATTAACCAGCCCGCGACGGAGCCACCAGCCGAAAACGCCGATAATTAGAAATTAATGATATACAGCCAGAAATATCAGTAAAAGGCATGATACGACGAAGCAGACTCAGACGTTATGGCTTATTGCACCGTGTAACTGACGATAAGCTGACCTTTTTTCATTTTAACGCTACCGATCACCACCGAACCCAGTTCAGCCAGCGAAGAGACATGCGTACCGCCGCAACCATAGGCCTGGAGATCGCCAAAGCGCACCTTGCGACGCCCATCCTCAAAGGCAATATGACGGGGCAATGCCGCAGACTGCCAACCCGCAATGAGTGCATCCAGCATCGGGATCTCCGGTTCGCGGGCATTCTCCCCGGCAGCGAAGGTGATGCGCCCTTCCCCCGGCCAGTGGTGCGCTTTTACCGGTCGCCAGCCATACTGCTCTCCGGCATAACCAATCACATGCCCGGCGGAATGTAGACGCGCATGCAATGCACGACAAACAGCATCGACTTGTAGTCTGACCTCATTTGCCGCCAAAGGCTGCGCCAGAATATGCACAACATCGTCGCCTTGTTGCAAAACAGACTCAACCGGGATCCCGGCGATCCATCCCTTATCGGCGGGCTGACCGCCACCCTGCGGATGAAAAACCGTTTTATCGGGCACAATCGCATAGCGCCCATCGGCCTGTTGATCACAGCGTAGCACCTGTGCAGTGCACTCCAGCATATCGCAGGTGTAATAAAGACGTTCAGTCATGGGGTGTCCTCCTCTAAAGAGGCAGAGTATATTCAATTCACCGATAGCGATAATTGCATCGCCATTCAATGCACCTTTGCCTGGTACGCACAAATGAATCTGAATCTGAGTCTGCTTCCGGATCTTGCGACGTTTGTCTGCATCGTTGATCAGGGCAGTTTTTCCGCGGCGGCTCGCCTGTCTGGCGCGACACCCTCGGCAATCAGCCGTAGCGTTACGCGACTGGAACGTGAGTTAGGCAATAAGCTGTTGCACCGCACCACCCGCAAACTGGCGCTCAGCGCCACAGGAAAAATGGTGTATGACCATGCCGTGGAGATGCTGGATGCGGCACGCCAGGCCATGGATTCTGGCAGCAGTATGCAGAGCATCGCGCAGGGTAAGTTGACCGTCAGCGTTCCCAAAGCCATTGGTCGTTTTGTTATTCACCCGTTGATGCCTGAATTTCTCCAGCGCTACCCGCAAGTGGATATCTGTTTGCGGCTTGAGGACCGCTATATGGATCTGATCGATGACGGCGTCGATCTGGCGCTGCGCATAACCCATTCCCCCTCTCCCGGACTCTATGGCAGAACGCTGATGCCGGTGACGCACGTTATCTGCGCGACACCGGAATACTTGCGCCAGCATGGTACGCCAACTCACCCGCAGGCATTGCGCGAACATAGCTGTATCAGCCTTGGCGAGACGCCGGCGGATTCACGCTGGAAATTCTGTCGCGGCGACAACGTGGAAACCATTCAGACCCGGGGACGTTATGCCGCGAATCACACCGGCGTGCGACTGGATGCCGTTAAGCAGCATCTTGGTATTGGCAGCCTGCCGCTGTTTACCGCCCGCGAATCACTCGATAGCGGCGAGATTGTGCAACTCCTGCCGGAATGGGAATTCATCAGCAGCTATACCGGAGAACTGTGGCTACTGTGGACGCGTAACAAACATATGCCCGCCCGCATGCGGGCAATGATCGATTACCTGAGTGAAAAAATGGCTTCTTAGGGTGCCAGCGCCAGCACTTCCGCCACCCAGTGGCGAAAACCGTTTATGTCGATATCCAGCGCTACCCGCGCGTTTGGCGGTTGCTTAAGCTTGCCGTCGAGATCCACCACGGTGGTCCCTGCTGTAAAACTCCCCTGGGTTTCGACTACCACAAAGCAGGATTTCAGCGTAAACAACTCAGGCCGAACCAGACAGGCAATCGCACAGAGATCATGCATCCGCAACCCGGTTGTCATGCTGCCGCTGCGGTAGTGGCTAAACAGCGCGTGCAGCATGTTACCCGTGCGGTTTAGCGTGGGCAGCGTCGCCAGAAATTCGGGGGTTAATGTCGCCCGGTTGGTAACATCCAGCCCACACATCACAATATCCAGACCGCTATTAAACACGCGGGCGGCGGCTTCCGGATCGACAGCAATATTAAATTCAGCGTTCGGGGTAAAATTGCCGCGCCCGGCGGAACCGCCCATCATCACCAGTCGGCGGATATTGAACTGGCACTCCGGGTAGTGCGACAACAACAGGGCAATGTTGGTCAGCGGGCCGATAGTGACCAGCGTTACCGGTTCCGGCAATGCCAGTAGCACGTCACGGATCGCCTGAAACGCCGGTTTCGCCAGCGGCTGACGCTGGTGTTCCACAAAGTCGTAGCCATCCATTCCGGACTCGCCGTGGACATCGGCTGCACTGTGAAGAGGCCGCAGTAAAGGTGTTGCAGCCCCCTGCGCCAGCGGAATGTCGGCCTGCCAGAAATTCAGTAGTTGCAGCGCATTACGGGTGGTTTTCTCCAGAGAAACGTTACCGGCAACGGTGGTGATTAACCTGAGATCGCACTGTGGCGCAAACAAGGCCGCGGCAAGGGCAACAGCATCATCAATACCGGGATCGGTGTCGAGAATGATCGGCTGACGCATAACACCTCCACAAAATTATCAAAAAAAATGCCAGACTGAGTCTGGCATCTTCGCATAAGGCACGGGTAAAAACGTTATTCGACTTCGCGAACATCCACGCGCAGCTCTTTTGGCACTTCAAAAACAATATTCTCTTCACGCCCTTCCAGCGGAATGGCCTCGCCACCGCCCAGCTCCTGCAAGCGGGCAATCACGTTCTGTACAAGAATGTCCGGTGCAGATGCCCCGGCGGTGACGCCAACGCAGGTGATCTCTTTCACCCAGGCTTCCTGAATATCTGACGCATCATCGATCAAATAGGCTTTTTTGCCCATGCGCTGCGCCAGTTCAGCAAGGCGATTAGAGTTGGAGGAGTTTTTCGAGCCGACAACCAGCACCACTTCCGCCCGCTCAGCCAGCGCGCGCACGGCTTCCTGACGGTTGGTGGTGGCATAGCAGATATCGTCTTTACGTGGGCCGACAATCTGCGGGAAACGCTCACGCAGCGCATCAATCACATCGGAGGTGTCATCGACTGAAAGCGTGGTCTGCGTCATAAACGACAGCTTACCCGCGTCTTTGATGTTCAGCGTTCCGACATCTTCCGGCGATTCCACCAGATACATGCCCCCTTCCGGGTTACTGTACTGGCCCATGGTGCCTTCCACTTCCGGATGACCCGCGTGGCCAATCAGAATCGCCTCTTCGCCGCGTCGGCTGGCGCGGGCAACTTCCATATGCACTTTGGTGACCAGTGGACAGGTTGCATCGAAGACGGTTAGATCGCGACTTTTGGCTTCATTACGCACCGCCTGGGAAACCCCGTGGGCGGAGAAAATGAGGATCGCGCCATCCGGTACTTCGCTGATCTGCTCAATAAAAATAGCGCCGCGCTCGCGCAGGCTATCAACGACATAGCGGTTATGCACCACTTCATGGCGCACGTAAATCGGCGCGCCGTAGATGGCCAGCGCGTTTTCAACAATGCTGATAGCGCGGTCAACTCCGGCGCAAAAACCGCGCGGGTTAGCCAACAGGATCTGCATTTATGCCTCCAGCGCTGGATCGACTTCCAGCACATCGATATCAAAATGGACGGTTCTGCCCGCCAGCGGGTGGTTAAAATCAACGGTAATGGAGTCGCCGTTGACTTCACGGATCACGCCGGGCATTTCACTTCCGTCCATCGCAGTAAAGAGCATAATCGCACCGACTTCAGGTTCTCCGGCGTCCATAAACTCGCGACGGGAGAAGTACTGGATCAGGTCCGGACTCGGCGTACCGAATGCGGCGTCTGGCTCGAGAGAGAACTCTTTTTTCTCCCCGGCTTTCAGACCCAGCAGATGTTGTTCCAGTCCTTCGGATAGTGAACCGTCACCAAGGCGAAACAGCGCCGGTTTGCCGTTATTGCGGGTTGACTCGGCAAGAGAGCCATCTTCAAGCTTCAGCGTAAAGTGCACCAGCACTGCGCTATCGCTTTGTACGGATTTAGACATGCAGGTTGCTCTTATGTTTTTAGCCGTGGTACTGCCCGGTTGCATTTTAATAGCCGGATGGCGCGACGCTTATCCGGCCCACAACCGGGCCTACACGACTTTGACGGCTTACGCCTGTTTCTTCGTTGCCGCAGAAGGTAAGAAACCTTCCAGCACAATCAACGCCGCACCGATACAAATAGCGGTATCAGCAAGGTTAAACGTAGCAAAATGCCAGTCGCCCATATAGAAATCGATCATATCGACGACAAAACCATGCCACAAACGGTCGAACAGGTTACCCAGCGCACCACCGATAATCAGCGCATAAGCGATGTTATTCAGTTTCTGCGAGGCTTTCGCCCGGTACATCAGCACCGCCAGCACCACACAGATACCAATCGCGATACCCGCAAAGAACCAGCGCTGCCAGCCACCGCTGTCCGCCAGAAAACTGAATGCGGCGCCATAGTTACGCGCATAGTGCAGATTAAGCGACGGGAACAGAGAAACCGTATCCCCCAGAGCAAAGTTCTGGAGGATCAGGTACTTACTGCCCAGATCGATAATCAGCACAACCACGACCAGCCACAGCCAGCGCAGCCCTGTTGAAAGGATCGGTTTACTCATCAGGCAAACTTACGTTTTTCGCCGTTACCGGCGACGTTGCTGACACAGCGTCCACAGATATCTGCGTGTTCCGCCACCTGACCGACATCGGTAGTGTAATGCCAGCAACGCGGGCATTTCTCACCTTCGGCTTTGCTTAACTCGACCTTCAGCCCTTTGAGCACATCGCTCTGCCAGGCGTCCGCAGAAGCTGTTGCATAATCCGCAACTTTCGCCCCCGAGGTCAACAGGACAAATCGCAATTCATCCCCCAGCGCCGTCAGCTTCGCCGCCAGCTCAGGTTCGGCAAACAGCGTTACCGCCGCTTCCAGAGAACCACCGACTTTCTTGTCTGCACGCGCCTGTTCAATCACCTTGTTCACTTCGCCGCGGACTTTCAGCAGCTCGTCCCAGAAGGTATCGTTCATGGTTTCGGTTTCAGCAAGACCAAACAGGCCTTCGTACCACTCACCGGTGAAAACATACTTCTCACGATTGCCCGGCAGGTAACCCCAGATTTCATCTGCGGTGAAGGACATGATCGGCGCCATCCAGCGCACCAGTGCTTCGCTGATATGATACAGCGCGGTCTGGCAGCTACGACGCGCAACGCTGTCTGCTTTTGCGGTGTACTGGCGGTCTTTGATGATGTCGAGGTAGAACGAGCCCATCTCGATGGAGCAGAAGCGCATCAGACGCTGTACCACTTCATGGAAGTCGTAGGACTCGTAGGCTTTCAGGATATCTTCCTGCGCCGCTTGCGCGCAGCCAACCGCCCAACGATCCAGAACCACCATCTCTTCCGGTTGCACCATATCTTTCACCGGATCGAAACCGTTCAGGTTCGCCAGCAGGAAGCGTGCGGTGTTACGGATACGACGATAGCTGTCGGCAGCACGTTTGAGGATTTCGTCCGACACCGCCATTTCGCCGGTATAGTCGGTCGACGCCACCCACAGACGTAAAATGTCTGCACCCAGCTTGTTCATCACATCCTGCGGCGACACGGTGTTGCCGATGGATTTGGACATTTTGCGGCCCTGGCCATCAACGGTGAAGCCGTGGGTCAGCACCTGGCGGTATGGCGCTTTGCCTTTCATCGCCGTGGAGATCATCAGTGAAGACATAAACCAGCCGCGATGCTGATCCGACCCTTCAAGATACATATCCGCAGCATGACCGGCGAATTCCGGGCGCACATCCACAACAGAAGCATGGGTTGAACCGGAGTCAAACCAGACGTCCAGCGTGTCCGGCACTTTTACATAGTTGTCGGCATCGTCACCCAGGATGTCACGAGGATCGAGATCCCACCATGCCTGGATACCGTCCGCTTCAACGCGTTTAGCGACGGCTTCAATCAGCTCTTCAGTACGCGGATGCAGCTCTTCGGTGTCTTTGTGAACAAACAGCGACATCGGCACGCCCCAGGTACGCTGGCGCGAAATACACCAGTCAGGACGGTTAGCGACCATGGATTCGATACGCGCCTGGCCCCAGTCCGGGATCCACTGTACGCCTTTGATCTCTTTGAGCGACTGCGCGCGCAGGCCTTTCTGATCCATGCTGACGAACCACTGCGGCGTGGCGCGGAAGATGATCGGCGACTTGTGACGCCAGCAGCACGGATAGCTGTGCTGCAATTTTTCGACATGCAGCAGTGCGCCGCTGTCACGCAGCATATTGACGATGATGTCGTTGGCTTTAAAGACGTTGATGCCATCCAGCCCAGGATAAGTTCCGACCAGATACGCACCATCCGGGCCGACAGGGTTAGCGATTTCCAGACCGTATTTCAGGCTGATGGTGTAGTCGTCCGGGCCATGTCCACCGGCGGTATGCACCGCACCGGTACCCGCATCCAGCGTAACGTGATCGCCGAGGATCGCCGGTACGTCGAAGCTGAGGAACGGGTGTTTAAAGCGCATCAGTTCCAGTTCAGAACCTTTCACGGTGCCCAGAACAGCGTAGTCTGCAGCGCCGATGCGTTTTGCTACGCTCTCAACCAGATCTTTCGCCAGGATCAGCGCCTGACCGTCAATTTGCACCAGCGCATAGTCAAACTCCGGAGAAACGGAAATTGCACGGTTGGCCGGAAGCGTCCATGGGGTGGTGGTCCAGATAACCAGTGAAACCGGGCCATTTACCGACGATACGCCGAATTTGGCTTTTACCGCAGCCTGATCGACCGCGTGGAATGCGACATCAATGGACGGGGAGGTTTTGTCGTAATACTCCACTTCCGCTTCCGCCAGCGCAGAGCGGCAGTCCACACACCAGTGCACCGGTTTCGCACCTTTATGCAGGTGGCCATTGCCAATGATTTTACCCAGCGCACGAATGATGTTGGCTTCGGTTTTGAAATCCATGGTCAGGTACGGGTGCGACCAGTCGCCCAGCACGCCAAGACGGATAAAGTCAGCGCGTTGACCGTCAACCTGCGTGGCCGCATATTCGCGACATTTGGCGCGGAACTCGGCGGCGGTGAACTTCTCGCCCGGTTTCCCGAACTCCTGCTCCACTTTCAGCTCGATCGGCAGACCGTGGCAGTCCCAGCCCGGAACATAAGGCGAGTCATAGCCTGTGAGTCCTTTGGACTTCACAATAATGTCTTTCAGAATCTTGTTAACCGAGTGACCAATATGAATGCTGCCATTCGCATAAGGAGGGCCATCATGCAGAATGAAGGTTTTTTTGCCTTTTTTCGCTGCACGGATGATGCCGTACAGGTCATCATCAGTCCAACGCGCCAGCATCCCCGGTTCGCGTTTGGCGAGATCGCCACGCATCGGGAACCCTGTTTCCGGCAAATTCAGGGTAGATTTATAGTCACTCATCAGATTCTCGGTTCCGTATTTCGGTTTGATTAATACCACCAGGCCTTAAGAAGCCGGTTTAGATAGCCCAAAAAACTCGCGGGCCGCTACCTCATCTCGGGCGATTTGCGCTTTCAGTTCATCGAGGGAGGCAAATCGCTGCTCATTGCGTATTTTTTTACGCAGTACTACATCTATATGGCGCCCGTAGAGGTCCATTACAACATCCAGCAAATGCACTTCCAGTTGCTGACGTACACCAGAGACTGTCGGGCGAGTGCCGATATTGGCAACGCCGGGAAGGACAGTATCGCCCAGTCCAGCCACTTCCACCGCATACACCCCTTTAACCGGGGAGACCTGACGACGCAGCGGTAAATTCGCCGTCGGAAAACCTATCGTCCGCCCCAACTCATCGCCGTGCACCACACGCCCGGAGATGCTAAAGGGATGGCCCAGTAACTTTTCAGCTTGTTCGAGGTTATCGTCGGCCAGCGCCTGGCGCACCGCCGTGCTGCTTACGCGAGCGCCGCCTTCACAAAAGGTTTGTGTGCTGATGACGTCAAAGCCGTACTTTTCGCCCGCTTTCTGTAATAACAAGAAATCCCCCTGGCGACCAGCGCCAAAGCGGAAATCATCACCGACGGCGAGAAATTTCACGCCAAGGCGATCGACAAGCAGATCGCTGACAAACGTTTGTGCGGTCAGCGCCGCAAAACGCCGATCGAAACGCACGCACAGCACATATTCCACGCCGCATTCAGCCAGCCAGCGCAGCTTTTCCCGCAAACGCGTTAAACGTGCAGGCGCTTTTTCTCCGGCGAACAGTTCCAGCGGTTGGGGTTCAAAAATCATCACCACCACCGGTAGCCCACGAGCGCGGCCTTCTTCGCCAAGCCCTTGTAATAACGCCTGATGGCCACGGTGTACGCCATCGAAATTACCAATAGTCAGCACACACCCGTGCGGTGCCTGGCTGAGATTATGTATGCCGCGTATCAGCTTCATGTCTGGCTCAAAACAGTGAAAATCGTCGGATTATACCTTGTACAGCGTGCGACGTTAACCGACGATTGCCTTAACAAAGCAGAAAGGAGAAGGATTTCATCAGGCTGTATCCTGCAGGTATGAAAATCTGGCCTTGATAGCGATTTTTCTGGTGGAAAAGCTGTATTCGCGACACGCAAGCTGTTAGAATCCTGCGCCATCACTACGTAACGTAGCGTCGTGCATTAACGGCGCTTATTTGCACAAATCCATTGACAAAAGAAGGCTAAAAGGGCATATTCCCCGGCCTTTGAATTGTCCATATAGATCATATTTGGGAGTTGGACCTTGGCTAATATCAAATCAGCTAAGAAGCGCGCCGTTCAGTCTGAAAAGGCTCGCAAGCACAACGCTAGCCGTCGCTCAATGATGCGTACTTTCATCAAGAAAGTGTACGCTGCAATTGAAGCTGGCGACAAAGCCGCTGCGCAGAATGCATTTAACGAAATGCAACCGATCGTGGATCGTCAGGCCGCTAAAGGTCTGATCCACAAAAACAAAGCAGCGCGTCATAAGGCTAACCTGGCCGCGCAGATCAGCAAACTGGCTTAATCGCCCGCTTGTTGGCTTTGTGAAAAAACCCGCCTCTGGCGGGTTTTTTTATTGCTGTAACGGTGAGAAAAGCCCTGAGTAATCACGGTTACAAATGCGCTGCACCGCCGGATGCTGGATCATCCGTTCAGCGAAAATCGCGTGATACTCCTCCATCACGTTATCCACCCGCCCTATCTCCACCATGCGCTCGTCCGCGTAAAAGCCGTGAACATACAGCGATGGTGCGACAAAAATGGCATTATGCGCCGCGCCGAACGCCTTCATTAACGCGGCATCGTCAAACTCTCCGAGGATCTCTACCTGCAGCCCCTGAACGTTAAACCAGTTCAACAATTTGCGTCCAAGCATGGAGCGTCGGCCAGGTATCAATAAACGACGCTCTTCCAGGCAAGCCGGAAACGGTTTTTGCGGCGGCGGGTTACAGCACCAAAAACTGACGCTGCATTCGCCAATCTTCACGGAAAACAATCCCTCTTGTTGCGTGGAATCAATCGGGCAGTCAGAGATGATCATATCAAGCTTGTGCTGGCTTAATTGCTCAAGTAGCAGCTCGTGGGTGGACTCAAAACAGCGCAGATGGATTTGTTCCCCCTCCTGCACTGCGGCGTCCAGCACCCCACTCACCAGCCGTTTGGAGAGCGCATCGGCGACCCCCACATCAAAGAGCAGATTGGACTCTTTGCGGTAGTTAATGGTATCCAGCATTTCCTGACTCAGGGTGAACATTTTATCCGCATAGCGAAACACCAATTCACCCAGCTCCGTCGGCTCCAGCCCCCGGCCCTTACGTTTAAAGAGTTTGCCTTGCAACCGCTCTTCCAGCGCTTTGATCTGCCCAGTGATGGTTTGCGGCGTCAGCCAGAGTGCCTCCGCCGCACCAACGACGGAACCTTCACGATAAACATGCCAGAAATAATACAAGTGATTGTAATTAATATACGACATCGATGATTCACTCCCTGCCGACGCCAGGCATTAAGGGCGGGCAATGCGCGTACGCAACAAGCAATAACCGAGTATTGCCGAGATGACCGAACCGGTGAGGATGCCCAGTTTACTCCAGGCAATCATCTCTGCATGTGCGTCACCGAAGGCCAGTGAAGAGATAAAGATAGACATGGTAAAGCCGATACCGCACAGCACGCCCACGGCCATAATTTGTTTGAATACCGCGCCTTGCGGCAGCCTCGCCAGTTTTGCGCGTAGCGCCAGCCAGCAGAAAATAGAGATACCGAGCGGCTTACCGATAACCAGACCAGCGATAATCCCCAAAGGCAACACATCAGCCAGCCCGGAGAGCGACATGCCGTTCATGGATACACCGGCATTGGCGAAGGCAAACAATGGCAGAATCAGCCATGCCACCCACGGGTTAATCGCGTCAACCAGTTGATGTAACGGCGAAATGCCATTCTCTTCGCGCAGAGGAACAAAAAAGCCGACGACGACACCCGCGAGGGTTGCATGCACACCGGATTTCAATACCGCCGTCCACAATACAACACCGACCAGCATGTAGAGGCCAATACGCCGGACATTCAGGGCATTCATGATGGCCAGCACGACGATCGCGGCAGCGGCCACTCCCAGCGCCATGGTGGAGAGATCACTGGTGTAGAACAGCGCAATGATGATAATTGCCCCGAGGTCATCGATGATGGCCAGCGCCATCAGAAACACTTTCAGCACGGGCGGAACACGGTTCCCCAACAGGGCAAGCACGCCGAGGGCAAATGCAATGTCTGTGGCTGTAGGAATTGCCCAGCCGTGGCTCGCCAGCGGATTGTGAAAATTAAACAACAAAAAGATCAGCGCCGGTGCAACCATGCCGCCAAGTGCGGCGATAACGGGGAAAACCGCCTGCTGACGGCTGGCAAGCGTGCCTTCAACCAGCTCGTATTTCACTTCCAGGCCGACCATCAGGAAAAAGACCGCCATCAACGCGTCGTTGATCCACAGCAGCATGTCTTTTTTGATCTCCAGCGATCCGACTGTCAGCTCGACAGGCGTTTGCAAAAAAGAACGGTATAAATCCTGTGTCACCCCGAGGTTGGCGCACAACATCGCCAGTGCAGCCGCAATGATAAGAACAATACCGCCGGAGGCGTCACTGTTAAAAAAACGTTGTAATAACTTCATCTTATTCTCCCGATCCCTGTAACGTCGTGGCGGCTATCTTACGCTCGTCAACTCTTCGCTAAAAACAGATTATTATTGCTTATAGATTCCTTTTTTCCGAGCAATGAGAAAGCACAAAAAAAAGCCCGGCAAAAGCCGGGCCTGATGATGACTGGTGAGATCGGCTTAACGCGTCAAATCATCAAAGAATTTTTTCACACCGTCGAAGAAGCTTTTAGAACGCGGGCTGTTATGTTCACCCGTCGGACCACCAAAGCTATCTTGCAGATCTTTCAACAGTTGTTTCTGTTTCTCATTCAGACCGACTGGCGTTTCTACGACAACCCGACACAGCAAATCGCCCTGTGCGCCGCCGCGAACAGATTTCACACCTTTTGCACGCATACGGAACAGTTTGCCCGTTTGGGTTTCGCTTGGCACTTTCAGCTTCACGCGACCATCCAGCGTCGGAACCTCAATCTCGCCGCCCAGCGCCGCCATCGCAAAATTGATCGGCACTTCGCAGTACAGGTTGTTACCTTCACGCTCGAAAATCGGGTGCTGTTTCACCTGCACCTGAACGTACAAATCGCCTGCTGGCGCACCGTGCTCACCCGCTTCGCCTTCACCGCTCAAGCGAATACGATCGCCGGTATCAACACCTGCCGGGATTTTAACGGACAGGGTTTTGGATTTTTCTACGCGACCATGGCCGTGGCACTTGTTGCACGGATCTTTGATCAGCGTACCGCGTCCCTGGCAATGCGGGCAGGTTTGCTGCACAGCAAAGAAGCCCTGACGCATCTGCACCTGACCGGAACCATGACAGGTCGGGCAGGTCTGCGGCTGCGTGCCTGCTTTGGCACCGCTACCATGACAAACATCGCACTCTTCCAGCGTCGGAATGCGGATCTCTTTAGTGACGCCGCGAACCGCTTCTTCCAGCGTTAAGTCCATGTTGTAGCGCAGGTCAGCACCACGTGCTGCGCGCTGGCGACCACGGCCACCACCGAAGATGTCGCCGAACACATCACCGAAAATATCGCTGAAATCCGCGCCGCCGCCAAAACCGCCGCCGCCGAATCCACCGCCGCCACCGCCCTGCTCAAATGCCGCATGGCCATACTGATCGTAAGCCGCACGTTTTTGGGCATCGGTCAGGATTTCGTAGGCTTCTTTGATCTCTTTAAATTTGGCTTCGGCCTCTTTATCGCCCTGATTGCGGTCCGGGTGATATTTCATGGCCAGGCGTTTGTACGCCTTTTTGATTTCACGCTCTTCCGCTGTTTTCGGAACGCCTAAAATCTCATAATAATCTTGCTTCGCCATCGGTTTATCTGCCCCTTAACATACGAGCACGGGCGTGGAGAGAACTCCGACGCCCGTGCTGGTTATCTACCCTGCATAAGGGCGATTATTTTTTGTCTTTTACTTCTTCGAACTCGGCGTCAACAACATCGTCGTCTTTCGCGTTGTTCGCGGAAGCATCAGCGCCCGCCTGCTGCTGTGCGTGCTGCTGCTGTGCGATTTCCAGCAGTTTCTGGGAAACCTGCGCCAGCGCCTGCATTTTCGCTTCGATATCGGCTTTATCTTCGCCTTTCAGTGCCGTTTCCAGCGCGCTCAGTGCAGACTCGATAGCAGTCTTGTCTTCTGCCGGCAGTTTGTCGCCCGCTTCTTCAACCTGCTTACGGGTGCTGTGCAGCAGATGGTCACCCTGGTTACGGGTTTGCACCAGCTCTTCGAACTTACGATCGGACTCAGCGTTAGCTTCTGCTTCACGCACCATTTTCGCGATCTCTTCTTCGTTCAGACCAGAAGACGCTTTGATGGTGATCTTCTGTTCGCGGTTGGTATTCTTGTCTTTTGCAGAGACATGCAGAATACCATCGGCGTCGATATCGAAGGTGACTTCAATCTGCGGCATACCGCGCGGAGACGGGTTGATGCCATCGAGGTTGAACTGACCCAGCGATTTGTTATCAGACGCACGTTTACGCTCACCCTGCAGCACATGGATGGTTACCGCAGACTGATTGTCTTCCGCAGTAGAGAACACCTGGCTGTGCTTGGTCGGGATGGTGGTGTTTTTGTTGATCAGCGCAGTCATTACGCCGCCCATGGTTTCGATACCCAGCGACAGCGGGGTAACGTCCAGCAGCAGAACGTCTTTCACTTCACCTGTCAGAACACCGCCCTGAACCGCAGCACCGATAGCAACAGCTTCGTCCGGGTTCACGTCTTTACGCGGTTCTTTACCGAAGAACTCAGCAACTTTTTTCTGCACCATCGGCATACGCGTCTGACCACCGACCAGGATCACGTCCTGAACATCGGAAACAGACAGACCAGCATCCTGCAGTGCAACTTTCAGCGGCTCGATAGAACGGTTAACCAGGTCTTCTACCAGGCTTTCCAGTTTCGCACGGGTCACTTTGATGTTCATGTGTTTCGGACCGGTCGCATCTGCAGTGATGTACGGCAGGTTCACGTCGGTCTGCTGTGCAGAAGAGAGTTCGATTTTCGCTTTTTCAGCCGCTTCTTTCAGACGCTGCATCGCCAGCGGATCGTTGCGCAGATCGATACCCTGATCTTTCTTGAACTCTTCCACCAGGTAGTTAATCAGACGGCTGTCGAAGTCTTCACCACCCAGGTGGGTATCACCGTTGGTTGCCAGAACTTCGAAGGTTTTTTCGCCGTCAACTTCATCGATTTCGATGATGGAGATATCGAACGTACCGCCGCCCAGGTCGTATACCGCAATGGTACGGTTACCGGTTTCTTTATCCAGACCGTAAGCCAGTGCTGCCGCGGTCGGTTCGTTGATGATACGTTTGACTTCCAGGCCCGCGATACGGCCGGCGTCTTTGGTCGCCTGACGCTGCGCATCGTTAAAGTAAGCCGGAACGGTGATAACAGCTTCAGTTACCGGCTCACCCAGGTAATCTTCCGCGGTTTTCTTCATTTTTTTCAGGACTTCCGCAGAGATCTGCGGCGGCGCCATTTTGGTGCCTTTTACGTCGATCCATGCGTCGCCGTTGTCGGCCGCAATGATTTTGTACGGCATGATGGATTCATCACGCTGAACTTCTTCGTCCTGGAAGCGACGACCAATCAGGCGTTTGATCGCAAACAGGGTGTTTTGCGGGTTCGTCACTGCCTGACGTTTAGCCGGCTGACCCACCAGAGTTTCGCCATCCTGTGTGTAGGCAATGATAGAAGGCGTGGTGCGATCGCCCTCTGCGTTCTCCAGCACACGTGCCTGAGTGCCATCCATAATCGCTACACAAGAGTTGGTAGTACCCAGGTCGATACCAATAATTTTACCCATCTAAACGTCTCCACTAAAAATTCGGTCAACATGTGGTTGTGAACCTGTAATAAGGGCGAAACGTGCGGTTTCAACTGCCCAGTATCGTTTTTTTTTCAGGCTCACATACTGCGGTTGACTACAAGATGGGGTCGTAACGTCACGCATCAAGGGGGGCAGGATAAAAAATTTTTTAATTTCCACCTGTTCAGATCATAGACAGGCTGATTGGCGCTAATTATGATGCCGCGCCCCGCCTCCTCAACATAGGCGCGGGGACTTCTTATTTCACCATTCAATATTGATTTATTTTGAGGAATTATGGGCAACACTAAGTTGGCTAATCCGGCTCCGCTGGGCTTAATGGGCTTCGGCATGACCACTATTCTGCTTAACCTGCACAATATTGGCATGTTCCCATTAGATGGCATCATCCTGGCTATGGGCATTTTCTATGGTGGTATTGCACAAATTTTCGCTGGCCTTCTTGAGTTCAAAAAAGGCAACACCTTTGGTTTAACCGCGTTTACCTCTTACGGTTCTTTCTGGCTGACGCTGGTTGCTATCCTGCTGCTGCCGAAAATGGGGCTGGCGGATGCGGCGAACGGCCACTTCTTGGGCGTTTACCTGGGCATTTGGGGTGTGTTCACGCTGTTTATGTTCTTCGGCACCCTGAAAGGTGCTCGCATGCTGCAGTTCGTGTTCCTGAGCCTGACCGTACTGTTTGCTCTGCTGGCTGTGGGTCACCTGGCTGATAACGAAAGCATCGTACACATGGCTGGCTGGATCGGTCTGGTATGTGGCGCCAGCGCCATTTATCTGGCAATGGGCGAAGTGCTCAACGAACAGTTCGACCGCACCGTATTGCCGATTGGTGAAAAACACTGATTCGTCATGCAATCGTATGAAATAAATATCCTCCGGCATAGCCGGAGGTTTTTCAGATGCGCCTGTAAGGCTCTGTTACCAGCCGCGCCCTAACAGGCGCATACGATCTGACATTTGCATCAAACTTCGTTACTTACGGCCCGTAAACGGGCTACCCGGATAAGGGATCGATAACTGCTCGCCCATTTTATCCTCTTCAAGCTGGTGCTTTATGTATTCCTGTATCTTCGCCGTGTTCTTCCCTACCGTATCTACGTAATATCCCCGGCACCAGAATTCCCTGTTCCTGTATTTGAATTTCAGATCTCCAAACTGCTCATAAAGCATCAGACTGCTTTTCCCTTTCAGATATCCCATAAAGCCGGATACGCTCATTTTGGGCGGGATTTCCACAAGCATATGGATATGATCTGCGCAGCATTCCGCTTCCAGGATCCGTACGTTTTTCCACTCACACAGCTTTCTTAAAATGCTGCCTATCGCCAGGCGTTTCTCTCCGCAGAACGTCTGTCTTCGGTATTTTGGCGCAAAAACTATGTGATATTTACAGTTCCATCGGGTGTGCGCTAAGCTCTTTTCGTCCCCCATCGGGACCCCCTTTTGATTTCTTGTTGAACTTTTGCAGTTGCCAGACCGCAAGGTGTTTTAACAAATCAAAAGGGGTTTTAATAACTGGCTTAAAGCTGAAAGCTTTCCGGAACCCCCAGCCTAGCTGGGGGTTTTCTATAGACAATAAGAACGGAGCCCTGCGGCTCCGTTTTTTTATGACTGTTGTACAGTAGGCTCTGCAATACGGTCTTCATGGTAGAGATCCTGTCGCAACCAGATCCCCAGCGCCAGCCCCATTAGCGAGAGCGCCAGCACATACCAGGCAGGAGCCATTGGCGAGACGCCCATCAACATGGTTACCGCAATCGGCGTCAGCCCGCCAAAAATGGCGTAGGAAACATTGTAAGAGAAGGAAATGCCGGTGAAACGGACCTCCGCCGGGAAAGCGCGCACCATCACGAAAGGCACCGCGCCCACCACGCCGACACACAGCCCCACCAACCCGTAAAGCATAAACAGATATTCAGGATGAGGGCCAACCAGATGGTAGAAAAACCAGCTGGAGCAGGCGAGCAGAATGCTCCCGACAATAAAGGTGCGACTGGCGCCCACACGATCCACCAGCAGTCCGGCGGCAAGGCAGCCGAAACACAGCATAACGGTCGCGATGCTGTTCGCTTGTAAGGTCAGCGCCGGAGCAAGCCCGTACTGTTTTTGCAGCCACACCGGCGACATCAGGATCACCACCACAATCCCGGCGGATAGCAGCCAGGTCAACAACATGCTGACCACTACCGCTTTCTTATGCTTCAGCACGACGGATTTCACCGGTAGTTCCTGCGCCAGCGCTTTGCGCTGTTGCATCTCAAGGAAAATCGGCGTCTCCTGCAACCAGCGGCGCAGATACATTGCCACCAGGCCAAACGCCCCACCGAGCAGGAAAGGAATACGCCAGCCGCCATCATGGATGCCCTGCGGCGTCATGCTGGTGTTCACCAGCGTCGCCACGACCGACCCCAGCAGGATCCCCACCGTCAAACCCGCAGTCAGTGTCCCACAGGCAATGCCAATGCGCCGCGCCGGAACATGTTCGGCAACAAACACCCACGCGCCCGGCACTTCACCGCCAATGGCCGCGCCTTGCAAAACGCGCATCAACAGCAGTAATAATGGCGCGATGATCCCCACAGAGGCATAAGTTGGCAGTAAACCAATCGCCAGCGTCGGCAGCGCCATCAGTAGAATGCTCAGGGTGAACATCTTCTTGCGCCCCACCAGATCACCAAAGTGCGCCATCACAATGCCACCGAGCGGACGCGCCAGGTAACCTGCGGCAAAAATACCGAAGGTTTGTACCTGGCGTAGCCATTCCGGTATATCAGCAGGAAAGAAGAGCTCGCCGACCACAGCGGCGAAGAAGACGAAGATAATGAAGTCGTAAAACTCCAGCGCGCCGCCCAGTGCGGCAAGGGTCAGAGTTTTGTAGTCCTGTCTGTTCAGAGGGCGAGTGTAATTTGACATAGCCAACCATTTGTAAAGAGGAGGTGCTGATTTAATTATTACGCATGATGTAAATTAAAAATTACTATACCGTAAATAAATCAACACTCCAGCACTGGTATCGCTTATGTCATACAAGCCTGTTTTTTAGGATAATGTTTCACGCCTTGCGCTTTTAGGACGGAAAGATGCTACGACTTGCGCATCGGTCTCCACATAAGGCCCGTCAAGCAGCTGTACACAATACGGTACACTGGCAAAAATACCGGGCACCTTCACTTCGCCGTTTTCTGCTTTGACGCCTTCCAGCGTCTCTTTGATGGATTTTGGCTGGCCGGGTAAATTGAGAATCAGCGCCTGTTTACGGATAACCCCAACCTGGCGGGAAAGAATCGCTGTCGGCACAAAATTAAGGCTGATCTGCCGCATCTGTTCACCAAATCCCGGCATTTCGCGATCGGCAATCGCCAGCGTCGCATCCGGCGTCACATCACGACGCGCGGGCCCGGTTCCCCCCGTGGTCAGCACCAGATGGCAGCTCATTTCATCAACCAGTTCACACAAGGTTTGTTCAATGATGCTCTGCTCATCGGGGATCAGGCGGGTTTCAATTTCAAAAGGTGTGGTTAATGCGCTCGCCAGCCATGCTTCCAGAGCGGGGATACCTTTGTCCTGATAAACGCCGCTGGAGGCGCGATCGGAAACAGAAACCAAACCAATGCGTAGTGTGTCCATATTCATTCCGTTCAAAAAAACCGAGATATACGGAAATGATACACGCTGAGGGGAGAGTCAAACAGAGCGGAGAAAAGTAAGCGTGACCGGGACCCGGCCACGCTTGAGGATTACAGCAGGTCGCCAACCATTTTTTCCAGTTTTTCCTGGTCAACGGCAAACTTGCGGATACCGTCCGCCAGTTTGTCTACCGCCATCGGATCCTGGTTATGCTGCCACAGGAATTCCGCTTCAGTGATGCGTTCCGGACGTGCTTTCACGTCGCCGGTGTACGCCAGTTTACGCTCAAGCGCACCCGCGCTTTCAGACAGCTCTTTCAGCAACGCCGGAGCAATGGTCAGGCGGTCACAGCCAGCCAGCTCAATGATTTCACCGGTATTACGGAAGCTTGCACCCATCACCACGGTTTCATAACCGTGCTGTTTGTAGTACTGGTAAATTTCGGTTACGGAAACCACGCCCGGATCTTCCGCTGGCGCATACTCTTTCTTATCGGTATTGGCTTTGTACCAGTCGAGAATACGGCCAACGAACGGAGAAATCAGGAAAACGCCCGCTTCGGCACAGGCACGCGCCTGGGCGAAGGAGAACAGCAGCGTCAGGTTACAGTTGATGCCTTCTTTTTCCAGTTGCTCAGCCGCGCGAATACCCTGCCAGGTGGAGGCCAGTTTGATCAGAATGCGGTCGTTGCTGATGCCAGCATCGTTGTACATTTTGATCAGACGTTTCGCTTTCGCGATAGAGGCTTCGGTGTCATAGGAAAGACGGGCGTCAACTTCGGTAGAAATACGACCAGGGATCAGTTTCAGGATTTCGAGACCAATGTTCACCGCCAGCTTATCCGTTGCGTCAACCACCTGCTGCGCACGATCGCTGCTCTGGCCACGCGCCCATGCTACCGCGTCGTCGATCAGTTTGCGGTATTCCGGGATTTGGGCAGCGCCAAGGATCAGAGAAGGGTTGGTTGTTGCATCCTGCGGCTGATAAAGCTTCATTGCCGCGATGTCTCCGGTATCAGCCACGACTGTTGTGTACTGACGCAGGGAGGTCAATTTATCCGTCATGATAATGTTTCTCTTTAAACGATACCCTGAATAAATCACGTTAAGACCAACAGCGCGTTCGTCATCTGGAAACCCGGAATCTCAAACGCAGCCAGCGCACCTGAACGAGAAGTATGACGAGTATACTAGTTAGGGGGATGTAACCGGTCTGCCCCGATGATATCACGACGCACTGTCAGCGCAACCGCAGACAATGCTGTGATTATTGTATGGTAAACTCAGTGGATTCATTGCCTGCGACAGATTGCAGGACCAGACTACCGGCATCAACAAGAGGGACGTTAATGCCAGAATTTTTCTCATTTATCAGTGAAATACTCTGGGGCTCCTTAATGGTTTACCTGCTGGCGGCAGCGGGTATCTGGTTTTTGCTTCGCACCCGGTTTGTTCCTTTTCGCTTTATCACGGACTTTGGGCTAAGTCTGAAAAGCAGCAGCTTACGGCAACCCGGTACGCTCTCTTCATATCAGGCGTTATGCCTCAGTCTGGCAACACGACTGGGCAGCGGTAACCTCGCAGGCGTCGCGTTTGCCCTTACCACAGGTGGCCCTGGTGCGATTTTTTGGATGTGGGTGTCCGCCATCATCGGCATGGCAACCAGTTTTGCCGAATGCTCGCTGGCGCAGCTCTACAAGGAGCGGGATGCCAACAACCAGCTACGCGGCGGGCCAGCGTGGTACATGGAACGAGGGCTGGGTATGCGCTGGATGGGCGTGCTGTTCTCTCTTTTTCTGCTGCTTACCTATGGGTTGGTGTTTAATACCATCCAATCCAACGCTGTCGCACGCGCCATACACTATGCCTGGCAGGTGCCGGGATTTATTACCGGTCCGTTGCTGGCCGCATTCTCTTTCCTGTTTATCGTTAAAGGTCTGAGAGGCGTAGCCCGGTTAACGCAATGGATGGTGCCGGTAATGGCATTTACATGGATCATTATGGGCTTCAGCGTCAGTCTCTGGCACGCTAACCTGTTGCCAGGGGTCTTTACCACCATCATTAAAAGCGCTTTTGGCTGGCAAGAAGCCGCAACAGGCACAATGGCTTACACCCTGAGCCAGGCCGTCACCAGTGGTTTTCAGCGCAGTATGTTCGCCAATGAAGCGGGCATGGGGTCGTCACCCAATGCCGCCGCAGCCGCTGCATCATGGCCGCCGCACCCTGCTGCGCAAGGCATAGTACAGATGATTGGCGTATTAACGGATACCTTCCTGGTGTGCACCGCCAGCGCACTGGTGCTATTACTGGCAGGCGTCACCCCGGCCACTGACACGTACGGCGGTATTCAGTTAATGCAGCAGGCCATGGTATCGCTCACCGGTGGCTGGGGAGCCGGTTTTGTCGCACTAATCGTGATCCTGTTTGCCCTGACCTCCATCGTCGCCAATTATATCTACGCGGAAAATAACCTCGTCTTCCTGCGGCGCAATAGCCGACGAAATATCTGGCTGCTACGAACCTGCGTCATGGCGATGGTGTTACTGGGATCGGTGATCAGTGTGCCGCTGATCTGGCACGTTGCAGATGTGGTGATGGCGCTGATGGCGATGATCAATCTGACCGCGATTCTGCTGCTCTCCCCGGTGGTGAGGCTGCTGGCTCGCGACTATATGCGCCAGCGCAAACTGGGAGTCATGCCGGTGTTTGATCCCAAACGCTACCCGGATATTAACCGGCAACTGGCGCCCGGCGCCTGGGATGACATTCCCCGTTCGTAGCGCTAATCGCAACTATCGATCAAGTTTGTTGTTTTTTTTGCTAAAGTCAGCGGAAATTTCTCGCACAGCAAGGACTGAGTATGCTGATTTTGATTTCACCTGCTAAAACACTCGACTACCAAAGCCCGCTGGCGACCACGCGTTATACGCAGCCGGAGCTGCTGGATTATTCGCAGCAACTGATTAAGATCGCGCGCAAACTCTCTGCGCCGCAAATCAAAGCGTTGATGGGCATCAGCGATAAACTGGCTGACCTGAACGCCACCCGCTTTCATGACTGGCAACCCGACTTCACACCGGATAACGCTCGCCAGGCGATCCTGGCTTTTAAAGGCGATGTCTACACCGGGCTTCAGGCTGAAACCTTCAGCGACGCGGATTTCGACTTCGCGCAGCAGCATCTGCGGATGCTGTCTGGCTTATATGGCGTGCTGCGGCCGCTGGATCTCATGCAACCTTATCGCCTGGAAATGGGCATCCGTCTTGAGAACGCCAAAGGCAAAGATCTGTACGCATTCTGGGGCAATGTGATCACCGATAAACTCAACGAAGCCGTTGCGGCACAAGGCGATGACATCGTGGTCAATCTGGCTTCTGACGAGTACTTCCGTTCCGTTAAAACACAGAAGCTGAATGCGCAGCTGATTAAGCCCGTATTCCTTGATGAGAAGAACGGTAAATTCAAGGTGATCAGTTTTTATGCCAAGAAAGCGCGCGGTCTGATGAGCCGTTACATCATTGAGCATCGTTTAACGAAGCCCGAGCAGTTAACCGGGTTCAACAGCGAAGGTTATTTCTTTGATGAAGAGGCCTCGGCCACAGGCGAAATGGTGTTTAAGCGTCACGAACAGTAAAGGTTACCCCCTCCCGGTCGGGAGAGGGTGATAAAGGTTATGGGTGGCGCTGCCACTCCTGATCCGGCCCGTCACGGCGGTCATCGTGATGATCGCGGGGATCATCACGACGATCGTCAAAGTGACCGTGCGGTTGCCAGCGGTTTTCACGCCATTCGTAGTGTTTTTTCCACCAGCCGTGATCGCGCCAGTGGTCGCCGTCCCAGTAGTGACCGCTATTGTCGCGGTCGCCAATTTGCAGTTTCACTGCCGGCACAAGGGTGATTTCTGCGGCCTGAACCGCCAGGGGAGCCACCAACATCATGGAAAGCGCTAACATTACAGGTTTCAACATAGGTTACTCCTTTGCATCATCCAGCCCGTAGTGGGCAGATGTGAGGAGATTACGCAACGCCTGTCTGAGTTGTTATTGGCACAATCCTATTCTCTAACCCTGCGCATTTATTGGGAATTTCTGCTTTTTCCCTGCCGGATTTCTACATAATTTCTCCCCATTTCCCCCACCAACAGGCGGGCAGGGGAAACAGAGAAATTACGCGTTACGCATCATTAACTGACGTAATGCCGCAAAATCCGCAGGCAACTGATGGGACAGCAGCGGCAGATCCGCACGATCCGCCAGCTCTTTTGGCAGCGCTAACGGTTCACCCAGGATCTCTTCTACGCTCTCTTTAAACTTCGCCGGGTGCGCGGTGCCCAGGAACAGACCGTATTCTCCCGGATTCAGTTGATCGCGCAGCGCACGGTAAGCGATGGCTGCATGTGGCTCGGAAATATAGCCTTTGCCTTGCAGCTCACGCATCGTGGCTTTGGTGGTTTCATCATCCACTGCGGCATAGCCCAGCTCGTTCAGACGCCAGATTTTACGGCGGAACAACTCTTCGACGCGCGGCCAGTTATTAGGCTGGCTGACGTCCATCGCGTTAGACAACGTGGCCTGGGTCGCTTTTGGCTTCCACTCGCCCTCTTTCAGGAAGCGAGGAACCGTGTCGTTGGTATTGGTCGCTGCAATAAAGCGTTTGATCGGCAGGCCGAGGGATTTTGCCAGCAGGCCGGCGGTCAAATCACCGAAGTTACCGCTGGGGACAGAGACCACCAGTTGGTTGCGCGCTTCCTGAGGCAGCTGTGCAACCGCTTCAAAGTAGTAGCAAATCTGCGCCAGCAAACGGCTAATGTTGATCGAGTTGGCTGAGTTCAGCCCCAGCGCCACTTTTAACTCTTCATCGTCAAAAGCCTGTTTTACCAGGGCCTGGCAGGCATCAAAGTCTGCATCAATGGCGACCGTTTCGATATTGCCGCCCAGCGTGCAGAACAGTTTCTCCTGCAGTGGGCTGATTTTGCCCTGCGGATAGAGGATAACAACGCGGACATTTTTCATGCCGTAGAATGCATGCGCCACAGCCGCTCCGGTATCCCCTGACGTTGCGGTCAAAATGGTGACCGGTTTGTCACCGCTGATGGCGCTCAGCATCTGCGCCATAAAACGCCCGCCAAAGTCTTTAAACGCCAGGGTCGGTCCGTGGAAGAGCTCCAGGCAGCCCACATCGCTTTCAACCGAACGTACCGGCGCCGGGAAGGCAAAAGCCGCACGGACACGCGCTTCCAGCGCATCCTGAGGGATTTCATCACCGATATAGGCAGCGAGGATTTTCGCGCTACGGGTGACGAAATCCTGATTCAGCATCTCGTCAATTTCCGTCAGGTTGAATTCCGGTAAATCGTGAGGGAAAAACAGCCCCTGATTTTTGCCAAGCCCCTGGGTGACGGCCTGCGCAAAGCTGACCTGCTCGTTGTGATCTTTTAAATTGTAGAGTTTCATTGGTTATCCCACTACTCGTGCGCCCGCCGTATCCAGCCGGCAAATATGAACGAAGCCTTCCTGATTTTGCAGATAGTGTTTACCGAGCCAGTCAGCCACGCGTTGGGCCGTATCCGGTTTGTCACACAGTGCAAATAATGTTGGGCCAGAACCGGAAATCCCGCATGCCACAGCGCCGATATCCGCCACAGCCTGGCGCGCCTGGCCAAACCCCGGCAGCAATTTCATGCGGTACGGTTCGGCAATCACGTCTTTCATTAGTTTTGCCGCCAGATCAGGCTGACGGCTGTAGCAGGCGTGAATAAAGCCTGCCAGATGACGCCCGTGCGCAATACAGTCCTGGCGACGATACTGTGCCGGCAAAATTGCCCGGGCTTCTGCCGTCGAAACTTTGATGCCCGGATAGGCAAGCACCCATAACCACTCATCAAAGCCTGGCACTTGCTGGCTGATAATGCCGCTTTCCTCGATCATCAGTTGCATACCGCCGAGGAAACAGGGCGCGACATTATCGTAATGCACGCTGCCGGAAATGCGCCCTTCCAGTTCGCCCATCAGCGCCAGCATCCGGGTGTCACCGAGCGGTTTCCCGCAAAACTCGTTCATTGCCACCAGTGCGGCAACGACTGAACACGCGCTGGAGCCCAGACCGGAGCCGATTGGCATATTTTTTTCCAGCGTCATCGTCACCGGAACCTGCTTACCAATCTCCCGGCAGAACAACTCCCAGCATTGATAAACAATATTTTCCCGGGGCTCATTCGGCAATTTGCTGGCAAAGCGACCAATATTTTGCAGACTAAAATGGTCCGCCGCGTCCACCGAAACGATGTCGCCCAACAAGGTGCCATCAACCGGCGTCACCGCAGCACCAAGTACATCAAAACCCACGCTCATATTGGCACTGGAGGCCGGAGCATAAACCTTTACCATCTCAGACTCCTAACTTCCATGACAGGGTGCGGAGCAGATCGGCGAACACACCCGCCGCCGTCACATCATTACCCGCACCGTAACCGCGTAATACCAGCGGAAGCGGTTGATAGTAGTGGCTGTAGAATGCCAGCGCATTCTCGCCATTTTTCACTTTGAACAGCGGATCGTTACCATCAACTTCGGCAATCTTCACCCGGCAGGTACCGTCTTCCTCAATATTGCCAACATAACGCAGAACTTTGCCTGCATCACGGGCTTTTGCCACTCGCGCCGCAAACGCATCATCCAGCTGCGGCAGACGCCCCATAAAACTCTCCACATCGCCTGAATCATCGAACGTGGCCGGTAATACCGGCTCAATCACAATATCCGACAGTTCCAGCTCACGACCCGTTTCACGCGCCAGAATTAAGAGCTTACGCGCCACGTCCTGACCGGAAAGATCGTCGCGCGGATCCGGTTCGGTATAACCCATCTCGCGCGCCATCCTGGTCGCTGCCGATAGACTCATTCCCTCATCCAGCTTGCCGAAAATAAACGACAGGGAACCGGAGAGAATACCGGAGAAATGCTGTAATTCGTCACCAGCATTGAGCAGATTTTGCAGGTTTTCAATCACCGGCAGACCCGCGCCAACGTTGGTGTCATACAGGAATTTACGACGGGATTTCTCCGCTGCGCGGCGCAACTGATGATAGTAATCCATCGACGAGGTGTTGGCCTTTTTGTTCGGCGTAACCACATGGAAACCTTCACGCAGGAAGTCGGCATACTGATCGGCCACCGCCTGATGCGAGGTACAATCTACAATGACCGGGTTAAGCAGATGATACTCTTTCACCAGGCGGATCAAGCGGCCCAGATTGAAAGGCTCTTTCGCGACAGCCAGCTCTTCACGCCAGTTATCCAGATCCAGACCGTGTACGTTAGTCAGTAACGCCCTGGAGTTCGCCACGCCGCAGACACGTAAGTCGATATGCTTGTTCTTCAGCCAGTTCTGCTGGCGTTTAAGCTGCTCCAACAGCGCACCGCCCACGCCCCCAACGCCGATAACAAACACTTCAATTACCTGATCGGTGTTAAACAACATTTGATGCGTCACGCGAACACCGGTGGTGGCATCATCGTTGCTGACCACAACAGAAATAGAACGCTCGGAAGAGCCCTGCGCAATCGCGACGATATTAATATTGGCGCGAGCCAGCGCCGCGAAGAATTTGGCAGAGATGCCGCGTAACGTACGCATACCGTCGCCAACCACAGAGATGATCGCCAGACGCTCCATTACCGCCAGCGGCTCCAGCAGGCCTTCTTTCAGCTCCAGGTAAAACTCATCATTCATGGCGCGCTGTGCGCGAACGCAATCCGACTGCGGCACGCAGAAACTGATGCTGTACTCAGAAGAGGACTGCGTGATCAGCACCACCGAAATGCCGGAGCGCGACATCGCTGCAAATACGCGCGCAGCCATGCCGACCATACCTTTCATACCCGGACCGGAAACGCTGAACATTGCCATATTATTCAGGTTGGAGATCCCTTTTACCGGCAGACCGTCTTCATCCGACGTCGCGCCAATCAGCGTGCCAGGCGCTTGCGGGTTTCCAGTGTTTTTAATCAGGCAAGGGATTTGGAACTGGGCGATAGGGGTGATAGTGCGGGGGTGAAGAACTTTAGCGCCGAAGTAAGAGAGCTCCATGGCTTCCTGGTACGACATCGACTTCAGTAACCTGGCGTCCGGCACCTGTCGCGGATCGCAAGTATAAACCCCGTCAACATCCGTCCAGATCTCACAACAATCAGCGCGCAGACAGGCCGCCAGCACAGCAGCAGAGTAATCAGAACCATTACGGCCCAGCACGACCAGTTCGCCTTTCTCGTTACCGGCAGTAAAACCGGCCATCAGCACCATATGATCCTGCGGAATACGGCTGGCGGCGATACGGCGAGTGGACTCAGCAATATCAACGGTCGATTCGAGGTAGTGACCCACGGCGAGTAACTTCTCAACCGGATCGATCACGCTCACTTTATGTCCGCGCGCTTCGAGCAGACCGGCCATGATGGCTATGGATAATTTCTCACCGCGGCAGATAAGTGCGGCGTTGATGCTGTCCGGGCACTGTCCCAGCAAACTAATACCGTGCAGAACATGTTTGATCTGCGCGAACTCTTGTTCAACAAAGGCTTTTAACTGTGCGAGGGGGAAACCAGGTTGCGCATCCGCCAGTCCTTGCAGAAGTTCAGCAAAAATACGTTCAGCGTCGCTGATATTCGGTAAAGCATCCTGGCCGCCGATCGTTTTTTCGATCATCGCCACCAGGTGATTGGTGATTTTCGCCGGGGCAGAGAGTACGGTCGCTACCTGCCCCTGCCTGGCATTGCTTTCCAGGATGTCGGCAACACGCAGAAACCGTTCCGCATTTGCCACTGATGTACCGCCGAACTTCAAGACTCGCATGGTTTACCCCTTGATCTTTGGTCGAAAAAAAAGCCCGCACTGTTCAGGTGCGGGCTTTTTTCTGTGTTTCCTGTACGCGTCAGCCCGCACCGTTACCTGTGGTAATGGTGATGGTTGTAATGGTGATAATCGTGCTGATGCGTGTCATGGATGTTGTGTGCTCTGTAATCATTATCTGTCTGTGCTGTATCCCTCTATTGGTTAAAGTATCTGCCTGCTTAAGTCAATTTATTTTTCATTTTGGTTGCTTTTTGAACAGTGGCAACTACGCTAAAACTGAACAACCAAACCGCGTATTCAGACCAACCCAGGGCTCTTGCATAGTGACTTTAACCATAAAATAAACTTATCACAGCAGCTTAATCGGACAATTTTTTTTCAATGTCATGGAGCAATCGATGCAACATTGCTGTGTCGCGTTGCGCCAGCAGGCCCAGACGTTGATCCAGCCAGTCCGCCATTTTGATATCGTCCGCAACCGCTAATTTTTCCAGTAATGCATGTACCCGTAATCGCAGCGCCCGCAGTTGATTATCATCAACCTGGGTTACTGCTTCAGGAGCATGTTGCATTAATGATGCTAATTGATAGCAGAAAACCATCACCGCCTGCCCCAGATTAAGGGAAGGATAGTCTGCCACCATCGGAACACCGGTTAAAATATCCGCCAACGCCAGCTCTTCATTCGTCAGACCAGAATCTTCCCGCCCGAAAACCAGCGCTGCGGTACTGAGCCAGGTGCTTTTTTCTTCCAAAAGCGGAACCAGTTCCACAGGCGTCGCGTAGTAATGGAACTTCGCTCTGCTGCGCGCGGTGGTCGCAATCGTAAACGAAACATCGGCCAGCGCGTCGGCCAGCGTCGGATAAGTTTTAGCATTATCAAGGATATCGCCCGAACCATGCGCAACGCGACGCGCGCCTTCCTGGGTGTGTACATCGCTGTCGACAATACGTAAATCGCTAAAACCCATGGTTTTCATTGCCCGGGCCGCCGCACCGACATTTTCGGCTCTGGCGGGGGAAACAAGCACAACTGCCAGCTTCATTTGACCTTCTCTGTTTTACCGAAGTCACGCGTCAATAGATGACCAGTGTCAGCATATTACGCGTCACGAATTTACAATTATGTAACAGAAATCACTGATTTAGCCCCTGACAACGGTTAAAAAAAGCTAAACTGTTTATCAGTGATATTACCTGTTAATATGTTAACAGAAGGGACTTATCCCTATGTTTATTCATGGCATTTTAATACAGGTTCTTGCCATAGTGTTGGATTCGTCGTGTTTATCAATTAATATTCGCAACTAGTTGGTTTATTGTAGAATTGTAATAAACGCTAGCAATTAGCTATCAGGATTTCGCTAAACTGTTAACGTGCTACAATTGAACTTGATATATGTCAACGAAGCGTAGTTTTATTGGGTGTCATTTACGTCTTAGCCTGTTATGTTGCTGTTAAAATGGTTAGGATGACAGCCGTTTTTGACACTGTCGGGTTCAGAGGGATAGTACCCACGACCAAGCTAATGATGTTGTTGACGTTGATGGAAAGTGCATCAAGAACGCAATACGTACTTTAGTCATGTTACGCCGTCATGTTAATTTTCTACATGCACCAGGCTGGTCAGGGACTTTTGTACTTCCTGTTTCGATTTAGTTGGCAATTTAGGTAGCAAACATGCAGACCCCGCACATTCTTATTGTTGAAGACGAGTTGGTAACACGCAACACGTTAAAAAGCATTTTCGAAGCAGAAGGCTACGATGTCTTTGAAGCGACTGATGGCGCTGAAATGCATCAGATCCTTTCGGACAATGATATCAATCTGGTGATTATGGATATCAACCTGCCAGGCAAAAACGGCCTGCTGCTGGCGCGTGAATTACGCGAACAAGCGGATGTGGCGCTGATGTTCCTGACAGGGCGTGATAACGAAGTCGATAAAATTCTGGGCCTCGAAATTGGCGCGGACGACTACATCACCAAACCGTTCAACCCACGCGAACTGACTATCCGTGCGCGCAATCTGCTGTCCCGTACCATGAACCTGGGCACGGTCAGCGAAGAACGCCGCAGCGTTGATAGCTACAAATTTAATGGCTGGGAACTGGATATCAACAGCCGTTCGCTGGTCAGCCCGAACGGTGAGCAGTATAAGCTGCCGCGCAGCGAATTCCGCGCGATGCTGCACTTCTGCGAAAATCCTGGCAAAATTCAGTCCCGTGCTGAACTGCTGAAAAAAATGACCGGTCGCGAGCTGAAACCGCACGACCGTACTGTGGATGTGACCATTCGCCGCATTCGCAAGCATTTTGAATCGACTCCGGATACGCCGGAAATCATCGCCACTATCCACGGCGAAGGTTACCGTTTCTGCGGCGATTTGCAGGAATAAGTGAATACTGACGAAAAAGCGGCGCTCAGCGCCGCTTTTTTTATTTCCAGACCCGTAATGCCTCTTCAGCATCCGTGACAGGCTCATTCGTCTTTTTTCTCCCCGTAGATAACCTGTACCAGTCAAGTTTACGCGTCAGGAACATCACCGCGCTGAGTGCCACAAACAAGACGCCGGTGCCAAGTAACAGCGCGTTATCTTCTGAATTCAGTAGCCCCCACATCACACCATCCAGCAAGAGTAATGCAGCGGTAAACAGTAAACTGGCGCGCCAGCTTCTCATCACGCCCTGCAGGTAGATCCCATTCAGCAATGCGCCGAGCAGGCTGGCAATGATCCAGGCAAGCGTAAATCCGGTATGTTCAGACAAGGCCAGCAGCACCAGATAGAACATCACCAGCGACAAGCCAACCAGCATATACTGCATCGGGTGCATCTGCCGTGTGGTTAAGCTTTCAAAAACAAAGAACGCAAGAAACGTGAGTACAATCAACAACACGGCATACTTCACAGCCCTGTCAGTTAACTGGTATTGATCCGCAGGCGTAGCAATATTGACGCTGAATGCAGGCAGGACCCAGTCATTGCTGGCGGCAAGCCTGATGCTATCGCGCACTTTACTGTCCAGGTTGTTGGCAAACCAGCTACTTTGCCAGTGTGCCTGAAAACCGCTGGCGCTCACTTCCCGTTTTTCAGGCAGGAAATCCCCCATAAACCCCGGGTGCGGCCAGTCGCTATTGAGCGTCATTTCACTGTTACGGCCCAATGGCACTACCGAGAATGCGCCGGTGCCGCTCAGATTAAGGGACATTGACAGTTGCAGCGGTTTATTCAAACTCTCCGCCGCAAGCGGCATATGGATCCCCTGCAACTCACTCATCAGCCCGGTTCCGGGTTCCACGCTCAGCGTCTCGCCGTTCAGGCGAGTGGTATGTATCTGACCAATCCCCCGGGAATCGCTCACGGCTAATACCATAAACGGCTCACCCAGTGTGATGTTCTCGCCGGGTTTGATATCCAACCGCTTTGGGTCAAATTCGGCTTTGATCTCTATCTCGTTATGCCAGATTTGCCCATCGTAGATGCCAATTTTGCGTGTTTCGACCTGCTGCGTGCCGTTGACCATCAGCGACTCCGGCAACCACATGCGTATATAACTGTGCTTACGGCGCACCTCTTTTGGTGCATCTTTATCGCCTGCGCTTTCCATTGAGATCACCGTTTCCGTTACCGGAACCGCAATCAATGGGCCAATCAATTTCTGCGCGCCGGCGCTGCTTTGACGCAACGTATCCGTCACGTCATTACGGTAATTCGCGCGCTCGCCAATCAGGCTGTTGAGCATTGTCAGCGGAACCAGCAAAACGCAGAGACAACCCGCGAGGGTGAACATTTTCCAGAACAGGGGGGATTTCAACATAGCCTTCTCCTTTGTGATGCGCACAGAGTAGCGAGGCTATGTGTGAAGGATTTGAAGTTATGTGAAGTGAGGGTGAAGTATCAACCGGGCTTCGCAACCGCCTTGTTCACGATTCGACACAACAATCTCACCGTGATGCAAACGCGCGACTTCCCGAACAAATGCCAGCCCGAGGCCACTGCTTTTCTGCCCATTTTCCCGCGGCAATGAGTAAAAGCGCTCAAACACGCGCGCCAGCGCATACTCCGGGATCCCGGAACCACTGTCGCTAACCGAGAGCACCAGCGCCTCGTCTTCATTGCTGGCGCGTAACGTCACAACGCCGCCAGCAGGCGTGAAGTCAATGGCATTATCCAACAGATTACCCAGCGCCTGCGCCAGTAATTCGCTATCTCCTGCCACCTGCACATTTCCCGGATCGCAGTGAAGCGTCAATCCTTTCGCGGCGAGCGCTACACTGCGCTGCTCCTGTAACTGGCGAAATAACGCGCCCACATCAACAGGCATAAACGCAATTTCCAGGCGGTTTTCCAGCTTTGCCTGATGCAGTAGTTTTTCCACCAGGCTCTGCATACGTGCGTTTTGCCGCAGGATATTGTCGGTAAAACGCGCCGCGACATCAGGTGGTGGCCCTTCACGCAGAATCTCTGCCGCACCACGAATGGCCGCCAACGGACTTTTGAGCTCGTGCGTCAGTGCATAAACATACTGTTCAATGTAATTTTTGCCTTCCAGCTTCACACGCATGCTCTCCAGCGCCTGCGCCAGCTTGCGTAGCTCGCTGCTACCTAGCGCCGGCAGTGGAACCGGGCGATCCTCCGTTACGGAATCAGCATAGCGCGCCAGCTTGCCAATGGAACGATTGATCCACCACACCATCACTGCGCCAATCAGCAATGCAATCCCCAGCAGCGCGCCGCCAGCCCATAATATCCGCCGCTCACTGCGTTTGATCACCGGATCCATCGCACTGTTAGGCTTACCGACGCTAACGACACCGATAATCCGCCCCCCATCACTCACCGGTGCGGCAACATACATCACCGTACTTTGCGGCTCGCCAGCAATCGCCAGCGAACTGCGCGCGCCATATTGCCCACGCAGCGTAAGCCAGACATCATTCCAGCGGGAGTAATCTTCGCCCAATGCTTTCCCGGCCGAATCAAACACCACGCGCCCTGCAGCATCGGTCATATAGACGTGGTACTCATTGCGAACTTTATGAATGCCGCTGATATGGGCATTGATCGGATGGTGATTGAGGGTCGAGAACGCCTGCGCCAGTCTGCCATCCTGCGCATGGCCGGTACGCAGATCCTCACGGGCAAGTTCCGCCAGCAGCGTAGCGGTATCAATGAGTGTGCCTTCCGTTGCGCGACGCACGCCAGGTTTGATCTCCTGAACAAAGATCGACAGCACGAACCACGCCGCAACCGCAACAATCAGAAAGTAGCCCAGCAGCAAACGCATGCCAATACGCATTAGCGGATCCCCAGGCTATAGCCCATGCCGCGATGCGTATTGATCGGATTACCTTCCGGATTGATAGCGCGCAACTTGGCGCGTAACGTCTTGATATGGGTATCGACGGTGCGGTCAAAACTCTCCTGCGCGTCGCTCCATACTTGATCCATTAACTGCTGGCGGGAGAAAACGCGCCCGGGTGCCAGCAGCAACGTTTTTAGCAACAGAAACTCATAGCGCGTCAGCAGCAAAGGTTCACCCCACCAGCGAATCAAAGCAGCGGCTTCATCGAGTTCAAACTGCCCGACCCGCAACATATCGCTGTGCAACGTCGACTTTTGCAGCCTGCGCAGTACGGTGCGCACCCTGGCGCAGACCTCGCGTGGAGAAAAAGGTTTCGCGATGTAATCATCCGCGCCCATCTCCAGCCCCAGCAGTTTATCCACCTCATCACTGCGGGCAGTCAGAAACAGCACTGGCAACGCTGGCGCATGCGCCAGCAGCCGCCGACACAATTCGAAACCGCTGATATCCGGCAGGCCAACATCCAGAATGACCAGATCCGGTAACCGCTGCGCTGCGGCATCAAGAACCGGTAATCCACGCTCAAAAGCGGTGACGCCAAACCCATCTTGTTGCAACATGTAAATCAATGTTTCAGCGATGCTGCTTTCATCTTCCACCAGCCAGATTAGCGGTTGCAGTCCAGGCATTTTGTTACTTACTCCAGGGCATGATCGGTACTGCACTCAATGCATTTTTCGGCGAACCTTCCACGACTTTATCGGAATAAGCTAAATAGGCCAGCGTGTTACGTTTCTCATCATAGAAGCGTACAACCTGCAATTTCTTGAACACCAGCGACGTACGTTTCTGGAAAACCACATCGCCCTGCGCCTTGCCGCTCTTGATTTTATCTGTTAACTCAACCGGCCCCACCTGCTGGCAAGAGATGGCGGCGTCAGAGGTATCTTCCGCCAGACCCAGGCCACCTTTGATACCGCCGGTTTTCGCCCGGCTGATATAACAGGTCACGTTTTTCACATCCGGATCATCAAACGCCTCAACCACGATCTTATGATCAGGGCCAAACATTTTGAAGACGGTATCCACAGAACCAATCTGTTCTGCGCGCGCGCCACTCAGCGTTGCCAACAACAATGCAGGGACTATTAACTTTGCGTATTTCATATTGTTACCATTTTTGAATATTACGTTACGTAACTATTCATCTTTATGATGAGAATTCGTTTGAAGATCACCAATTTACAAAATTTATGATGAAAATCAGTCACAATGCGCATCAGTGCACAAAAAAAACACTGAATGCTAAAGCCAAAAAAACCCGCTATCATCCGTCCCCTGTATCAAGCGTTAACCGCTGTTTTAAGGAAGAGGATATTATATGGATCAGGCTGGGATCATTCGCGACTTACTTGCCTGGCTAGAAGGCCATCTGGATCAGCCCTTGTCTTTAGACAATGTGGCGGCAAAAGCAGGTTATTCCAAGTGGCATTTGCAAAGGATGTTCAAAGACGTAACGGGCCATGCCATCGGTGCGTATATCCGCGCACGTCGTTTGTCGAAGTCCGCTGTTGCGCTGCGTCTTACCGCCCGCCCAATCCTGGATATAGCTCTACAGTATCGCTTTGATTCACAACAAACTTTTACCCGCGCATTCAAGAAACAGTTTGCCGTTACGCCGGCGCTTTACCGCCGTTCGCCAGACTGGAGTGCTTTTGGCATCCGCCCGCCAATGCGCCTGGGGGAATTTATCCTGCCGAAGCATGAATTCGTTACGCTGCCGCCGATGCACCTGATTGGCACAACGCAGAGTTATACCTGTTCACTGGAAGAGATCTCCGATTTCCGTAATCAGATGCGTATTCAGTTCTGGCGTGACTTTTTAAGTAACTCTCCGACCATCCCGTCTGAGCTGTACGGCCTGCATGAGCCGCGTCCGAGCCTGGAAAAAGATGACGAACAGGAAGTGTTTTACACGACAGCGCTCACGCCGGAGATGGCGAACGGGCATTTAAATAACGCTCAGCCGGTGCTGCTGGAAGGCGGCGATTATGTCGCGTTTTCTTACGAAGGCTCACCAGACGGCGTGCAGGCGTTTATCCTGACGGTGTATGGTACCTGTATGCCAATGCTCAACCTTACGCGCCGCAAAGGGCAGGATATCGAGCATTTCTACCCGCAGCATGATGGCAGCGAAAACGACCGCGAGCCGCCAGCGCACATCCGCTGCGAGTTCCTGGTGCCTATTCGCCGCTAACGCTGTAGCTCGTCCAGCGCGGGAGCGTCCAGATGCGAGACGTCTCCTGCGGTTTCCACCACCCATCCGGATGCCAGCCACGGGCTTTGCTGATAATCGATACGGGAAATGGAACAATTGCGCAGACGCAAACGACGTTCAGCCCAGGCCGGAAGCCCAAGGATTGTACTCACCAGACAGCCCAGCGCCATACCGTGACTGACCAGCATCGGGCGGCTGCCCTCAGGCAGTTCGAGGCAGTTCGCCAGCGCCGCATGCATGCGGTCACTCAACTCCTGCATAGACTCGCCATCGGGAATACGACCGTCCGCCGTGCCATTCACCAGTTGGCGACGCCAGCTCTCTTCTTCTTCCGTCAGGGATTCGATGTGGCGACGTTCCAGCACGCCCATATCCAGCTCGCGTAAGCGCGGCTCGAGCGTGACGCCGCAGCCACAAACATCAGCGATAATTTCAGCCGTACGGCGCGTTCGACCCAGGTCGCTGGCGATGATGTGGGTGATGCCTAACGCTTTGGCGCGTTCAGCCACCTGCCGTGCCTGCTGCTCCCCTTTGTCGGTTAACGGACTGTCAGACTGGCCTTGAATACGACGCTCGGCGTTCCACTGCGTTTCACCGTGGCGAACAAGGTATACCTGTAACATGCTTTTTTATCCATTATACTGCGATGAATTTATTATCTGAGGAAGGCTTCTGCCCGGAATAAAGAACGCGTCTCGTTTCGGACAAGCCAAGTATAGATTATGCACCATGTTGTCTCAGCTACCACCAATCCCGCGAAAATTCGGGCGATTCTGCACGCTTTTAACGAGATCTTCGGTGAGGGATCCTGCCATATTGAGTCCGTCTCCGTCGATAGCGGCGTCCCTGAACAGCCGTTTGGCAGTGATGAAACGCGGGCTGGCGCACGAAATCGCGTTGCCAACGCGCGGCAAATCCGACCCGATGCGGATTTTTGGGTCGCCATTGAAGCCGGTATAGACGGCGACAGCACCTTTAGCTGGGTGGTGATTGAAAATCATCAGCAGCGCGGAGAAGCCCGTTCGGCCACGCTTCCGCTTCCGGCGGTGATCCTGGAGAAAGTGCGTGCGGGGGAAGCGCTGGGGCCGGTGATGTCACATTACACCGGCATTGATGAGATTGGTCGTAAGGAGGGCGCGATCGGCGTATTCACTGCCGGGAAACTGACCCGCGCGAGCGTTTATCACCAGGCGGTGATCCTCGCGCTCAGCCCGTTTCACAATGCGATTTACCGTTGACTGTTCAGTAAGATCTCTTCCAGCCACAAACGTAAGTCCGCAGGCGCGGATTTCAGGCTGTTCGAACCGCGGGTAATTGTCGCAATACCCGCACCGAGTTCGGATTTCAGCTCGCGCTGGCTCATCTCACCGCGCAGCAGTTCTTCGATAATCCGTACCCGGGTGCCCAGTGCTTCACGCTCATCCGGTGTGAGCATCAGGTTAAGCAACGGAATATGCAGTTCCTTCTCGTAAGACTGCCGGACCAGCTCAACAAAACGCAGCCACTCCTGGTTGCGTTGCTCGGCCATTGCTGCTGAATAAGGGGATTGCTGAGTCATAATTTACCGCCACTCTCAGGGTTCAGTGCTGTGTACTCTTAAGCGAGTACACAGCATAGCATAAACCACAGAAATCAGTAACGGCGCTGCCATTCAGCATCACTGAACACGGCAGGCTTACTCTCCCCCATAAAGAAGCGATAGTACGCATCATAGGCGAGTACGTTTTTCACATAGCTACGGGTTTCAGAAAACGGAATGCTTTCAACAAACGCCACCGCATCCAATTTCCCGCCACTGCTGTTCAACCAGTTACGCACCCGACCTGGCCCGGCGTTATACGCTGCAGAGGAGAAAATACGGTTATTACCAAACTGCTGATAAACGTATTGCAGATAGCTGGTGCCGATATTGATATTGGTTTCCGGATCAAAAAGCTGACCGGCATTGCTGTAACCCGGAATGCCGAACATCTTCACCGTGTGCGTTGCGGTGCCAGGCATGAGTTGCATCAGCCCGCTGGCGCCGACTGGCGAACGCGCGGCAGGGTTCCACGCGCTTTCCTGGCGCGAAATCGCCATCGCATAGCTCTGGGTGATCCCTTTGCCGCGGGTGTAGCGGGCATAAAGATCGTTGTAGGCCAGCGGGAAACGCTCTTCCAGATGATCCCACAGTTTACCGGCGATGGTGGCCTGCACGCTGAGATCCCACCAGTGCTGATTAAACGCGTAACGCGCCAGTTGCGCCTGCTCCTGTTGGTTGCGGCTGGTCACCAGGTTTGCCCACTCGCTACGGGCGGTATTATCCAGCCCCCAGTACATCAGCTCACGCACGCGCGCCATTTCCGCGCCCTGGATCAGAGCAGGATCGGGGTTGCCCGGTGCCTTATCAATCTGCAACGGATAATCCTCGCCCAAACGCTGAGCGGCGGCCATCGGGTAGAAGCCACGCTGCTGCATTAGCGCATGCAGGATCTCTTTGGCTTCCGTGTCTCGCCCACGTTCAAGCAGCAGATCCGCCTGCCAGTATCGCCATTCATCTTTCTCTTTCGCCTCCATCGGCAAACGAGAAAGCCAGGTATTGAGCCCACGGCGATCGCCATCGCCAATCGCCATACGCACGCGCCGTTCGAGCAGCGAAACGGATTGCGAACGCATGATCGCATCATCACGCCAGCGCGCCTGATCGCTGGTGACGTCATTCCCCATTAAACGCCAGGCGACAATATCGCGCAGAGTCTGGGTTTGATCGTCGTTTAACTGTTGTGCCTGCACCAGCGACGGGATCATCAACCGGGCATTCTCCACATCCTGGCGCGCCACGCTTTCAAAGGCTTCCGCTACCATCTGGCGCGTAAAATCGGTCGCGCCGGTCGTACGGGCAAAATCCATCACCGTACCCGGATCGTTGGCAAGATTAATGATTGCCGTTGAGATGGTCTGATAATCCGCCGGCATCTGCCCGGCCAACAGGGTAACCAGTTTAGTATTGCCCGCTTTCATCGCCAGACGAATGCGTTCCAGAAACGCCAGAGGATCCTGAGCACCCGAGGCCCGCCACGCGCCAAAAAGCGAGTCACAGGCATTCGGCTGGCTTTTGCCCGTCAGCCACAGCTCTTTTGCTCCGGCCCAGGCCTCTTCTGCCTGCCCGGTGCTCCACTTAGCAAAGTAGTAGTTACACTGCGCCTCGGTGGTGGTCGGTTTTTCCGGGCTGAACGCCAGCAGGCCTCGCCAGTCCTGGCGGCGAGCCAGTTCATTGACAAAGCGGGACGTCAGCGCACGCGCCGCCGGTAAAGTGGGGTTAGCCTGCACAAAATTGGAGACGGTGATCGCGGGCTGATTCATCAGATCGTCAGTGATCTGGCGATATTCAAGATAGGGGTACAACGGATATGTCTTCAGCGTCGGCAGCAGTTGCTGCACCACATCCATTTGTTTGTTATCCCACGCAGTTTTGACTTGCGCGTAACGATTACGTTGTTCATCCAGTGAATCCGCACGCGCCGCATTGCTGAGGGACAGCAAACAAACGCAGGCCGCCGCAAATCGCCAGGCGGTATGTTTAGCTCTCTGCACAGCTCTTTCCTCTTATTCTCTCTTAGTGGCAGCGTCATGCCGCGTCATGACGTAATGCTAACCGGGCAGGCCTTAACGCGCCATGTTCCGAACACTTTTTTACCTTTCTCACGGGATTTAACACTCCGGGCTTAGCTGGCTGGGCTTAAGCGTCGAAAACGGCTACACTCCGCTGTTGAATACTCCTTCTATGACGATAAAAGAGGCGAAGTCCAACGTGGCTCAATTCGTATATACCATGCATCGTGTCGGCAAAGTTGTCCCGCCGAAACGTCATATTCTGAAAAATATCTCGCTAAGCTTCTTCCCTGGCGCAAAAATCGGCGTGCTGGGTCTTAACGGCGCCGGTAAGTCTACCCTGCTGCGCATCATGGCCGGCATCGACACAGACATTGAAGGCGAAGCTCGCCCGCAGCCGGGCATCAAGATCGGCTATTTGCCGCAGGAGCCGCAGCTTAATCCGGAACAGACCGTGCGCGAATCGGTGGAAGAAGCCGTCGCTGAAGTGGTTAACGCGCTGAAAGGTCTGGATGAGGTGTATGCCAAATACGCTGAACCGGATGCTGACTTCGATAAGCTGGCCGCACAGCAAGGTAAATTTGAAGAGATTATCCAGGCGCACGACGGGCATAACCTGAATGTGCAGCTTGAACGCGCCGCAGACGCGCTGCGTCTGCCAGACTGGGATGCGAAAATCGCCAACCTCTCCGGGGGTGAACGCCGCCGCGTAGCACTGTGCCGCCTGCTGCTGGAAAAGCCGGACATGCTGCTGCTCGACGAACCAACCAACCACCTGGATGCGGAATCCGTGGCCTGGCTGGAACGCTTCCTGCACGACTTCGAAGGCACCGTGGTGGCGATCACCCACGACCGTTACTTCCTTGATAACGTTGCGGGCTGGATCCTTGAGCTGGACCGCGGTGAAGGGATTCCGTGGGAAGGCAACTACTCTTCCTGGCTGGAGCAAAAAGATCAGCGTCTGGCGCAGGAAGCCTCTCAGGAAGCGGCGCGCCGCAAATCCATTGAGAAAGAGCTGGAGTGGGTGCGTCAGGGCGCGAAAGGCCGTCAGTCGAAGGGCAAAGCCCGTCTGGCGCGCTTTGAAGAGCTTAACAATACCGAATACCAGAAACGTAACGAAACCAACGAACTGTTTATTCCACCTGGACCGCGTCTGGGCGATAAAGTGGTGGAAGTCAGCAACCTCAGCAAATCCTACGGCGATCGCCAGCTGATTGATAATCTGTCGTTCTCCGTCCCCAAAGGGGCGATTGTCGGCATTATCGGTCCGAACGGCGCGGGGAAATCGACGCTGTTCCGTATGATGTCAGGTCAGGAGCAGCCGAACGGCGGCACCATCACCCTGGGTGAGACGGTGAAACTGGCGTCGGTGGATCAGTTCCGCGACGCGATGGATAACAGCAAAACCGTGTGGGAAGAAGTCTCCGGCGGGCTGGATATCATGCGTATCGGCAACACCGAAATGCCAAGCCGCGCCTATGTTGGTCGCTTTAACTTCAAAGGCACCGATCAGGGCAAACGCGTTGGTGAGTTGTCTGGTGGTGAGCGTGGTCGTCTGCATCTGGCCAAGCTGCTGCAGGTTGGCGGTAACATGTTGCTGCTCGATGAACCGACCAACGACCTGGATATCGAAACCCTGCGCGCGCTGGAAAACGCCCTGCTCGAGTTCCCGGGCTGTGCGATGGTTATCTCGCATGACCGCTGGTTCCTCGACCGCATTGCGACCCATATTCTGGATTATCAGGATGAGGGTAAAGTGGAGTTCTTTGAAGGTAACTTCACCGAATACGAAGAGTACAAGAAACGTACGCTGGGCGCAGACGCCCTGGAGCCGAAACGTATTAAGTACAAACGTATCGCGAAATAAATCTGATGGGGCTACGGCCCCATCAACTCTTTCACCAGCTCAACGCATTGCAGGAAGCGCGAATCGTAGTCCGCCGCCTCTACCCGCACAAACTCAATGTTGTTTTCCCGCAGCATCGAGACCAGCATGTCCTGGAACTCTTTACGATCCACCGAACTGCCAAGGCTGCGTAGCCCATCATTCACCCACGGCGTATTGTTCTCCAGCAGGATCACCAAGTCGAAACGGTATTCATCAATCAGCGCCTGAACAAACGGATGCTCGCGCCCTTCATATTTTTTGCAGAACGCCTGCGTGGTGACGAAATCGGTGTCGATAAACGCCACTTTATTCGCATATTTCACCGCAAAATCAATGTACTGCGCGTGCCCCAGCGCAATCTTGTCATAATCGGAATACTGCAAAGCGATTTCATCGCCGCCGAGATGCGAGAACACATAATCGCGGCCAAATTCCCACGCGCTGGTGGTGTTGAAAATATTGGCGAGCTTATTGACCAGCGTCGATTTCCCGCTGGACTCACCGCCGAGGATCGCCACCGTACGCACAAAGAACGGCTTCACCTCTGTCGGGATATATTCCCAGTAGCGGAACGGGTTTTCGCGGATCAGCGAGCCGCTGATATTCATAAAGGTGCGTTTCGGATCCACCAGCACCGCTTCAATGCCCAGATGCTGCAAGTACTGCGGCGCATCCGACTCTTCCGAAGTGTAGATCCAGTTCGGCGTAATCCCTTTCCCGGCCATAAACGCCTTAATGCCCTTACTCCAGACATCCCAGCCGTGAGGATACGGCTCCATGCCCTCTTCATTAAAGGCATGAATACGGATGTTTTTCTGGTATTTAAAGGTCTGTAATAACCAGCGCAGACGATCGCTTACCGTCGGCTGTTGCGACATGGCGCTGTCTTCAAACAACTCGCGATCGCGGGTGTCATCGTAGCCGAGGATGATATGTAACTCATCGACCTGGCTACAGGCGCGCTGGATCAAGTAGATGTGCCCGGTATGCAGCGGATAAAACTTGCCGAACACCACGCCGATATTCTTCTCCCGACGGGGAAATTCGAGGTCGAGAAAGCGGTGTAATGCCTCCAGCTTTTGCGCGCTGGGGCTTTTAATCTTGGCGTTCAGCAACTGGCTCAAATAGCCTTTGGTCATGCCGCTGGCATCCGCCACCTGTTGTAACGTGCAGCCTTTCTGACGAATGGCGTTTTTTAAGTAGTCAAATGACGACATTGTTGCCTCCTGCAAAAATCATTAGCCAATTATAAGTCGTCAAAGACGCTTAACGCATCCGCAAGCTTCTTCACACCGAAAATCTGCATCCCTTCCGGCACTTTTTTCGGCACATTCGCCGCCGGAACAATGGCGCGGCGGAAACCATGCTTGGCGGCTTCCGAAATACGCTCCTGGCCACTTGGCACCGGGCGGATCTCACCGGCCAGCCCCACTTCGCCAAACACCACCAAATCCTGCGGCAGCGGTCTGTCGCGCAGGCTGGAAACCATCGCCAGCAACAGCGCAAGGTCGGCGCTGGTTTCGGTGACCTTCACCCCGCCAACAACGTTCACAAACACGTCCTGATCCGCCATCTGCAACCCACCGTGACGGTGCAGCACCGCCAGCAGGATCGCCAGACGGTTTTGTTCCAGGCCCACCGCAACTCGCCGGGGGTTCGACATCATCGAGTGATCCACCAGCGCCTGAATTTCGACCAACAGCGGACGCGTACCTTCCCACACCACCATCACCGAGCTGCCAGAAGTCACTTCATCGCCGCGGCTGAGGAAAATGGCCGAGGGATTGCTGACTTCACGCAGCCCCTGCTCGGTCATGGCGAACACGCCCAGTTCATTGACCGCGCCAAAACGGTTTTTGTGGCTACGCAGCGTACGGAAACGGGAATCGGCATCGCCGTCCAACAGCACCGAACAGTCAATACAGTGCTCCAGCACTTTCGGCCCGGCCAGGGAACCGTCTTTCGTCACATGGCCGACCATCACAATCGCCACGCCGCGTGTTTTCGCGAACCGCGTCAGGTAAGCCGCCGTTTCGCGCACCTGCGCGACACTGCCCGGCGATGACTGGATATCCGCCATATGCATGACCTGGATGGAGTCGATCACCATCAGTTTCGGCTGCTCTTCCTCCGCGATCATGCAGATTTGCTCAATACTGGTTTCCGACAACATATTCAGGTTGGCCGTCGGCAACCCAAGCCGGTGAGCACGCATCGCCACCTGTTGTAGTGACTCCTCCCCCGTGACGTACAGCGTTTTCATCTGTTCGGCGAGTTTGCACAACGTCTGCAACAGCAGCGTGGATTTGCCCGCGCCAGGATTGCCGCCAATCAGAATGGCACTACCGGGTACAACGCCGCCGCCGAGCACACGGTCAAACTCTTTAAAACCGGTAGAGAAGCGCGGCAGCTCTTCCAGGCTGATATCGGCAAGTTTTTGCACTTTCGATACGCCCGCGCTGCCGGCATAGCCAGCGAGACGCTCATTGCGCGCCACGGTGGGCGACGCAGCAACACGAATTTCCGTAATGGTGTTCCAGGCATGGCAGGCGCTGCACTGCCCCTGCCAGCGCGGGTAATCCGCACCGCATTCATTACAGACAAACGCGCGTTTCGGAGCTTTCGCCACACTCACCTCTACTTCTTATTAATACTGCCGGAAAGAATACAAAATACGCCCATCAGATCCGCGTGCCGGATGGTAATTTCCGCCTTTTCATTCACCTTTGGCTTGGCATGGAAAGCAATGCCCAACCCGGCGGCTTTGATCATTGGCAGATCGTTCGCCCCATCACCGATCGCGACCGTCTGCGCTGTCGGGATCTCGTGCTCTTCCGCCAGGCGTTTCAGTGTACGGGCTTTGTATTGCGCATCGACGATATCCCCCAGCACCTGGCCGGTAAATTTGCCGTCCATGATCTCCAGTTCGTTCGCCACTGCCGCCGTCAGGCGCAGTTTGTCGCGCAGGTAATCCGCAAAAAAAGTAAAACCGCCGGAGGCAATCGCCACTTTCCAGCCCAGCGTTTCCAGCTTCAACACCAGTTGCACCAGACCCGGCATCAGCGGCAGTTTTTCGCGCACCTGCAGCAGAATATTGGCGTCCGCGCCTTTCAGCGTCGCCACGCGGCTGCGCAGGCTGGCGGTAAAATCCAGCTCGCCGCGCATCGCGCGTTCGGTGACTTCCGCCACCATCTCACCCGTGCCGGCCAGTTTGGCGATTTCATCAATACACTCAATCTGGATCGCGGTGGAATCCATATCCATCACCAACAGCCCAGGCGAGCGCAAATGCGGGATTTTCCCCAGCGGCGCAACGTCCATGCCTTCATCATGCGCCAGTCGGGAAGCACGCGGCGTTAACGATCCCGCCAGACGGATCACCTGGTAGTCTTCCACATCCCAGGCAGCGACAATCACCATGGCGGCGCCCAGTTTACGCTGGTAGGTTGTCAGGCGTTGTTTGTCCAGATGACGCCCGTACAGAAGCCAGCCGCTACGACCAGCGTGGTAGTCCAGAGGCATCACCTCATCACCACTTAAAGAGAGCGGCAATCCCGGCCACTGAGAAACATCATCGGGCAGATCGCACCAGGTCAAACTGTTCGGCATTAAAGCTCCTGTAAAAACGTTCGCGCCAGAAAGCATCGGAGGGGAAAATAACGCATGAGGCTACCTTGTAACCAGCGCTTCTGGCAACATTAAGCCTCAAATTTTCAACAGGTGGAATATGGCTCGCGCAAAACTTAAATTTCGACTGCACCGCGCAGTGACAGTGCTTATCTGTCTGGCGTTACTGGTGGCGCTCATGCAGGGCGCGTCCTGGTTCAGTCAAAACCACCAACGCCAGCGTAACCCGCAGCTTGAAGAGCTGGCGAGAACGCTGGCGCGCCAGGTGACGCTCAATCTCGCGCCGCTGATGCGCACCGAAACCCCGGATGAAAAACGCATCGACATCGTGCTGCGTCAGTTAACCGAAGAGAGCCGCATCCTTGATGCGGGCGTATACGATGCCGAAGGCGATCTGGTGGCGCGTTCCGGCGAAAGCATTGATGTCCGCGACCGGCTGGCGCTGGATGGCAAAAAAGCGGGCGGTTACTTTAATCAGCAGATCGTCGAACCCATTCAGGGTAAAAGCGGTCCACTGGGCTACCTGCGCCTGACGCTGGATACGCACACGCTGGCGACCGAGGCCAAACAGGTGGATAACACCACCAATATTCTGCGCCTGATGTTACTGCTCTCGCTGGCGATCGGCGTGATTCTGGCCCGCACCCTGCTACAAGGTAAACGCACCCGCTGGCAGCAATCGCCGTTCTTGCTGACAGCCAACAAGTCCGTACCGGAAGAAGAAGAACCCGAAAAGAAAGAGTAATTGTCCGCCTCCGGCAAGATAACTGAATGTTACAGAAAGGAAATCTGCTATGTCGACGCTTCGTCTGCTTATCTCTGACTCTTATGATCCCTGGTTCAACCTGGCGGTCGAAGAGTGCATCTTCCGCCAGATGCCTGCCACACAACGGGTGCTGTTCTTGTGGCGTAATTCCGATACGGTGGTGATCGGGCGGGCGCAAAACCCGTGGAAGGAGTGCAATACCCGACGTATGGAAGAAGATAACGTGCGCCTGGCGCGTCGCAGCAGCGGCGGCGGTGCGGTGTTCCACGATTTGGGGAATACCTGCTTTACCTTTATGGCCGGGAAACCGGAATACGATAAAACCATCTCTACGGCAATCGTGCTCAATGCGCTGAATGCACTTGGCATCGTGGCAGAGGCCTCCGGGCGCAACGATCTGATAGTAAAAACCGCGGAAGGCGACCGCAAGGTCTCCGGATCCGCATACCGCGAAACCAAAGATCGCGGTTTCCATCACGGCACCCTGCTGTTAAACGCCGATCTCAGCCGTCTGGCTAACTACCTGAATCCGGACAAGAAAAAGCTGCAAGCCAAAGGCATCACCTCTGTTCGCGGGCGTGTGGCGAACCTGGTGGATCTGCTGCCGGGCATTACCCACGCGAAAATTTGTGATGCGGTGACTGAGGCGTTTTTTGCGCACTACGGTGAGCGGATAGACGCAGAGATTATCTCGCCGGATAAAACGCCGGATCTGCCCAATTTCGCTGAAACCTTCGCGCGTCAGAGCAGTTGGGAGTGGAACTTTGGCCAGGCTCCCGCGTTCAGCCACCTGCTGGATGAGCGCTTTAGCTGGGGCGGCGTCGAGCTGCATTTCGACGTTGAGAAAGGCCATATCACCCGCACGCAGGTGTTTACCGACAGCCTGAACCCGGCACCGCTGGAAGCGCTGGCAGCACGGCTACAGGGCTGCCTGTACCGGGCGGATATGCTGGCGCAGGAGTGTGACTCACTGTTGATGGATTTCCCGGAACAGGAACAGGAGTTGCGCGAGCTTTCGGCGTGGATTGCCGGCGCGGTGCGTTAACAGCCCCCGACAGTGGTGAATGCGCATGAACAGTTTCGTGAATAGATAAAAAAGGGCAGAGAACCTGCCCTTAGAAGAGAAACTTACGCCTTGTCGCCCAGCAGGACAGATTCCAGCGCAATTTTGATCATATCGTTGAAGGTCGTCTGACGCTCAGCAGAAGAGGTCTGCTCATGGGTACGGATATGGTCGGAAACGGTGCAGATGGTCAGCGCTTTCGCACCAAACTCCGCCGCCACACCGTAAATACCCGCCGCTTCCATTTCCACGCCGAGCACGCCATATTTTTCCATCACATCAAACATTTCACCGTCCGGCGAGTAGAACAGATCGGCGGAGAACAGGTTGCCCACGCGCGCGTCCACGCCCAGCGCTTTTGCTGCATCGACGGCATTACGCACCATGTCGAAATCAGCGATAGCAGCGAAGTCATGATCTTTGAAACGCATGCGGTTCACTTTGGAGTCCGTGCATGCCCCCATACCGATCACCACATCGCGCAGTTTCACATCCATACGCACCGCACCGCAGGAACCTACGCGGATGATTTTCTTCACGCCAAAATCGGTGATCAGCTCTTTGGTGTAAATGGAGCAGGACGGAATGCCCATACCGTGGCCCATCACGGAGATTTTGCGGCCTTTATAGGTGCCGGTATAGCCCAGCATGCCGCGCACGTTGTTCACTTCGCGGTAATCTTCGAGGAACGTCTCGGCAATGTGTTTTGCACGCAGCGGGTCGCCCGGCATCAACACTACGTCAGCGAAATCGCCCATTTCTGCATTAATATGTGGGGTAGCCATCGTCAATTCCTTTATGTCGTTGTCGTTAAAACAGCAAGGGCGGGAATATCCCGCCCAAAATCATCAGAACATGGCCTTGCCATATTCCATATCAGACACGCCGAAGTATTTCGCCAGCGTCTGGCCAATATCCGCAAAGGTTTCGCGGTGACCCAGCGAGCCAGGTTTCACTTTCGGGCCGTAAACCAGTACCGGAATATGCTCACGGGTGTGATCTGTGCCTTTCCAGGTCGGATCGCAACCGTGGTCCGCCGTCAGGATCAGGATATCGTCTTCGCCAACCAGTTCCATCAGTTCCGGCAGACGACGGTCGAACAGCTCCAGACCACCAGCATAACCGGCAACATCGCGACGATGGCCCCATGATGAGTCAAAATCAACGAAGTTAGTAAAGACGATTGTCTTATCACCCGCTTCTTTCATCTCTTTCACAGTTGCGTCGAACAGTGCATCCAGCCCGGTGGCTTTCACTTTTTTCGTGATGCCGCAGTTAGCATAGATATCGGCGATTTTACCCACGGAAACCACATGGCCCGCTTTCTCATCCACCAGTTTTTGCAACACGGTGGCTGACGGTGGTTCCACCGCGAGATCATGACGGTTACCGGTGCGCTGGAAGTTGCCGGCTTTATCACCAACAAACGGACGCGCAATCACACGACCAATGTTATAGCCGCCTTCGGTCAGCTCTTCACGGGCGATTTCACACAGTTCATACAGCTTATCGAGACCAAAGGTCTCTTCATGACAAGCGATCTGGAACACCGAGTCCGCCGAGGTGTAGAAAATCGGCTTGCCGGTCTTCATGTGCTCTTCGCCCAGTTGATCGAGGATCACCGTACCGGAAGAGTGGCAGTTACCGAGGTAACCCGGCAGGTTAGCGCGCGCCACCAGTTTATCCAGCAGTTCCTGCGGGAAGCTGTTTTCGGTGTCGCTAAAATAGCCCCAGTCAAACAGCACCGGTACACCGGCGATTTCCCAGTGACCAGACGGCGTATCTTTACCGGAAGAGAGCTCATGCGCCCAGGCATACGCCCCGGCGATTTCCGCATTGGCGTCCATCCCCGCAGGGATAAACCCCGTGGCCCCTTCATGCGCCTTTGCCAGGCCCAGGCGGGTAAGATTGGGCAAGTTCAACGGACCTTTACGCCCGATGTCGGCTTCCCCTTTAGCACAGACTTCAGCAATATGACCGAGGGTATCGGAACCCACGTCGCCAAAGCGATCCGCGTCTTCAGTCGCGCCGATGCCGAATGAGTCCAGCACCATAATAAATGCACGTTTCATATGTTCTCCGTACCTTGTGCTTTGTAAAAAAGCGATCAGATCAGTATATCGCTATTCGGTGATGCGGCGATAGACCGTCGGTGTCTCTTTTGGCGCACTGTCGCCAATCACAATCGCAGCTTTGACGGCCTGCGCCGCATCCTGCCAGCTTGCTTCGTCTTTTGCATGGATCACCGCCAGCGGGCGCTGGCCATCCACGCGCTCGCCCAAACGGGCCATCTCGGTAAAGCCAACGCTGTAATCGATGCTGTCTGTAGCCTGACGACGGCCGCCGCCCATCGATACCACCGCCATGCCCAGCGCACGGGTATCCATGGCGCTGATAAACCCTTCGTCATCGGCATAAACCGCTTTGCTCAGCATCGCGGTTGGCAGGTATTTGGCGTAATTTTCCACGAAATCGACCGGACCTTTCTGCGCAGCGACCATGCGACCAAAGACCTCCGCAGCTTTGCCGTTATCCAGCACCGTCTGCAACTTCGCCCGCGCGTCGGCATCGTCTTTCGCCAGTTTGCCGGAGATCAGCATCTCCACGCACAGTGCCATCGTCACATCAAACAGTCGTGGATTGCGGTATTCACCGGTCAGGAACTGCACGGCTTCGCGCACTTCCACTGCGTTACCCGCACTGGAAGCCAGCACCTGATTCATATCGGTCAGCAGCGCAGTCGTTCGCACACCAGCGCCATTGGCTACGCCCACGATCGCTTCCGCCAGTTGTTCGGAAAGGGCATAGGTGGGCATAAATGCGCCGCTGCCGACTTTCACATCCATGACCAGCGCATCCAGGCCTTCTGCCAGTTTTTTGGCCAGAATCGATGCCGTGATCAACGGAATAGAGTCCACCGTCGCGGTAATGTCGCGGGTGGCGTAAAAACGTTTATCCGCCGGCGCAAGAGAGTTGGTCTGGCCGATAATCGCTACGCCAACCTCTTTGATAATGTCCCGGAAACGCTGGTCGTCCGGGAAGATGTCAAACCCAGGAATGGCTTCCAGTTTGTCGAGCGTGCCGCCCGTGTGACCCAGGCCGCGCCCGGAGATCATCGGAATATAGCCGCCGCAGGCCGCCACCATGGGGCCGAGCATTAACGATGTCACGTCACCAACGCCGCCAGTGGAGTGCTTGTCGACCACCGGGCCGTTGAGATCAAGCTGTTTCCAGTCCAGAACAGTGCCCGAATCCCGCATCGCCATGGTCAGCGACACGCGTTCCGGCATGGTCATATCGTGGAAGAAAATGGTCATGGCGAGGGCCGCAATCTGCCCCTCGGAAACGGTGTTATCGCGAATTCCGTTGATAAAGAAACGGATTTCTTCATCACTCAGCGCGAGACCATCGCGTTTTTTTCGAATAATTTCTTGAGCGAGAAACATGGTACCCCCTGAGGAATGAGAGGGCCGGGCCACAGAACGGCCCGGCGAAATATTGGTTTGTTCAGCCTGATATGCGAAGCGCCATCAGGCCATTATCAGTAGCTACTGGCGCTTTTACCGTCGCCGTGGCCCAGCGCTTTCAGTAAGCTTGCCAGCAGGCTGGACGCGCCAAAACGGTAGTGGCGGGCATCGGCCCAATCTGCGCCAAACAGCTCGTCGGCAATCGCCAGATACTGTTGCGCATCTTCTGCCGTACGCACGCCGCCTGCGGGTTTAAAACCGACGGTTTTCTCAACGCCCATATCGCGGATCACTTCCAGCATAATGCGCGCGCTTTCCGGGGTGGCATTCACCGGCACTTTACCGGTAGAAGTCTTGATGAAATCCGCACCCGCTTTGATAGCGATTTCAGAGGCTTTACGGATCAGCGCTTCCTCTTTCAATTCACCGGTTTCAATGATCACTTTCAGCAACACGTTCGCCGCTGCGCATGCCTCTTTACAGGCTTTAACCAGGTCAAACCCAATCTGTTCGTTCCCGGCAATCAGCGCGCGGTACGGAAACACCACGTCAACTTCATCCGCGCCATAAGCAATGGCTGCACGGGTTTCCGCCAGCGCGATATCAAGATCATCATTACCGTGTGGAAAGTTCGTGACCGTCGCGATGCGCACATCCGGCGTACCTTGCGCGTTCAGCGTTTTGCGCGCAATCGGGATAAAACGCGGGTAAATGCAGACTGCGGCCGTGTTGCCTACTGCTGTTTTCGCCTGATGGCACAGCGCGATGACTTTTTCATTCGTGTCATCATCGTTCAGGGTTGTCAGGTCCATCAGTTTCAACGCACGCAGGCTGCTTGCAGTTAAATCAGTCATATTCTCTCCGACGGCGTAATGCCGATTTCTTGTTCGGGTCTGTTAATATTCTAACATTAACCCACCATTACACTTCGACACCCATCACAGTTAATGAAAACCAAATGCAGTTTTGCAAAACCATAATGAGACATTCATCAAACTTTTAAGCTCAAAACGACGATGATTGCGTTTCTGTACGCTGGGATCAAAAGCGACAGACGGTGGTTTTCTTAGACTCTCTGCACCACTTAAGGAAGGAGAGGAACGATGATGTCCGAGTCTGTTGATCCTTTATCACTGTCGCGTTGCCAGCAAATTGTCACCAGCCCAACGCTCACGGTGGAACAAAAGCGCCATTTTCTCGCCCTCGAGGCGGAGAACAGCCTGCCCTATCCGGCGCTGCCGGAAGCCGCGCGCGCCGCGCTTGATGAGGGCGCGATCTGCGATATGTTTGAGGGACATGCCCCGTACAAACCACGCTACGTTCTGCCCGATTACGCCAAATTCCTTGCCAACGGATCCGCCTGGCTGGAACTGGAAGGCGCTCAGGATCTGGATGACGCCCTCTCTCTGCTGACCATCCTTTATCATCATGTTCCGTCAGTCACCTCCATGCCGGTTTACCTCGGGCAACTGGACGCACTGCTGCAACCATATGTTAGAATTATAACACAAGAAGAAATCGATATTCGAATAAAACGTTTCTGGCGCTATCTCGACAGAACCCTGCCAGATGCATTTATGCACGCCAATATTGGCCCGAATGACACACCCATCACCCGCGCTATTTTGCGCGCGGATGCCGAATTACAGCAGGTTTCGCCGAATCTCACCTTTATTTATGATCCGCAAATCACCCCTGATGATCTGTTGCTGAATGTCGCGAAAAATATCTGTACCTGCAGTAAACCGCACATTGCTAATGGCCCGGTGAATGATAATATTTTCACAAGAGGCGGTTATGGCATCGTCAGTTGTTACAATTCTCTGCCTCTGGGCGGCGGCGGTAGCACACTGGTGCGGCTCAATCTGAAAGTCATCGCCGAACGCAGTGACTCGCTGGAGGATTTTTTCAGCCGCCAGCTCCCCCACTACTGCCAGCAACAAATCGCCATCATTGATGCCCGTTGCGACTTTCTCTACCAGCAATCCGGTTTCTTTGAGCATAGCTTCCTGGTACGGGAGGGTCTGATCGACGCCGATCGTTTTGTGCCCATGTTTGGCATGTATGGGTTAGCAGAAGCGGTCAACATTCTGTGTGAGAAAAGCGTGCTGGGTGCGCGCTACGGCAAAGATGAACAGGCCACTGCCATTGGCTACCGCATTAGCGAACAACTGGCGGACTTTGTAGAAAACACGCCCGTGAAGCATGGCTGGCGACAGCGCGCGATGTTACATGCGCAGTCCGGTATCAGTTCCGATATTGGCACCACGCCGGGGGCGCGCCTGCCCTATGGCGATGAGCCGGATCCAATCACGCATTTACTGACCGTCGCACCGCACCACGCATGGTACAAGGCCGGTATCAGCGACATTTTGACCCTCGACGAGACCATCAAACGTAACCCACACGCGCTGGTGCAATTGTGCCTTGGCGCATTCAAGGCGGGGATGCGCGAGTTCACCGCTAACGTGCAGGGCAACGACCTGGTGCGGGTCACCGGTTATATGGTTCGCCTCTCGGATCTGGAAAAATACCGCGCCGAGGGCTCGCGAATCAACACCACCTGGCTGGGTGAAGAAGCCGCGCGCAACACGCACATCCTTGAACGACAACCCCGCGTGATAAGCCATGAACAGCAGATGCGCTTTCGTCAGTAAGATCATCCCGTTTTCCTGCGTCGATGGTCCGGGAAGCCGTCTGGCGTTGTTCTTACAGGGCTGCAATATGCGCTGTAAGAACTGCCATAATCCGTGGACAATCGGGCGCTGTAATCACTGTGGTGAATGTGTGCCCGCTTGTCCGCATCAGGCATTAACGCTGGCGGGCGGCAAGGTTAACTGGCATGCGCCTATTTGCCAGCAGTGCGACACCTGTCTGCATATGTGCCCGCAACAGGCCACGCCGATGGCGCAGTTGATGAGCGTGGACGCCGTACTGGCGCACATCCGTAGCGCCGCGCTGTTTATTGAAGGCATCACGGTGAGCGGCGGCGAAGCCACATTGCAGCTACCGTTTCTGCATGCGCTGTTTACCGCACTGCGTGCGGATCCGTCATTACGCCATCTGAAAAACCTGGTGGACAGCAATGGCCTGCTCAGTGAAACCGGCTGGCGTAAGCTGTTGCCGGTGTGTGATGGCGCGATGATCGATCTGAAAGCCTGGAGCAATGATCATCACCATTTTCTTACCGGGCGAGATAATGCGCAGGTGAAAGCCAGCCTGCGTCTGCTGGCAGCGGAAAATAAGCTTGTGGAATTGCGCCTGCTGCTGATCCCGGAGCACTGCGATTATCTGACGCACATTGATGCGCTTACCGCGTTTATCCACCAGTTAGGGAATGTGCCCGTACGTCTGAATGCGTTTCATGCTCACGGCGTTTACGGCGCGGCAGCGACATGGCGCAGCGCTACTGCTGACGATATTGAACCCCTGGCCGATGCGCTGCTGGCGCGTGGCATCACAACGGTACTGCGCCCGGCGCTATACCTGTAATGTAAAGAGCTGGCGCGTATTCTCCAGCAACGCCTGCGCGATGACATCGGGTGCTTCCGGGCGCAGCTCGCAGAGCGTGTCAAAGACCCGCGCCGCCTGTTCCGGGCGATTAGGTTGTCCCTGAAAACCATTGAGCGGCATATCCGGGGCATCGGTTTCCAGCAACAGCGCAGACAACGGTAAACGGGTCATAACATCGCGGGTTTTACTGGCGCGCGGATAGGTTATGGTGCCACCCACGCCAATGCAGTAGCCCAGCTCAATAAAGCGTTGCGCCTGCTGCAAACTTCCGGCAAAGCCGTGCACCACGCCCCGGCGCGGCAGATCCTGTTTTTTCAGATGCATTGCCAGTTTGTCATGGGTGCGACGGGAGTGAAGGATCACCGGTAAATCGAAGCGCTTCGCCAGTTGTAATTGCGCATCCAGAAACTGCTGCTGGCGACTAAACTGCGGATCATCACGGTACAGATCGAGGCCAATCTCCCCTATCGCCACCACCTTCTCCGGTTTTGTGGCAAGGTAATGCGCCAGTTTTTCCAGGCTTTCCGACGTATGCGCTTCAATCACAATCGGATGCAGCCCCAGCGCGGCGTACAGCGCGGTGTGCTGAGAGGCCAAATCGCAAACGCGGGCAAAATAGTCAGCACTGATGGCCGGAACAATAATGCGCTCAACGCCCACCTCCGCTGCGCGAGCAATGCTGGCAGCTTCATCACCGGTAAAGGGCGGAAAATCAAAATGGCAGTGCGTATCGATAAAGCGAAAACTCACGCCGTATCCTCTTTGTTAATGGGGAAATCATTGGCCTGTGGCGCAATAACCAGTGGTGTATCAATAGCATCGTTAGCCACTGGTGCAGGCGGCACCACGCGAGTCGCAGGCACGGGCGGATGGCGCATGAGCGGCGGTGTCTCCGCCAGCAGTTTGCCCACCGTGGCGAGGAAATAGCGCCCGCACAATCGGCCAAGTTTGTAGTCGTCGCGCAGCGCCGGTAAACGGCTGCCTAACGCCATGCTATGCAACAGTTTGGGGGGATAGATCTCAAAAATACGCAGCTTACCCGGCGGGGTTTCGATAAATTTCTGAATCGCTAAATAGCTTTTCTCATGATGCTGCACCAGATTGACCAGCGACTGAAGACTGCTCTCTCCCAACCAGCGTTCCATACGCTTAAACCACTGCGGCGTATAGTACATCTGCGAAGGCACTGTGCGGATCACCACGATCGTTTTTGCACCGCGTTTCGCCGCTTCCTGCACCGGAATGGCATCGCTGACGCCGCCGTCCAGATAGTTCACCCCTTCCAGCATGACGCCCGGGCGGTAAAAGCCGGGAATAGCGCTGGAGGCGCGAATCAAATCCAGCCATGTCTGATGCGTCGGGGCGAAATACTCTGCCGTATAGTCATCCTGGCGGCAGGCGCACATATAAAAGGCCTTGCCTGTATCAAAGGCGCGGGCGGCATGATCCATCGCCAACGGCATCTGGCTTGAGGTGGACTCGACCAGCCAGTCGAGATCAATAAGATTACCGCCGCGGACAAACCGCACCGGATCAAAAAAGTCGCGTTTGGTGGTGTAGCGCATAATGACTTTGCGCGCATAGCCTGGCTGGTTACAAACATAGGCTGAGAGGTTTTGCGCACCGGCAGACGTGCCAAAGTAGAGATCGAAAGGGTTAAATTCCGCGCGCATAAACTCATCCAGCACCCCGGCGGTGAAAATGCCACGCTGACCGCCGCCTTCACACACCAGTGCGAGGCGACCGGGACGAAATGGTTTTAACGCCAGCGGCGCAATGTTGCCGAGCGTTACGGGAATATGCTGCCCCACTCTGCTTTCCTTTCTGATGCGTTATCTCACAAAGTAACGCAATTATTCCCCTGCCGATACAGCAAAGCCAGTCACAGGGACTGGCTTTAATGTAACCGAAATTTAAGCGTGTAATGCGCTATGGACGCCGGCGCCCCATGAACAGGCTGACCAGGAACAGGATAATACCGACGATAAAGACGATTTTCGCTGCGCCTGCTGCCGTACCTGCAAGACCACCAAAACCCAGGGCGGCGGCAATTAACGCGATAACCAGAAATATAATGCCCCAACGAAACATAAGACTCTCCTTTACCATAGTTAATGTCGACCGCTAAAAGTGAGCGCTCAGGATGCTCACCCGCGATTTTCCGGGTACGTGTTTGTCATACCCGGCAAGCGCCGGGTATGACATTTTCAGGAATCGTTACTTAACTTTGAGGTCGTTTTTCACGCTTTTAACGCCATCTATTGCTTTGGCGATACTTTCCGCGCGTTCACTTTGGGCTTGTGAATCTACCGTACCGGATAACTGCACCACTCCATCAGTGGTTTCGACTTTCACCTTACGGGAAGGTACAACGTCGTCTGCCAGCAGTTTGGCTTTGATTTCACTGGTTGTTGCGGTATCCCCCGCATAACCTTTTACTGACTGATTTTTACCGTCGCGAACGTGCAGCTTATCGCTGACGGACGCTACGCCTTGCACGCCTTTGGCCACGGAAACAGCCTGTTCGGCCTGCGCCTGGCTCTCAACAAAGCCGCTCAGCGTAACCACCTTTTTCTCGGTTTTGACGGAAATATCGGTGCTCTTAATGCTCTCATGATCCACCAGCGCCGCTTTTACCTTCGCGGTGATGGTGCTGTCATCCATGAAGCCACCGACTTTATTCATAGAGCTATCGATTTTTTCGCCTGCACTGGAGGCCGCGTTTTGCGCTTTGTCAGTAGTGGTGTCTGCCGCGAGGGCGGAACCACTCGCCAAAGCCGAACCCAGCATGACAGCCAGCAGAGTTTTTGAAATCTTCAGTCTTGTCATAGTCATCGATGTCATTCCTGTTGGTTTGCCCACAATTTGGGCTACAAGCAGCAACGTTGGCTGCTCTACTGCCTGGTGAATCTCACCCAGTTCAGAAATCAATGGCTTCGGTCACAACACCGTCACACATCGCCCTGAGGCAGTTATTAATGTCAATTCGCAATGATAATGGTGAATAAAAGACCACTTAACACGAAATGAACAGGACTTTTACCCACCCGACATGTCATCACTTTGTTAAATATAGATCACGCTTGCCAAAAAACCCGGACAAGTGGTTAAAAAGTGAGCGAAAGAGGGAAAAACGGCAGGTTTTAAGAACTTTCCGCAACGGGCTAATAAGACAGGAAAAGTGATGGAGCACGGCGTACGCCGTGCTCCACGCAAGGATTAGTGCTCGCGGGTTTTATGGAAGGTGACGTCAGGATAACGTTCCTGAGTGAGGTTCAGGTTGACCATGGTTGGTGCGATATAGGTCAGGTTATCGCCGCCATCAAGCGCCAACTGGATTTCGTTTTTACGCTTGAACTCTTCAAATTTCTTCACGTCGGTGCCTTCAACCCAACGCGCAGTGGCGACGTTGACCGATTCGTACACCGCTTCCACGTTGTACTCGCTCTTCAGGCGTGACACGACTACATCGAACTGCAGCACACCGACCGCACCGACAATCAGGTCGTTATTGGAAATCGGGCGGAACACCTGTACCGCACCTTCTTCAGAAAGCTGGACAAGGCCTTTTAGCAGTTGTTTCTGTTTCAGCGGATCACGCAGACGGATACGGCGGAACAGTTCCGGGGCAAAGTTCGGAATACCGGTGAACTTCATCATCTCACCCTGGGTGAAGGTATCGCCAATCTGAATGGTACCGTGGTTATGCAGACCGATAATATCGCCCGGATAGGCCTCTTCCACATGAGAGCGATCGCCCGCCATAAAGGTTAACGCGTCTGAGATCACTACATCTTTACCGGTACGCACCTGACGCAGCTTCATGCCCTTTTCATAACGCCCGGACACCACACGCATAAACGCCACGCGGTCACGGTGTTTCGGATCCATATTGGCCTGGATCTTAAACACAAAACCGGTGAATTTTTCATCACTGGCAGTGACTTCACGGGTATCGGTTTTACGCGGCATCGGCGCTGGCGCCCACTCCACCAGACCATCAAGCATGTGATCCACACCAAAGTTACCCAGCGCGGTACCAAAAAATACCGGGGTAATTTCGCCGCTCAGAAACAGTTCTTTATCGAACTCGTTGGAAGCGCCCTGCACCAGTTCCAGCTCATCACGCAGCTGTTTCGCCAGGTCTTCACCCACCGCGCTGTCGAGCTCCGGGTTATTCAGCCCTTTAACAATGCGGACTTCCTGGATGGTGTGCCCTTTACCGGTCTGATAAAGGTAGGTTTCGTCTTTATAAAGATGGTAAACGCCCTTGAACAGTTTGCCGCAGCCAATTGGCCAGGTGATCGGCGCACACGCGATCTTCAGCTCATTTTCCACTTCATCCAGCAGCTCCATCGGATCGCGGATGTCACGGTCAAGTTTGTTCATAAACGTCAGGATCGGCGTATCGCGCAGACGGGTGACTTCCATCAGCTTACGCGTCCTGTCTTCAACGCCTTTTGCGGCATCAATCACCATCAGACAGCAGTCCACTGCCGTCAGCGTACGGTAGGTATCTTCGGAGAAGTCTTCGTGCCCGGGGGTGTCCAGCAGGTTAACGAGGCTGGTTTTATACGGGAACTGCATTACGGAGGTGGTAATGGAAATACCACGCTGTTTTTCCATCTCCATCCAGTCGGATTTTGCATGCTGGCTGGAACCGCGGCCTTTTACCGTACCGGCAGTCTGGATCGCCTGTCCGAACAGCAGCACCTTTTCAGTGATGGTGGTTTTACCGGCATCGGGGTGCGAGATGATAGCGAACGTACGGCGCTTCGCCACCTCTTGAAAATAAGGAGACAACGTCATAATGAAAATCTTCTGTGTAATTGCGCGGCCTCAGGCCACGCGATGAAATACGAAAAATGCGGCTATTGTACTCAACGGCTGAGTGCAGACAATCAATGTTTACACAGGAGTTGCTCCAGTTCGGTTAGGGAGGTCACGGTCCAGGTTGGGTTAATGCCTTCCGGTAATGCGCGATCGTGCGCATTCAGCCAGCAGGTCGACAGCCCGGCGTTGATACCGCCCAGAATGTCGGATTCCGCCGTGTCACCCACCATCAATACGCGCGCGCGATCCGGGTTGCCGGCCTGCTGCAGGGCGTAATCAAAGATTTTAGGATCGGGTTTGGCGACGCCCACCTGTTCGGAAATCACTAATAAATCAAAATAGTCGCGAAGGCCGGTTCGTTCCAGACGAATTTGCTGCAACGCGGTAAATCCGTTGGTGATGATGCCAAGCTTCGCTCTGCCTCGCAGGCTATCAAGCAGCGATACCGCGCCAGGCAATGGCGCGCAGATTTCGGCCATCGCGTTGAGAAACGCATCATTAAGCGAGCCCGCAGGCACATTCAAACGCTCAGACCAGCTTTGAAAACGCTGATGCTGCAGTTGCAGCGCGCTAATCGCGCCGTTCTGGTAATCCACCCAGAGCGGTTTATTGACCGCCTGGTATTCGGCAAAATCCTGATCGGTAAATGTCACGCTATAGTCAAGAAACATCCGTTGTAAGCCACCGAACGCGTCAAACGTAAACAGCGTTTCATCGGCATCAAAGAGTATCCAGTCCCATTTCATTACATCACCTTTATTATCAGAGAGGCAGCGCCATAATAATCGCATCCTCACGCCCGTTGGCCGTGGGGTAATAATTACGACGGATCGTCGCCTCGTTAAATCCTAAACTTTCGTACAGCGCAATTGCGCCGGTGTTGGAGGCCCGCACTTCCAGCCACAGCGTCAGTACGCCGCGGGATTCCAGTTCGCGGATAAGATGCTCCAACAGTTGTCGGCCAAACCCTTTACGTTGCCAGGCCGGATCGACGGCAATGTTGAACAGCGTGGCTTCATCCAGCACCACCTGAGTGATGGCGAATGCCGCCATTTCGTCCCCCACCATCAGTCGATAGTTGAGGTAGCGTTCACCCTGATTACTGGCGAGCGTTTTTTCACTCCAGGGGAAGGCGTGCGCCCGGGTTTCAATCGCGTAGGCGCGGGCTAAATCAGTCGTGCTGAGGGAAGAAATCGTGTTCATGTTCGCAGATTTGTTGCCATAACGCGGCGCATGCCGCAGGGTTGCCGCGTAATTCATCGTACGGAGCCGTTGAGACTTGTGCTCCAGCCAGCGCCAGCGGTCCATCAACGCCCAGCAACCAACTATTACACTGACTGCCGGGGGGTAACATCGCGACGCGATCCGGCGTCAGTTGCAAGACCTGATCCGCCGTAATGGTCAGCGCGCGCAACACATCACTTACCAGCGGCTCAGTCAGCGCTGGCAGCGAGGGCGCGACCATCACCAGCCGGATATGCGCAGGCAACGAGATGGCGATCTCACCCTGCAGCACCGCGGGGTGGCGCAAGGTCCACTGGGTAATGCCCAGTTGCTGTAATTGCCAGTCGCGTCGGGAAGTCATAGCAAAACACTCCTGTGTGTCAGGCGCGCAAATATAGCAAACTCAGCGCCTGTTCGCCATTAAGACGCAGCCAACAAAGAGGCAGCATGAAGGATACTCACCCTGTACACACCATCATTCGCGATGCGTCGAGGCGGCAAGGATGAGGATCCCCGGGAGCTTACACCAGTAAGTGACTGGGTTCCGAAGACGATGCCAACAAAGAGGCAGTGTGAAGGATAACGTGTATAATCGCCGCCAGAATTTAACGAGGAACCCCCCATGTCCGCTTTTACCCCGGCAAGTGAAGTCTTGCTGCGCCACAGTGACGATTTCGAACCCAGCCGCATTCTTTTTGCCGGTGATTTGCAGGATGACCTGCCCGCACGTCTGGACACCGCGGAAAGCCGCGCCTGGACTCAACAGTTTCACCAGTGGCAAACCTTAAGCCAGCAAATGGGCGAGCGCGCTCACTATAGCCTGGTTGCCGACAGCGCAACGGTTGGCGATTGCGATACGCTGGTTTATTACTGGCCGAAAAACAAACCGGAAGCGCAGTTTCAGTTGATGAATCTGCTTTCCTTGCTACCTGTGGGAACCGACATTTTCGTGGTCGGCGAGAACCGTAGCGGTGTACGCAGTGCTGAGCAGATGTTGGCGGAGTATTGCGCGCTGAACAAGGTCGACAGTGCCCGCCGCTGCGGTTTGTATCATGGCCGCCTGGAAAAAACGCCCGCGTTCAACCCGGACGGATTCTGGGGTGAATATGCGCTGAACGATTTGACGATTAAAACGCTACCGGGCGTATTCAGCCGCGACGGTCTGGATGTCGGCAGCCAGCTGCTGTTGTCAACCTTGACCCCGCATACTAAGGGCAAAGTGCTGGATGTGGGTTGCGGCGCAGGTGTACTGGCGGCGGTACTGGCGAGCCACTCGCCGAAAGTGCGTCTGACGCTGTGCGACGTATCGGCTCCGGCGGTAGAGGCCAGCCGCGCAACGCTGGCGGCTAACGGTTTCGAAGGTGATGTGTTTGCCAGTAACGTCTTTTCGGAAGTGACCGGCCGTTTCGATATGATCATCTCCAACCCGCCGTTCCACGATGGTTTGCAGACCAGCCAGGAAGCTGCACAGACGCTGATTCGCGGCGCCGTGCGCCACCTGAACAGCGGCGGCGAGTTGCGTATTGTCGCTAACGCCTTCCTGCCCTATCCGGATGTATTAGATCAGACGTTTGGTTTCCATGAAGTTATTGCACAAACCGGCCGTTTTAAAGTCTACCGTACGGTGATGACGCGCCAGGCGATAAAATAATCGCAATTCCCGGTGGGGACGACTCACCGGGTTCCACTTCCTCTGCGTCTCAGCGCCCATTTTTACAGCAATCAGCTTCCGTTGGCTTAATTAACTGTTGACGAAAAGTTGAAAACATCTAGAATGCGCCTCCGTGGTAGCGATACTTCAAGAGTATCGATGGTATGCGAAGGTGGCGGAATTGGTAGACGCGCTAGCTTCAGGTGTTAGTGTCCTTACGGACGTGGGGGTTCAAGTCCCCCCCCTCGCACCATAAACCACGCTGATATTGCTCGCACTGTGCGAAGGTGGCGGAATTGGTAGACGCGCTAGCTTCAGGTGTTAGTGTTCTTACGGACGTGGGGGTTCAAGTCCCCCCCCTCGCACCAACGAGGCAATATCAAAAAGTAAGATGACTGTGCGAAGGTGGCGGAATTGGTAGACGCGCTAGCTTCAGGTGTTAGTGTCCTTACGGACGTGGGGGTTCAAGTCCCCCCCCTCGCACCAGATATCTTATACACTCCCTGTATGACTCTCCCGTTACAATATCATTTTCAAATTCATCATCAGCAGCATCATTCCGCCGACCAGCGCAACGCCTGAAGGCAACAGCACAAAGTGCCGTAAACGTTTGTGGTACAGCATTGCTGGCGTGAGCAACAGCCCAAGTACAATGACTCCCCGCCAGGCGTTAACTGACAGATCGGCAAGCGCCAGAATGGCAACAACAATGCCTGGTAATACAATCCCCCATCCACTCCCCAGCGCGCGTTGCAACATGCTTTCATCTCTCAAAGCGATAATGATAACCAATATCATATGATATGTTTTCTCATTTGTCAGCCCGATACGAAACGCCAGTATGAAGATTACTCATCTTCTAATGACAGGCATTCAGTAAGGTGATAAATTAAGCGCCACTTAAATGAAAATCCAAATCACTAATTTTTCGCGATAACTGTTTCATCGCGTTACATTTTCTTTTTTTGACTATCAGCACGCCGTTAGATTACGGATAAACAACGATTTTTAGGTATGACATTACAAACCTGGCAATCTCTCTGTAACAAGAAATATCGATTGTCCCTGCGTCTATTTCTGTTACTCAATGCGATCTCAGCGCTGTTCTCCATAGCTCTGCCGCTCTATAACTTGCGTATCCTGACGATCCCCGTATGCATCATTTTCGCGGCAAGCCTGGTGTTGCCAGCACTACACTACTATTTCCCCAGCCGAAAAATTAATATCACCCTTATTTCACTGATATTTGGCTGCCTGTGGGCGTGGCATGTAATCACTAAAGTCAGATTAATAAATGATAATGCTGATGCCTTTCTGCTGATTGCTTTATTGAGCATTCTGTTTATTGGCACCATTGCTTTTTCAAATCATATCCTTGCCTTTTTATTTCACTCGTTACCGGTATTCATCAGCTGTTTGTGGCTAAGCAGCGGAGAGAGCGAATTAAGAATGGTCTACTCCTTTGCACTGCCGGTATTGGGCATCTCTATTCAGCATGCAATTCAAAAGCGTAATGATCATTTTGCCCAGGCATTAATGAATCGCCTGATGCAGGAGCGCAAAACGCTCAATGATTTGAGCATGCTGGATCCGCTGACCGGCTTGTACAACCGCCGGGGTTTGCAGCATAAACTCGACAATATGCTGGCGGTAGATGATAGCCCCCGCTATGTGCTGCTTCTCGATATTGATCACTTCAAAGCCTATAACGATCATTACGGTCACATGATGGGGGATCAGGCGCTAATCCGCGTGTCTGCCGCCTTGCGCAATGCCGTACGCTCACGCGATATTGTTGCCCGCTTTGGTGGTGAAGAATTTATGATTCTGATTAATAACGCAGAACAGGAAGATGCCCGTCGTACCGCCGAGCGTATTCGCCAGCAAGTGTATGATCTGAAAATTCCGCATATGTTCAATGAAAGCGTCGCCACAAACGTCACCGTCAGTATTGGGATTGCGCCATTGCTCGGTAATGACATCGACGCGTCTCTTTCCCGTGCCGATAAAGCCCTGTATGAAGCCAAACATATGGGACGCAATAACATCCTGGTGAGTGAAGAATTACAGCCCGTCTGAGGCGCGCCCGCGCTAACTTTACGATAAACACCTTGCTATCGATTTTATCCGTGGTTAGGATTAAAAATCATTATCATTTAGATTTATCATCCTGCGACTGCCATGACTTCACGTACCGCAACGAACGCTGAAAATGTTATCTGGCGAGGGAGCCTCAACAATGAGCGCGATTCGCTGGCTAATGCCGTACGGGAAACTCTCGCCAGCCATCGCGAATATCTGCTTGATTTTATTCGTCTCGATGAACCAGCACCTTACCAGGCCATGACGCTGGCGGAATGGTCACAAGGAAGCGCGTTACAGACGCTTATTGCGACCTATTCCGATCATATTTATCGCAACCAATTAACGCAGCCGCGGGAAAACAAACCGTTGCTCTCGCTGTGGGCACAGTGGTATCTCGGGCTGATGGTACCGCCTTTGCTACTGGCGCTGTTGACGCAGAAAAGCGCAATCGACATTGCGCCTGAACATTTCCACGTCGAGTTCCACGAAACCGGCCGTGCCGCGTGCTTCTGGATTGATGTTCAGCCCGATCGCGTATTAACGTCGTGCAACGATGCCCAAAGAATGTCCGCGCTGACCACACACGCCATGCTCCCGGTTGTACAGGCGCTGGAAGCCACCGGAGAGATCAACGGTAAGCTTATCTGGAGTAATACGGGCTATCTGATTAACTGGTGCCTGGGGGATATGATCCCCCTGCTTGGCGAAGCGCGCGTCGCAGCGCTGCGCCAGACCTGCTTCTTTGAAAAGCAACTTGCCGATGGCAGCGACAATCCGCTGTGGCGCACCGTTGTGCTGCGGGACGGTGTGCTGGTACGCCGTACCTGCTGCCAGCGCTATCGTCTGCCGGATGTCCAGCAGTGCGGGGACTGTACGCTAACATAAGCAAAGGGGCGGTTATTCCGCCCCTTTGCTTTCCTTTACGCGTTTACGCAACCTGTTTATCGTTTTCTGCGCGCTGTGCTTCTTCTGCTTCCTGTTCCAGCAACTGTTTTTCATACACTTTAAAGAACGGATAGTAGATAACCGCAGACACACAAGCGAGTAAGACCACCAGAATGGCTGCCCGGAAATCCCAACCCAGCGCCCACGCGCCGCCAATAGGTGCAGGAGCGGTCCATGGCACAACGGAAATCACTCTGCCAATAAGATCCAGTTTCATCGCCGCCCAGGCAATGATGGCGTTGATCGTCGGGGCCAGCAGGAAGGGAATAAAGAATACCGGATTCATTACGATGGGCGTGCCAAAAATGACCGGTTCATTGATGTTGAAAATACTCGGTACGACGCTTAAACGCCCAATGGAACGTAAATGTACCGAGCGGCTGCGCAGGTAGCAAAACACCAGCCCCATCGTCGCCCCGGAGCCACCAATCACGATAAAGAAGGTCCAGAACGCTTCCATAAAGATATGCGGCAACGGCGCGCCCTGCGCCAGCGCGGTCTGGTTCAGCCCAAGGTTCGTTAACCAGAACATTTGCAGCATACCGGAAACGATCGCGGCGCCATGAATGCCAGCGAACCACAGTAAATGACCAATGATCACCGCCAGCAGAATGGCCGGTAATGAATCCGCTGCCGCCACCAGGGGTTTAAACAGCGCCATAATGGCTTGCGGGATCAGCATATTGAACTGCGTCTGGATCAGCAGACTCAATGGATAAAGCGTCAGCACGACCACCAACACAGGAATGAGCAAATCAAACGAGTTTTTGATCATCGGCGGCACCTGATCGGGCAGGCGAATACCAATGTTATGCGCTTTCAGAAAACGCATCATTTCCACACAATAAATCGCCACCAGGATCGCGGTGAAAATACCGGTGCCGCCGAGGCTATCTACCGGCAACGTGCCGTTGGTTTTGGGTGCAGCCACCAATAAGAAGGCCATCAGCGATAGCATGGCGCACATAAACGGATCCAACTGATGCGACTTCACATAATGCTTACCGAGATTGTAAGCAATGGCCGCGCAGATATAGATAGACATAATGCCCATCGTCATATCGAAAGGCGTGAGGATCCGCCCTTCATACTGCTTCGCCAGATCGAGCCAACCGCGGGCAAAACCCCAGGTGGTGTCCGGCGAAAATGGCGGATAAGCAAAGACCAGCAGGAACGACCCCACAATCATAAACGGCATTGCGGAAATAAAACCGTCACGGATGGCCATAACATGACGTTGGGAAGAGATTCGCCCGGCAATCGGGCTGACGTAGTTTTCTATAAACCGGAAAATGAGGTTAAACGCAGCATGGTTGGCAGACATAGCAGATCTCCTGTCAGACTAACAAAGTAAGCGCACCAGCGAATATTCTGCCGCGTCGCGATCCATTTTTTCTCTGTGAAACCACGTGGTTTTTGGAACCAGCATTACAACGAAACAGGATACGTTCATAGACGGCTCTTTATTTAATTTTCTGGGCAGAGGGAAGTGACAAAATGAGTATTAACCCGGGTTGGTGACACTGCAACCGGTTACTGTAACCGGTTTCCGCGATTGTGAAGGCGATCGATAATCTGGTTGTAAGGCGTTTGTTAAGCAGGGATATTTACAGCAATAACATGCTTGTGACAGATTAATAGCGGTCTTACGCAGGAGAACATCATGAGTTTGCAGTCTGTGCGGCAATTTTTTGCCGACAATGCCCCCGACATCGATATCATCGAACTGAGCCAAAGCACGGCAACCGTGGCGCTGGCCGCTGCGGCACATCATGTAGAGCCAGGGCAAATCGCCAAGACACTGTCGTTAAAAGTAAAAAATGAAGTCATTCTGGTGGTCGCCAAAGGCGACGCGCGCCTGGATAATAAAAAACTAAAAAGTACCTTCGGAGCGAAAGCGCGGATGTTAAGCAGTGATGAAGTGGTCACGATTACCGGCCATCCCGTTGGCGGCGTCTGCCCATTCGGCCTGGAAAACCCCGTGGCGATATATTGTGATGTGTCGTTAAAACAGTATCCGGAAGTCCTGCCGGCTGCCGGAGCAATCCATAGCGCCGTACGTATCTCGCCTGAAAGAATGGCGGAACTCACCCGCGCAAAATGGATAGATGTGTGCCTGTAGTCTCGTTGCACCAGCACCAGGTTTGATGCCTGGCGCTGGTGCAAAAGGCTAATTGGGATACTGGCCATATGCGTGCGGCATCCATGTCAGAATATCCGCCGCATTAAGCAAACTAACATCAGACGTTACACCCAGCTTTGTCATCGCGTTGAATTTGTGCGCGCGTATGGTTTTAACATTGCGATCCAGCTGTGAAGCAATTTCAGCCATGGAGAGACCGCGCGTCATACAGTTCAATATTGCCCGCTCTGTCGGGCTGAGCGTACGGCACTGGCTCACATACCAGTGATTCAGAATATTGTCATTGATATGCCGGGTTTCACCGAAGAGCGTGACAAGCTGCTCCAATAAGAGCGGCAACGAAGCCGATTTACTCAAAATGCCATGCAACCGCAAAGATGAAAAAAGTCCGACCAGTTGCGCTTCGCGATCGTCCTCAACCAGGACAATACGCTGGACGCCAGGATGAGAGTATGAAAGCAAATGCAGCCCCATTAAACACTCACGTCGTTCTTCCCGCAGTCCAAAAAGAGAATAAATGACAGAAAAAAAAGACGTCTGTTTGAGTGCCTGACGGAACGCGGCAAAATTTTTAAAAAAATGAAAAGAGTATTGACAATATGCCGGATCGCTAAATAAATTCTGCAATCCGACCTCACTCATTATGCATTTTTCGATGATGGCTACGTTTCTTTTTGTGCAATTATTTCCCATTCTTTCCGCTCTCCGAATGCCGTTCCTAAATTGAGCTCTTTCATTCCCCGTGAACTATTTATCCATGTGTACAGGTCCGCATTACTGCGCAACAACAATCGCCGCATTGCACTATTTTTTTGCGCACTGATAGTTTTATTACTCTTTTTTAGCAGTGTTGCGATTTGATTTATTCCCCACCCTTTACCTAACAGACGTAATACTTTCCGTTCGGAAAACGTGAGCGCATCACCCATCGCGCTATTCTCTTCAGGGAAGTCTTCTGCAGGCATCAAAAGCGTCTGACTAATTTTTCCCGTCTTCTCATGACTCGTCTGAATAGTCGTGACAATTTCAGCAATCGACTCCTCATCAGAAAGCAATGTTGTGTAAGGACGTAACAGCAGCTGTTCCGCAACCGGATAGAGGCTACCGGAGACAAAGAAAATCCAGTGCGCATTATCGCATTGCGAGAGCAGTGAATAGTATTGCTGGCAATTTCTGCGCGCATACCGCTGTTCGCCTGTTAAGTCGACAATAACAATACTGGCGCACTGTATTTTTTGCAGCGCTATCGCCTCTATGGATGAATAATAGGTCAATTCGTATTCGGTAAAATGCCGGGCGAGTATGCCCTCTATCCCGGCGCTGAATACGGGCATTCGACTAATAATAACCCCATGTTTACTACTTAGTGATAGCATAAAACCTCCGCTTCCATTCGCGAGCTCTATCAATTCTCGTTATTAATATTTACTTAACTGATGAAATTAATGCGAAATAACCCCACATCTCGTCAGAATGACGCGGCGAAAAATTAGTGAAATGCATGATTAGCGATTAAATATAACGTTGTAAAATTATAGTATTGCCCACTCCTGTGTCAACATAACACAACGTCCTTTCAAACACTCCGGATATTATTAAAAAATAAAATAAGAAATTAAACCAATCAATACGTGGATAATTAAGATAAAACCCATAAATTTAATAAATAATTAAGATTAATTTCTGTCTAACCTGCTCATTAATCGTGTTTTTCCACGATGAGAACATTAATACACCAGCAGACCTGAACTGGTCTTAACACACAACAGGAATGCATCATAAAACGCCTTCATCGTGATTTAATGCACAGTTCTTGATCTACTTTAGCGCCATCCTGCCCATATTCTGTGCTAAAAATAGACTTTTCGCTCCCCTTCTTGTGAGCGTCGTTGCAAACAGTACCAGGGTAACCATGCAAACAGACCAGTCATCGCAGCGGGCAATAACGCGCCTGTGTATTCAGTGCGGCCTTTTTTTGTTACAACACGGCGCAGAGAGCGCGCTGGTGGAAGAGTTGTCAACGCGTCTGGGACTGGCGCTGGGCATGGACAGCGTAGAGAGCTTAATTTCATCCAATGCCATCGTTCTGACGACCATCAAAGATGGGCAATGCCTGACCTCCACGCGTAAGAACAGCGACCGCGGAATCAATATGCACGTCGTGACGGAAGTGCAACACATCGTGATCCTGACGGAACACAAACTGCTGGATTTCAAAGGTGTTGAAAAGCGGTTTTCCCAGGTAAAGCCGTTGCGTTACCCGCGCTGGCTGGTCACCCTGATGGTGGGTCTTTCCTGCGCCTGCTTCTGCAAGCTCAACAATGGCGGCTGGGACGGTGCATTTATTACCTTTTGCGCCAGCAGCGTTGCGATGTATGTACGACTGGTGCTGGCGAGTCGGCACATGCACCCACAAATTAACTTCTGTGTTACCGCGTTTGTCGCAACGACAGTTTCTGGCTTGATGCTCACACTGCCGGACTTTCTCCACTCCTCAACGGTAGCCATGGCCGCCAGTGTTTTGTTACTGGTGCCTGGATTCCCGCTTATCAATTCCGTCGCCGATATGTTTAAAGGCCATATCAATACCGGGCTGGCGCGTTGGGCCATCGCCAGCTTATTAACGCTTGCGACCTGCATTGGCGTGGTGATGGCGATGACGTTATGGGGGCTGCGCGGATGGATGTGATCCTGTTTTTTCTGGCACTGGCGCAAGATATGGCGCTGGCGGCAATCCCCGCCGTTGGATTTGCAATGGTATTTAATGTTCCCCATCGCGCCCTGCGTTGGTGCGCGCTTCTTGGGGCCATTGGTCACGGTTCGCGCTTTGCCATGATGCACTGGGGTTTTAACATTGAGTGGTCAACATTCGTGGCGTCTATGCTGGTGGGCAGTATCGGTATTCGCTGGTCGCGCTGGTATCTGGCGCACCCGAAAGTCTTTACCGTGGCAGCGGTAATCCCGATGTTCCCGGGGATCTCCGCGTACACCGCAATGATTTCAGCGGTGAAAATTGGCCATTTCGGCTACAGCGAAGAGTTAATGATCCTGCTGTTGACCAACTTCCTTAAGGCATCATCAATTGTGGGGGCACTTTCTATAGGCTTGTCGATCCCCGGATTGTGGATCTACCGCAAACGCCCACGCGTTTGAGATTTGTTTTCTGTCGCTGCCGTGGTGATAATCGCCAAACACATGATGGTCAGTAAGGAGTGGATGTGGCATACCACGGCAGCAGTTTTCCCCCACGTTTTGACGAGTCCAATCTGAAAGATAAAATCTTTATCAGCGCCATCGCCCTGTTTGCGGAATATGGTTTGAATGGCGCACGCATGGAACAGATTGCCGAACGGGCGGGTACCACAAAACGGATGGTGGTGTATCACTTCAAAACCAAAGAAAACCTCTACTTGCAGATCATTGAGTACGTTTACACCATGATCCGCCACAGTGAAAGACAGCTCAATCTGGCCGACATTCCTCCGGTAGAAGCCATGGTGCAGTTGGTGGAAAGCACCTTTGATTACCATGCCGATCATCCTGACTTTATCCGTATTATCTGCATGGAAAACATGCAGCGCGGGCGTTTTATTCAGCAATCGGCGCTGCTGCGGGATGTCAACCGCAGCGCCCTGACATTGCTGGAGGATATCCTCCATCGCGGCCAGCAAAAGCAACTGTTCAGTAAACAGGTCAACGCCCGCGATGTTCACCGCCTGATGAGCAGCTTCAGCTTTCATTACGTGGCAAACAGCTACTCTTTTTCAATGCTGTTTGAAGAGAACGATGATCCTGCAGCGCAGCGTCAGTACTACCGGGACATGGCGGTGCAGGTTGTGCTGCGTTATACCTGCCCATAAAAAATAACTTGCAATTAAATCGCGCACTATATAAATTCATATCATGAAGACGAAATCGACACCGAACGCGCAACTCGCGTTAGATAACCAGTTTTGCTTTGCGCTTTACTCAACAAACCTGGCTCTGAATAAGCTTTACCGGCAACTACTGGCGCCGATGAACCTGACTTATCCGCAATATCTGGTCATGCTGGTGTTGTGGGAGAAAGACGATGTGACCGTGTCGGACATTGGCGAGCGCCTGTTTCTTGATTCCGCCACGCTAACACCGCTGTTAAAGCGCCTCGAAAGCGCCGGGCTGATTTCACGTCAGCGTTCGCGCCAGGATGAGCGTCAGGTGGTGATCACATTAAGCGAAAGCGGGCGCGCGCTACAGCAACAAGCTGCCTCTATTCCGGAATCGATCAGTTGCGCGATGGCGTGTGACAACGCAACCCTGCGCGACATTAAGCAGCAACTGGAACAGCTTCGTCAGCGGTTTCATCAGGCTTAAGCGCCCTTACGGGCGTTTTTGCCAGCAAATAAATAGCACGCTATTTTATAGCAAACACTCAAGATAATAAGGAACCTGTCATGTCTTTAGAAAAAGTCGTTTATACCGCCAAAGCCAAAGCCACCGGAGGCCGTGATGGCCGCGCAATCTCTTCTGACGGCGTACTGGACGTCAAGCTGGGCGTACCCAAAGAGATGGGCGGCGCGGGCGGTGAAGTGACCAACCCGGAACAGCTGTTTGCGGCGGGCTACTCCGCCTGCTTCCTCGGCGCCATGAAATTTGTTGCCGGTCGCGACAAAATCGCCATGCCTAAAGAAGCCTTTATCGAAGGCGAAGTGGGTATCGGTCCGTTGCCAACCGGTTTTGGTATCGAAGCCAAACTGAACATTCACCTGCCGGGGATGGACGCGGCAGAAGCGAAAAAACTGGTCGACGCGGCGCACATCGTCTGCCCGTACTCCAACGCGACCCGCGGTAACATTGATGTGACCCTGAACATTATCGCGTAATCTCTTCAGAGCCGGGGCAACCCGGCTTTTTCCTGCTGTACTGTCCTTTCCGTTCCCTGTGTTACTATGTGTCATTATCTCTGCGTGGAAAACGCAGTGCACCGTATCCGTTGTATCCAGTTTGAGAACGCGTTATGTCTTCCAGAATTCTGACGTCAAATGTCATCGGCATTGATGAGTTTATGCGCGATCATGCCAGCGTACTGGCCCGCACGGAAGGCGGCGCAATCGCCGTTTTTGCCAATAACAGTCCCGCGTTTTACGCCATTACGCCACAGCGACTCGAGCAGTTGCTGGCGCTGGAGGCGCAGCTTTCTCGCCCGGCCAGCGATATCGCACTGGATGCGCAGTTCTACGAAGAACCCAGCGCCGCGCCGGTAAACGTGCCAATGGGGAAATTCGCCATGTATGCCGGCTGGCAACCCGATGCCGATTTCCAGCGTCTGGCCGCGCTATGGGGCATCGCGCTGACGCAGCCGGTCACGCCGGAAGAACTGGCTTCTTTCGTCGCTTACTGGCAAGCAGAAGGTAAAGTCTTCCACCATGTACAATGGCAGCAAAAACTGGCGCGCAGCCTGCAAATAGGGCGTGCCAGTCAGAATGGCGCAGCAAAGCGTGATATCAACACGCTCTCAGAACCGGACAGTCAAATCCCACCAGGCTTTAGAGGATAACGATGAAAAACGTCGGCGAATTGATGAAACGTCTGCAAAAAATGATGCCCGCCAATACCGAACCTGCATTTAAAACAGGCGAAGAGTTAATGGCCTGGCAGAAACAACAGGGCGAAATCCGTTCGGCGGCGCTGGAGCGTGAAAACCGCGCCATGAAAATGCAGCGCACCTTTAACCGTTCCGGCATTCGTCCGCTTCATCAGAACTGCTCCTTCGACAACTACCGCATTGAAACCGAAGGTCAAATGCGCGCCCTGAGCCAGGCGCGACAATATGTCGAAGAGTTTGAGGGAAATATCGCCAGCTTTATCTTTTCTGGCAAGCCAGGAACCGGTAAAAATCACCTTGCGGCGGCCATCTGCAACGAGTTGTTATTACGCGGCAAATCGGTGCTGATCATCACCGTTGCCGACATTATGTCCGCTATGAAAGAGACATTCGGCAACCGTGAAAGCAGTGAAGAGCAGTTACTGAACGATTTAAGTTCGGTTGATCTGCTGGTGATCGACGAGATCGGTATGCAAACCGAGTCCCGCTACGAAAAAGTGATCATTAATCAGATTGTCGACCGCCGCTCATCATCCAAACGCCCAACCGGCATGCTGACCAACAGCAATCTTGATGAGATGAACAAGCTCTTAGGCGAACGCGTCATGGACAGGATGCGCCTGGGCAATAGCCTGTGGGTGATCTTCAACTGGGAGAGTTATCGTAGCCGCGTCACCGGCAAAGAGTATTGAGAGTTTTCCTCTCCGTAGGCTTCCCGCGCCCGGGTGTATACTGGGCGCTTTCGTCATACATCAGGATCTGCCACGACATGAAATTCGCCAAACGCCTGCTTTGCACAGCTGTTATCAGCAGCACCCTGTTTACCGGTTTTGCCCATGCGGCGTCCTGGCAGGACACGCTCTCCAGCGCCGCCGGCCAGCTCAGCCAGAATAATTCTGCCTCGCAACAAGGCGGTTTGTCGCTCTCCTCCCTGACCGGCCTGCTTAACGGTGGCAACCAGTCACTCAGCGCCGGAACCATGAACAACGCCGCAGGTATCATGACCTGGTGCGCCAAAAACAAACTCTCCTCGCTCACCAACACCGAGAACGTGAAAAATCAGGTGCTGGATAAACTGGGCCTGGGAACAACGGAACAAAAGCAGGACACCAACTACCTGGAAGGGATTCAGGGGATGCTGAACACCAAAAACGGTGAGCAACTGAATCTGAGCAACATTGGCAACACGCCGCTGGCGGAAAAAGTGAAATCGAAAGCCTGCGATATCGTCCTGAAACAGGGCGTCAACTTCCTCTCCTGATCCTTCGCCGCGTTGCTCCCAACGCGGCGTTTTTCTCCCTTCATCCAAATCTTTCGTTGCCAAAGCGACGGCGATCACCCTGACGCGTTTCTAAACCAATTCTGAATAAACCCGGAATAAAGTGACGCTACAATTGCAGCTGTGTGACATGAATATTAAATTGTACGTCCTGTTACAAAGATTAATAGCCAGCAACATGTCTGGCATTGATGAGGGATGACGGTTGTCTGAATTGCTTTCTGTTGCTCTGTTTCTCGCCTCCGTGGCGACTTACGCCTGGAAAGCGGGTCGTAACACCTGGTGGTTCACCGCTACGTTGCTGGTCCTCGGTTTCTTTATTCTGTTAAATATCACCCTGTATGCCAGCAATTATTTTACCGGTGACGGCATTAACGATGCGGTGCTCTACACGCTGACCAGCAGCCTGACCGGGGCTGGCGTAAGCAAATACCTGCTTCCCGGCGCGGGCCTTGCTCTGGCGCTGTTCGCCGTGTTTTGTGCACTCGGTTGGGTGCTGCGCCGTCGCCGCCATCACCCGCATCATGTGGGCTACAGCGTGCTGGCGCTGGTGCTGGCGCTCGGTTCCGTGGACGCCAGCCCGGCGTTTCGCCAAATCACTGAACTGGTGAAATCCCAGACCCGTGGCGGCGATCCGGATTTTCTGACCTACTACAAAGAACCGGCGAAGTCGATTCCGTCCCCGCAACTGAACCTGGTCTATATCTATGGTGAAAGCCTGGAGCGTACCTACTTTAATGACGAGGCGTTTCCAGGTCTTACGCCGGAACTGGGCGCATTGAAAGAGGACAGCATCGACTTCAGTCATACCCAGCAATTGCCCGGTACGGATTACACTATCGCAGGCATGGTGTCGTCTCAGTGCGGCATTCCGCTGTTCGCGCCGTTTGAAGGTAACGCCTCCGCGTCCGTTTCCACCTTCTTTCCACAAAACCTGTGTCTTGGCGACATCCTGAAAAACTCCGGCTACGAAAATCACTTTATTCAGGGGGCAAACCTGCGTTTTGCCGGTAAAGATGTGTTCCTGAAATCGCACGGCTTTGACTATCTCACCGGCGCGGAAGAGCTTAAAAAGCAGGTTGACGACCCGAACTACCGCAATGACTGGGGCTTCTATGACGATACCGTGCTGGATGCGGTATGGCGGCAGTATGAGGAACTTTCCCGCTCCGGTAAGCGCTTCTCTCTGTTTGCACTGACGGTGGACACTCACCACCCGGACGGGTTTATTTCCCGCACCTGCGCCCGCAAAAGCTACAGCTACGATGGCAAACCGAATCAGTCCTTCAGCGCTGTCACCTGCAGCCAGCAGCATATTGCCGCGCTGATTAACAAGATCAAGGCATCGCCATGGTTTAAAAATACGGTGATTGTCGTGTCGTCAGATCACCTGGCGATGAACAACACCGCATGGAAATATCTGAATAAAGAAGATCGCAGTAACCTCTTTTTTGTGATCCGCGGCGATGACCCTCAGCAGGATATCTCCGGCATCAAACGCAGCACGCTGGATAACGGCGCCACGGTGCTGGATATTCTTGGCGGGGATAACTACCTTGGCCTTGGGCGTAGCAGCCTCTCCGGGCAGTCACTGTCCGGCGTGTTCCTGAATATGAAAGAGAAAGTGCTGGCCTGGAAGCCGGATATCATCCGTCTGTGGAACTTCCCGAACGAGATGAAAGAATTCACCATCGACCAGAATAAACAGATGGTCTCGTTCTCCGGGAGTCAGTTCCGGTTGCCGTTGCTGGTGCGCGTCGGGGATAAACGTATTGAACCCTTGCCGGAAAGCGAATATTCCGCACCGCTTCGCTTCCAGTTGGCGGATTTCGCCCCGCGCGACAACTTTGTCTGGATCGATCAGTGCTACAAGATGGCGCGCTTGTGGTCGCCGGAGCTTGCGCTCTCTACCGACTGGTGCGTTTCACAAGGGCAGCTTGGCGGTAAGCAGCGCGTCCAGCGGGTGGATAAAGCGCAATGGAAAGGGAAAACCGATTTTCAAGAGACGGTAATCAGCGCTGAACGCTACCAAAATAACGTGGATACTCTGAAGATCGTCGACGATAGCATCCGTTATAAAGCGGACAGTTTTGTGTTTAACGTCGCCGGCGCGCCGGAGGAAGTCAAACACTTCAGCGGCATCTCCCGCCCGGAGAGCTGGGGACGCTGGTCCAATGCAAATCTTGCCGACGAAGTGAAGATTGAGTACGACCATCCGCTGCCAGAAAAATTCGCGCTGGTGATCACCGCTAAAGCTTTTGGCCCTAACGCTAACCGCCCCATTCCGGTGCGCGTAGGTTCTGAAGAGCAAACATTAACCCTGGGAAGCGAGCTGAGCACCACAACCCTGAGTTTCAGCAACCCATCGCGTAGCAACACACTGGTGATTGCCCCGCCTGCGCCTCAATCCAGCAATGAGGGCAATATTCTTGGCCACTCACCGCGCAGGCTGGGCATCGGCCTTGTTGAAATCAAAGTCGTTAATCGTGAAGGCTGACCGCTACAGGTCGGCCTTCATCTCATACTGACTGATCGTCAGAGGAAGATAGCCCGCGCGCGTAAATAGCGGCGAAAAAGGAGCGGGCACCACCACCGACGTGCTCAGTCCGGGAAAACGCTGATTTAACGCGTGCAGCAATTCGCTGGCAAATCCCTTACGCCGGTACTCCGGCTCAACATAGATAAACCGCAGTTGCGGCTTCTCCATATGGGTAGCCAGTACCGCATACGCATGTTTGCGGTACTCAAAGGCCAGCGCAGGCAGCGACACCGAAGAAAGGGGATCCACCAGCCACGGCAGCATGGCATTACTCTCGCCCGTCGCCTTGCGCACCACCTCCAGCGGATCAAGCGCCTGTAACGCCACCGTTTGCACAAGCGCATCCACAACGCCCTGAAAACCATAAAGTTCCTGAGCAATCACAAAACCCAGGCTGCGATAGAGCGCCACGGCGGGATGATTGTCCTGAATCACCTCGAGTTGCATTTTCACAACGCCCCGCTCGCGCAACGCTGCCATTAGCGGTGCAAGAAGGCGTTTCCCCTGCCCTTTCGCCCGGTACGCGGGGCGAATGGCAAATGCCGCTAACCGGGCGGAGACGCCGCGCCGGGTGATCAGCGCCACGGCGGCAGGCGTTTCACCCGCCAGCCAGACGCAAGAATCCACCAGACTTAATCCTTCAGCAATAAAGCGCTGGGCGAAGACCGCAGGTGGCAGCGAAAACGGCATGCTGTAGCCTTCAAAGCAGTCGCCGACAATCGCGGCCAGCTGCTCGCAACTGTAGTGAAGGGCAGGAACGGCAATGAGGTGCATAAGGCTTCTCCGCAGAATACGTTTCCTGAGAATAGCATGGCGAAGCCCGGAAGGAATGCGCCCTGGGCAACAGGGCGCAGAAGACAATTAGAACGTTTCCCAGTTGTCGCCGGTATCCGTCGCGGCCACTTTACGCGGTTGGGCGGCAACCGGCGCGGCTTTGGCGAAAGCGGCGGCCCCTGCTTTACGCTGTTCCTGCATAATGCGGAACACGGCAACCGCCTGCGTCAGACGGCTGGCCTGTTCTTCCAGCGCAGCAGCAGCGGCGGCGGACTCTTCCACCAGCGAGGCGTTCTGCTGAGTCACACGATCCATCTCGGCAACCGCCAGACCCACCTGGTCGATACCGCGGCTCTGCTCATCAGAGGCAGACGCGATTTCGCCCATAATATCGGTCACGCGGGTGACCGCATTGACGATTTCATCCATCGTCTCACCGGCGCTTTCCACCAGCGTGGAGCCCAGTTCAACGCGACCAACAGAGTCTTCAATCAGGCTCTTGATTTCACGGGCTGCCTGGGCGCTACGCTGCGCGAGGTTACGCACTTCGCCCGCAACTACCGCAAAACCACGCCCCTGCTCACCTGCACGCGCTGCTTCTACTGCGGCGTTCAGCGCCAGGATGTTGGTCTGGAAAGCAATGCCGTCGATCACGCTGATAATGTCAGCAATTTTCTGCGAACTGGCAGCGATGTCTCGCATGGTCTGCACCACGTTGTCCACCACTTTCCCGCCTTTTTGCGCCGTTTCAGATGCGCTCAGCGCCAGGTGGCTGGCCTGACGGGCGTTTTCGGCGTTCTGTTTAACCGTGGCGGTCAGTTCTTCCATGCTGGCTGCCGTTTCTTCCAGCGACGCGGCCTGCTGCTCTGTACGGGAAGAGAGATCGTTGTTGCCAACCGAAATTTCGCTCGCGCCGCTGTAAATTGCGTTCGCGCCGTTACGCACATCGCTGACGGTACGCACCAGCTCGCTCTGCATATGACGCAGGCTGTCCGCCAGTACGCCCATTTCGTTAGAGCCCTGCACTTCAATACGCTGCACCAGATCGCCACCGGCAATATGGCGAATGTTGTCGATCAGGTGGTTCAGCGGCGCGATCAATGCACGTTTGATCCCTGCCCATACGCCGACGATCACCGCCAGCACCACGATCAGGACGGTAATAATGATCCATACCGCAGAACCATATGAGCTTTCGCTCGCATTGACGGCGGTTTCATACAAGGAATCGTTCTGCTGCAAGTAGTTGACGTATTGTTTCTCGAAACCGTCCTGGTAACGCTGTGTCGGCTGGTCAAAGAAGTCATTGATCTTGCCAGCGCCCAGTAATTGAATCAGCTCCGCCAGCGCATTGTGGTAAATATCGTAGTTACGTTTGATCTCTGCTGCGGCTTCGTCGCTCTGACGCGGATCACGCGGCAGCGCCTGGTAGGCGGTCCAGTTCACTTCCGCCTGTTTCAGCGAGGTGCTGGCAATCTGCATCAGATCAGACACGGTCGCGCCGCTACCGATGTTGTTCTGATCCATCATGTAGCGAATACCCGCGCGGTTCAGGGTGTTACGGGTTTGCAGCAGGGCTACCCAGCTGGCGTTCAGCGTAGATTGTTGCTGGCGAATGGTTTGCAATACGGTGAAGTTTTCTTTGTCCTGCTTTAGCGCGTTGAAGAACAAGCCGCCGGAGGTGAGCTGTAAAAGGCCAAATAATCCTAATACCAGTAACAAACTGGTCACAAGTTTAATGCGATTTAACATGTTTTCTCTTTCCATATAGACAGATGTAAGATTTTCGGCCTGGAATAAGAAAACTTTATGGCTCATCGTGCTAATATTCACCAAAACAATAGTCATAATGCAGCCAGCCTGAAACCTCCCCACCCCGCGCCCGTCAAGGGCTCCGAGTGATCGCCATCACACATTTTCCGCCACTTTTCCCGTGCAAAAACCGCTCACCGCGATTCCGTTACCGCTTAGCGCCCATTTCTAACCACTCAACCAAATCGTCGCCGTTTCGCGCGCGTAATTTGTCATGATCGTGTCCAGCATACAGCCTTTACAACACCTCACATCCGATTCTCTTTTTCTGCTAAAAGCCAGGTCTGATATGGATACTAAAAAACTCTTCAAGCACGTGCCCTGGGTGATCCTCGGGATTATCGGCGCTTTCTGTCTCTCGGTTATCGCGTTACGGCGGGGCGAGCACGTAAGCGCCCTGTGGATCGTGGTCGCGTCCGTCTCCGTTTATCTGGTGGCGTATCGCTACTACAGCCTCTACATCGCCCAAAAGGTGATGAAACTCGATCCGACCCGCGCCACACCAGCGGTGATCAATAACGATGGTCTTAACTATGTGCCAACCAACCGCTACGTGCTGTTTGGCCACCACTTTGCCGCTATCGCGGGTGCAGGCCCGCTGGTCGGGCCGGTACTGGCCGCGCAAATGGGCTACCTGCCGGGCACGTTGTGGCTGCTGGCGGGCGTGGTGCTGGCTGGCGCCGTGCAGGACTTTATGGTGCTGTTTATCTCTTCCCGCCGTAACGGCGCCTCGCTTGGCGAGATGGTCAAAGAGGAGATGGGCCGCGTACCGGGGACCATTGCGCTGTTTGGTTGCTTCCTGATTATGATCATCATCCTCGCGGTGCTGGCGCTGATCGTGGTGAAAGCGCTGGCGGAAAGTCCGTGGGGCGTGTTCACCGTCTGCTCTACCGTACCGATTGCCCTGTTTATGGGTATTTACATGCGCTTCCTGCGCCCTGGCCGTGTGGGTGAAGTGTCGGTTATCGGGATTGTGCTGCTGGTGGCCTCCATCTGGTTCGGCGGCATTATCGCGCACGACCCGTACTGGGGCCCGGCGCTGACCTTTAAAGACACCACCATCACCTTCGCGCTGATTGGTTATGCCTTTATCTCTGCGCTGCTGCCGGTATGGCTGATCCTCGCCCCGCGCGACTATCTGGCGACCTTCCTGAAAATCGGCGTGATCGTCGGTCTGGCGCTGGGCATCGTTATCCTCAACCCGGAACTGAAAATGCCTGCGGTAACGCAGTACATCGACGGTACCGGCCCGCTGTGGAAAGGCGCACTGTTCCCGTTCCTGTTTATCACCATCGCTTGTGGCGCCGTCTCTGGCTTCCATGCGCTGATCGCCTCCGGCACCACGCCGAAACTGCTGGCGAACGAAACCGACGCCCGCTTTATCGGTTACGGCGCAATGCTGATGGAATCCTTTGTGGCAGTGATGGCGCTGGTTGCCGCGTCCATTATCGAACCGGGTCTTTACTTTGCGATGAACACCCCGCCGGCAGGCCTCGGTATTACCATGCCGAACCTGCATGAACTGGGTGGCGATAACGCGCCGATGATTCTGGCGCAGTTGAAAGATGTCACCGCACATGCGGCGGCAACGGTCAGCTCCTGGGGCTTTGTGATTTCGCCGGAGCAGATCCTGCAAACCGCAAAAGACATCGGCGAGCCGTCGGTACTGAACCGTGCGGGTGGCGCGCCGACGCTGGCCGTGGGTATCGCTCATGTGTTCCACAAAATCATGCCAATGGCGGATATGGGCTTCTGGTACCACTTCGGTATTCTGTTTGAAGCGCTGTTTATCCTCACCGCGTTGGATGCGGGTACCCGTGCAGGCCGCTTTATGTTGCAGGATCTGCTGGGTAACTTCGTGCCGTTCCTGAAGAAAACCGACTCGCTGGTTGCCGGCGTCATTGGTACTGCGGGCTGCGTGGGTCTGTGGGGTTATCTGCTGTATCAGGGCGTGGTTGATCCGCTGGGCGGCGTGAAGAGCCTGTGGCCGCTGTTCGGCATCTCTAACCAGATGCTGGCTGCCGTTGCCCTGCTGCTCGGCACGGTTATCCTGGTGAAAATGCAGCGCACCAAGTACATCTGGGTCACCGTGGTTCCGGCCATGTGGCTGCTGCTGTGCACCACCTGGGCGCTGGGCCTGAAACTGTTCAGCACCAACCCGCAACTGGAAGGCTTCCTGTATATGGCTAACCAGTACAAAGAGAAGATTGCTGCGGGCGGCAGTGAGCTGACAGCGCAACAGATTGCCAACATGAACCATATCGTGGTGAACAACTACACCAACGCCGGTTTGAGTATTCTGTTCCTGGTGGTGGTTTACAGCATCATCTTCTACGGCATCAAAACCTGGCTGAACGTACGTAACAACAAGGTACGTACCGACAAAGAGACACCGTATGTGCCGGTGCCGGAAGGCGGCGTGAAAACCTCCTCCCATCATTAATGTCACCAGGCCAGATGGCTCCCCCTGAGGAGGGAGCCATCCGGCCCCCACATATATCCGGGGCAAATAATGTTTGGTAACTTAGGCGAAGCAAAAAAGTACCTCGGTCAGGCGGCAAAGATGCTGATTGGCATCCCGGACTATGACAACTATGTTGAACATATGCAGACCAACCATCCGGACAAGCCGTACATGACCTACGAAGAATTTTTCCGCGAACGCCAGCAGGCGCGTTATGGCGGCGACGGCAAGGGCGGAGTCCGCTGTTGCTAAAGGAGAATGTATGACCCCGATTGCAGTGACCCTGCTGACCGGCTTTCTCGGTGCAGGCAAAACCACCCTCTTACGCCATATCCTCAATGAGCAACACGGCTACAAAATCGCCGTTATCGAAAACGAATTTGGTGAAGTCTCCGTCGACGATCAGCTGATTGGCGATCGCGCCACGCAAATCAAAACCCTGACCAATGGTTGCATCTGCTGTAGTCGTTCCAATGAGCTGGAAGATGCGCTGCTGGATCTGCTCGATAGCCTCGATCGTGGCGATATCGCCTTTGACAGGCTGGTGATCGAATGCACCGGTATGGCGGATCCCGGCCCAATCATTCAGACCTTCTTCTCTCATGAAATCCTCTGCCAGCGCTATCTGCTGGACGGTGTGATTGCGCTGGTTGACGCCGTGCATGCCGATGAGCAGATGAACCAGTTCACACTGGCGCAGTCGCAGGTCGGTTATGCCGATCGTATTCTGCTGACCAAAACCGATGTGGCTGGCGAGAGCGAAAAATTGCGCGAACGCCTGAGCCGTATTAACGCCCGCGCACCGATTTACACCGTCACTCACGGCGATATCGAGCTGGCGCAGTTATTTAATACCAACGGTTTTATGCTGGAAGAGAACGTGGTGGCGGCCAAACCGCGCTTCCACTTTATCGCCGACAAGCAGAACGATATTAATTCGATCGTCGTCGAGCTGGACTACCCGGTGGACATCAGCGAGGTCTCCCGCGTGATGGAGAGCCTGCTGCTGAGCTTTGCAGAAAAACTGTTGCGCTACAAAGGGATGCTCTGGATCGACGGCGAGCCCAACCGCCTGCTGTTCCAGGGCGTTCAGCGCCTGTATAGCGCCGACTGGGATCGCCCGTGGGGCGACGAAATCCCATACAGCACGCTGGTGTTTATCGGTGTGCAACTGCCGGAAGAGGAAATCAGAGCAGCGTTTGCGGATCTACGGAAATAAGCAGACCGGGACACCGTACGATCCCCTCTCCCCTATGGGGAGAGGGTTAGGGTGAGGGGAGAACAAAGTGTCAACCTGGCAATCGCCATCCGGTCATTCACTGTCATCACTTTTTGCTTTGCAAATCACGCATCATTGCTTCGCGCAAAATAGCGTTGAGGCGGGTCTGGTACCCTTTACCCGGCCGCTTCAGCCATTCCATTACATCCGCGTCAATACGCACCGATGCCTGGGTTTTTAAAGGGCGAAAAAATTTACTGCGAACCGCGTCCGTCCAAAGCGCATCTTCTGTCGGCGGAATATCGCTGTAGGTTTATCGGCCAGAGCGTTAATTTCAACCTTGTTCTGAATAGACAGACAACGTAGACCGTCAAAAACCAACAACGCATTTTCAAATACGGATACCCTGTTTCGGTGAAAACCACTGCGGGCAACAATATTATTACCACCCGCAGCAACTGGAAGCCGTGAGTATCAGCCCAGTACATCCTGCACGCAGGCTTTAAACACTTTCACGCCGAGCGCTAACGCGTCGCGGTCGAAGTGCATTTCCGGGTGATGCAGCCCCGGTGTCAGGTTCGCGCCCAGCCCCCAGAAACCGCCTTTCACCTGCGGGCGCAGGCGCAGGTAGTGGAAGAAATCCTCACTGCCCGGCGTCGATTTCGCTGCGGTCAGCCCGGCATCGCCAAACACGCTGCGGATCGCGCGGGAAACCACTTCAGTTGCCTCATCATCAATGATCGCCGCAGGCATCTCCTTAAGAATGCGGATTTCAGCACGCGCGCCGTAGGCCGCAGCACTGCTTTCAATAGCGCGCAGTACCTGCGGTTTCAACGCATCCATGGCTTCGTTTTCTGCCGCACGCAGATCCCAGCACACCTGAGCTTTGTCCGGAATGGAGTTGGTGACCCCGGCATCGCAAAGGAAACGCGTGGCTTTCGCGCTCCAGGTGAGCGATGGCGCAAGGTGAATGCCGTTCACCGCCTGCACCGCGTGCGCGGCGGCATCCAATGCGTTCACCCCCAAATGCGGGCGTGCAGCATGCGCTGCTTTGCCGTGGAACATCACCTCGACAGTGGCGGACGCCGAATAGTACATCGCCGGAACGGCCTGGCCCATCGGGCACTCTTCCAGCGGGCGCAGGTGGAAGCCAAGCAGCATGTCCACATCGTCCAGCACGCCGCCTTCGGTCAAGGCAATCGCCCCGGTGCCCAGCTCTTCGGCGGGCTGGAAGATAAACTTCAGTTTGCCCTTTTTCACCACGCCTTCAGCCATCACTTCCTGCGCCGTAGTCAGTACCACAGAGGAATGCCCATCGTGACCACAGGTGTGGCGTGCAACGTGCCTGCCATCAATGATGTGTCCGAGCGCATCCATATCAGCGCGCAGCGCCAGGGTCGGCCCGGGTTTGCCGCTGTCCAGCACGGCGACGATGCCGGTGGTGTTATTGATCTGGCGCGTGACCTGGTAGCCCGCCGCCTCCAGTACCCCGGCGATATAAGCGGAGGTTTTATACTCTTCGAACCCGAGTTCCGGGATCTGATGCAGGTAATTAAAGTGCTCTAGTGTACGTGACACGTCTTACTCCTTGGTGTGCTTCTCTCAGGCAATAACGCGCATTATCAGCATAGAAATAACCGCGTTGAGAATGCTGACGGCCATCAGTAACGGCCAGTACTTCTTCGGTACATCGGCAACACCCAGCAGGCGGCCCATATACTGTAGCTGCGAACCCATTAAAAAGATGGCGGGTGCAAGAATGGTTATCTGCCCGACATCAAGCTGGCCTTTACTCAGCAGGCTGACCGCCACGCCGGTCCCTGCGGAGGAGGAGAGCCAGGCAGTGAGCAACACGGTGATGGCTTCGCCCGGCAGGCCGAACAGCCCCATAACCGGCGCGCAAATATGACCAATAATCTGCATCACGCCCAATAAATTGAGCATTTCGGCGATCACATAGGCCATTAGCACATTCGGCATCAGGTTATTGATGGCGATATTAAAACCTTTACGCGCGCCGATAACGAAAATATCGAACGGATTGCCGGAGACTTTGGCGGTATTACTCATGGTCGAAATCCCTCTTATAGACAGTATTTAATGCCAGGCGAACCACGGCTGCGCCAACAAATTTCAGTACAAACATCAACACCAGCGGAATAATAATCGGGATGGTCAGCGAGGCGAACATCGCCGAACCGATGGAAAAATAGTTATTAATTAACCCGGCGCCGGAATATTGCCATGCGCCCATAATCACCACATCTTTACGGGTAATTTTCTCGCTGTCGTACAACTCTTTGGTTAATGCCGCACCGGCATCGGTGCTTTGCAAATCGGTGATCAGCGCCAGCCCGGTATAACCCGGAATACCCAGCAATGGTTTAAGCAACGGCGTCAGCAGTTTGTGCGCTGCGCGGATAGCGCCATAGTGGGTAAAAATCTCCAGCAGCCCCAGCGCCAGCATCACCGTTGGCACCAGCGACAGGGCAAACAGAAAGCCAGCTTTGGCGCTAATGCCGCCGCTGCCGATAAAGGTGCTGCTCTCCGGCGACTTCATGGTGCCGAATGCGCCACCCAGTGTGGTGAAGTCAAACGCCCCCAGCCACGCCATACCGTCGACTTTGAAAAAGAAGCCGGAAAAAACCAGCAGAACAATAACCAGGGAGATCCAGGCGCCAGGCCCGACTTTCCACTCATCCGCGTGCTCTTTCGCGGGTTGCTCCAGCGTTTTCGATTCGCTCATAACATCTCTCTTTAAAATAATCAGATGACAATGTTCTATTACTAAGCAGGATCCATGCCTGAATAGCCCGACGCTAAAATAAAAACCTTTTACCGCGAATTTTTACGCAATAAAAAACCTTCCCGCGAAATACAGAGAATAAAAAGCAAAGTTACTGAAAAATTATTTAATTAAGCCCTGAAATCACCCTAATAAAATAACCTCTCACCGTTATCGGGCACCCTTTTGGTGCAAAAATCCCCTCTTAATTTTTCGTTTCTGTTTCCCCATAAAACCTGGCGATTAATTTGATTATCACTATTCAATCCGGATGATAAATATCCGCTTTAAGATGTTATTGTTGCTCTCAGGTCAACAGTGATGAAGGAATGTGGCGGATGTTTCAGGACAAACAGGTCGGTTATCTGTATGAAGTGGGCAACCAGGGCGGCATCCGCCGCGCGGCGGACATCCTTGGCGTTAACCCGTCGGTGGTGAGCCGCCAGATCGCGCAACTGGAGCGCGCGTTACAGCTACCGTTACTGGAGCGGCGCGGGCGTAACGTGGTGCTTACCGAAGCGGGACGTCTGCTGGCAGAGGATTACTTCGCCAGCCGCCAGCGGCGCGAAAAGCTGGAAAGCCAGCTGAAAGATCTGCGCCATATGCGCGGCGGTACGATATCGGTTCGTATTGGCGGCGGGCTTATCACCGCGTTTATCGAAGGCGTGATGCGCGAGTTTGCGCAGTCGTACCCGCAGGTTTTTGTCGACATCGTGGTAGGCAGCATGCAGGAGATGCTCAACGACATTGTCAGCGGAGACGCGGATATGGCGCTGGCTTTCGGCCCGATTGGCACCCCGGAACTTAAACGCCACAGCTTTCAGTGGGGGCCGATATGCGCGGTGGTCTCGCCGCAACACCCTATCGCCCGGCGGCAGAGTATTACCATTGAAGAGCTGACTGAACATCAGCTGATTGCGCTGACGGAAAACTTCGGCCTGCAACGCCATATGAATGCGATGTTTAAAAGCCAGGGTTTGCAATTTCACCCGGCGTATCGCTGCAACCAGTTCTCCACTGCCATGGGGCTAAGCCAGGCAGGACTGGGGATTTCATTTATGACCGCTTACGCCGCCGCCGATCCGATTCGCCAGGGCACGCTGGTGGCGGTGCCGCTCGATCACCCGATTGCCAGTAGCGCTCAGTGCCATTTGCTGCGCAACTCCGATCGACGCTTTACGCCTGCGGCCCACCATATGTGGCGGCTGTTGCATAATGCCTTTCGCGATAAATAGCGGGGTGTGATATACCAGAAAACCGACCTTAACGAGGCAAACCATGTCGATAACGCGCGATATAGAGCAATCATTTTGCCGCCCCGAAACCTTGCCGGGCGTCGAACTGCGTAGTACCTGGCGCAGCCAGCAAGCCTATAAGCGCCACCACCATGCGGAACTGTCGATTGGCGCGATTGTTGAGGGGCACACCCGCTGCATCTGCAACGGACGGGAATACCTGCTGATGCCTGGCGATATGATCGTGATTCCTCCACTGACGCCCCATAGCTGTAACCCGTTGCCTGGCCAGTCGCGCAGCTACCATATGCTTTATCTGCCGCAGACAACCAGTGCGCAGCAGGTGATCCGCAGCCCGCAACTGTTCCAGCAATATCTGCACATTGTCTCGTTAATCGAAAACGGGCAAACCGGCCCATTGCCCGCGGCTATCGCCCGTTTGCTCACTACCCTCGCCTGCCCACCACGGCACCCGGCACCGCTTCGCCCGACCAGTCAGCAGTTGCAGGATGCGCTGCTCGGCAACTTGCAGCAACCGCCGACGCTGGATGAACTGGCGCACGCCTTTTCGCTGCGCAAAGAGACGCTGATCCGCACCTTTAAACAGGACACCGGGCTAACGCCAGGCTGTTTTTTAAATAGCGCCCGCGTGGAGTTTGCCAAAAGTCGCCTGCGCGCCGGCGATAATCTGGCGGATGTGGGGTATCAGAGCGGGTTTGCCGATCAGAGCCATTTTCACAGAACCTTTGTCAGTTATACCGCCGCCACGCCGCGCCAGTACGCGATGGGCCGATCAATATCAGACAATAAATAGCGCCGCGATGCCGCTAAGGTGACCGCAGTTTTTTTACTGCCGAGGTCACTATGGACATTTTTCCTCCCGCTTTTCCCTCACTGGCGCTGGCGCATTTTGTCGCCCTGCTCAGCCCGGGCCCGGATTTCTTCCTGCTGGTGGGCTATGCGATTCGCTACCGTCTGCGCGGCAGCGCCGGACTTTGCGTGGGTATTGCCTCCGGCAACGCGCTCTATATTTTGCTGGTGATTATCGGCGCGAGCGCGTTACGCCATTTCACCGTGCTCTTCACCGCCATTGAGCTGCTCGGCGCGCTTTACCTGCTGTGGATGGGTTGCCATTTAGTACGCAGCCACCCACAAACCCTTACGCTTGATGAAACGCAGCAACGCTGCCCGTCCATCGGCAAACAGTGTCTGATCGGCCTCGGTTCCGCATTGCTCAACCCGAAAAATGCGTTGTTCTACCTGGCGCTGATGACCGCCCTGCTCGGGCCGGACGTGACATTACTCCAGCAATCCACCAGCGGCGTCTGGATGGTAATGGTGGTGCTGCTGTGGGATTTAACCGTCGTCTCGCTTATCGGCCTGCCTGCCGTGCAGAACCGCTTGCGCCGTAGCGTTTACTGGATAGAGCGTACCGCGGGCGTGGTGTTGATGGGGTTTGGGCTGTGGATTTTATGCAAATTCATCTAAGGCAATTACTCAAAGAGCTCAGCGTGGGTACCCAAATCCGTAAACACCACCAGATGTTTGGCCTCATCCACGCAATAAACCAATAAGTAGTCGCCACCAGGATGAAGTTCGCGAAATCCATGCATATTTCCGGTTAAGGCATGATCGCTATATTGAGCCGGAAGCGGGTTGCCAGAAAGCACCATCGACATAATTGCTGCCGTTTCATGCATATCTCTGCGACCCGCTTTGTTGTAACGCGCCCAGGCTTTAACAAATGTTTTCGTGTAATCGGAACGGTAAGGAAGTGGCGCGCGTTTACTCTTTCCCATCATTTAAGCTGTCCATTAGCTGCTCAACACCATTAAAGCGTCCATGCTGGTGTGTGGTGATCTCATTGGCTTCGCTCATCGCGTTGCGTAAGCGTGCCGTTGGTTTGCGGGTAACCTCAAACGGGATACCCTCACTTTTGACGATTTGCTCAGCAAACAGCCGTATTGCCGTGCTCCAGTTGAGCCCACAGCTCTCAAGTACCAGCCCGGCGCGCGCTTTCAGTTCGCTGTCGATACGCGATCGGATAACGGAATCCATAGAACCTCCTTTATTTTTGTAGCCACATTGTAGCTACAAAATTCAACCTTTGCACCATCCCCTCGTCTCGCTCTATGCTTAACTCATGGAAAAATTAGCTGAACTCAAGCGCGCCAAGCGTCTGGCGCTCTCACTGCTGCTGGTTGCAGCTGCAACGTTTGTCACCACGCTGTTCCTGTCGCCCAACTTCTGGGTGAGCGGGATCAAAGCCATTGCCGAAGCGGCGATGGTTGGCGCGCTGGCAGACTGGTTTGCAGTGGTGGCGCTGTTTCGCCGCGTGCCAATTCCGTTTATTTCCAGCCATACCGCGATTATCCCGCGCAATAAAGACCGGATCGGCGACAATCTTGGTCAGTTCGTGCAGGAGAAATTCCTCGATACGCAGTCACTTGTGGCGTTGATCCATCGCCATCAACCTGCACAGTTGATCAGTGTCTGGTTTAGTCAGCCGGAAAACGCACAACGCGTGGGTCAACACTTGCTACAAGTGATGAGCGGCTTTCTGGAAATGGCCGACGATACCCGCATTCAGCGCCTGCTACGCCGGGCGGTGCATAAAGCCATCGACAAAGTCGATCTGACGGAAACCAGCGCGCTGTTGCTGGAAAGTCTGACGCGCAACAATCGCCATCAGAAGCTGCTGGACAGCCTGATAGCGCAGTTAATTGCCCTGTTGCAGCGTGAAAGCTCACGCGCCTTTATTGCCCGCCAGGTGGTGCACTGGCTGGAGACCGATCACCCGTTAAAAGCAAAGATCCTGCCAACCGAATGGCTGGGTGAGCAAAGTGCAGAACTGGTTTCTGACGCGGTGAACTCGCTGCTGGATGACATCAACGCCGACCGCACGCACCAGATCCGCCAGGCCTTCGATCGCGCAACGCTAAAACTGATCGCCAGCCTAAAAACCGATCCGGAAATGGCCGAACGGGCAGAAAACATCAAAGACTATCTGAAAAACGACGAAGCTTTTAATCGCTATCTGGGCGAAATGTGGGCGGATCTGCGCAACTGGATGAAAGCCGACGTGCAGTCTGACGATTCGCGCATGAAAAAACGCATTACCGACGCGGGATTATGGTTTGGCGAAACACTGCTGGCGGACGGCGCGCTGCGCGCCTCGCTGAATGAGCATCTGGAACAGGCCGCACATCGTGTCGCACCGGGTTTCGCCGCTTTTCTGACCGGGCATATCAGTGATACGGTGAAAAGCTGGGACGCACACGATATGTCACGCCAGGTCGAGCTGAATATCGGCAAAGATCTGCAGTTTATCCGCATCAACGGCACGCTGGTCGGCGGATCGATTGGCCTGATCCTCTATCTGCTCTCGCAGCTCCCCGTACTACTGCACGTTACCGTTTTTTGATTATTGTGTAAGGAGACGCCATGGCCGACATTACCCTCACCCACAGCGAACGCGAGCAGTTACGCAACAAATTGCAAGCGTACTGCGAAACGCATTTCGAACTGGAGCTGGAGCAGTTTGACGCGGAATTCTTTATCGACTTTATCGCCGAACAGATTGGCCCCGCCTTTTATAATGCCGGCATAGAGGAAGCCATCCGCACACATGCGCTCTACAGCGAACGGATCCAGGAAGAGATGGATCTGAAAAAGATCCTCTGAGCCTGTTTCACTCACCGCGTTTCTGCTCTTCATCAGCCGGAGATCAATATTCCCCTTCATTTTGCATGCCTATAATGCGGCGTCTTTTTTTATCATCTCCCGTGTCACGGGGAAGGAAAATCATGTCGCTTATCACCGCACTCCCGGACGTCTTTGAACAATTCTCCGAAGCCCGCCAGAAAGGTTTTCTCACCGTGATGGATCTGAAAGAACAGGGCATCCCACTGGTAGGCACTTACTGTACTTTTATGCCACAAGAGATCGCGATGGCCGCTGGCGCCGTGGTGGTCTCGCTTTGCTCCACTAACGATGAAACCATCGAAGAAGCGGAAAAAGATCTGCCGCGCAACCTCTGCCCGCTGATCAAAAGCAGCTACGGCTTTGGCAAAACCGACAAGTGCCCCTACTTCTACTTTTCCGATCTGGTGGTGGGTGAAACCACCTGCGACGGTAAAAAGAAAATGTACGAATACATGGCGGAGTTCAAAGCCGTGCATGTGATGCAACTGCCGAACAGCGCAGCGGATGCGGCTTCCCGCGCGTTGTGGAAAGCCGAGATCCTGCGCTTGCAACAGGCCATCGAACACCGTTTTGGTCAACCGATCAGCGAAGCAGCGCTGCGCGATGCCATTGCGCTGAAAAACCGTGAACGCCAGGCGCTGGCAAACTTCTACCGCGTGGGGCAGCTCAACCCGCCCGCACTGAGCGGTACAGATATCCTGAAAGTGGTGTACGGGGCGACTTTCCGCTTTGATAAAGACGCATTGATCGACGAACTGAATGCCATGGCCGAACGGATCCGCAACGAATGGCAGGCGGGCAAACGTCTCGATCCCCGCCCACGTATTTTGATCACTGGTTGCCCGATTGGCGGCGCGGCGGAAAAAGTTGTGCGCGCCATCGAAGAGAACGGCGGCTGGGTGGTGGGTTATGAAAACTGCACTGGCGCGAAAGCCACTGAACGCTGCGTTGACGAGAGCGGCGATGTGTACGATGCGCTGACCGACAAGTATCTGGCGATCGGGTGTTCCTGCATCTCGCCTAACGATGAGCGCCTGAAACTGCTCAGCCAGATGGTGGAAGAGTATCAGGCCGATGGCGTAATCGATGTGATTTTACAGGCGTGCCATACCTACGCCGTTGAGTCTTTAGCCATCAAACGCCATGTGCGCCAGCAACACAACATCCCGTATATGGCTATTGAGACGGATTACTCGACGTCGGACATCGGGCAACTGAGCACCCGCGTTGCCGCGTTTATCGAGATGTTATAAGGAGTGGCCGTGGCGTTTACCGTAGGCATTGATTCCGGCTCGACCACCACCAAAGGCATTCTGCTGGAGGGCAACACCGTCGTACGGCGTTTCCTCTGCCCGACCTCGTTTCGCCCCGCCGCGTCGATCGGTGAAGCGTGGGAGACATTGCGCGAAGGGCTTGTTGAACCCCCGTTTCTGACGCTCACCGGCTACGGACGGCAACTGGTGGATTTCGCCGACAAGCAGGTGACCGAAATCTCCTGCCATGGGCTGGGTGCACGGCTGTTATTGCCCGAGGCGCGCACGATCATTGACATCGGTGGTCAGGACAGCAAAGTGATCCAGCTTGATGAACAAGGCAATCTCACCGACTTCCTGATGAATGATAAGTGCGCTGCCGGTACCGGGCGTTTTCTCGATGTCATCTCCCGCACGCTGGGTACGCAGGTTGAGCATCTTGATGACATTACCGAAGGCGTCGAGCCACATCCACTCACCAGCATGTGCACGGTGTTTGCTGAATCGGAAGTGATCAGCCTGCGATCGGCGGGTATCGCACCGGAGGCGATCCTCGCCGGGGTGATCAATGCGATGGCGCGACGCAGCGCGCATTTTATCGCCCGCTTGTCCACTCAAGGGCCGCTGCTGTTTACCGGCGGTGTCAGCCACTGTACCACCTTCCGTCGTATGCTGGCTGCGCACCTGAACAGTGAGGTGTTTACCCATGCCGACGCCCAGTATGCTGGCGCGGTGGGGGCGGCGCTGATCGGCCAGCGGCAGAGAACGCGCCATGGCTGAATACCTGTTGCTGTTCCACAACACCCCCGGTGTGCTGCAAACCCGCAAAGCGTTACAGGCCGCCGGTATAACCTTTCGCGTGCAGGATATCCCCCGCACGCTGCGCGGCGGCTGCGGTTTGTGCATCCGTTTTCACAGTGCCGCAAGCGAAGTGAGCCAGTGGAGGATCCCCGACGTCACACAGGCAATTTATCGCTGTGAAGGTGAGCATTTCGTACAGGTTTCGTAGGTCCGAACAGAGGCCCGCTAAGCGCTGCGCCATCGGGCTGTTTCGGTCTACTGCTCCTCGATCACAAACCGCGTGGCTTCAAAGCAGTTCAACATCAAATGCACCAGCCACACCATGGTTAGCGTCGCCACCAACGCCACGGTAACGGACACGATGCGGTATAAATCGCTGAACACCAGGTCAGTGTCCGGGTGCAGATTCTGGCCAAACATAATGCCGATCGTCGTGACACTGGCGAACCCGACACCTGCGCCGACTTTCTCCATCACGTGCAAGCGCGCGCTAAACGCCAGCCCGAGGCCGATCAGCGGCATCATCAGCAGCATATGGCTGCTGTGGTTATAGAGGATCAACTGCACCAGCAAAATATAGAGACAGGCGATCACCACCCCCACCACGCGCCACACCGAGCTGAGCACCGAACCGCGATAATGCATGGGGAAGAGGATCAGGATCCCCGCCATCAGTGCAGAAAGTGAATCACTCAGATCGCTTAACTGGAAGACGACAAAAATCATCGTCGCCACCGTCCCGGAAAGCAGGGATTCATGGCGCACGCGGGCGGCGTTTTTCTCGATCAACGGCGGGCGGGTGCGCGGCTCCACATCCGGGATCAGGTAATTCATCAGCGCACTCAGCGCCACCGCCATCACACTGGCTTCGATATTGGAAAACAGCAGCGTATGCCAGTCGCTGGAAGGGTAGCTCATAAAGTTGAGCATCGTGCTCTGGCACACCACGCCAGCCGAACCGAACAGGAACAGCGCGCCTTTACTCATAAAGCGGAAACGCATCACATACAGTGCGAATACCACCAGCGTCATGATCACCGGCCAACGCGACAAATAGCCGATAATAAACACCATTTCGATGCAGTTGAGCACCGCACTGAAGATAAACTGCTTTGCCACGTGGCGATTAAATACCGGCACCAGTGATAACAGCATCACCGGGTACACCACATAGAACACGCCGTACTGGGTGTTGTAAAAACTCGACACGCTCAGGGCGATCATCCCGGCAAACACAATACGCAACGTCTGCCGGAAGTCATTAGGGGTGTAAACGATGTTGCCGTGCGGCGTAAAAACCCGCGCCAGCGTATTAATAGACATAGTGCAGCAGGCTCACCAGATGGATTTGCAGGCCAGAGAAGATCCGCGCGAAAAAGCCCTCGCTGTTATACAACTGCACGGTTGCGCGTGCGCCCGTCGGTAGCGTCTTCGGCAACGGTTCGTCCAGCGCTACGTGGATGCGCATACGCTGCGCGTCGCGCACCCAGCGGTTGGAGGTTTGCGGTTCGGACAGCTCACCGTTCACCGCTTCCTGGCCTGCAAGAACCCCGGCATCACTGCTGGTCACATGTGCCTTAAACACATGGCCCGGCAGCGCATCAAACACCACTGCCGCGTCGGTGCCGACATGGGTATGGCGCAGGCTCTTCTCGCGAAAGTCCGCCACAATGTCCGTTTTATCATGCACCAGCGCCAGTGCTGCGCTGCCGGCAGAGGCATAGAAGCCGGGGGTGAGTTGCAGGTTACTGACCGTGCCATCCGCTTGCGCCCGCACCTGCGTCCAGCCCAGGTTGAGCTGCGACTGTTGCAGTGCATTACGGTATTTTTGCAAGGTGACGTTGCGGGCATCGTCACGATCGCCACGCTCAATGGTCAGTTCATCAATGCTGGCATTGAGCGAATTCACCGACTGGACGCTGCTCTGCCAGGTCGTGCGGACTTTATCCAGATCGGATTGCGAAACGTTGTGCATTGCGCCCAGGTTCTGATAACGCTCAAAGGTGACGCGATCGTTCTGGGCGGTGATCTGTGCGGTCTTCAGGCTGGCCTGGGCGGCAACGATCTGCGCATCCAGTTGCTGGTTGGTCAGCCGCGCCTGCGCCAGCGCGATCTCACTGGCTTCAACCTGATTACGGAATGGCGTGGGATCCAGCTCAAACAGCAGGTCGCCCTTCTTTACCTGGCTATTGTTTTGCACATACACCTGCGCCACATAGCCGGAAACCCGGGCGGAAACCGGCGTGACGACACGCATCACTGTCGAGTCTGGCGTCAGCGGGATCCAAATATCCGCAACGATAAAATAGACAAACATCAGCAGGAAAGAGGCAATACTGACCCTTACCCAGCGGGCAAACTTTTGTTCTGGCGTCATCATTTTCTTATTCGGTTTGAGTGTCGTCTTCGCGCATCACGCGCAAATTACAGGCGATTTGATTCAGGGTCGCGCTAAACACCGCCAGATCCGCGGCGGGGATATTGTCCGAGGCGCGCGCCTGGCAGGCGTCGATCACTTGCGAGATCCTTTCCAGCAGGCGTTGCCCGTCGGCGGTGAGCGCCAACAGGCGAATGCGCTTGTCGTACGGCGATGTCGTACGCGCAATCAGCCCCTGTTTTTCCAGTTGTGTGAGGGTGCGCATCAGCGGCGGCAGTTCGATGCCCTGCACTTCCGCCAGTTCACTGACCGAAACATTGTCGCCCAACTGGTGCAGTTGCATCAGCACCGTCCAGCTCGACTGTGTCATGCCCGTGTCGGTCAGCGCACGATCGATCGTCGCGCGCCACTGGCGCACCACCATCGCCATGCGCATCCCTAACGGTCGGCGGGCAAACAGTTCATCTTCGGTCATAGAGGCCCCCTCAATTCAACGGAGGGGTAAGGTAATAGTTATCAGGGTAAGTATCAAGAAACGACAGAGCAAAGAGCATGGATTGTGAAAGTCATTCGCGCTTTTCTTTAATCAAAAAACACCATCCCTTTGTACGGTTTCTCGCGGCAGGCTGCCAGCCGCTGCGCCAGATTACCGACATGCACTTCCAGTTTATGCCCGTCCGGATCGAGAAAGTACCAGGAGTCGCCTTCACTTTTATTCACTTTCCAGCTCACCACGCCAGCCTGCTCAAGGCGCGCAACGAAGGCCGCGAAATCACGCTCGTCGATGCTGAACGCATAATGGGTATAGTCGCTGTGCTGCGGCAAAACCGGTGTGCGCTGCGCGTCCACGGAGAGGCATAACCACAGTTCACCGCAGGTGAGATAGGCGCCGTTATCCCAGCGCGCATGCAGTTTCAGGCCAAGTAACTCGTGGTAGAACGCCACGCTGCGGTTCAGATCACTGACCGCCAGCGTAAGGTGATTGAGGTTGTTTAGCATCGATTTTCCCGGTGTAAAGATGGGGAGGTGAGATGAACACGCAGCGACCAAACCGGGGCTTTTGGTCACTACCGTGTTCAATTCAGTACATCTGGCTCATTTAGCCTGGTTGGCTTCTTTGACCTCAGCAACAAACTCCGGCAGATCCCAGGTGCCGCCTGCGCGTACATAGCGACACATGCCCGTTGTGGACTCACCGCTTTTACGGAACGTTGTTCCGTCCCACACCCACTCCGCCGACGCCCAGCAGTCGCCAATCCCGCGACCACGTTGGCCCAGCGAGATCGCGCCATCGGCATAATCCGATGCCGAGTTGGTGATCAACTGCGGGTTGCCTTTCAACGCTTTGTCGATAACCCAATAGCCATAGCCTTCGTTATACGCGGCGCGCCAGCAGAGGGTGGAAATCAGCGCATGCTGACTGTCCAGTGGGGTCAGGGTAATATCGTTATCGCCTTCGACGGTCGCTTCCTGCGGCGATGACAGGCGATCGCATCCATTATCGCCAGATAAGGTCGCCAGCAGGCGCGGTTTCAGCGCTTTCACTTCCGCCTCGTTCAGGGTGCGATCTTCACCATCATCCACCGCAACCGCCTGGATGACGGGCGCAGCGACAGGTGCTGCAACGCTATTTTCTGCCTTATCCCCTTTTTTACTCAGTGCGCCGGGCGTCCCGACGCGTCCTTGTACATCGTCGAATTTCAACAACACAGCGGATGCACCCTCGCCAGACAGTACAAACGGCTTCGCACCGCCCTTAAACTCAACCTTGCTACTGCCTTTCACGGCGGCAATCATGCTGCTGGCCTGCTCATCCGATAACCGCCAGGTGTCGCTGTCTTCCGCTGCAACATCGCCTTGTGATTTGCCGTCGATCCACAGCGTCAGTTTTGCCTGTTGCGTTGCATCATCGGTTTCCATCTCCGCCAGCACCACATCGACCGTAACAGGCGTATCCGGCCCGGCTTTGCGGGTGATCAGCACCGATCCGCTGGCTTCTTCTTCTGCGCTATAGCCTGCTGCACGGCAGGTCAGCGTGTTGTCACACACCACTTCCCAATCTTTATGATCAAAGGAGACGCCGCTGTGTTCCGCCATTGCGGGAAGACTGAGCGCCACTGCCATCACCAGCGTCGCCTTAATACTGCTGTTCATGCCATCACTCCGTAATGAGAAATGGAAACAGTGTGCAGAAATTATGTGTCAGGGAGAAGTGTATTTTTTGCCTGCGCGCCAGGAGGATGATCGTGCCCACATATCGCGGGCGAATGAGAGGAAACCTGCAACATATGGTGGCTGGTTCCCCCATAACATTAGTCCTAAGATACGGTTTATAACGCTTTATAAAACAATAACAAATGCAATAAAAAGGACTTTCACAGTGAAAAAACTCTCAAGAATATGCTGGAATGACAAATACTGGCGTACGCCGTCCGGTCGGGAAGGAAAATCAATCAATAGCAGCAGCTACGAATATCAGCATGGATTTGGTCATGAGGAGTGGTTATTCGATACGGAAAAACTCATTGATGGCTATCATTACGCCTATTTGCAATCCCTGGCAGGATTAGTTCGCAATGGTCAGGTAATGGATATCAATTTATACACCATCAAAAATGAAAAAAGGAACAATACGCGTTATTGGCTGGGTGAGATTTTAAATGCTGAACTGGTTTCCCCTGCGGAATCCCGAAGAATATTAAAACAGTACCGGCAGAACGGCTGGTATGATGAAATGAAGTCTCAGCTTAACGAAGTCGATGTAGATGGCGATATATTAGACTCGATCGACAAGAGCGATTTTTTTAACATAAAGTTTAAGCCGCAAAATTTACGATTATGCAAGCCGTATATGTTTAGTCATACTGACCCGGCCGTAAAATCAAATTATTACAATCTCATTAACTTTGTTCAGCTTCCTCTTCAGGCCCGCAGCGCAGCAGCATTAGACTTTAAAGCAGGCCATCGTTCTAAACCAGAGAGCGGCCAGCGCAACAGCAGCGGCTATCGAACTGAGATCAGTTACATTCACAATGCAATACAGGAAGCGTTATATATCACGCTCTGTCAGCAATTTGGCAAAAACCGAGTAAGCACGGAACAAAATACCGGGTATGGCACACGCATCGATCTCGTTTTGCAAGAAAATGAAAATACTTACTCTTTTTATGAAATAAAAACCCATGCCCACGTTTCATATTGCATTCGTGAGGCAATAGGGCAATTACTGGAGTATGCTTACTGGCACGATAACGGCATACACATTACTAAAATGGTTATCGTTGGAATAACCCCGGCGACGATAGAAGATAATGCCTATATAGAACGGTTACGGGCGCTACACCATATTCCGCTGGAGTATATGCATTACGATTTAGACCAGAAAACGTTCTCGCAGAGCGATGAATAAAAAAACGTCCAGCCAACTTATGCTGGCTGGACGTCGGTTTTATTTCCCGTCAGCGCCTGATTAATCGAGGTTCAGTTCACCGTAGGTTTTCACCACGCGGGAAACGATGCCGTAATCAATGGCCTCTTTGGTGTTCATCCAGTAGTTACGATCCGTATCCTGTTTCACTTTATCAACCGGCTGTCCGGTTGCATCGGCGATCATGCGGTTAACGCGCTCCAGAGTACGGATGATCTCTTTGGCTTCAATCTCAATATCGCTCGCCTGACCGCGCACGCCACCCAATGGCTGATGGATCATAAAACGGGTGTTCGGCAGCGAATAACGATGCTCTTTTTTCGCCGCCAGCAGGATGGTGATCCCGGCGCTGGCCACCCAACCGGTGCCAATAATATGCACTTCCGGGGTGATAAATTTGATCATGTCATGGATGGTGTCAGCCGCTTCGACATGGCCACCCTGGCTATTGAGGTAAATTTTGATCGGCGCATCGCTGATGCCCTGCAACAGCAACAGTTGGGTGACGACTTTTTCCGTCAGCGCCTGGTTAATTTCACCGGAGATGATAATAGAGCGGGAATCCAGCAGTTTTTGCTGCATCAGCTGGGTTGCGTTGCCAGTTTCGTTCTCTTTTTTATCGTCTTCGTCTTTGCCATTCATAACGTGCATGTGCTTTCTCCCCTTCAGGTTATGGAGCTAAGCATAGCCCAACGCAGGTTGAGCGGAAATAACAAGATGTTATCTCCGCCCATGAGCGCCCTTACCACAGCTCCTCACGCCGTAAACCCAGGTCTTTTAACTGCTCATCGCTGAGCGCCCGCAACAGCCTGGCCGTGCGCCTGCGCTCCCGGAGGTGTTGCCATTTACGCCAGAGTAAAACAAACCCGATCCACGGGCGCGTCGGTCGATTTTCAAAGAATTCCATTATCGCTCTCCTCACCAGAACAGAGCGTTATCATCGCAGTGAAAGGCTGCGACAATACAGATTCAGAAATTACTTTTCTTTAACATACAGATCGCTTAAAACAGTCTCTGAATCGCGAAAAACAGACAGATCTGTACTGGTTTTTACATCTGTATGGTGAACTCAAAGGATACAGCATGACACGCTACCAACATCTGGCCACGCTGCTGGCGGAACGTATTGAGCAGGGGCTCTATCGCCCGGGAGAAAAACTCCCTTCGGTACGAAGCCTTAGCCAGGAACACGGCGTGAGTATCAGCACCGTACAGCAGTCTTACCAGGTGCTGGAAAACCTGCAACTGATCACGCCGCAGCCGCGTTCTGGCTATTTCGTCGCGCCACGCAAGGCACAACCGCCCGTACCGGCGATGTCCCGCCCGGTACAGCGCCCGGTCGATGTGACCCAGTGGGATGAAGTGCTCACGCTGCTTGATGCCCGCACCGATAAGGCCATCATTCCTTTTGGCGGCGGCGCGCCGGATATTACACAGCCAACGCTAAAACCCCTGTGGCGCGAAATGAACCGCGTCATACAGCACCAGTTGCATGATGTCCTGAGTTACGACACGCTGCCCGGCCGCCGCGAGCTGCGTGAACAGATCGCCCGGCTGATGCTTGATGGCGGCACGTCGCTCAGCGCCGACGATATTGTGATCGCCAGCGGTTGCCACGCAGCCCTCACGCTGGCGTTACTGGCGGTTTGCCAGCCGGGGGACATTGTGGCAGTCGAGTCCCCCTGTTATTACGGCACCATGCAATTACTGCGCGGGTTAGACATTAAAGCGATTGAGATCCCGACCGATCCCGATGCCGGGATCAGCATTGAAGCTCTGGAACTGGCGCTGGAGCAGTGGCCGATCAAAGGCGTGATCCTTGTGCCCAACTGCAATAACCCGCTCGGCTTTATCATGCCGGAAGCACGCAAAAAGGCGGTGCTGTCGCTGGCGCAACGCCACGACATTGTGATTTTCGAAGACGATATTTATGGCGAACTGGCCACTGATTATCCACGGCCGTCAACCATCAAATCCTATGACATCGATGGTCGTGTGCTGCTCTGCAGCTCAGTGACCAAAACCGTTGCACCGGGGCTACGCGTCGGCTGGATCGCACCGGGGCGTTATCTCGATCGGGTATTGCATAAAAAATATGCTGCCATCGGCACAAACGTACCCGGCACACAGCTGGCCGTGGCGGCATTTATTCGTGATGGCCATTATCACCGCCATGTGCGCCGCATGCGCCAGATCTACCAGCATCAGCTGGAAACTTATACCTGTTGGGTGCGCCAGTATTTCCCGTGCGGTATCTGTGTGACCCGTCCGCAAGGGGGCTATCTGCTGTGGGTTGAACTACCGGAGACCGTCGATATGGTGTGCGTTTCCCGCGCCCTGTGCCGGTTAAAAATCCAGATTGCGCCAGGCTCACTGTTCTCTGCTTCCGGTAAGTATCGTAACTGCCTGCGACTTAACTGTGCGCTACCGCTGACGGAAGCCAACCGGGAAACCATCAAGCACCTGGGCGTGGCGATCCATAACGCCTTAGAGGCGTAATACTTTGCCATTTGGTTATGTGTCCTGCGTAAAAAAGGCGTAGATCTTCCGGGAGATCGCTTTATTAAGCTGGCACAGCCTGGCCTCCGTCAGCCCAAAAAAACGGCCAATCTCTTTCAGGTTCATTTCATGCTGATAGTAGAGGATGAAGATCGTTTGCTCGCGGGGAGCAAGTTGCGCCAGCGCACTACCCAGCATATGCCCCACCAGCATCTCCTCTTCCAGTGGGCGACTGACAAGCGAAGAGGGGAACGGTTCCTTTTCTTGCAGGCTCTCAAGACTCTCCAGCTCGCTGGCGGAACAGAGTTGCAAATACGCCTGCCAGGATTCGAATGTCATTGAGAGTCGCGTGCTAACGTCTGTAAAACAGGGGGTTTTCCCTGGCTCACTCACCAGTTGCCGTATCGCATCGTTGAGTTTGTGTGTTTGTTGCCGCAAACGCCTCGGGCGCCAGTCCAGTTTACGCAGCTCATCCAGTACGGCGCCGCGTATACGTTGCGCGGCATAACCGGCAAAGCCATCGTCCGGGTGCCCATAGCGCCGTAAAGAGGAGAGCAGCCCCATTAGCGCAATTTGCCGCATATCGTCCTTATCCAGCACAGTACTTGTTTGCCAGGCAAACTGCCTGACGACTTTACCCACCAGCGGTAAATAATCGCGGAGATAACGCATTTCGTCGGTTGGGGTTAAAATGTTTGTATCTGTATACGTCATCAATTCCCTGTTGATTCAACCAGCCTTCATTTTAATTCACGCTGGAAATAAGCAACAGACATGCCAGATTTTTTAAATATTAGAAATCAAAAGATTAAGAAAAAAAGAGGAAATTTTAATTCCGATAAATTTGCAAAAAGGAAATTTCTGCGGAAACAAAAATGCCGCTACGTTTACCAGGATAATATTTTGCAAATCATGCTATGGAAGAAATGAGAGCAAAAATGTACAGTAAGAAAAAACTAAACCGCTTGCCATGTGCCGGCGTTTCGTTACACAGCACTTGAGTGCATTGAGAAATAAAACCATTCGTCTTCAGGCATTAATCATTATTTATGCCGGCGGGTCGCCACCATCAATCGTACTTACGAACCCTGACTGACAGTTAAAACACCATGCAATTTTATGAATAAAAATTATTGTGCAATAAATAACTGGCTGATTGATGTCCCGTCAGGATCTATTCTTCATTTAGTGACCGGAGAACGAAAACGCCTGGGCGCCTATCAACTCAAACTGCTTGATGTCCTGCAACAGAATGCCGGGAAAATTTTAACGCGCGAGGAACTGACCACGCTGGTCTGGGAACGCCGGGTGATTGGCAATAACAGCCTGCCAAACGCCATTCACGCGCTGCGCGCCGCTCTTGAGGATGACGGCAAGCAGCAACGGATCATTCGCACGATCCCGAAACATGGATATGTTCTGGAAGCGGAATATTGCCGGATGGTGGAAAAAGACGAAGAGGAGATCAATCTCACCAATGTGCTGCCAGCACAGGACGATGAAGAGGTGCTGTTCGACGAGGCTTTTGATACGACAGAACATGAACCCGCGGATACGTATTCCCTGTTGCCTGACGCGATGTCTCCCGCGCTGCAACGCGAAGAGCAGGCGCTTCCATCACGCGGTCAACGGTGGAAAATCGCGCTGGTTTTTCTTGTTATTGCTTTGGGTAGCGCTGCGCTGGGTTACTCCTTCATTCCGCGCAGAGAAACGCCGGAAGTGAGGGAAATCGCGCAAAATATTTACAGCAATATCCGCATCTTTACCGTCCCCGGGCGCGAGAGCGATCAGGCTCTCCAACAGACAACCTTCCTGCGGCTAAGGGAGACTTATTACAATATAAATCAACAACTCAAATCAAAATCAATTCAAATGAGCGTGTATTATAACGATGAAAACCAGACGCTGAATTACACCCTGCGCCTGTATAACGTCTGTCAGCAGAAAGTGCTGGCAATGCAGATCTACCACTCGCGATCCAATGCCACCCTGCTTAATAACTTAATTCTCAGCGAAACCCGGAGAAAGCTCAATGAAATGGCTCCCTGCAAAACGCCGTAAACAGTCTGTTGCGCTGATGCTGACAGCCCTTCTCGCCACCCTGGCAGGCGCGCAATTACACCGCGCTAACGCCGTCATGCGGCAAAACGTCGATGAAGTTACGCAGTTTGGCTTCTATGACCTGATGCTGCGCCAAAAAGAGTTATACGACTCGCACATGACCACGAAGGGAAATACCATACAGAGCAATATCACCAGCCCTGATGACAATCAGTTCGTCCTCAAAGGGAATTTTGTGCAAACCCGACAGCAAGGTAAAACCTATTATTTCAGCTACTCGCCCATCTATTTTATGTCATCACAGAATAGCCGCATGATTAATGGGAATGTGGATCTACTGACTCATACCGGGTTCTGGATACAGCAATATGAGGCGGATAATGTCCCGCTGGTGAGTATGCAAAACGGCCTCATTTTTCTCTACCCATTGGATGCCAGATAGCGTACGTCCGTTGAACAGACAGAGCAGAGCATCTGCTCTTTTGCATCCGGGGTAGTTATTCCTGGTGCAATAAATTTAAATAAATCCCCCCTCTGGAACAATCGCAAAACACCTTTTTAAATTTTCACTACCTGCGTCTCAATCTCGCATCCCTTCTGTGACAGGGATAACAAATTACAGATGGAGACATTCTTTATTCTTTCCGAACTTTGCACCGTATGCTGCGCCATTATTTCTGGCGGAAACAAACAGGAAGAAGAGAATGTTTCAGGCAAAACAAGTCGATATTTCCGGGATTGGTCCTTGCTGCGCAGATTTTACCGTCGAATACGCCTTACTGGTAAAAGATAAATTCTACGTTGCGTATTACAACGAACACCATTGCATTACCGTCGCCAGCCGCGCAGAGGAAGAGACCACGTGGCAAATCAGCTATCCCACCGGTGAGTGGCTGGCCGATAAAAACAGGTACATGCATCAGACTGAGTTTGACAGTCACAATTATCTGACGCTGGCGATGGATAAGCAGGGGCATCTCCATCTCTCCGGCAATATGCATAAAGATAAAATGGTCTGGTTCCGGTCAACCCGCCCCTACGACATTCACTCGCTTGCGCAGGGAACCATGACCGGAATACGTGAAGAGAGCGCCACCTACCCGCTTTTTTTTCAGGGTGCTAACGGCGAATTACTTTTCCGCTATCGCGACGGAGAGAGCGGCAACGGCGATGATATTTATAACCGCTGGAACGCGGCCAAACAGCGCTGGGAAAGATTGCTGGAACAGCCGCTGTTAAGCGGCAGCGGGTTACGCAACGCCTACGCTCGTTTACCGATTATCGGCCCGGATAAGCACTGGCACATGATCTGGATGTGGCGCGATACGCCTCACTGCGAAACCTGCCACGATCTCTCTTATGCCCGCAGCCCCGATATGATCAACTGGTTCACACATACCGGGCAACCGTGCCCGCTGCCGATAACCCTCGAGCGCGGCGACATTGTTGACCCCGCGCAGGTACAGCAAGGCCTGATCAACATGAGCCAGAACATCGGCTTTGACAGCCAGGGCCGCGTGCTCATCACCTGGCATCGCTACGATGCTAACGGGTTTTCTCAGGCATGGATCGCCCGTGCTGACCATAACGGCTGGCGCACCCGGCAGATCAGCAACTGGGATTTTCGCTGGGATTTCCGGGGCATGGGGTCGATTCCCCCGGATGTCATCCTCTCTGCGCCGCAGTGCAAAGCTCACACACTGAGCGTGACGTTCCAGCTTCACGACGGAACGTGTGGTCGCTGGTATCTGGATGAAGAAACGCTGGATGTCATCCGTGTCGACGAGGGTCCCGTCACTCCCCTTCCCGATGCGTTTTATCAACCTGATGAGGATGCCGCGCCAGGGGCGGAAGTGAACATTGTCAGTGAACTTTATCAGCCTGAACCCCGGCATTTTTTACGCTGGCAAGCGCTACCCATCCAGCGGGATGTCCCGTCCGGTAAGGCAACAGGTCCTGGAAAACTGACACTCATCAGCATCAACGCTTAGTCCCCCTGAGAAGAGGATAAAAACATGCTCTCTGCTGCCTCGAAAAGCGCCTACATACGTATCAGTTTGTGTTTATTCCTGTTTTATTTTTCATGGTCCACCAGTTGGTCATTTTTAGCGATTTGGCTGGGTGACAGCATCGGGTTTACCAGCACGCAGATTGGCTACACGCTCTCGATCAATGCCCTGTTTGCGCTCGCGATCAAACCCATCTTCGGCTTTATCATGGATAAGCTGGGCCTGAAAAAACCGCTGCTGATCGCGGTGGCTATCGCGTCCATTTTTGCCGCACCGTTCTTTATCTATATTTACCAGTACCTGCTGACCACTCACCGAGTACTGGGCATGCTCGCTGGCGGCTTGTATCTCGGCACCGCCTACCTTGCAGGCGTGTTAGTGTTTGAAACCTATGCCGACCGCTACAGTCGCGCGTTTGGTTTTGAGTTTGGCCGGGTGAGAATGTGGGGTTCGCTGGGCTGGGCTGTCGCCTCTATTTTTGCCGGTCAGTTATTCAACATTAACCCGCATATCAACTTCATGATCACCTCCTGCGGCGCGATCGCCGTACTGGTTATGCTCACCACGCTCAGAACACAAGGTGAAGGCATTGACTGGCAGGCGGTTAATGCGTCGCGAAAAGAGGTGGTGAACCGAAAAGACGTGCGGATGCTGTTTCACCATGCCAGCTTCTGGGTGTTGATGCTGTTTTACGGCGGCATTATCTGGATGATGCAAAGCGCCGAACAGCAGTTTCCGCGCTACTTTGTTACCTTCTTTGCCGATCATCAAACCGGGAATGCCGTACTGGGTTACATGGGATTTGTACAGTCAGCCTGTGAATTCGTGCTGATGTTTTCGGTTCCCTTTTTGATCAACCGTATTGGCGCACGCAATGGGCTGCTGGTCGCCGGTTTTGTGATTGGTCTGCGTCTGGTGCTGTCTGCACTGGCCACGCATCCGTGGATGATCATCGTGATTAAACCCCTTTATGGCCTCGAGATGGCGCTGCTGCTGGTGTCGATATTTAAGTTCCTTGCAGAACATTTTGACAAACGCCTGACCGGCACGATCTACATGGTGCTGGGCTGTTTTAATTACCTGGGCATCACGGCCATCAACCCCATTGCCGGGCACTATTACGATACATACGGTTTTGCCGCCACCTATCTGGTGATGGGATGCATCGCATGGCTGATCACGCTGGCAGGCATCAAATTCCTCGGGAAACAAACCCACAGAACACCAGAGATATTCGGCGGACACAACAGGGTAAGCAGCCTGCCGGAGAGCAAATAAAGGGCCGGGCAGGTTTCCGGAAAGCATGTTGTGACGGATTACCTGCCCGACATATCTGAGCCTTTTTCACGCATCGACGCCAGGCGGTAACGCAGAGCACGGGGCGTAATGCCAAGGAAGGCGGCCGTTTTGGTTTTGTTCCCCTGATGCTGCCTGAGTACTTCACTGATGTAGTCACACTCCGCGTTGCGCCCGTGCCGGCGTACGTCTGAAATCATGGCGTCACCCGGCTTCGCCTGCGCGTGAGGCGTCGGCAGCCCCAGATCGGCGGCCTTGATCTCGTCGCCCTCAGCGAGGATCACACCGCGCTGCACCACGTTTTCCAGCTCGCGGATATTGCCGGGCCAGTCATGATTCAGCAATGCCTGACAAGCTTCATCGCTCAGATTTACCCTGCGCAAGAAACAGGACTGATACTTGTTCAGCAGAAACCGGGCAATCGGCAGGATATCCTGTCGGCGATCCCGCAACGGGGGAATGAAGATCGGCACCACAGCAATACGGTAAAACAGATCCTGGCGAAAACGCCCTGCGGTCACTTCCCGCTCAAGATCTTTATTCGTCGCTGCAATCAGGCGGATATTCAGCGGCAGGCACTGGCGACTCCCGAGACGCTCAACCTCCTGTTCCTGCAAAACACGCAGCAGTTTCGCCTGCATCGCCAGTGACATGTCGCCAATTTCATCGAGCAGTAACGTGCCGCCGTTTGCTTGCTCAAACTTTCCCGGAAGACTGGTCACGGCACCGGTAAAAGCGCCTTTTTCATAGCCGAAGAGCATCGCCTCCAGCAAGTTTTCCGGAATCGCGGCGCAATTAACGCCAACATAAGGTGCGTCGTGCGCATACGCATTGTCGTGAATATACCGGGCTACGCACTCTTTGCCGGTTCCCGTTTCACCGCTAATCAGTACCGGAACAGGATATTTAGCAAGACGGCGGGCTAATGAGAAAACATTTTCGCTGGCAACCGAATGAGTAATAAATATCTTCCCTTTACTTCCGCCACAATCAATAAACTGCGTCATTAGCGCTTACCAAGGAAATCATTAAATATAAAAAAAGGCCCTATCATCCCAGACGTTTTATCCGTCAGTCAGAATAGGGCAAAAAAGACTTATATCTCAGCAACACGAATTATACCGCTGGTAAAAAAAATGTCTTAATCATCTTAAATATTAAAATATTAATCCATACAAAACATATGGATAACAAAAAAGCAGCCACTACGCATAATCATTTAATAAATTTCTTATCTGCGTATTCCGACGGCTCAGAATGAAATACCCACACTGTAACCAGGCCTTCCGCGCGGCTTTGTCGGCACCTTTCATCACCATGCTTTGAGCGACATCACACTTAGCACGCAGACCCACCTAAGTGAATAAATTATTCTTATTTTTATCCTTATTAATAATATATTATTCCTTATACAGCGCTGCCGTTGCGCGGCAGGCAAAGCACACACTGAAGAGTTAAGCGAGACGTTGATGAACATTGATCTATCCAAACTGACCACTGAAGGCCGCAATGCCGCGAGCGCCAATATTGACATGCTCTCCACCGACGAGATGCTGAAAGTGATCAATGCTGAAGACCAGAAAGTGGCGCTGGCGGTGGAAAAGGTGATCCCGGCGATTACCCGGGCGGTCGATGCCATTGTCGCGGCATTCCGCAAAGGCGGGCGCTTAATCTACTGTGGCGCAGGCACCTCCGGTCGGCTGGGGATCCTTGATGCCAGCGAATGCCCGCCCACCTACGGTACCCCGCGTGAACAAGTGGTGGGGTTAATTGCCGGGGGGCATCGCGCCATTTTGCAGGCGGTGGAAAATGCCGAAGACAGCCTGACACTGGGCGTCGATGACCTGAAAGCACTTAATTTCAACGCGAATGACGTGCTGGTAGGCATTGCCGCCAGTGGCCGCACGCCGTATGTGATCGCCGCCATGCATTATGCGAAAAGCCTTGCGGCAACCACTGTCGCCCTGACCTGTAATGACGGCAGCGAAATGGCCCGCATCGCCGACATTGCCATCGCGCCCGTTGTCGGCCCTGAAGTCGTCACAGGCTCTTCGCGCATGAAAGCCGGCACCGCGCAAAAACTGGTGCTCAATATGCTGACCACCGGCGCCATGATCCGCAGCGGTAAAGTCTACGGCAATCTGATGGTCGATGTGGAAGCCACCAACCTGAAGCTGGTGCAACGGCAAATCAATATTGTGGTGGAAGCCACGGACTGCGATGCAGAAACAGCGGCGCTGGCGCTGAAAGCGTGTGAGGGCCACTGTAAAACGGCGATCGTGATGGTGCTGGGTCAGCTCAGCGCCACACAGGCAACACAATTGCTTCAGGATAACGGCGGTTTTATCCGTCAGGCGCTGGTTAATGCGGGGATAAAGTGATGGCGAAAATCACGGAACAGGTTATTGCGAGCATCGTGCAGTTGGTCGGCGGCAGAGACAACATTAAAACCTGCGGTAACTGCATGACGCGGTTGCGTCTGACATTAAACAATGAAGAGCGAGTTGATTATGAACGTCTCAAAGCCCTGCCGGGCGTGTTGGGTGTAGTGAACAGCGATGACCAATTACAAATTATTGTCGGTCCGGGGAAAGCGCAAACCGCTGCAGACGCCATGAATACGCTGCTTGGACATGAACACGCCCCGGCTGAAGCCGCAACGCTGCAAAGCGTGGCGCGCGACACCAAACAGCAGATGAAAGCGAAACAGACCAGCGCGGTGCATCAGTTCCTGTCGAAATTCGCCACGATTTTCACCCCGCTGATCCCCGGATTTATCGCCGCCGGGATGTTGCTCGGCTTTGCGACATTAATCGAGCAAAGCCTGCTGAGCGGCGCGGCGCAAAAGAGCGCGACCATTACCCATCTGGTGGGATACATGAAAATATTCGGCAAGGGGTTGTTCACGTTTTTGCCGATACTGATTGGTTATAACGCGCAAAAAGCCTTTGGCGGCAGCGGTGTTAACGGCGCGATCATCGCCGCGCTGTTTGTGCTCGGTTACAACCCGCAGGCCACCAGCGGGTATTTCTCCGGTATCGATAATTTCTTCGGCATGAGCATCGATCCACGCGGCAACATTATTGGCGTTTTAATCGCCGCCATCCTCGGCGCGTGGATTGAACGACAAATCCGCAAAATCGTGCCGGATAACCTCGACATGATCCTCACCTCATTGCTGACACTGCTGATTACCGGGGCGCTGGCCTTTACGGTGATAATGCCGATTGGCGGGGAGTTGTTTAAAGGCATGTCATGGCTGTTCCTGCACCTGAACGGTAACCCGTTTGGCTGTGCGGTGCTGGCTGGTCTGTTCCTGATTGCCGTGGTTTTTGGCGTGCACCAGGGCTTTATTCCGGTCTATTTTGCGCTGATGGATGCGCAAGGCTTTAACGCATTGTTCCCGATTCTGGCCATGGCGGGCGGTGGTCAGGTCGGCGCAGCGCTTGCGCTCTATTTCCGTTCGCCGCAGCACTCGGTTATCCGCAACCAGATCCGTGGTGCGATCATTCCCGGCATTCTGGGGGTTGGCGAACCGCTGATTTACGCCGTCACGCTACCGCGCGTTAAGCCATTCATTACCGCCTGTATTGGCGGCGCGTGCGGCGGTTTCTTTATTGGCCTGGTGGCATGGCTGGGGTTGCCGGTGGGCCTCAATACCGTGTTTGGCCCGTCCGGGCTGGTCGCCCTGCCGCTAATGACTTCGGCTCAGGGGATCTACGCCGGTATGGCGGTCTACGCAGCAGGCGTGGCGGTTTCGTATCTGTGCGGTTTTATCGTCACCTGGTTTTTTGGTCACAAAGCGGTGGACTTGAGCTGATCGACAGGGCGGTGCGCCGCCCTGCGTTTTACTGATCCTGATAGCGTTCTTTCCAGATATCCAGCGTGCGCGGTAGCCGGGTTTTATCATCCCGCGTGGTGAAGTAATGCATCTGCAATTTTCCGCCCGGCCGCGCGGGAGGAAATAAGCGTGCAGCCCAGATGTCACCCTGCGGCGTATAGATAATCATGGCGGTTTGCCGGTTGGCCGCGCCGCGCAGCCACATCGAAACGACCGTCGCGCCCATATTGTCCCGGTCGTTTTCGTAGATAAACACATTGGCTGTATCCACAAACTGCTGATAATCATCGCCCACCAGCGCACGGAATTTTTGGTCCAGTGCGTTCGTGGGAAGTACGCCCAATGAGTACAGCGTGGCGGATGGACGCGGATCCTTCTCCGCAGACTGATACAAGCCATCAATAAACGCGCCGTTAGGCATAATAAGACGACACCCCCACTCCGCATTGCTGTGGACCTGCAGGGAGCCATCCTGCCTGGGAATGATCAAGATTAAGCAGTCGCTGACATCGCGGATATTTTCAACCAGCACCATGCCGTAGACTTTACGGGCCTCCGCGGTAAATTCTTCCCGGTTAACCCCGGCCCATACGCGGATGTCCGTGTCGATACTCCATTCACTGCTGCGACTAAACTGCAGCACGCTGCCGCTCATATGGGGCGCCAGCATATTCCACCACTGACCTTGCCACGTAAAATCCGTTTTCACGTCCGACACCATATTGATGCCTTTGTAATAAGCGCGGCGGATGCAGTTATCCGTTGTGCAGGTCTGCAGGGAGGCTTCCCACGCAGCATATTGCTGGCGTATCGAGCGGGTGTCGTCCTGATCCAACCTTGAGAGATAGATAGTATCCAGCGTTTGGTCAAGCCAGCGCAGATTGTCATTCTTGCAAATCGTATTTTCCAGTGGTGTTGCCGCACGCCTGCAGTTCACCGCCCATGCGCTGCAGTCATACAGGTTTAATAAAATAAAAAGGCCACCTAAAAAAAGGCGATTAACCATGGCAAATATTCTTCAAGGTTAGCGATTCGCAGTGTGGGAATTATAGATGATTTTTACTAAGAAATCGTGAAGCAAATTAATAAATTAAAGTCGTTAAGTCGGCTGTAATTTGTGTCGCTTATATTCTTATTTTATTTTTTAAATCGCGAACCAGCGTCCAAAATGGATATTACAAAAAAAATCAGCCTGGCTGCAGAAAATAATGGACCGCAAAAAAGCCCGGCATCAAACCGGGCTGCGAAAGCATCAGAACGCGTAGGAGAGACTGCCAACAATGTTGCGCTCAGCGCCAAAATAGCAGTAAGAGAGAGAATTACAGGCGGCAATATAGCGTTTGTCCGTCAGGTTATTGACCGTGACCTGCGCACTCAATCCCTTCAGACCAACCTGCGTCAGATCGTAACCCACCGCCATGTCGACCAGCGTATAGGAAGGCAGCGTATGCGTATTCTGGCGATCGGACGTAATGCCATTCACATAACGCACGCCGGAACCCACCGTCAGGCCATTCAGCGGGCCGCTTTTCACATCGTAACTCAGCCAGGCGCTGGCCTGATTGCGCGGCGCGTAAACGGCGCGTTTACCCTGCTCTTCCGCGCTGCTCTTCGTGTAGCGGATATCGTTGTAGGTATAAGACGCCTGTAAACGCAGGTTATCCGTCAACTGCCCCACCGCTTCCAGCTCAAGGCCTTCCGACTCGATTTCACCAATCGAGCGATACGGATCGGTCGGCTCCACTTTGGTGGCAATATTTTCCTGGTTGATCCGATACACCGACGCGCTGTACATCGTCTGCGATCCTTCCGGCTGGAATTTCAGCCCCGCCTCCCACTGCTTCCCTTTCATCGGCTTGAGGATCTTGCCGTACTCATCGGTAAAGCTGGTTGGCGTAAATGCAGTGGAGTAGCTGACGTACGGCGCAAAACCACTATCGAACAGATACATCAGCGCGGCACGACTGCTGAAGTGGTTTTGATCCAACGTATCGCTGGTGTCATTGATCTTATTGACGTTGGTGATCTTCACCTGATCGTGACGACCACCCAGCGTCAGGCGCCATCTGTCCAGCGACATTTGATCCTGCACGTAGATCCCGGTCTGCTCCAGCTTATGCTTTTCGCGACTGTAGACCGTGATCGACAAGGGATCGGCGCCATAGACCGGGTTGAAAGCATCGATCGCCGGGAAGCTGCCGTAAGAGGCCGTAACATCATTGCTACGACGCTGATAATCGACGCCCACAAGCACGCGGTGGTTGATAACGCCAGTGTCGATACTGCCATCGATCTGGTTATCCAGGGTGATGGCCGAAAGCGATTCATCAGAGCCGGAATAGCCGCGGTTCAGCTCGCTGTCGTTTAGCCAGCCTGCGGCATACACCTGGTTCAGGTCGACTTTGGTGCGTAAGTAACGCAGTTTCTGGCGTACTGACCAGCCGCTGTCGAACGCATGTTCAAGGTTGTAACCGACCATATTTTCCCGGCGATCATACTTATCGTATTTGTCTTCGCCTTCGAAGAAGGTGTTGGAAACTTTCTGCCCGGCATGGGAAACCACGGTACCTTCATAGGGCAGGCCGGAGTGGCTGCCGCCCTCGGGATCACGGTGCAGATAGGCCATCAGTTCAAGACGCGTGTTGTCGGTAATACGCCACGTCAGGCTGGGCGCAATGGCGTAACGCTGCTCTTTCAGATGATCAAACTGGGAGTCCGCATAGCGCGTCATGCCGGTTAAACGCACCGCCACGCGGTCGTTATCATCCACCGGGCCTGTCACATCAAACGCCGCGCCACGCTGGTTATTGTTACCGGCAAACAGTTTCACTTCGCCGCCAGGATCAAACGACGGCTTGCGGGAGTTCAGCGCCACAATGCCGCCCGGTGAAGAGCGCCCGTAAAGCACCGATGCCGGGCCGCGCACCACTTCAACGCTGTCGAGGAACCAAGGATCAATGACCAGAGAACTGTGCGAATTGCTGTCGCCCATCATCTTCAGACCGTCGAGATAGATATTATCCAGACTGCCATCCGAGAAACCGCGCAGCACAATGTAGTCAAAACGGTTCGATGCGCCGATCTGGTTGCTGTATACGCCCGGCGTGTAACTCACCGCCTGCCGGACACTGATTGCCCCCTGCTCTTCGTACTGCTGGCGCGTCACGATCGAGACCGCCTGCGGCGTTTCGATATCCGGCGTTTCCAGTTTGGTTGCGCCGCTCTGCATTTGCGAAGTCACCACCACGGTATCATTGGCAGTTGCGGTTTCCTGCGCCGCCGCCAATCCGCTCATTCCACCTGTGATACAGCCAATCATCAACGCCAGTCGCGTTTTTGCGAACATGAAAATCTCCAGAAGCGGTTATTATTGTAAATAAGAATTATTACCTTTTTGGATTCCACTCTCGCTATGCGCAATGACGAGTCACATATGCGCGGTGACAAAACGTATTGCAGGAGAGAAAAGAGGGTCTACGCCCGTAAAGCGGGGAGGATCAGGAAACGCGTACTTCGCTGGGTGCGACGCCGTAACGGCGGCGAAAGGCGGTTGAAAAATTGGTGGCATGTTGATAGCCCGACATCCATGCGGCCTGCTGCACGCTATACCCCTGCGCCAGATAGCTGCGCGCCAGCTCAAGGCGACAGTCACGCAGATAGTCGAACACCGGCTGTCCGTAAGCCTGGCGGAATTTCACCCGCAAACTGCTGGAGCTCATGGCTGCAAGCTGCGCCAGGGCATCGAGGGTGTAGGCTTTTTCCGGTTCTTGCTCAAGCAGACGTCGCACATTTTCCAGCCGGTGCTGCTCGCCGCACGGTGCAACGCTGCGCTTTTCACTGCCCTGCATGCGGCAAGACAACGCCTGCCCCAGCAGTTGCAACATCAGCCCTTCCATCATCAACTGACGCGACAGCCCAGGCGCGGCGCTCTGCTGCGCGGCATGCAACCCCGAAAGTAAAAACGCCGGAACCTGCCATAAAAAGGTCGGCGCGCCGCCCGCTTCCCATTGCTGCAACAACGCCATCAGCAACGGTGACTGTCGGCAACGGGCGGGATCGACGCCCAACGACAGCGTACGCAGATGGTAATCCGCCAGATGACGGGCATTCATCACCTGATGCTCGCTGAGGCGCGAGGTAAACGCCATGCCAGCACGCACCACAAATTCCTGCCCGTTAAGACGCAGCATCACACAACCTTCCAGCACCACCAGCATATAAAGCGGGCAACTGTGCAGCGATGTGGTTTCATAAGGTTGAAGAACGCGAATATCGGAACGGGTCAGATTGAGGCCGGAAAAGAGCGTCATCTCTTCCACATCCCCGCGGATCACAATCCGCTGCGCTTTATTGAAGGTGCAGTCGCCCGACAACGCCGGGAAGCGATAATCGATGCCATAGCGCTCGCCAAAGCCGATAAAGTCTTCAACCGAAAAGTGTGTTTTTTGCATAGCCGGCAGCCGTCGCGATCCTGTCGCATCCCTTGTCCCGGGCGGGACGAAATGGCTTACACCTTACCATTGGCGTCGGAGCGCTTCAATAATATTGAGAATTATTCTCACATACAAATTACAAGATTTTAACACTCTCAGCCGGTGGCCAGTGAGGCCAGGATCTGCTGGCGCAGCCATTTGTGCCCCGGATCGCGGTGCAGCCGTTCATGCCACAGCATCAGCATGTCGAAGCCCGCCAGCTCAACCGGGGGTTCAACCACGCGTAATACGCCGGACTTTGCCACCAGTCGCTCCGGCAACACCGCCACCAGATCGGTTCGCGCCAGCGCGTCCAGCATAAACAGGAAATGCGGCACTGACAGCACCACATTGCGCGTCAGTCCGCGCTGCGCCAGCGCCAGATCGGTCGCAGCGCTAAACCCGCCGCCCTCCGGCGACACAATCACATGTTCGAGCGAGCAAAACTGCTCAAGCGTGGGCCGACGTTGTAACGCCGGATGATTTACACGCCCCGCCAGCACATAGCGTTCGCTGAACAACAATCGCTGGTGTAAAGCGGGCGGCGAGCCATCGCGCAGGTGGAAAAAGAGGTCGATGTCACCCTGCTCCGCCTGGCGCTGGATCTGCCCGGGGTTGAGTTCAAAGATGGCCAGGCGACTGGCCGGAGCTGCAGCGCGCAGCCTGGCAAGCAACGGGAGCAGCACGGCCGTTTCGGTGTAATCGGTGGCCGCCACGCGCCAGGTCACCTGCGCCTGAGCGGGGTCGAACTCACTGACCGGCGAAACGGCGCGTTGCAGCGCCTCCAGCGCCTGACGTAGCGGCTCGCGCAGACCATCGGCTCTGGCCGTGGGTTGCATGCCGCGCGGTCCGGGCAGCAATAACGGATCGTCAAAAATCTCCCGCAGCCGCGCAAGCTGTACGCTGACAGAGGGCTGAGAGAGGTTCAAACGCTGCGCCGCACGCGTGACATTATGCTCGCTGAGCAGCACATCCAGCGTCAGCAACAGGTTGAGATCCAGCCGGTGCAAATTAACCATAACTATACCTGTGATATCAGCAATTAATTTCTACTATATCGCCGCCTCACCTACCCTGCAGCTTCAATCTTATTGCCGGGAGTTGTTATGAACGTATTGATTGTTTATGCCCATCCACAGCCCCATTCCCTCAATGGCGCGCTGAAAGAGTTTGCCGTGCAGCATCTGGAAAGCGTGGGTCACAGCGTGGAGGTCTCTGACCTGTATGCCATGCAATGGAAGTCGCAGCTCGACGCAAACGACAGCAGCAGCGCCCCGGTTGGCGACGTGTTTCACCCCTCGATAGATTCAAAACACGCCTTTGAACGGGGCACGCAGTCAGAGGACATCGCCGCTGAACAGGCGAAATTACACCGCGCCGATGCGGTGATTTTTCAGTTCCCGTTGTGGTGGTTCTCCATGCCCGCCATTATGAAAGGGTGGGTGGATCGCGTTTACGCCTGCGGTTTTGCCTACGGCGTAGGTGAACACAGCGACAGCCATTGGGGCGATCGCTACGGCGAAGGTCGCCTTGCGGGTAAACGCGCAATGTTGCTGGTAACCACCGGCGGCTGGGCGTCGCATTACAGCCCGCGCGGCATCAATGGCCCGATTAACGATATTCTGTTTCCGATACAGCATGGCATCTTGTTTTACCCCGGCTTCACGGTGCTGCCACCGCTGGTGATTTATCACAGCAGCCGCATTGATGAAGCGCGTTACGCCGCACACTGTGCCGAACTGGCTGAGCGCCTGGATACGCTATGGCAAACGCCGCCGCTGCCGTTTCGCCAGCAAAACGGCGGCGATTACAACATCCCGGCGTTAACCCTGCGTGAAGACATTCTGCCGGGTGAGCAAGGTCTGGCTATTCATCAACGCATTAAAGCGTGACGTCCATAAATAAACTGGCGTAATAAGCTTGCGCCGGTTTAATTAATTTGCAATAACTCATAATGCCTTCAAATTAACTGCACAGCTTTCCGATATTATTTCCCTGCGCAATTTTCCATACTTCTTCATTATTTCTTCATAATGTCATTTTTTGTAAATTGCCATTATTTGCGCAGAAAATACTTACCCGTAAAACATAAATTCGTTTACTCTACTCGCAGATGAGAACGATCATTCTCAAATCGAATTCACGAGGGTCAGACATGCAGCCGAAAACATCGCAGGAACAACGCCATCAGCAGCGCAAAGATGAGATCATTGCCGCCGCCCGCAGGCGTTTTCGTGCCAGCGGTTTTCATGCCGCCAGCATGTCGCAAATCGCCCTCGAAGCGCAGCTCAGCGTAGGGCAAATCTACCGTTACTTCGTGAGTAAAGACGCGATCATTGAAGAGATGATCCGCCGCATCATTGACTACCGCATTGCGGAGATGGAAAACAAAACCGAGACCAGCCACCTGCCAGAAGCGCTGGCCTGGCGCCAGTCTTTGAGCCCGGATGACGATGCGCTGATGCTGGAGATGGCCGCAGAAGCGACGCGCAATCCGCAAGTCCAGGCCATGATGATCGAAGCCGACGCCCGTATGTTTGAGAACGCCTGCAACCATATGCAAAGCCGACACCCGCATCTGAGCGCGGAGCGTGTCCGCTGTTGCGTGGAGTTACTGGCGGCACTGATGGAAGGCACCACCTTGCGCCGTTTAACACCGCAAAAATGCGACCCAACGCAATTACAACTGTTGTATCAGGAAATCACCACGATGCTTTTTGCAGACAAATAAATAATTCAAAAAATAAGGGAATATAAACCTTAACCTACATATTGCTATATCCAATATATAGCACATCCGCCTGCGCCTTATCCTGTTTAAAAAAACGGGCAGGCTTCGCTCATGCCAGGAAAAAGAGAAATGAAGTTAATAAAAACAACGTTAGTGGCCGCCCTCGCCCTTGTTGGTTGCGATAATGCCACCCCGCCTGCACAACAACCGGCCCAGGAAGTCGGCGTGGTGACCTTAAAAAGCCAGCCGCTCGCCATCGCCAGCCAGTTGACAGGCCGCACGTCCGCTTTGTTGTCGGCTGAAGTCCGCCCGCAGGTTGGCGGCATCATCCAGAAACGCCTGTTTACGGAAGGCGATACGGTAAAGGCCGGGCAGGCGCTTTACCAGATCGATCCTTCCAGCTACCGCGCGGCGTTTGATGAGGCCGACGCTGCGTTGAAGCAAGCGCAAGCGCTGGTGACCTCTGACTGCCAGAAAGCGACCCGCTATGCGCAATTGGTGAAAGAGGATGGCGTATCACGCCAGGATGCCGACGATGCGCAATCCACCTGCGCGCAGGACCGCGCCAGCGTGGCCTCGAAAAAAGCCGCGCTGGAAACCGCACGCATCAATCTGAACTGGACCACCGTCACCTCACCGATTGCCGGGCGTATTGGTATCTCTTCCGTGACGCCTGGCGCGCTGGTAACGGCAGAACAAACCACGGCGCTGGCAACCGTGCGCGGGCTCGACAGCATGTACGTCGATCTTACGCGCTCAAGCGTTGATCTTCTGCGTTTACGTCGGCAAGCGCTCGCCAGCGACAGCAATACCCTGAGCGTCACGCTGACGCTGGAAGATGGCAGCACTTACAGTGAAAAAGGGCGTTTAGCGCTGACCGAAGTCGCCGTTGATGAAGCGACCGGTTCCGTCACCCTGCGCGCCGTGTTCCCGAACCCGCATCATCAACTGCTGCCGGGGATGTTTGTTCGCGCCCGTGTGGAAGAAGGGGTGATGGACAACGCGATCCTTGCACCGCAGCAAGGGATAACCCGCGACGCCAAAGGTAACGCCACCGCGCTGGTGGTCAACGCACAGAACAAAGTGGAACAACGCACCCTCGAAACCAGCGACGCCTACGGCAATAAATGGCTGGTGGTGAAAGGCCTGCAAAGCGGCGACAAGCTGATCGTGGAAGGCACCGATAAAGTCGCTGCGGGCTCAACGGTTAAGGCCGTTGAGGTCCAGGAAGCGAACGGAGGAAAAGCCTGATGTTCTCCAGCTTCTTTGTGCGTCGCCCGGTTTTTGCCTGGGTGATCGCTATTCTGATCATGATGGCCGGTATTCTGGCGATCCGCACGCTGCCCGTAGCGCAGTATCCGGATGTTGCGCCGCCAGCGGTCAAAATCAGCGCCACCTATACCGGTGCGTCGGCGCAGACGCTGGAAAACAGCGTCACCCAGGTTATCGAGCAGCAACTCACCGGGCTGGATAACCTGCTCTACTTCTCCTCAACCAGCAGTTCAGATGGTGAAGTGAATATTACCGTGACCTTTGAGCAGGGAACCGACCCGGATACCGCCCAGGTTCAGGTGCAGAACAAAGTGCAGCAGGCGGAATCCCGTTTGCCGACCGAAGTGACCCAGTCCGGGGTGACGGTCGTGAAATCCCAGAGCAACTTCCTGTTGATCATGGGGTTGTACGATAAAACCGATCGTGCCACCAGTTCCGACATCGCCGACTGGTTGGTCAGTAACATGCAGGATCCGCTGGCCCGTGTGAACGGCGTCGGTAGCCTGCAAGTGTTCGGCGCGGAATACGCGATGCGCATCTGGATGGATCCGAACAAACTGGCCTCCTACTCGCTGATGCCGTCGGATGTCGAGTCCGCCATTGAAGCGCAGAACGTGCAGGTCTCCGCCGGTAAAATTGGTGCACTGCCGTCGTCCAACAGCCAGCAGTTAACCGCCACTGTGCGTGCCCAGTCGCGCCTGCAAACGGTAGCGCAGTTCCAGGACATCATCATCAAGAGCGAAAGCAGCGGCGCGGTGGTGCGTGTGAAAGATGTCGCTCGCGTCGAAATGGGCAGCGAAGACTACAACGCCATCGCCAAACTGAACGGTCACCCGGCGGCTGGTCTGGCGGTGATGCTGGCACCGGGCGCAAACGCGCTGGATACCGCCACGCTGGTGAAAGATAAAATCGCCGAGTATCGCCATAGCATGCCGCAGGGCTATGACGTGGCATACCCGAAAGACAGCACAGAATTCATCAAAATATCCATCGAGGACGTGGTTAAAACGCTGATTGAAGCCATCGTACTGGTGGTCTGCGTGATGTACCTGTTCCTGCAAAATATCCGCGCTACGCTGATTCCGGCGCTGGCGGTTCCGGTGGTGCTGCTGGGTACGTTTGGCGTGCTGGCGCTGTTTGGTTACTCCATTAACACCCTGACGCTTTTTGCCATGGTGCTGGCGATAGGGCTACTGGTGGATGACGCCATCGTGGTGGTGGAAAACGTCGAGCGTATTATGCGCGACGAAGGCCTGCCCGCCCGCGAAGCAACCATCAAGTCGATGGGTGAAATCTCCGGCGCGCTGATTGCGATTGCGCTGGTCCTCTCCGCTGTATTCCTGCCGATGGCCTTCTTTGGCGGCTCGACCGGGGTGATTTACCGTCAGTTCTCAGTCACCATCATCTCGGCGATGGCGCTGTCAGTGGTGGTGGCGCTGACGCTGACACCCGCGCTGTGCGGCGCGGTGATGCAACACAGCGTACCGCATAAAAAAGGTTTCTTTGGCGGCTTCAACCGCTTCTACAACAATACCGAGCACAAATATCAGCACGGTGTTATGCACGTTTTGCGCCGCGCGGTGACGGTCATTGGTACTTACGCGGTGCTCTGCGCGGCCATGGCGTTTGTCATGTGGCGACTGCCTGGCAGCTTCCTGCCCACGGAAGATCAGGGCGAAATCATGGTGCAGTTCACTCTGCCTGCAGGCGCGACGGCAAACCGCACTGAAGAGGTCGCCAACCAGGTAACCGACTGGTTCCTGAATAAAGAGAAAGCCAACACCGAAGCGATCTTTACCGTTACCGGCTTTAGCTTCAGCGGTAGCGGGCAGAACGCCGGGATGGCCTTCGTCTCGCTGAAAAACTGGTCCCAGCGCGCGGGATCGGAAAACACCGCACAGGCCATTGCATTACGCGCCAGCCGCGAGTTGAGCAGCATCCGCGATGCCAGCATCTTCGCCATGACGCCGCCGTCTGTGGATGGTCTGGGTCAAAGTAACGGTTTCACCTTTGAACTGCTGGCCAGCGGCGGCACCGATCGCGACCAGTTGCTGAAATACCGTAACCAGTTGCTGGGCAGCGCGAACCAAAGCGCGGAACTGCATGCCGTGCGCGCTAACGACCTGCCGCAGATGCCGCAGTTGCAGGTGGATATCGACAGCAATAAAGCCGTGGCATTAGGCCTGTCGCTGAGCGATGTCAGCGATACGCTCTCCAGCGCCTGGGGCGGCACCTACGTGAATGACTTTACTGACCGTGGCCGTGTGAAAAAGGTCTATATCCAGGGCGATAGCGACTCACGATCCGCACCGTCCGACCTCAACAAATGGTATGTACGTGGCAGCAACAGCGACATGACGCCGTTCTCTGCTTTCGCCACCACGCACTGGGAATACGGTCCGGAACGCCTGGTGCGTTACAACGGTTCAGCGGCCTATGAAATCCAGGGCGAAAACGCCACCGGCTTCAGCTCCGGCGTGGCGATGACCAAAATGGAAAACCTGGCCGACAACTTGCCAGCGGGGACAACCTGGGCGTGGAGTGGGCTCTCATTGCAGGAAAAACTCGCCAGCGGCCAGGCCATGAGCCTGTACGCCATCTCAATTATGGTGGTCTTCCTCTGCCTGGCGGCGCTGTATGAAAGCTGGTCGGTGCCGATTTCGGTGATTCTGGTGATCCCGCTGGGTGTGCTGGGTGCTGCGCTTGCCGCCTGGATGCGCGGACTGAGTAACGACGTCTACTTCCAGGTGGCGCTACTGACGACTATCGGACTGTCGTCGAAAAACGCCATCCTGATTGTGGAGTTCGCCGAAGCAGCGGTACAGCAAGGCAGTTCCTTGTCGCGTGCCGCACTGCGCGCCGCCCGTACCCGTCTGCGCCCGATCATGATGACCTCGCTGGCGTTTATCGCCGGGGTGATGCCGCTGGCGGTTGCGACAGGCGCCGGGGCGAACAGTCGCGTCGCCATCGGTACCGGCATTATCGGCGGGACGTTAACGGCAACGCTGCTGGCCATCTTCTTTGTTCCCCTGTTCTTTGTACTGGTGAAAAAATTGTTCGCCGGTAAACGCGCACGTCAGGAGTAATTATGTTGCGTATCAGTGTTCTTTTTCTGGCCCTGCTCAGCGCCGGTTGCGTCTCGTTAGACCCAACCTATGAGCGCCCGCAGGCACCGATCCCGGCGACGCTACCGGGGACCAGCGGCCAGGCGCAAGCCGTGGCCACCGACTGGCAGCAAATTGTTAACGATAAGCGCCTGAAACAGGTGGTTAGCGACTCGCTGACCAAAAACCGCGATGTGCAAAAAGCGATTGCGGATATTGATGCAGCACGCGCCCTGTATGCAGAAGACCGCTCAGCATTGTTCCCGACGGTCAATGCCGAGCTGAGCAATACCCGCAGCCGGACTGTTGCCAGCGGCCTGAGCAACAGTGCCGAAGCGGATGGCGCGGTGTCCAGTTTTGAGCTGGACCTGTTCGGCCGTAACCAGAGTCTGACCCGTGCTGAGCGTGAAACCTGGCTTGCCAGTGAATATACCGCGCAGAACACCCGTCTCAGTCTGGTGGCGGAAATCACCACCGCCTGGATAACGCTGGCGGCGGATAACAGTAATCTTGCGCTGGCCAAACAGACGATGGAAAGCGCGCAAAACTCGCTGAATATCGTCAAACGAAAACAGCAGGTTGGCGTGGCAGCGGCGAGCGATATTGCCGATGCCATGGCGGTATTCCAACAGGCGCGCGCCAGCGTCGCCAGCTATCAGACGCAAGTGGTGCAGGATAAAAACGCCCTCAATCTGCTGGCAGGCGACACCGTGGCAGATTCACTGCTGCCGGGAACGCTGGAAAGCCTGGCGGATAACAGCATCACCCTGACGCCGGCCGGCGTCTCGTCTTCCGTCCTGCTGCGCCGCCCGGATATTCAGGAAGCAGAACATAATCTGCTGAGCGCCAATGCCAATATTGGCGCTGCTCGGGCAAACTTCTTCCCGACCATCTCATTGACCGCCAGCGCAGGCGTGGGCAGCGATTCGCTCTCCTCCCTGTTTAGCCACGGCATGAAGGTATGGTCATTTGCTCCATCCATCTCCCTGCCGCTGTTTACCGGCGGCAAAAATACGGCGGCGCTGCGCTATGCTGAAGCGGAGAAGAAAGGGCTGATCGCCACTTACGAGAAAACTATTCAGAGCGCGTTTAAAGATGTCGCCGATGCGCTGGCCCGTCGTGAAACGCTGAATGAACAGCTCGATGCGCAGCGCCAGTACGCAGCGGCAGAGCAGAAATCGCTGGATATCGCCCAGCGTCAATACAATGCCGGCACCGGCGATTACCTGTCCGTGCTGACCGCACAGCGCGCATTGTGGACGGCGCAGGAGTCACTGATTTCACTCCAGCAAACCGACCTGGAAAACCGCGTGACCCTCTGGCAATCACTGGGCGGCGGCGTGCGTTAATGATTTTGCGCCGGGTTTTTCCGGCGCACTCTTTTCGGAGTTTGTTATGTCACGGATATCCCCTGCGTATGCCATCGTACTTGGCATGCTGACGGCCATCGGGCCAATTTGTACCGACCTCTATCTGCCCGCCCTGCCGGACATCACCCGGCAAATGGACACCACCAACACCTTAACCCAGCTCTCACTGACGGCATCATTGATTGGACTGGGCCTTGGGCAGCTCTTTTTCGGCCCGCTAAGCGACAGAATGGGGCGCAAGCGCCCGTTGTTGCTGTCGTTACTGCTGTTTATCGTGTCGTCGGTACTGTGCGCCAGCACGCAGGATATCCACTGGCTGATCTTCTGGCGCTTTGTTCAGGGGATTGCGGGCGCGGGCGGCTCCGTCCTCTCCCGTGCCATTGCCCGTGATAAGTATCAAGGCACGCTGTTGACACAGTTTTTCGCCCTGCTGATGACCATTACCGGCATCGCCCCTATTGTCTCCCCCATACTCGGCGGGTATATCACTTCGTTGCTGCACTGGCGCGCGTTGTTCTGGACCATGGCGGTCATCGGCGTGGTACTGGTGCTCTGCGCCACGCTGCTATTAAAAGAGACATTACAGGAAAAAAGCAGCGGTGAAAGTTTGCTGAAAACGTCGCTGATCGTGCTGAAAAACAGGCAGTTTTCCACCTTCTGCTTTATTCAGGCGTTTATGCTGGCCGGGTTGTTCTCGTATATCGGTTCCTCGTCGTTTGTCCTGCAAAACGAATACGGTCTGACGCCAATCCAGTTCAGCCTGGTGTTTGGCGTTAACGGCGTGGGAATGATTATTTCCGCGTTGATTTTCGCCCGCCTGGCACGGCGCATCAGTGGTGCGACGCTGTTAAAAAACGGGCTGGCGCTGGCGGTGCTGCTGGCGTTGATGACCGCCGTTTTTGCCTGGCTCAATATGGCGGTGCCGGCATTGGTGGGGCTGTTTTTCACCGTTGCGGTCAATAGCGGTATTTCGACCATTGCCGGATCGGCAGCGATGAACAGCGTCGACGCTCGCCATTCGGGTACCGCCTCGGCGCTGCTGGGGATGTTGATGTTTGTTTTTGGTGGCATCGCCACACCGCTTTCCGGCCTTGGCGGTGAAGCAATGTGGAAAATGAGTATCGCCATTGTGCTGGCTTACAGCGCTGCAATGGTGATCCATATTTGCGGGCGACAGCGGAAAAAATAACACCTTTGTTTTGTTTAACAACTAATATGTTGTAGCTTACCGAAATGTAAAAGGAAGACATAAGGCAGGATGCCAGATGAAATACAGTGAGTTCAGAAAGTGGCTGTTGCTCATTAAAGCGCCAGGTGGAGGTAGCCATTTCAAGGTGAAATTGAATGGGAGGGCTTCCGTTTTTCCCTTTCACGGTTCAAAAGAAATTCCCGAGCCACTCAGAAAGAAGATTTTGAAAGACCTGGGTCTGCAATAAATACGTGCTTAGCTATAACGAGGTTTTCTATGTTTAATTATCCAGTCAGCGTTGAGCAAGACGACGTAACGGGACAGTTCGTTGTATCGTGCCGGGATCTTCCACTCATGAATTCTGTCGGCGATACACTTGATGATGCGCTCCTCCAGTCGGTTGACGCTATGGTGGTTGCGATAGCCATCGAAGTTGACGAACGTCGTCCCATCCCGCAGGCAAGCGCTGCCCTCCCGGGGGAATATGTGGTTTCCCTGCCGGTTCTGGTCGCGATGAAAGCAGCACTGCACAATGCCATGATCGAAACAGGTACCCGCAAAGCTGAGCTGGCAAGAAAACTGGGACAGAAGGGCCCCCAGATTGACCGTCTGCTTGATGTAGAGCACTCATCAAAAGTTGAAACGGTAGAACTGGCGCTGCATCAGCTAAACCGGCAGATTGATTTAACGATTACCCAGCAACATCGAACCTAGCCCTTCTTTCCACCCGGTTTTAACCCACGGTGAAACTCATTAATGCGTTTCACCGTTTTAATGGCCCGTTGCGAGGTGGCGGACGCCACCGACAGGATGATCATCTCCAGGCACAGCAATACCGTGCCGTGCAGCGGAATTTTGCCCTTCTCGCCGCCACGCGGCACGTGGATCACCACATCCGCCTCCTGGCTAAAGCGCGAATCCACGGCATTGGTCAGTAAAATAACCGGAATGCCCAGCCGTCGCGTCTCTTTCAGGGTGGTCAGCCCTTCGCGATGCGCCGATTTCTGCGCCATCATGATCATCACATCACCGCGTTGCAGGTTGATGAGCTGTTCCGATAAGGCGATCCCCGTACGGTTAAGCGGCGTGGCAGGCAACCCGATGCGGCTGAACAACCGGGCGGTGTACTCCGCCAGAATGCCCGATGCGCCAATACCGAAAATCGCCACCTGTCGCGCCTCCACCAGCAAGGCGACAGCCTGAGCAATGGCGTAGCGGTTATCCGGCGCGGAGAGGATGTCACAGGTGTGTTGATGCCCTTCCAGCACAAAATCGATCCCGGAATTCACATCACAGGAGAGCGCATTCACCGTGGTGGTCATCTTCTCGGCGGATGAGATAGCCGGGCCAAACCAGTGCTCCAGCGTCTGCTTTAAATCCCGCAGCCCGGCAAAACCCAGCGCCTGAATCGCGCGCACCACCGTCGCGTCGGAGGTCTGCGTCGCCGCCGCGATTTCGATGGCGGTATGCTCCAGCACCCCTTCCCGGTTTTCATTGATATAACGCGCAACGGCCTGCAAGCGCGGCGACAGCGTATGCGCCCGCGCCCGAAAGCGCTCACCGTAGACATCCACGCGGCCTTTGGCTTTTTTGGTGTTCAGCATGCTTGTTGCCCTTATTTCGTCACTGGCAGCGGCCGCCCGGCAATCTGCGATTGCACCTGCGCCACCATCAGACTCAGCGAAGCAAAGGAGTTGGAGATCGCCTCTTCACGCGAGATCAGCACATAGCGCCCGCTACGGCAGGCATTAAGAAAATCGCACCAGCCCGGCATCACGGCATCCATCGCTGCAACCTCATCCTGCGGTTTACCGCCGGTATCGCCACGCCAGGTAGCAAACACAAAATCCGCGTCCAGCTCCGGCAGGCGTTCCGCACTGACGTCAATGCGCCCGCCGTCAGGGATGCTCTCAATAAGCGGTGGGAAACGGAAACCGGCATCGCGCAATACGCGCCCCAGAGAGTGGTAACTGTGCATGGCGTTGATTTTGCCGTTATTCGCCTGGATAACCGACACGGTAATATTGCGGGTGTCGATGGTCTGTTTCAGCGCCGCGATCTGCGCCTGGTAACGCCGCTCAAGGATCGCCAGCCTGGCCTGCGTGCCGGTCAGTTGCGCCAGTTTGCGGTAAATCTGCGGCGCGCCGCCGTCCAGATGATCGATGCTCACCGTCGGGGCGATCTTCTCCAGTTGCTCAACCGGCGTATTACGGCTGGGTTCGGTAATGATCAAATCCGGCTTCGCCGCAGCAACCGCTTCAATATCAATATCCACCGAGCCGATAAATTTTATGTCCGCGTTATCAAAGTCGACCCCGGTCAACATGGCGCTGGAGCGCAGCGTATGCGTTCCGTCCGGGCGGGTACGCCCGTGACTGGCCACCGGCGGGACGCCGAGTTCGATCAGCGGGATGGTGATGTCGAGATCGTGCAGAGAAACGATCCGCGTTGGGTGCAGCGGCACGGTGACCACACGGCCCAGATCATCGGTAAAAGCCTGTGTCGGTTGTGCGGCGCTGACGCTTAGCCCCACCAGCAGCAAAAGTGAAAGAAGTAAGCGCATACGGCTCCTCAGGATCTATAAACGATCCCGCCGCTGCCACAGCAGCAACAGGAAAAATGGCCCGCCGACCAGCGAAATCACAATCCCGGCGGGAATTTGCAACGGTGCAAAGGCCAGCCGACCGATCGAGTCCGCCAGCAATACCAGCAAGCCGCCCAGCATGGCGCTGCCCCACAGCAACGCGCGCTGTCCGCCGCGTAGCAGAAAGCGCGCCATATGCGGGGCAATCAGACCAACAAATCCCATGCTGCCGACGCAGGAAACCGTGGCGGCGGTCAGCAACACCGGGGCGATAATGCGCAGCAGTTCAAGTCGCGCCAGGCGGACGCCGAGGCCGGTTGCGGCCTGCTTTCCCAGCAACGCCACATCGGCAGCGCGCGCCGTTAACAGCAGGATCAACGTTGCAGGCAGCACCCAGCACAGCGCGACCACCAGCAGCGGCCAGGTGGCGGCATGCAGACTTCCCGCCAGCCACATCATCGCGGTTTGTACATCGCGCACATCGGCGGTGGTCATAAACACGCCGATACCGGCGGCAAAGGTCCAGGAGACGCCAATCCCCAGCAAGACAAAACGCGGGCGCGAAACATCCCGCGCCAGTCCCATAACCAGCCCTGCCGCCAGCAGAGCGCCCGCCATACCCGCCAGCGGACGCCACACCAACCCTACCGCAGGGAAAGCAAGCACCAGCGTTAATACCACCACGCTGGCCCCCTCTTTCACGCCAATCAGCCCCGGATCCGCCAGCCCGTTACGGGTTATCGACTGCATCGCCGCCCCCGCCATACCGAGCATCGCGCCGCACAACAGCGCCATCAGTACCCGGGGAAAACGAATATCCCACACCACATACTGTTGCTCTGCGCTAAGCGTTGCGGGGTAAAACAGCGCGCGACCTATTGCCGATGCCGGCACGGGTAACGAACCTTGCGTGACGCCACAGAGCAGCAGCACCAGCGCCAGCACGCCAAGCCCGGTAAGCCAGAACAGTGCTTGCGGGCGTAACAAACGGGAAAAACCGCCGATGCGCACGCCACGCAAACCGGTGTGGTGAAGCCTTCCCTTCATTTAAAGAACCTCGCCGCCAGCACAATAAACAGCGGCGCACCAACCAGCGCGGTCATCACGCCCGTCGCCAGTTCCTGCGGCGACAGCAACATCCGGGCGGCGATATCCGCCAGTAATAACAGTAACGCGCCACCCAGCGCCGACAGCGGCACCACGGCGCGCAAATCGTCCCCGGCAAACCGACGCACCATATGCGGCACCACCAGGCCGATAAAACCGATGGGACCGGCTACCGACACCGCCGCACCGCACAGCAGCGCAATAGCCAGCAGCGACAGCACGCGGGTGCGCGCCAGCGACACCCCCAGACCACGCGCCATGCTGTCGCCCAGCGCCAGCATATTCAGCGATGGCGACAGCCAGAGCGCCAGCGCAAACCCGGCCAGCGCGGCGAAAGCCGCATGCTGAATCAACGCCCAGTTCAGCCCGGCGAGATCCCCCGCCAGCCAGGTGCGCATGCTCAACAGCGTTTGTTCATCAAGGATCAGGATCGCCGCAGTAATGGAGGAGGCGAATGTCGACAGCGCCACGCCGCAGAGCGTCACTTTCATCGGCGTAAACCCCGCACGCCCCGCCGCAGAGAGTGCCATCACCAGCGAGAAGAGCGCCGCAGCGCCGCCTGCGGCAATCAGCGGGCGGCTGAAAGGGGACTCCCCAAGGCTGACGCCCAGCGCAGTGGTCGCCACCACGGCCAGCGCCGCGCCGGCATTGAGGCCGAGGATATGCGGTTCGCCTAATGGGTTGCGGATCACCGACTGCAACAGCGCCCCGGCAACACCCAGCGCCGCGCCGGTAAACAGCGCCGCGACCAGACGCAGCAGGCGCAGGCTGACGATCACGCGATGATCGAAATTGCGGGCATCAAAATCCACCAGCGCCCGGATAACCACAGGCGGCGCAATATAACGCGCGCCCAGCCCCAGATGCGCAATCCCCGCGGCCAGCAACAGCAGCAGTAACACGACAAACGTCATCCCTGTACGCCCGGAACGTCGGCGGGCGGCAAGCGGCACAGCGCTCACGCGCCGTCTCCGTGAGGTTTACGGAAGGGCATAAAGAAGGGTTTTCCGGTTAGCGGGTTCACCGACATCTGCACGTCAACATCGAAGACGCTTTTGATCAGCTCTGGTGTGCAGTTATCCCCTTCGTGGAGTACGCCCTGTAAGCGCCCCTGTTTGAGAAACACCAGCGTGTCGGCGTAGTTCACCGCAAAGTTAAGATCATGCAACACCACCACGACTGTCCGTTGATGATGGCGCGTCAGCGAATGCAGCAGTTCGAGGATCTCCACCTGGTAGCGCAGATCGAGAAAGGTGGTGGGTTCATCCAGCAGGATCACCGGCGTTTGCTGCGCCAGAGCCATCGCGATCCAGCAGCGCTGGCGTTGCCCGCCGGAGAGGCTGTCGACAGGCTGATGGGCAAACCCGGCGGTCCCGGTAAGGTTGAGCGCTTCCAGTACCGCCAGCTCATCGTCTTCCGACCACTGGCGCATAAAGCTCTGCCACGGAAAACGCCCGCGCGACACCAGCTCAAACACGGTGAGCCCTTCCGGCACAATCGGCGACTGCGGCAAAATGCCTAACTGACGGGAGACGGCTTTGGTCGGCTGTTGGTGAATGTCTTTGCCATCAAGCAGCACGCTGCCGCCAAGCGGTTTCAGCATGCGGGCAATGGTGCCAAGCAGCGTGGATTTGCCTGAACCGTTCGCCCCCACCAGCACAGTCATCTTCCCGGCGGGGATGGTCAGGTTGATATTGTCGACGATAACCTGTTGGTGATAGCCCGCGGATAACGCCTCCAGTACGATCCCTTGTTCTGCGGTTAGATTTTCCACTGGCTGTGGCATGACGCGCGCTACCCTTACAAATAAAAATAAATATCATTCTCTTTTCGATATTGCCGTTTGCCACTGTAGTAGTCAAGCCTGATGATGAGATAAACACGCAACGTTTTCAGGGCTGTCACTACAACAGAAACCCATCTGACGATTTTAAATTTATCTTTTTATATTCAAATAATTAGATATTGAAAGTTTGGATCTCAACCGGCTTATTTGACGCAGAGAAGCGCTGTAGCGAAATTCTTTCTTTTTCCATTTACTACTACAAAACGCCATGATTGAATGATTCTCAATTACATATCTGATGCCACAGCACTGGCTAACGGATAGATTGATGCAAAAGAGCAATTACTAAAAAAACGTTCACTCCTGCGTGGCTCGCAGGATCCTTTCGGGAAAGTAGATTACATGGCTGAGTTAACTCGTTGTATCTCCGGGCTGAAAGGTCGCGCGCTGTTCTCCGCGATCTTTTTGGGATCGGTCTTCACTCCATTTACACACGCGGCGACCAAAACCGATCAGACCAGCGATGGCGATACTCTTACGGTGCTGGCAGACGCCTCCTCCGCCGATAAACAGGCGACATCCGGCTACCAACCGCTGAATACCTCCACCGCTACGCTGACCTCAATGCCGATGCTGGATATCCCGCAGGTGGTTAACACCGTGAGTGATGAAGTGCTGGAAGATCAGCACGCCACCAGCCTCGATGAAGCGCTGTACAACGTCAGTAACGTGGTGCAGACCAACACACTGGGCGGTACGCAGGATGCGTTTGTCCGCCGGGGATTTGGCGCCAACCGCGATGGCTCCATCATGACCAACGGCCTGCGCACCGTGGTGCCACGCAGCTTTAATGCCGCCACGTCGCGTGTGGAAGTGCTGAAAGGCCCGGCTTCCACGCTGTACGGGATCCTCGATCCCGGCGGGCTTATCAATGTTGTCACTAAACGCCCGGAAACCACTTTTGGCGGCTCGATCTCGGCCACCTCTTCCAGTTTCGGCGGCGGCACCGGGCAGTTTGACGTCACCGGTCCGATTGAAGGAACGCGGCTGGCGTATCGCCTGATTGGCGAGTACCAGAATGAAGATTACTGGCGCAGTTTCGGCAAAGAAAAAAGCACCTTTATCGCCCCGTCGTTGACCTGGTTTGGTGATAACGCCACCGTCAACGTGATGTATTCACATCGCGATTATCAGACACCGTTCGATCGTGGCACCATCTTCGATCTGACCACCAAACAGGCGGTGAACGTCGACAGAAAAACCCGTTTTGATGAACCGTTTAACATCACCGATGGCGAATCCGACATCGCGCAATTAAATGCCGAGTACCGCTTCAACAGCGCATGGACCGGGAAAGTCGAGTACGGTTACAGCCAGGATAAGTACAGCGACAACCAGTCGCGCGTAATTGCCTACGATGCGAAAACCGGCAACCTGACCCGCCGCGTCGACGCAACCCAGGGTTCGACCCAGCGCATGCACAGCACGCGGGCGGATCTGCAAGGGAATGTGGATATCGGCGGCTTCTACAATGAGATCCTGACGGGTGTGTCGTATGAATATTACGATCTGCTGCGTACTGACATGATCCGCTGTAAAAACGTCAAAGATTTCAATATCTACAACCCGACCTACGGCAACGCCAGTAAGTGTACGTCGGTTTCTGCGTCCGACAGCGATCAGACCATTAAGCAGGAGAGTTACTCGGCCTATGCGCAGGACGCGCTGTACCTGACCGACAAATGGATCGCCGTAGCCGGGATGCGTTATCAGTACTACACGCAGTATGCGGGCAAGGGCCGCCCGTTCAACGTCAATACCGACAGCAGCGACGAGAAATGGACGCCGAAATTCGGCCTGGTGTACAAGCTGACGCCGTCGGTTTCGCTGTTCGGCAACGTGGCGAAAGCGTTTATGCCGCAGTCGTCTATCGCCAGCTATATTGGCGATCTGCCGCCGGAGACGTCAACGTCTTACGAAGTGGGCGCGAAATTTGACCTGTTCGACGGTGTTACTGCCAATATCACTGCATTTGATATCCATAAGCGCAACGTGCTGTATAGCGAGATCGTGGGTGATGAAACGGTAGCGAAAACCGCCGGTCGCGTACGCTCGCAGGGCGTGGAGATGGATCTGGCCGGTTCGCTGACGCCGAACATGAATATGATCGCCAGCTACAGCTACACCGCAGCCAAAGTGTTGGAAGACCCGGACTATGCAGGTAAACCGCTGCCGAACGTTCCGCGCCACACCGGTTCCCTGTTCCTGACGTACGACATTAATAATGTGTTTGCCGGGAATACGCTGACCCTTGGCGGCGGTGGCCACGGTGTAAGCCGCCGTTCAGCCACCAACGGCGCAGATTACTACCTGCCGGGCTACTTTGTTGCCGATGCGTTTGCCGCTTACAAAATGAAACTGCAATATCCGGTAACCTTACAGGTAAACCTGAAAAACATCTTCGATAAGACCTATTACACCTCGTCTATCGCCACCAATAACCTGGGTAACCAGATTGGCGACCCGCGCGAAGTGCAGTTTACGGTGAAGATGGATTTCTGATGAAAGGCAGGACGCCCAGCACTGGGCGTCCCAGCCACAGCAAAATCATTTAGCCACTTTAATCGCCAGCGGCTGATAAAACTGCGGATCAAACATCGTTAACGGTAAGGCCATCGGCTGGCCGTTAACCTCTTCCGTTGCCTGGACAATCTCAATCTGGCTGGCGTCCTCCTGGCATTCGCTTTCCAGAAAGGCGTTTTGTGAGCGTGTTGCGTCGCTGTCGCCAAAAGGCTCAACCTGCATGACGCCTTCGCTCACCGTTTTGCCGGTTTTATCTTTCAAGCGCAGCGTAATTGCCAGATGATTAAATGCCTCGCCGTTACCGCCGTTATCCAGCCGGAACTGTAGCGCACAAATATTTCCCGGCATCCAGACACTGTCCGTATTGCGAATGCTGATATAGCGCTGGTTTTCCGCCTGGCTTGCGGCAATCTGCCCCGCCAGCACAAGCGTAAACGCCATCGTTACCGCGCGCTGTAGCGTCAACTTAGCCACCACCACCTCCCGACTTACTCTGCATAGCCATAGGTGCCATCGTCACCGGTATCAGCATCGTTCACCAGGTTCTCACCTTGATACGGATTCGACAGAAAACCACCTTGCTGGCAGGCTTTCTTCATGATCAATTTTTGCCCCTGGTAGACTTTTAAGCCGGTAAATTCCCAGCCTTTCCCGATACCGCTATACACCACATAGCTGTAGCGCCCATTAATAAAACGGTACCAGCTCGCACCGCCGCCGGAAAACGCCATTTTCCCTACGCGCACCTGCCTTTTATCGCCGGTGATTTTCGGCAAGGCCATCTCCAGCTTTTCAATGGAGCCATAAGAATAGGCAGGAACGTCATTGTCCACGCGAACAGTGACAGATTTGCCGTTCGTCAAATCGCAATTAAAAAGTAACTCGGGTTCCGGCGGTGCAGCATGAGCGCAACTCAGCCCAGCTATCAGCATCATCGCCCCGGCTGCAACAGGGAATCGTTTCATTGCAATCACTCCGGTAAGATCCCCCACCCGCCAGCGCGCGTGGGGAAAAGATTATTGACTATCAAGCGTTTGCTGGAGCTGCGTTACCTGATCCTGCAATTTTTGCAGTTCCATCTGTTTTTGCATTACAGAGGCCGAAGGCTGGTTCTGTGCCTCTTTCATGCTTTTTTCCAGATTCGCCAACTCTTTCTGGGCGGCAGCTTTACCCTGCATCTTTGACTTTAACTGCACCACAAGGTTATTCAACGAACGCTCCAGCGCCTGCTGAGACTTACGCTTACTGGCTACGCTGGCGTTGCTTTGCGCTTTTTCCTGCTCAATAGCGTCATACACCGCCTTAAACTCTTTATTCAGCGCCTGCTCGTGCTGGAGCGTATTTTTCTTCTCCTCCACGCGCTTATCCCAGGTACCGGAATAGTTGCAGTTAAATTTGGTGACAATGCTGACATCGCCTGTCGTCGGATCGCAATCGCGCGCATTGGTCGCGCAACCCGCTAATAAGACCGAAGCCACCACCAGCAATACATAACGCATTCTGTTCTCCTTAACTGACTTTCAGCGCAGTACGTTGGGTGTAAAGGCTGTCCAGATCCTGTTGCAGCGAGTTGATTTTGGCGTGCATTTCGGCAATTTCGCCGTCCAGTTTTTTCGTTTCTGCACCGCTTTTGCCAATCCCGCTGGACACATCCTGCCACTGCTTCTCATGTTTTTTCATGTCTGCAATGGTGTTACGCAGGTAAGCAATGTTGGCATCCACGCTTTTAACCTGTTTTTGCACGTCTTCTTTTTTGGCGGTTTTGGCCGCGATGTCTTTATTCAGCTTATCCAGCGTCTGTTTGTCACTGGCGATCACGCTTTTCGCCACGTTGGTCGCATTCTGGATTTTCTGGTTCTCAGTCTGAATATCTTTAATGGCCGCATTCAGCTGCTGTTCCTGGGACGCATACTTTTTACGCTGATTATCCAGATAGGCGTTAGCGCCCACACCCACACCGCAGCCAGCAATCGCCGCAGCTGCAATACAGAGTGCTTTATTACTGGAGTTACTCACCGCACACGCCAGCGCGCCTAAAGCAGCACCGCCTGCGCAAGCCTGCCAGCCAGATTTATTAAAAAACTCAACGTCCTGGTTATTCGCCAGGCGAGGATCGACAGAACCATTGCTGCTGCCCGTACCACCGGTGCTCTGACAACCGGCCAGCGCCACAATTAAACCTGCCACCATCGCTGTACGTAATGCTCTTAACGTAATCATTCCAATGACTCCTGCTTGCTTTAGTTATTTTGCTTACATGCGGCAAGCCAGGCGTCACGCGTGACTTTGCCATTCTTCAAATACCCTTGAAGATTGTCCCACCAGGTATTCAGATAGCCGTTCAGATTGGTTTTTCCACGTGCGGCCAGTTGCTGCTGCACGACCGTTATCTGCGGCGCAATGATCTCTTTACTGTACGTGGTGCCCATATCCACCACCGTATCGGCGTAGTAGCTGGTAATAAAATCGAGGGCTTTTTTATGCTGATCCAA